>JAFXQV010000006.1 GCA_017526785.1 Oscillibacter sp. | reverse complement strand
CGCGTTCCCGACGCTCTTCCAGCGCCCCATACGCCTCCCGCAGATGTTCCCGCAGGGCGCGGCTGGAGCGGAACGGGAACAGGAAGTGGGAACGCTCTTTCGCTTTGTCATGGGCGGAACGGATATGGGCTTTGAGCGCCTCATAGCGGACGACGACCTGATTTTCCTCCGCATAGCTCTTAAGTTTCGCAACCAGATTGGCGGAGTAGACCGCGTCAATGGTGAACACGCCGAAGAAATAGCCGATGACAAAGGAGAACGCGAGATTCTCCGAGAGCCACCGGAGCGCGTCCAGAATGCCGGGATGGACGCCGAAATAGTAAATGGCACCTAAAATCGCCCAGAACAGGGAGAATTTTGGACAGATAATGCCCTGTACGTTGCCCCATTCCCGGCTGTAGTCCCAGAGACGGACTTTCAGCCACTTCAGGGAAATGATTCCCGCGACGTATTCCAGCGCCGTCAGGCTGACCGCCATTCCCGCGAACAGCGCCCATTTCGTCCCGCCGGACGCGTCCAGACCGTACCGCGTCCCCAGTGTGGCGAACCCGTACAGGGCGCACAGCCCGAAGCCGTACAGAGGCACATACGGCCCCACGCAGAAGCCGGGGTTAATCCATTTGCGCTCCGGGTTCGCGGCGGACAGGAAGCGGCGGTAAAACAGTTCCAGTATCCACCCGAACAGGGAGCCGATGAAAAACAGGTAGGCGTAAATCAAAAGGACGCTCATAAAGCTGCCTCCAAACTTCATTTTGCGCGCCGTCCGCGGAACAGGGTTTCCGTCACGGCGCAATATTTGTCCGCGAAGCAGACAATCCAAGCCTCTCGGCATCGCGGCGGCTTTGTCAGCGTCAGCGGCCACATATGGCTACGGATAATCCGCTGTTCCGTCTCCCCTACGTTAAAGCGCCGGATTGCGTTTTGAGCCGCCCGTTCCGGGTGGCGGAAGCCGTGCAGACGGTGGGAAGGGTCGGGCGTGTGCCAGTCGTAAAGGTAGAAGTCGTGAAGCATGGCACCCCGCGCAAGCGCCGCCTCGTCCGCCCGCAGATGGAGGCGTCGGTTTATCCGGACGCTCAATTCCGCCACGTTCCGGCAGTGGTCGAACGTGGAAACGTCGCCGTGTTGCCGGTAACGGCGCATTTGCAGGATTTCCCCATCCTGAGACAGGCTGTCCAGAATGCGCGCCGCTTCCGGGGCAAGTTGAGAAAGAGTCTTTTCTTTCATGTCGTTCTCTCCTGAAAGGCTTCGTTGAGGATTGTCCGTCGGTGTGGCGGACAGCGAACGACTTCAGGATAACACGCCGCGATTTTGATTGCAAGGGTAAAACTTATGATACGAGGAGAAAACATCTATGGCAAGCAACTATCTTTTCACATTGGAATCGGTGACGAAAGGACATCCGGATAAGCTCTGCGACCAGATTTCCGACGCCGTTCTGGATGAAATTATGGCATGTGACCCCCAAGGGCGCGTCGCCTGCGAAACCGCCGCCTGATGGAGGATATGCCCACGATCCGTTCGCTGCGGGTCCCTTACCCGCCCCATCGCTTTTTTCAACTTTTCAATTTTCATGCGTCCATTTTAACATATTTTCCCCTGTTTGACCAGTATTTTAAATGCTCTTGCCCTACACTTGATTTCCTAATTCTGGAAATTATGCCTTCCGTCCTTTTAAATCCCTGTCTGATTTTCTTCTCTCGTCAATGCTGGTTATTCGTCCAGCAGGTCTGGGAAATCCTTTCGGCCAACCTGCACAATCTCCATGTTGAGCATGCGGAGACGTTCCAGCACTTCCGGGGGGGCTTTCTCGTCCGTGATGATACAGCCAGCCGTCTCCAGCGAAAAACTCGCGTATGTCCCGGCCTTGCCCACTTTCGTATGGTCGACTAAAATATAATAGCGTTCGGCATGGCCAATCATGGTCTCGTTGACGCCCAGCTCGGTGGGGATGTCGCAGAGTATTTCCCCGTTCGGCGAAATGCCCGAACAGCCGATAAAAGCCTTGTCGGCGCGCATGGTCAGCAGGTTTCGCATGGTGCAGTCTCCGGTCATGATGTGTCCCGCGCCGCGCAGACTGCCGCCGAAGAGCGTCACGTCGACGCCCGCCGGGAAACGGCGGCCGACCGCGAGGCCGTTGTTTGTAAACACGTACACGGGCGACGCGTCCACGTAGTCGAGGGCGTCCAGCGCGGTGGCGCTCCCGTTGATAAAGACGCGGTCTCCGGGCTGAATCAGCGTGGCGGCGTAGCGGCTGACGAGGTTCCGGTAGAGCGACACCGTGACGCGTTCGGCGTCGGAGACGGAGCGGGAATCGACGCTTGCTCCGCCGTGGAAGCGGCCTAATTTCCCGGCGTCCTCCAAAGTACGCAAGTCGCGGCGAATGGTCATGAGCGACACGCCGAATTTGCTTGCCAGTTCCTCGACGGTGATTTTCTGCCGCTCCCGGACAACGGATAGAATATTTGCGCGTCTGGCCTCCACGGTCTGACGGTTCTGTTTCATGGGCGGCCTCCCTTCCGGCGGATAAAGTCCGGCAGTTCGGAGATGTCGGTAACGCGGTCAATGCCGGCGGGGGCTGGTTTCGCGGAGAGCCACACCGCCGCCATACCCGCGTCCAGCGCGCCGCGTACGTCGTGGGAGAGGCTGTCGCCGACAAACAGACACGCCCCGGCGGGACACCCGGCCTTTTGGGCGCAGACCTCGAACAGTTTCCGCTCCGGCTTCTCGACCCCGACTTCCTCACTGGACACCAGAAAGTCTATCAAGTCCAGCAGGCGCAACGTTTGCAGTTTGCGGAACTGGTAATCGGCGGTCATGTTGGTTCCGACGCCGACAGTGTACGTCTGGCGCAGGGTTTCCAGCGTTTGGCGGACGCCCGGCACGGGCTGACACGCGTCAAGAAACGCGTCCCAGTACACATCGGACATGTCCGGCGCGTACAGAATCGGTTTTTTGAGCCGCTCCAAAATCATCTGGAAGCGAATCATACGGTTATGAATCGCGGCGTACTGTCCCCCGGCGCGGCTGATTTGTTCGTCCATGACTTGTCGGTAGACGGTACGGAAGTCGGCCTCTGACAAGTCCAGCGTTTTCCCGGCGAAGGCGCACAACGCCCCGAACGCGTGTTCATGCGCCGCGTCGTAGTCGTAGAGCGTGTTGTCCAAGTCAAAGATTACGGCTCGCAGTTTCATGGTGTTGTCCCGTCCCTCCGGTGAAGTTAGGCTACTATGGTACCATGTTCGGGGGCGGATTGCAAGAAACATTTTACATATCCGGGTATTGTGATGATTGCCACAATATGGTAGAATGAAATCAAAGGGGGTGAATCCAGTGTTTGACTATGCGCCACTGTGGGCAACCATGAAAAGAAATCACGTCTCCCAATACTGCCTGCTGAAAAACGGCATTGACAACAAAACATTGGACTCCCTCAAAAAGAACAAAAATATTACCATGATTACATTGGAACGTCTTTGTAAGATTGTGGGATGTACGCCAAATGATGTTGTTGAATTTAAGTAAGGCTCCCGGAAAGGTTCCGGAAGCCTCGTTTTATGCCGAAACGCCCTCCTCCGGATGTTGAGGGAGAGCGTTTTGTGTTAGTGTCCGCTCTGTCCGTAGTAGGCGTTGGGGCCGTGCTTGCGCATGAAGTGCTTTTCGAGAATGCACTGCGGCGCGGGGGCAACTTTCGGATTAATGGTCTCCGTGAACAGGGACATTTTCGCCACTTCTTCGAGTACCACGGAGTGATAGACGGCCTGCGCGGCGTCCTTGCCCCACGTAAAGGGGCCGTGATTCCGGCAGACGACCGCCGGGACGTACACGGGATTGATATCACGCGTCTTGAACGTCTCCACGATAACGTTTCCGGTGTTGGCCTCGTAATCTTCCTCGATTTCCTCCGGCGTCAGGTTCCGGGCGCACGGGACAGCGCCGTAGAAGTAATCGGCGTGGGTGGTGCCGTAGGCGGGGATATCGCGCCCGGCCTGCGCCCACGCGACGGCATAGGGGCTGTGTGTGTGGACAATGCCGCCGATTTCCGGGAAGGCCTTGTACAAAATCAGGTGCGTTTTGGTGTCGGAGGACGGATTCAGCGTACCCTCGACGCGGTTGCCGTCCAAGTCCATGACGACCAAATCTTCCGGCTTGAGTTCGTCGTACTCGACGCCGGACGGCTTAATGACGAACAGTCCCTTTTCACGGTCAATGCCGCTGACGTTGCCCCATGTGTAGGTTACGAGATTGCGCCGGGGCAGTTCCATATTGGCCTCGTAGACTTCCTGTTTCAGTTTTTCAAGCATTGTAAAGCCTCCCTGTCACGCCGTGATGGTGTACATAGCCGCCTCGTCAATCTCGCGGTTGGTGGCTACTAAAACGTCCTTGCCGTCTTTATTGACGAAGTGCATGAGATTGGCGCACCCGGTATTACTGTCAATGACTTCCGTCTGATACGCGCCGTTTTCGTACGTGATGGCGATAGTCTGCCGCGTACCCTTGCGCCAGCCCACGACCCACGCTTCCTTTCCGGCGAGAGTACCCGACCATGTGGAGTGTAAGAATTCGGTATCGGCCTCGGGAAGCGGGAGTTTCCACGCCGGGACGTAGTTCCCGAACTCGTCAAGGTGGTAAATGGCAAGCGCCGCGCCGTGAAACGGGCTGATAGTGCCTAATTCCAGTTTGCCGTCGCCGTCGAAGTCGAGCAGGATAGAGTCACTGGCGGGGACGCCACAGAGCTGACGGATTTCCCAGTCCGCGTCCGGCTTGACGGGCGGCGTGAACAGGAACGTCCCCTCTTCACAGCCGACAATGGCGGCGTCGTGTCCGTCAATGGTCATGGCGCGGTAGCCGTGGTTCCGGAGCATGCCGTCTTTGATTTTGGTAAGCGTCAACTGGTGTTCGGCGTTGAACGGCGACAAATCGGACGGGAGTACGGACGCGTAGCACGCGCCCGGGAAGCGCCAGTCGTTCTTGTACTCGTGGCCGGACTTCAGACAGCACACAAGCAGATAGCGCGTGCCGTTGCGTTCCAGAATGCCGAAGCGGTGTACAAACGGCGCTTCACAGAGCGTACGGATTTCCCAGTCGTCCTTTCCCTTGTGCGTGACAACGGCGATACTCGCGTTTTTGGAATCGTTCGGGGAAAAGAACCTCTGCGTGGACAGAAACTGCCCGTCGACGCCGGGGACTTGCTGCATGGTCATAATGCCGCCGGGTTCCTTCCAGACGGTTTCCAGCACTTCCCCGTCTTCCGAACACAGATAGCACGGGTCGGCCTTCTCCGCCGCGACAAGAAATTTGTGTTCCCCGCCGTCGACGAGTTCCGCCATTGCGTAGCACTTGTTCAGCTTGGTGATGACCTTCTTTTCGACTTTCATGTAAACGCCCCCTAAATTACTGCTGACGGTCTAAAATGTCGCCCATGCTCTTACGGGCAAAGCGGATATCGTCCGCCCAAGTGTCGTCGTTGCCGACATACCACATTTCTGTGACGAAGCGGCGGATTCCCAGCCCCCACGCCTTTTCGATAACCGCCGGGAAATTGACGTGTCCCGTCAGAAACGGCACCTCCCGGAACACGCCGGGGACGGTCTCTTTCAGGTGCAGGGCGATAATGTGTCCGCGCCCGCTCTCCAAGTCGTCGAGTACGTTCCCGCCCGACGACAGCGCCGCGTTCGTGAGGTTCCCCGCGTCCGGGTACACCCCAAGCCACGGACTGCCCACCAAATTGACGTAGTACATCGACTTCCAAACGGTGTTCATGAAGTCGTTTTCCATGGTCTCGAAGCCGAGGGAAACGCCCTTGACGGCGGCCATCTCGACGGCGCGGCGGAGGTTGTCCAGAAACGCGGCTTTTGTTTCGGCGCTGCTGTCCTCATAGTAGACATCGTATCCGGCTAACTGGATAACGCGGATTCCGAGGTCATCGGCCAGTTGAATGGCCTTTTCCATGATTTCCATACTCCGGGCGCGCACGGCGGGGTCTGACGCCCCGAAGGGGTACTTTCTGTGTCCCGACAGGCACATGCTCCGCAGGGGCAGGCCGACGCGCGACATGGTTTCGACCAGTTCGAGGCGCTCTTGGGCTGACCAGTCCAGCCGGGACAGTTTGTCGTCTTTCTCGTCAATGCTCAGTTCCACGAAATCATAACCGCACGACTTGGCGAAGGACAGCTTTTCCTCCCATGACAGGCCGGGCGGCATGGCCTTTTCGTAAAGGCCGAGGGCGTACTTCTTCAACTCCGTCTCCCCCTTGTTCGTTTTCGGAGCCGAAACGCACAGACGCGCGGCGCGGCTCGTTCTCCGCTTGATTATACGGCGTTTCCGCCCGCTTTGCAAGACAAATCGGAGAATTTCAACGAAAAATTTTTTCTGAAAATTCGTCATTTTGACACAGTGAACAAAACGACCGCCGGAAAATATGCCGTGACAGGGTGCGAAAACGCGATAAATATTACATTTCGGTTACAGAAATCGCAAAAAAGTTCCGGGCAATTTCCACAAAGACGCTTCCGCGAAAGTCAAAGCGAACATAAACGCGAAAACGAACATAAAAGAGCGCTTGAAATTTCCTGCCCCTTCTGCTATGATACGGCTACCAATAACCGCAACGGATTTTGTGAGGAGGAGAGGGATTTTGAGCAAAATTTCCGAAATGACGCGGGACAAGTGGATTATGTCCACGTTCCCGGAGTGGGGTACTTGGCTGGTAGAGGACATCGAAAATGAAGTTGTGCAACCCGGCAACGTGGCTATGTGGTGGCTGGGCTGTACCGGTATCTGGTTCAAGACCCCCGGCGGCGCGAACATCACCATTGACTTGTGGTGCGGCAACGGCAAGCGCACCCACGGCAACGGGAAAATGGCCGTCGGACACCAAATGGCCAACATGTGCGGCGGGCGCGCCATGCAGCCGAACCTCCGTAACGTGCCGTTTGTAATCGACCCGTTCGCGTTCAAGCAGGTTGACGCCGTGCTGGCGACGCACTACCACCAAGACCACATGTCGGCTGAGTGGGCGGCGCACGTCATCCAAAGTGGCATGACCACCACCGACGAGAACGGCAACGAAATTCCCGTGCCGTTCATTGGCCCCTTGAAGTCCGTGGAAACGTGGGTCAAGTGGGGTGTGCCGCAGGAGCGTTGCCGCATTGTCAAACCCGGCGACGTTATCAAAATCAAGGACATCGAAATTGTCTGCCTTGACAGCTTCGACCGCACCTGCATTGTCACGACGGATTCCACGGGTCCCGACCGCGAGGAACTGACCGGGAAGTGTCCGACCGACATGGACGACAAGGCCGTAAACTATCTCGTCAAGACGCCCGGCGGCAACATTTATCACTCCGGCGACTCCCATTTTTCTATCTACTTCGCCAAGCACGGCAAGGACTACGACATTGACGTGGCTTTCGGCTCCTTCGGAGAGAACCCCATTGGCATGCAGGACAAAATGACCTCCGTCGACGTTCTCCGCATGGCGGAAAACCTCCGTTGCAAGGTCGTCGTCCCCATTCACTGGGATGTCTGGACGAACTTCCAAGCCGACTGTGAGGAAATCAAACTGCTGTACGACTTCAAGAAAGACCGCAACGAGTACAAGTTCCACCCGTTCTTCTGGCAGGTGGGCGGCAAGTACACCTATCCTGCCGACAAGGACAAAATCTATTATCATCACCGCCGCGGCTTTGAAGACTGCTTCGAGGCTCCGCAGAATATCCCGTTCCGCTCTTGCCTGTAAGCTGACGCACAGTTTCCCGTGGCGGGTTTCGCCCGTCACGGGGCGCCGGATTCCCGGAGAGGAGACTTTTCCAATGGCAGAAGAAAAAAGCATTTTGCAGAAAATCGTGGAACGCGGACACTACAAATTTGTCGACAGCGTTCCGTCGTGGCAGGAGGGCGTACGTATCAGCACGGAATCGCTCGTGGAAACGGGCTATGTCGAACCCGACTACTACAAGCAGATTGTCGCGTGTATCGAGAAGTACGGCCCCTACATGGTCTACGACCACGAGGTAGCCATGCCCCACACGCAGGAAAACGCCGTCGGCGCGCTGAAAACGGCGGTCGGCTTCCTTCGCGTGAAAGAGGTCGTCGACTTCGGCAAGGACGAGGACGGCGAACCCAAACACGCGAAACTGTTCTTTACGCTCGTCGCCAACGACCCCAACGAACACCTTGACAATATGGCAAGTCTGATGGAGGTTTTCACGAACTACCCGCTTCTGGACGCGCTCCAAGAGGCCAACACGCCGGAAGACATTCTCCGCGCAGAGGCCGAAAATCCCCCCACCGACGATGACGACTGATTAAAAGGGAGGCTTTTATGATAGTTCTTGACATTCTGAGCGCAATATGGAACTTCTTTGCCACGTACGTACTCCAGAAAGCCCCCTATATGGTCGGCTTCCTGACCCTGCTGGGCTACACCCTCATGGGGAAAAAGTGGTACGACACGCTGGCCGGAACGCTCAAAGCCATAATCGGCATGCTGATTCTTAACGCCGGTTCCGCCGGACTGACCGGGACTTTCCGCCCGATTCTCGCCGGACTGCGCGAACGCTTCAACCTCACCGCTTGCGTCACCGACCCCTACTACGGACAGAACGCCGTGCAGTCCGCCATGGAGAGCCTCGGCAAGAGCTTCGCCGACACCATGATGTTACTGCTTGTCGCGTTCATCATCAACATTCTGCTTGTCCGCTTCAACCGTATCACGAAATGCCGCGCCCTGTTCACGACCGGACATGTACAGGTACAACAGGCCGCCACGGCGCTTTGGCTCCTGATTTTCGCCCTGCCGCAGTTGGCGGGTGACGGCGCAAACGTCCCCATGCCCATGATGATTGTCATGTCCATACTGTTAGGTGCCTACTGGGCTGTCGGCGCGAACCTGACCATTAAGCCCATGCAGGAACTCTCCGACGGCGCGGGCTTCGCTATCGCACACCAACAGATGTTCGGTATTCGCTTGGGCTACTACCTCTCCGACAAGCTCTTTGGGGCTAAGAACGGAAAGAAGCTCAAAAAAGTGGGCGACATGGAAATGCCCGGCTTCTTCTCCATCTTCAACGAAAACATGGTCTGCACGGCTCTGCTGATGACCGCGTTCTTCGGCGTGATTCTGGCCATCATCGGCAAGCCCTACTTTGTCAGCACGGGCGACATTGCCGAGTCGACAAACTATGTTTGGTGGTGCTTCGACAAGTCCCTGAACTTCGCCGTGTATCTGGCAATCCTGCAATTGGGCGTCCGTACGTTCGTCACCGAGCTGACCGCGTCCTTCCAAGGAATCGCCGACAAGCTCCTGCCGTCGTCCGTGCCGGGCGTCGACTGCGCGGTGTGCTTCGGCTTCGGCGACGCTAACGCCGTGACGTTCGGCTTCTTGGCAGGTCTCGTCGGACAAATTCTGGCGATTCTGGTACTCATCTTCACTGGCTCTCCGACTATCATTATCTGCGGATTCGTCCCCGTGTTCTTCGACAACGCCACCATTGGGCTTGTCGCCAACGAGAAAGGCGGCCTCAAAGCCTGCTTAATCATCCCGTTTTTCTGCGGCCTGATTCAGGTGTTCGGCTCCGCGCTCATCGCGGGCTGGTGCGGACTGGCCGACTTCGGCGGCTATCTGGGCATGTTCGACTGGGCGACCGTGTGGCCGGGCTTCACGGTGCTGATGAAATATCTTGGCTATGTCGGCGTGGCGCTCGTGGCCGTGATTCTGCTTGCCATTCCGCAAATTGAATACCGTATGGACCCCAAGGGCTACTTCCTCATCACGGAAGATTACGAGGCCTACAAGGAGTACAAGGGCATCAAGTCCGACGACGACTGATTACAAATCGCTGCCCTCCCCCGCTGTCGGGGGAGGTGCCGACCTTGACACGCGGCTTGAAACTGGCTATAATACAAGAAACTGCTTCCTGCCGCGTAAAATCTGTTCATTAAGGAGAAATTATCATGGCAAAAATGGACAACAAGAAATTCATGGTCTGCTGTGCGAACGGCGCGGGTTCCTCCCTCATGATGAAGATGACCCTCCAGAAGGTCTTCAAGAAGCACAACATCACGCCCGCGCAACTCCACCACTGCGCCATTTCGGAAGGCAAGTCCGCCGCCGCTAACTTCGACGTGGTTCTCTGCGCCCGCAACTTCGCCAAGACGTTCGACGACGCCAAGGCCAAGGGTACGATTGTCATTCCGCTGAAAAACATCATGTCCGACAAGGAAATGGAATCCGCGATGAAAGAGGCCGGTCTGCTCGACGACTAATTTCATAGGCTATCCGTAAAGCCGGGGGCGGACTTGTTCCGCTTCTCGGTTTTTTTGTTGTGCCGACGTTACAGCGCTACAAAAATGCTTGCTTTTTGCTATGGGCTGGTATATATTAGACATCTAAGGTGGTGCCTTCGGAAAGGATATGTTACTATGCCGAAAAAGAAATTCAAAGAACACTATACGCTCTACAACCTTTTCACTTGCCTGAGTTTAGCGGGAATTGTCGGCTTTTTTCTGTTTGCTCTGATTCGTGGCTCGTTCGCCTTCGACTGGGTCTCCATGCGCAACAAGGGTGGTATTCATACGATTGACTATTTTAATCATGTGCTTTTAGCCGCTTATCCAGAGTATATCTATGAAATCGCCACTGGTATTTGGGGGATGTTTCCCCCGCTGGCGTATGTTTTCTATCGTTTTCTGTTCCTGATTACATACGACGGCGCTGACCTCCCGCAAAGCTACGCCCAATTAGCGGCGATGAATTACACGCAGACAGTCTTTTTATATTATTCCCTTTTCGTCGCGCTGCTACTGGTGTTCGCCATTGAAGCGTGGAGGAAAGAGAATGCCCACTACAAAAGGCTTGTTGCGTGTCTGCTCCTCTCGGTGCCGTTCTTTGCGGGCGGCTTTGAGCGCGGAAACTCTGTGATGGTCGTTGTGCCGCTTCTGCTGATTGCCTTAAAGTGGAAGGACAGCGGCTCCAGACTGAAAAAAGAGCTGGCTTTGGTGATAATCGCCATTTGCGCCGGATTGAAAATCTATCCCGCGATATTTGGTCTGCTCTACATCAAAGAACAACGCTTCAAAGAGGGGTTTCGTTTACTGGGATATGGGATTCTTTTTTTCTTTGTTCCCTTTTTGTTTTTCGGGGGGAAAAACGGCCTGATTCTCTGGCTTCTCAATGTCATCGAGACGACAGGGACGGAGAGCCTCGGGCGCTTGGAGTATATCAAAGGCCTTACATGTACGCTGGGCTATCTGATTACCGGACGCGACCTCCCGCTCTTGGGGGCAATCATGACAAATCTTTTTCTGCTTGCGATGATTGGCCTTTTCGTGGTCAGTGTGGACAAATACAGAACCGTATTCTATCTGTGCTGTTGCATGACGTTCTTTCCGGTCAACGCCCACAGATACACGTTGAGCTATCTGGCCATCCCGCTGGTGATGTACCTCATGGAACACGGCTCGGAACGCGGAAAAGACGCCTTTATTACCGCTGAAATCGTGGGATATGGCTGTTTATTCTCGATTCCCGTCTTGTGGGGGTTCCTTACTGGTTTCCGGCTTCAGGTTGCTGACATAAATCCCCACCTGACTTACGTCGAGTTATGGCTTTATGTTGCCGCCTACAGCGTGGTTCTTACGACGGCGGCACACGAACTTTACCGCGTCATCGAAAAGAAAGAACTCAACCCGACCCTCAAGCTGGAAATCACCCGCCGCAGGGTCTCCGGGAAAACCGACGCAGAGATACAGAAATGAGAGGAATGACCAGATGAACAGGCATATCCGGGCATACATAAAGATTGCCCGTTTTGACCACTGGATAAAACAACTCTTTATTTTACCGGGCGCGTGGCTGGCGTGGATTATGGTTCCGACAGGCGGCCGTCCATTGCTTTCGCTTGCGCTGGGGCTGGCGGCGACCTCCCTCGCGGCCTCCGCGAACTATGTCATCAATGAATGGCTGGACGCCGCATTTGACAAATATCATCCCGTCAAGAAGAATCGGCCGTGCGTAACAGGGGGCATGAACCCGAAGCTGGTCTATGCCGAATACCTCTTTTTTCTATTGCTGGCTCTTGTCACGGCATTTTTAATCGACATGCCTGTATTCCTGATGATTGTCATACTGCTGTTCATGGGGATTCTCTACAACGTCAAGCCCTTACGCACAAAAGATATCCCCTATGTAGACGTTTTGTCGGAATCTGTCAATAACGCGCTTCGTTTCGCAATTGGCTGGTTTTGCGTCGCGCCGACGTACTACCCACCCGCGAGCTTTGTCATGGGATACTGGATGGCGGGGGCGTTCCTAATGGCCGCGAAACGCTTCGCGGAATACCGCATGATTGGCGACGCAAGGCGGGCGTCCTTGTACAGAAAGTCTTTTGCCGGATACTCCGAATTGTCACTGCTGTTGCTGTCCGTTTTCTTCGGCTTTCTGGCGGTGTTTTTCTGCGGCGTGTTCCTCATCAAGTACAGAATTGAACTGCTTCTGCTCATCCCGTTTGTGTGTGGGCTGTTCTGCTACTACCTGCGCATATGCTACCAACCGGATTCCGCCGCCCAGAAGCCGGAAAAGCTGTTCCGCGAAAAATGGCTGATGGTCTACGTCATTCTGCTCATGGCAATGTGCGTTATCCTGTATCATGTCCAAATTCCGTGTTTGGACATGTTTTTGCAGACGAACCTCGTGAGTATTCCCTGACTGCCGGAAGTGAACCTGTGCCACGTACGGCTTTTCCGTCTCCGGAAAAAACGCTTCTTTCCACAATTGACTATTTAAAAATCATGGGGACGCCGTTTGATAGCGCCATATTTCGGTAACATTTCATATCGTCTAAGTAGGCAGACCAACAAAAGTCGGAAAAAACCAAAAAACGCTTGACAAACGCCGGAAAAACGATATAATAGCCGCAACCCGGAAACGGGAATGTCCGCGAGGGCATGGCCTCCCTAATAAGGGGGGCTGTTACAGTCACAGGCGTTGACAGGGACAGTACCCCGTCGGAACCCGGCACAGAGAGCCGCCGTCACGGTGCGAGGCGGTGCGGGTCGACTGGCGAATATCACCCTTGAGCTTCCCGCCGAACGCGCCCCACGGCGTCAGTAAGCCCGGACGCGTGACGGACGTTACCCCGTCGTTCCAGACATTTGGAGTGGTACAGCAAGCGTAAAGAGCGCCTGTCTCCGTTCGGGGACGGCGCTTTTTTATTGAGAAAGGAGCAGACGTATGGATTACAACAAGACAATCAATCTTCCGAAAACCGGGTTTCCCATGCGGGCGGGACTGCCCAAACGCGAGCCGGAAATGCTCGAACGTTGGAAGAAAATTGACATTTACCGTACGCTCTTGAAGAAGAACGAGGGCAAGCCGCGTTTCAGCCTGCACGACGGCCCGCCGTTCTCGAACGGTTCCCTGCACATGGGTCACGCCCTCAACAAGTCCCTGAAAGACATTATCATCCGTTCCAAGGCCATGAGCGGCTACTACACGCCGTTCATCCCCGGCTGGGACAATCACGGCATGCCCATTGAGTCCGCCATCATCAAGCAGAACCGCCTCAACCGCAAAGAGATGAGCGTACCCGAGTTCCGCTCTGCCTGCCACGACTTCGCGGCGCGGTATGTGGACGTGCAGAGCGAGGGCGCGCAGAGACTGGGCTGTGTCGGCGACTGGGAACACCCCTATTTGACCATGTCCCCGACGTTCGAGGCCGAGGAAGTGCGCGTCTTCGGCGCGATGTACGGCAAGGGCTATATCTACAAGGGTCTCAAACCTGTGTACTGGTGTCCGAACGACGAAACCGCGCTGGCGGAGGCCGAAATCGAGTATCAGGACGACCCCTGCACCACGGTCTATGTCAAGTTCCCCATGCGCGACGACTTGGGCAAGCTGTCGCATATCGACAAGAGCAAGCTGTTTTTCGTTATCTGGACGACGACCATTTGGACGCTCCCCGGGAACCTTGCCATTGCCCTGCACCCGTCGGAGACGTACGCGCTTGTCAAGGCCGGGAACGGCGAGACCTATATCATGGCGGAAGCGCTCGTCGAAAAGGTAATGGGCGTCGGCGCAATCGACGATTACACGGTCATCGAAACCCACCCCGGCGCGTTCTTCGAGAATATGCTTGCCGACCATCCGTTTCTGCCGAAAACGTCGCGTCTGCTGTTGGCGGACTACGTGACCATGGACTCCGGTACAGGCTGCGTCCACACGGCACCCGGCTTCGGCGCGGACGACTACCAGACCTGCCGCCGCTACGGTATGGAAATGGTGGTACCCGTCGACGACCAAGGCCGCCACACCGACTACGCCGGGAAGTACGCCGGACTGTCCACGGAGGATTCCAACCCCGTGATTTTGGCCGACATGAAGGAAAGCGGTATGTTGTTCGCGTCGGAGGATATCACGCACAGTTACCCGCACTGCTGGCGCTGTAAGGGACCCATCATTTTCCGCGCCACGCCGCAATGGTTCTGCTCCGTCGACGCGTTCAAGGAGGAGGCCTGCGCCGCCTGCGATAATGTCCGCTGGGTTCCCGACTGGGGCATTGAGCGCATGAAGGCCATGATTCGGGAGCGCTCGGACTGGTGCATTTCGCGCCAGAGAAAGTGGGGTCTGCCGATTCCGGTTTTCTACTGCCGCGACTGCGGGAAGCCTGTCTGCACGCCGGAAACTATCGACGCCGTTGCCACGCTCTTTGAGAAGGAAGGCTCCAACGCGTGGTTTGACCGCGCCGCCGCCGACATTCTCCCCGACGGCTTCGCGTGTCCGCACTGCGGCGGGCGTACGGGCTTCGACCAAGAGGAGGACACCCTCGACGGCTGGTTTGACTCCGGCTCGACGCACTTTGCCTCCATGAAGCGTGACCAAGGCTTCTGGCCTGCCGACATGTATATTGAGGGTCTCGACCAGTACCGCGGCTGGTTCCAGTCGTCCATGCTGACGGCCGTTGGGGCGTTCGGCAACGGCGCGCCGTTCCGGGAATGCGTCACGCACGGCTGGACAGTCGACGGCGAGGGGAAGGCCATGCACAAGTCACTCGGGAACGGCATGGACCCCTACGAAATCTTCAACAAATACGGCGCGGACTTACTGCGCCTGTGGGCGGCGTCCGCCGACTATCACGCCGATGTCCGCTGTTCGGACGCGATTTTCAAGCAGTTGTCGCAGAACTATTTGAAGTTCCGCAACACGGCGCGGTACTGTCTGGGCAATCTGGACGGGTTCAACCCCGACGGCCTCACGCCCCCCGACAAAATGGAACCCCTCGACCGCTGGGCAATCACGAAGTTAAACGCCTTAATGGAGCGTTGCGAACAGGCCTATCACGATTACGAATTTCTCGTGATTACCCACGCCGTCAATGATTTCTGCGTCGTGGATATGAGCAACTTCTATCTCGACATCATCAAAGACCGCCTCTACTGCGAGGACAGGGACGGCGAACTCCGCCGGAGCGCCCAAACGGCGCTGTATCTGATTCTGGACACGCTGACCAAAATCATGGCGCCGATTCTCTGCTTCACGTCCGACGAAATCTGGCAGTCCATGCCGCACAAGTCCGGCGACGATACCGAAAGCGTACTCTTCAACGACCGCAACAAGCCCTTTACGGCGTACGCGCTCCCCGACGCCGACATGCTCGGCTGGGGCGTGGCAATCCAGTTGCGCGACGGCGTGAACGCGGCCTTGGAGACCGCCCGCGCCGCGAAACGTATTGGCAAGGCCTTAGAGGCGCAGATTGTCCTTGTGCGCGGCGGCGACACGGACAACCTGTCCGAAACCGAAAAGCGCTTCACGCCGGAGGCGCTGGCGGACTTGTTCATTGTGTCGGGCGTGCGCGTGTCGGACGACGCGGCGCTGTACGCCAGCGGCGCGGAAACGCCCGTCGACGGTGTGCGGGTCGTCGTCGAACCCGCCGACGGCGCGAAATGCGAACGCTGCTGGAAGCAGTTGCCGACCGTCGGGAGCGTATCGGCCTACCCGACACTCTGCCCGCGCTGCGCGGCCGTCATCGCAAGAATGGAAGCGTAACCAATAACAGTCACCCTCTCCCGGAACCGGGAGAGGGCGCTTTGTTCATGTACGGCGCGGTATCGTCGTACAGCCGCGCTTGTCCAGCTTGATTTCCGCGTGTCCCGCGTCGTCTAACTGAATCGGGACGTTCTTGGACGTAAGTTTCGGGTAGGAGGACAGTTTGATTTCTTCTCTCATAAAGTTTGAGGACTTTCCCGGGAACTGTCTCAATTTCGCAATGCCGCCCATATCCCGGCGGTAGCAACAATGCAAATGCACATGGGCAAACTCCAGAATCCGCAACACCCCGGCGATAGCATACGAGCGAATCACAGCCCCGTTAAACTGCCTTAGAATGTGTTCCCATTTCTTGGAATCCGGGGAACGTTTCAATTCAAAGATGTGCAGAGACCACGTTTTCGCTTCGCTGTCGAACAGGAACAGCAAATGGTCGGCACATTGCGTGACCTGCTTCCAAGTCTGGTTGAGAAACGGGAGGGAGCGAATATTTCCCTTTTCATCCAGACAGCGGACAAGCAAACAGGGACATTCCGGAAGAATCGTAATTTCCGCTTTTCCCGTTTCGGCGGTCTCTTCAATGGTAAAGGATGTCCCCGGCTCGACATATTCGCAGACATTCCGGTTCAAAATCTGGAACAGCGAATCTATTTCAGGGCTGAATTTCATATCCGGTTCCATTGTTCAGTCCTCGTACTTTTCCGCGCCCGGCTCGGTGTCCTGCGTCTGCCGCAACAGGGCTTCTAAAGGGGCGTAGAACGTGGGGATTTCAAAGCCGTACTGCCCGCAAGAGAGTTTCCGCACCGCCGTTTTGCCGCTGGCCTGCAAGTCGAACTGATACATAGATATCTTGTCAGCCGGAATCAGGTCGTCTTTGTCAAAGCCGAAACGTTTTTTCAACGTTGCTTGCCGTTTCTTCGGGAGTGCGCTTAATTTTACCATGTTGTTGATATGCTGTAAAATCGTGTCGCTGTGCGTGGCGGCGAATACGGGCATTCCGGCATTGACTAACTTTACCAGAACCCGCGCCATCGTCTGTTGCAGTTGCGGGTGGAGATTCATTTCCGGCTCTTCGATAAACAAGGCTTCCGCGCTCTGATATTGCAACGCCAAAAGCAACGGCGTCATTTCCTTGATTACGTCAGAAGTCAGGAACATGGGAATTTCCGTTTTCATGGTTTCCGGGCGGTAGGAAAAGACGGGAAGGGGCAAGTCATTGGAAACGACAATCTTTCCGTGCAGAATGCCGTTTTCGATAAAGCGTACAATGGACTTGTACTGACTTCCAGCGTTGGATTTTTTTACAGTGGTCAGATGTCCAAGGAAATCCGTGCAAGGTCTCGTAAGCGTAAGGTCGGGATTCTGACTTTCCGTCCGATTATAGGCGCGGGAGAAGGCGTCTTTTGTTAAGGCCGGATAGGTCAGCAAAAATCCGGTTCTGGCTGTCGGGAAATAGAAAACTCTGTCATCTATGATGACCCCTCTTATCATAGATTGCAACACTTCAAAAATCGTTGCATATACATCATCCTCAACAGCAGAGGAGATGCTGTACCAGACAGTGGCTCTTTGCCCTTGCGGAAATTTGAGACTGATTTCATCGGCAGAGATAACTTTATTAAAAATCAAACGGAGAATCTTTGTCTTATACTCATGAAGAATCCGATTCCATAAATTCTCAAAAATATCAGTTTCAAAAGAAAGTTCATAGGTTACATAGGACGAGTTTTCTTCTGTATCGGCGGAGAGGTCAAGTCCACAGAGCGTACTATCTACACACTCCGCACATACTTTATACTCCGGCGAATCCTCGCAGAGGTCGGACAATATGCCGTTGTTTTCGGCGCACATAAGGCCGTAAATCAGCGCCAAGAGATAACTCTTGCCACTGTTGTTGTCGCCGACGAACAGCGTCAGCGGGGACACCTCAATATCCGCGCTCTCGATTCTGCCGAAGTTCTCCACATGAAGCGTCCACATCGTTTCCATTGTCGCGTCTCCTTTACACTTACACTGTCCCCGGAATTGGTTCCGGCGCTATTATGCCCGTATTCGTGGATTTTGATTGCCTCTCCCGCCGCGTGTGCGGGAGAGGTCAAAAGCTCACTGTAGCACGAAGCGCAAGACAACGGGGTTATGGTCACTGTACTGGAATCCGGTATCGACGACCTGCGTATAGGTACACAGCACGTTGTCGGAGATGATGAAGCCGTCCAGAACCACGGTAAAGCTGTCGGCGCTATAAGGAATGTTGGTGTTCCGCGTAGAGGCTACCAGACCCTCGGCGTAATCGGCGCAGAGGGAGAAGCCGTCCGGCAAAAGTTCCTCTGGGAGAGGCTGGCACCAACTGAAAATTTCGTCGGTACCCGGATTGAGTTCCTCTCTGGAATATCCGGGGAAGTCGTGGTTGAAGTCGCCGCCGCAGAGGACGTAATTTCCCTTTTCGTACTCGGCGGCCATGTCGGCAAAGAGCATTTCCAACTGTGCCTCGCCCTGCGCGGCGTCGGTGCCGTAGGCGGACAAATGCGCGTTTATCACGACAAGTTCTTTCCCGTTCTCGACGGGAATCCGGGCGATAGAGTAGCAACGGTCAAGGTCAATTAACTTTTTCAGGCCTGTCGAAATCGGGAGACTGCGCCGGATTGCAGATGTAATGTCAAAGACGCTTTCGGTCAACAGACAGGAGTTGGACGCGCCGTGGGGCTGTAGAAGCGGGTACATCAGAAACGGGGAATGGTAGTTGACGGCGGCAACGCTGTCGAAGTCCGGGAAGGCACTGTGTATGATGTCGGCCTCGTTGACGTGGTAACTGCGGGTGGAGTCGGTATCGACCTCCTGAAACAGCACCAAGTCGGGGTCAAGGGACAGGGCAGTATCGGCCGAACCCTGTACGCATGCTATGACACTGTCTTTCGACGCCGCCCAGCTTTCGGAGCCGCCGTCCATGAAAAATGTAAACTCCGGCGTGTACGCGCCGAATCCGACATTGTAGGACACGGCGGTGTATTCCGTGTCCAGCAGGGCGGGAACAGCGGCGGTGCCGTCAATGCTCAGTTCCTGCAAGTCGGGAATCCGGGAGTAGCTCAGGAACACGTACGCCGCGTAGACGCCCACCATGCACAACAGCGCCGCCACAATGCACAGCGGTATCCGCCACCAGCGTTTTTGCTTTGATTTCGTCGCAAGATTGGCATTGTTTTCCATTGTTTTCCACCTTTTCTATAAAGTTTTCCCGCCCCTGTCACGGCGTGACAAGTTCGGTATGGGTACAGATTTCCCGCGCCTTGGCCTGAATCGCTTTCAGGTCGACGAACGTCTCCGGGCGCTTGTACACGTCCCGCAAGAGCGCCGACGGGTGATAGATGGCGGTCATCCAGACGCCCGCGCGTTGTGTCCATTGCCCGTGTTCCTTGGTGATACGGAAATCCGGCTTTATGACGACCTGCGCGGCGATACGCCCCAGACAGACTATCATTTTCGGGCGTAGCAACGCCGTCTGACGCCGTAACCACGGCAGGCAAGCGGCCTGTTCCGTGTTCATGGGGTCGCGGTTGCGCGGCGGGCGACACTTGACAATGTTCGCGATATAGACTTTACTCCGGTCGAGGCCGATTAGCTCCATCATATCATCCAGCAGTTTCCCGGCGGGACCCACAAACGGTAATCCCTGTTCGTCTTCACGCTGTCCGGGACCCTCCCCGATGAGCAGGATTTCCGCTGTACGGCAGCCGTCGCCGAAAACGAGATGTTGGCGTCCGCCGCCGAGCGGACAGGCGCGGCAATTTTGGCACTCGCGTTCGAGTGCTTCCCAAGTGTCAGGCATGATTTCGCCTCCCGTCATGGTAATGTCCCGCGTTCTTGCAAGGCCTAACGCCGGTTCCAGAGCCACAGCACGAACGTACTCACGCCCACGGCGACGAGCATGCCGCCGAGTACGTCGCTGGGATAATGTACGCCCACATACAGCCGGGACAGCGCAATCAGCGCGGCCAGACACAGTATCGGCACGCCGTACTTTTTGGGGAGCATGCCGAAGAGTACCAGCGCGCAGGCGAACGAGGCGGAGGTGTGGCCGGACGGGAAGGAGTAGTCGGTGGGATGTGGAATCAGGGTCGTTAAATCGGGGATGACCTCATAGGGGCGGGTACGCGCCACGAGATTTTTTAGCAGGACGTTGCACAGCAGGAAGCAAAGCCCCATGGACAGCAGCGCGGCCTGTCCGGCGTCGCGGGTGCGCCGCTGGCAGAGCAACGCCGCCGACAGCAGAAGCCAGACAATCCCCGCGTTTCCGAGGGACGTTATCGCTATCCAAAAGAAGTTCCAGCCGTGATAACGCGCGTGTTTCTGTATCCAGAGCAGTAAATTTCCGTCCATGCTCGTAAAAAAGCCCATAAGCCCCTCCTTTCTTCGCGGTCACTCCCGGACATGTTCCAGCCCTTGATTGATGATGACTTTCACATGGTCGTCGGCCAGAGAATAGAACACGGTCTTTCCCTCCCGGCGCGCCTTGACCAGACGGACGTTTTTGAGCGCCCGCAACTGGTGCGACACCGCCGACTGTGTGAGGCCTAACAGCGCCGCCATGTCGCACACGCACATTTCCGACGCGAAGAGCAGGTAGAGTATCCGAACCCGCGTCGAGTCCCCGAAAATGCGGAACAGTTCCGTCAAGTCGTACAAAGTATCCTCGTCGGGCAGTTCCGCCCGCACGCGCTCTATAATGTCCTCATGCGTACAGGGCAGGTCACAGCGTTCGACATCGTAGGAGCCGCGCCGCGCCCGCATATTCATATAACGCTCTTCGACCGTGACGGGCTTCCGTCCGGCGTTGTAGTCTTTGTCCATAGTGTCACCCCGGCGGCGTTTGGTCTTTTACAGGTTCATTATAGCCGTATATTCGAGGGTTTGTCAATGGGAAAGGCGCGGTTTTTGCGTAAAAGAAGCGCGGGGGAGATTCATTTTCACCCGCGCCGTTTCCCGTCTCCGTGAACGGTACGACGAAATTTCCGGTCAAATCTGTGGAAAATGACGGGAATTGGAATCGCAAGAACGGTTGACTGTTCCGGAAAAATCCCTATAATAATGGAGAAAACCTGACAGGAGGAGGGAAGCGTTATGAAAAAGGGCTGGCTGGTTCTGGAAAACGGGCAGTCATTCGAGGGCTTCCGGTTCGGCGCGGAGGCGGACACCGTGGGGGAACTCGTTTTCACAACGGGCGTCGTCGGCTACGTCGAGACCCTGACCGACCCCAGTTACGCCGGACAGATTGTCATGCAGACGTATCCGCTGATTGGCAACTATGGCGTGATGCGGGCGGACTTCGAGGGAGACTGCGCCGTGAAGGGCTACGTTGTGCGGGAGTGCTGCGACGCGCCGTCGAACTTCCGCACCGACTGCGACTTGGACGCCTACTTGAAAGAGCGGGGCGTCCCGGCGCTGTGCGGACTGGACACCCGCGAGTTGACCCGAATCATACGGGACAACGGCGTGATGAACGCGACGATTTGCGGTACGCCTCCCGACGACCTGTCGGCGGTCAAGAGTTACCGGATTACGGACGCCGTGCGGGGCGTGACTTGCGCGGAGGTATCGGTACACCCTGCCGAGGGAAAACAGCGCTTTCGCGTCGCGCTGATGGACTACGGCGCGAAGCGGAGCATTGCGCGTGAGCTACAACTTCAGGGCTGTGAGGTGACGGTATTCCCGGCGTCGGCGTCGGCGGAGGACGTGCTGAATCTGCGCCCCGACGGCGTCATGCTCTCGAACGGCCCCGGCGACCCCGCCGAAAATGTGTGGGAAATCGAGCAGATACGCAAACTGTTAGGCAAAGTCCCCATTTTCGGAATCTGCCTCGGACACCAACTGACGGCCTTGGCCGCCGGGGGGCGCACGTACAAACTCAAGTACGGACACCGCGGGGCGAATCAGCCCGTACGCGAGGCCGCCGACGGGCAGTCCGTCGCGCGGACGTATATCACGAGCCAGAACCACGGCTACGCCGTCGACGCGGAGAGCGTCAAGGCGGGGCGGGTGTCGTTCGTCAACGCCAACGACGGCACTTGTGAGGGCATGGACTACCCCGACTTGGGGGCGTTCACGGTGCAGTTCCACCCGGAGGCGCACGGCGGCCCCGGGGACACGAAATTTTTGTTTGAGAAGTTCGCGGCGCTTATGCGCGGCGGCGCGTACATCGGCGGGACGTACGTCAGCGCGACGAAAGGCGGTGGGCTGTAATGCCGTTGGATAAGAGTATCCGGAAAGTGCTGGTCATCGGTTCGGGGCCGATTGTGATTGGACAGGCCGCCGAGTTCGACTACGCCGGGACGCAGGCGTGCCGGGTTCTGAAAGAGGCCGGGGTAGAGGTCGTGCTGTGCAACTCGAACCCCGCCACAATCATGACAGACCAAGCAATGGCGGACGCGATATATCTGGAGCCGCTGACGCTGGAATCTATCCGGCGGATTATCCGGAAGGAGCGCCCGGACAGCATGCTGGCGTCGTTAGGCGGGCAAACCGGGCTGACCATGGCCATGCAGTTGGACAAGGAAGGGTTTCTGGAAGCGAACGGCGTACGCCTGTTAGGCACGAGCGCCGGGGCGATTTCCAAGGCCGAAGACCGCGAACTGTTCAAGGAGGCAATGGCCGAAATCGGACAGCCCGTGGTGGCGTCGGATATCGCGGAGACGGTCGACGGCGCGCTTGCTGTCGCGGAGAAAATCGGCTACCCGGTGATAGTGCGTCCGGCGTTCACGCTGGGCGGCACGGGCGGCGGCGCGGCGAACACCCCCGACGAGTTGCGCACTATCGCCCATATCGGCCTTGACGCCTCCCCGATACGGCAGATTCTGATTGAGCGCGCCATTTTCGGCTGGAAAGAAATCGAGTTCGAGACCATGCGCGACGGCGTGGGCAACGTCATTGCGATATGCTCTATGGAGAACGTCGACCCCGTGGGGATTCACACCGGGGATTCCATCGTCGTGGCTCCCGCGCAGACGCTGGCCAACAAAGAGTTTCAGATGTTGCGTACGGCGGCACTCGAAATCGTGGCACACTTGGGCGTCGTCGGCGGGTGCAACTGCCAGTTAGCGCTGAATCCCGACAGTTTCGAGTACGCCGTGATTGAGGTCAACCCGCGCGTGTCGCGTTCGTCGGCGCTGGCGTCGAAGGCCACCGGATACCCGATAGCCAAGATTACGACGAAAATCGCGCTGGGCTACACACTCGACGAAATCAAGAACGACATCACGGGCAAGACCTGCGCGTGTTTCGAGCCGACCGTGGACTACATTGTGTGCAAAATGCCGAAGTGGCCGTTTGACAAGTTCGCGGACGCATCGCGGAAGCTGGGAACGCGCATGAAGGCGACCGGGGAAGTGATGTCGATTGCCCCGGGCTTTGAAATGGCGCTGATGAAGGCCGTGCGCGGCGCGGAAATCGGCATGGACACGCTCAACCGCAAGGCCGATGACGACGAAATCCCCGTCCGGGAACGCCTAAAGCGCGTCGACGACCACAGACTGTTTACGATTTTCGAGGCGCTGAAAAAGGGCGTGTCCGTGGACGAAATCTATCAAATTACGAAAATCGACCGCTGGTTTGTGTCGAAAATCAAGAAGCTGGCGGACTTCGAGCAGTCCCTGACGCCGGGAACCCTGACCGCCGAACAGTACGAAGAGGGCAAACGTTTGGGCTACCCCGACACAACCCTGTTGCGTCTGACGGGCGCGGGCAAACTCCCCGAAGCCCCGAAACGCGCCGTCTACAAAATGGTCGACACCTGCGGCGCGGAGTTCGACGCCGAGACGCCGTACTTTTACTCGTCGTTCGACAAAGTCTGTGAGAGCCGGAGCTTTCCGCGTTCGGGCAAGTCGGTCATTATGGTACTGGGTTCGGGACCCATCCGTATCGGGCAGGGTATCGAGTTCGACTACTCGTCGGTTCACTGCGTCTGGACGCTGAAAGACTTGGGCTATGAGGTCGTGATTGTCAACAACAACCCGGAGACCGTCTCCACGGACTACGACACCGCCGACAGGCTTTACTTTGAGCCGCTGTTCCCGGAGGACGTTATGCACATCATCGACGTGGAAAAGCCCGTCGGCGTCGTGGTGGCGTTCGGCGGACAGACCGCTATCAAGCTGACGCACTTCCTCGACAGCCACGGCATACAAATCATGGGAACGTCGGCGGAATCCATCGACATGGCCGAAGACCGCGAGCGTTTCGACGCGCTTCTGGAAAAGTTCGATATCAAGCGCCCGCAGGGACGCGCCGTCAAGACCATGGACGAAGCGCTGCACGCGGCGGAAGAGTTGGGTTACCCGGTACTGTTGCGCCCGTCGTACGTCATCGGCGGACAGAACATGGTCATTGCCCACAACGAGTACGACGTGCGGACTTACATGGAAATCATCCTTGCCGGGAAGATTGAGAACCCCGTGCTGGTCGACCAGTATTTAATGGGTACGGAACTCGAAGTGGACGTAATCTCCGACGGCACGGACGTTTTAATTCCGGGCGTCATGCAGCACATCGAGCGGACGGGCGTGCACAGCGGCGACTCCATCGCCGTCTATCCGCCTTTCTCCATCCGGGACAGGATGCTAAAGACCATTGTCGACTGTTCCGAAAAGCTGTCCCTGTCGCTGGGTACGAAAGGCCTTATCAACATCCAGTATCTGATTTATCAAGGCGAACTGTACGTGATAGAGGTCAACCCCCGCGCCTCCCGGACGGTGCCGTACATCTCGAAAGTGACGGGCGTCCCCATGGTCGACTTGGCGACGCGTGTCATGGTGGGCGTGCCGCTGGCCTCGCTGGGGTACGGTACGGGGCTGTACCGACAGCCGCCGTATGTGGCGGTGAAAGTCCCCGTGTTCTCGTTCGAGAAGATTCCGTCGGCGAACGCGGCGCTTTCGCCGGAGATGAAGTCCACGGGCGAAGTCTTAGGCCTCGGGAAGAGCATGCAGGAGGCGTTATTCAAGGGCTTGCTGTCCGCCGGCTACAAAATCGAGAAGCACACCCGCGCCGGGGTATTGATATCGGTCAACCGCCGCGACCAGCCGGAGATTGTCAACATCGCCCGGAAACTGGACGAAATGGGATTCCGCCTGTACGCCACCGACGGCACGGCGCGGGAAATCATGCGTCTTGGCACCGATGTCGAGATTGTGGGCAAATTGGGCAAGGACAGCCGCGTTTTCCGTCTGCTGGAAGAGGAAAAAATTGATTACGTCATTCTGACGGGTTCGACGGAGCCGGAGTATATCAAAGATTTCATCCGGCTGAATCGGCGTTGCGTACAGTTGGGCGTTCCGTGCCTGACCTCCCTTGACACCGCCAACGCGCTGACGGACATTCTGGCCTCGCGCTACACCCAGAAGAATACGGAACTCGTCGACATCTGCCGCCTGCGCCCGAAGCGGGAAAAGTTGCGGTTCGCAAAAATGGAGACCTGCGGCAACGACTACATTTTCCTTGAGAACTTCCACGGCGAGATTACAAGCCCGGAATCGCTGTGTGTGCCGTTCTGCGACAGGCACTACGGAATCGGCGCGGACGGTATCATCTTAATGGAGCCGTCGAGCAAGGCCGACGCGAAAATGCGCATGTTCAACGCCGACGGAAGCGAAGGCCTCATGGCGGGTAACGCCCTCCGCTGTATGGCAAAATACCTTTACGACAACGAAATCTCGAAAGGCGACCTTGTCAAGATTGAGACCGCCGGAGGCGTCAAGAAAGTGCGCGTGTACACGGTCAACGGAAAGGTAACCTCGGCGTCCGTGGACATGGGACAGGCCGCGCTTGACGTGTCCCGCCTGCGCCTCGCGATACCGGAAAGCGTCGTCGTGGACTACCCGGCGCGTATCGGCGGACAGGAGTACCGTATTACCTGCGTGGACGTGGGCAACCCCCACTGTGTGGTGTTCCGCGAGCGCGTCGACAGCGTGGATGTGTCGCACATCGGGCCGCAATTCGAGTATTCGCCGCTGTTCCCCGACCGTATCAACACGGAGTTTATCCGCGTCGTGAACCCGCGCACTATCAAAATGCGCGTCTGGGAGCGCGGAAGCGGCGAAACCATGGCCTGCGGCACGGGAGCCTGTGCGGCCGTCGCGGCGGCTATCGCCAACGGCCTTTGCGAGAAGGGTACGGATGTCACAGTCCGCGTACGCGGCGGAGATTTAATCGTCAACTGCACCGACGAGCGGGTGATTCTGACAGGTGACGCCAGTCTCGTTTACACGGGCGAAATTGAGTGTTGATATCGTCACGAAAGGGCGGGGGACTTTCCCCGCCCTTTTTACAGGCCGATTAAAATAATTGTAGAACTTTTTATCTTCCATATCATGGAAATTTTAAGCAGACGCGAAACGGGCAATACGCCTTGAAACCGCGCCGAAAATTGCGCGGCGTCGCTGTCAAAATAGGGGCTTTACGGCGGTTCCGAAAAAGTCCTGCAATAACTTGACACTGACGGGATTATTGTCGGCATAACATTTTTGTAGGGCTTTTTGCCATAATATGGAAATTCTGTAAAGAGCGAAAAAAAGCTACAGGAAACTCCCCAAATGTGGTTTAATAGAAGCGAGCAAACCTCTATTTGCACAAAGGGGATGTTTCCTGT
>JAFXQV010000005.1 GCA_017526785.1 Oscillibacter sp. | reverse complement strand
GGCAAGACCACCCTCACCGCCGCCATTACGAAGTGGCTCAGCTTCCAGGGCAAGGCCAAGTACGAGGCCTACGACAGCATCGACAAGGCTCCCGAGGAAAAGGCGCGTGGTATCACCATTAACACCGCCCACGTCGAGTACGAGACCGACAAGCGCCACTACGCGCATGTCGACTGCCCGGGTCACGCCGACTATATCAAAAACATGATTACCGGCGCGGCGCAGATGGACGGCGCGGTACTCGTTATCGCCGCTTCCGACGGCCCCATGGCGCAGACCCGCGAACACATCCTGCTTGCCCGTCAGGTGGGCGTGCCTGCTATCGTCGTATTCCTGAACAAGTGCGACCAAGTCGACGACGAGGAACTGCTGGAACTGGTCGAGATGGAAGTCCGCGAACTGCTCAGCAAGTACGAGTTCCCGGGCGACGACATCCCCATTATCAAGGGTTCCGCCCTCAACGCGCTGGTGTCCGAGTCCACCGACATCAACGCCCCCGAGTACGCCTGCATTAAGGAACTGCTCGACGCCGTTGACGACTATATCCCCACCCCCGACCGCAAGGAAGACCTGCCCTTCCTCATGCCCGTCGAGGACGTGTTCACGATTTCCGGACGCGGCACCGTCGCCACGGGTCGTGTCGAGCGCGGACGCCTCAAAGCCGGTGAGACCGTCGACATCGTGGGTCTGACCACCGAGAAGAAGTCCACCGTTGTCACGTCCATGGAAATGTTCCACAAGACGCTGGATTATGTCGAAGCTGGCGACAACGCGGGTTGCCTGCTCCGTGGCGTGGAACGTACCGGAATCGAGCGCGGCCAAGTGCTGGCCAAACCCGGCTCCATTCACCCGCACACCAAGTTCAAGGGTCAGGTCTACGTGCTGACCAAGGACGAGGGCGGCCGCCATACCCCGTTCTTCAACAACTACCGTCCGCAGTTCTATTTCCGTACCACGGACGTGACGGGCGTCATCTCCCTGCCCGAAGGAACCGAAATGTGCATGCCCGGCGACAACGTGGAAATGAGCGTCGAACTCATTACCCCGATTGCCATTGAAAAGGGTCTGCGTTTCGCCATCCGCGAGGGCGGCCGTACCGTCGGTTCCGGTGCCGTCACCGAGATTGACGAGTAATCGAACACAGTACGGTTTCACCGTAACAAACAACTCCCCCGGAGAAATCCGGGGGAGTTCGCCGTTTTATGGCGCTTTTATCTTTGCCCTCATTGCAGTGAATAGTAAATGAAAAACGCTTAAATAGTACACAAATTTTTGTTGACTTTTGTAAAATCCGATTGTAAAATGTAGAAAACTCAGGTTTCCACATAGTAGGAAAGGGCTATCGTCATGAACGAACTTCTCAAAGAACTTTTGAATACTCTCAATACTTTGGGTAGTGCGTTCTTTCAAAATGAGCATGCGCCTGAAATGCTTAAAAGTATTTCACACACAGTGTGTGGCTTTTTCCGCAAACTTTCAGGAGATTTTTGCACTCTTTTTAAATTGAAAAGTACATATGTATTCTTGTCGCTTATCTTCCTTCTGGGATGTGTACTCATAGGGACACGTCTCCATCAGAATACAGTGGATTCTATTTTCTCTCAAAATATGGAAACTCTGCAACAAGATAAATCCAACGACCTGTTTACTAAATGTATATTGAAGCGTTTCCATCGTTTGGAAATTCTGTCCGAAGCAGATACGGATAGTTTTGCAATCTCCTTAAGTGCCAACGGGGCGGACATTGGATACATTGAATTTGATTTAGAAGGGAAATATGAAACGCTGGAATTTGATTTAGTTCGGCGGGACAATTTCAAGACCAGCGAAGACGCCCGCGCAGTATATACATTTGTGAAATCTCTGAATAATCAAACACAGCGCCAAGAAGTACCTTTTGATTGGCCTGTACTCAAAAGTGAGTTTTCTGAACTCAGCGTAAGTGAAAAACATATTTCTGTTCCTGTAAGAAATGTGCATACACTAAAAATAGAGGGGTCTCGTTATTCGGAGGTACTTGCATTTGTCAATATTACACTTTCCGCTTCTTCGTATAGTAGTAATTAAATTTCCATTTTTATACTACTGCTACATTATAACAGCGCTCCCCCGGAGAAATCCGGGGGAGTTCGTGCGTTTATCGCTTGAAGTAACGGTACAGGAACGTCACAATTTGCCCGCGGTCGCAACTGCGAAGCGGCTGGAAGGCCGTGTCGGTGACGCCGCGTGTGACGCCCTTACCGTACGCCCACGCCACCGCGTCGCGGTAGTAGGCGTCGGCCGGGACATCCTCAAACGGCTGCTTCTCCACGCGTTCCGCGCCGCCGAACGTGCGGTAAAGAAGCGTGATAAACTGACTGCGGGAAACGGTCTTGTCCGGGGAAAAGGTGCTTTCCGTGGTTCCCATGGTGATATCACGCTCCGCAGCCCACAGAACCGCCTTGTAGTAATAGGCGTCGGGGGCAAGGTCGTTGAAGGGGCTTTCGGTCGACGACGGCTCCGGCGAACCCGCCGCCCGCCATAGGAACGTGACCGCCTGCGCCGCCGTACAGGGTTCTTTGGGGCTGAACGTCGTTTCGGTGGTGCCGCTCACGACGCCCGTTTCCACCGCCCACAGAACCGCGTCGTAGCAGAAACTTTGCGGCGAAACGTCCGTGAAAGACGGCTTTGTTTTCGCCCTGAAACGCGCCGTCAAGGCGGCGTCCTGCGTGACACAGAAACGGTAACTTGCTTCCGTGGAAACGGGCGTTTCCGCGTCGGCGTACCACCCCGCGAAGGCGTAACCGTCATGGGGCGTGGCGTCTAACTGTGCGAAGTCGCCGTAGTGGAAGGTGCCGCCGCCTAAGACCATGCCGGAGTTTTCGTCGTCGGGCGACGCCGTGACGCTGTACACGGCCTCGGACGCCGCCGCCCCGGAGAGGTCGGACGTACTCGCAATCGTGTTGCCGCCGGGCGCGGTCAAGGTGTACGCCGTATCGTCGGGGGCTTGTTCCTGTACTGCGGGAATGACGCTTTCGAGCGTCTCGCCCTCCGACAGCGGAACGTCGAGATAATCGACGCCGCGTGTGATATCCGCCGCCTGCGCGGAAAACTCGTCAATGCTGACGTTGACCACTTCCGGCGTCCCGGACGCGCCCAACAGGTTCGCGGCGTCGGCGTCGGCCTCCCGGCGCGTCACGGACACGCGGTAGGCGCTGTCCAGCGGCAGAATGACGATTTTCTCGCCGTTCTCGTTGACCGCCGAAATGATACTGCTCCCGCGAATGTCCTGCGGGTTCTCGTTGACAATCTGCGCGACCACATCCCCGTTTTCGTCGCGTACGGACACATCCACGTCACAGTTGACACGCACAATCCGATAGTTGCCCTGATTCAAGGACAGTTCCGCGCCGCGCTTGTAGTTCGCGTCCATGGACGCCAGCCATGCGTAACACAACTCCCACGAGTGCGCGTCGCCGATTCCGCCCAGATTCCCGACAAACGTTGTGGCCTCGTTGGGACGCTGTATCAGCAGATTCACCAGCAAGTCCGACAGCGCCACGCCCGCGCTCCGTAATGTCGCCTCGTCGTACTCCTCGACGCCCGCCTCATTCGCCGCGTTCACGAGCCAGTCGGCGACAATCGAAAACGCCGCGTCTTTGCCCGCCAGCGGGTTGAAGTACGCCGCCACGACTTCCGGCCAGTGTTCGCAGGCCTGTTTTTGTATGGAATCGAACATCGTCTTTTGTTGCGCGTCGGAACAGCCGTAGAGAATGTATAAGACTTCCCGTATCTCGTCCTGATACCGCGCCACGTAATTTTCACGGTCTTTGATATACTCTTTCGCCAGAAGCGCGACGTAGTTCGACAGATACACGCCCTGCGAATAGTTGTTTTTGGCGTCCTCCACCACGACGGACTTTTCTTTGGAAAGCAGATTTGCCAAATCCAGCTTTTGCATACGGAAATCGTCCACGGTGTACGCGTCGGTACTGTCCAGCGCGTGGAAAACGCGGAGCATGGCGGCGCGTTCCGCGAGATAGTTGGAGGACGACTGCGCGGACGGCAGATAGCGGTCGATTCCGTACCGCCCGAAGCCCATGCCCGACGGCGCGACAAACGGCACGGCGTCGCTCTGGTTGACAATGTTGAAAATGTTGTAATACACTTCCTGATTCCGGGTCTCACTGACGAGCGCCCCGGCGGGAGGCTCGAAGCAGTACGCGTACACATCTTCCGGCGCGTAGGTGATATCCGCGCCGAAGTCATAGCCCTTGTCGAGTTCGCCGCTGACTAAATTCGCGGTTGCGCCGGCGCGGCTGAAGCCTGTCACCCAGAATTTGACGGCACCGGTAATTTTCTGTTTCTGAATGTAGGTTTTCAGATAGTCAAGCACGTTATTTTTCGCGGTGTCGAAACCGTTATGCTGTCCGGTCTCGCCGATGGTGAAATTACTCGCCCACTCGCGCCCGTAGCCGCCCCCGCGCATAGCGACGGCTATCAGGGTATAAGTTTGCCCGTTGACCGTAATCGGCTTGTTGCCCGACACAACGCCGATGGAATCCGTCTCCGGGCGCACGGTAAACCATGCGTTGGTGTCGATAGCCGATTCCGCCACGCCGATACTCTTTAACAGATTCCGGGCGTTGATACTCTTATTCGCGTAACGGGTCTGGTCGCCGCTGGCAAAGGCCGACATGGCGAAACTGATACTCATCGTCGCAAGGCTTGGGTTATACTGGTACGCCGACGCGGAGAAATAGTCGTCGGAGTAGTAGCAGACGGCGGAATAGTCCTTGCCGTGCATGTAGCGGAAGTTTATTTTTTGGAGGCCGCTTTCGGCCAGCGTTTCGGACGTGAGGCTGTCGCGCATGTCGTCCAGCGCACTGGCGTTGAGGACTTCATAGTAGCCCGCCGTCTGAATGTCGTTCAGGAAGCGGCGTGTAAAGTCAAATTCCTGTCCGGAGAGTTCCTGTAAAAAGGCCACGGTCGACAGCGCGTCCCGTATGGACAGTTCCGCCGCCGCTTGATAGGCCGTGTTGGCGTACTGGTACGACGCGGAATCCTGACTATCGTAGGGGCCGTCGTCGGACTGGTCGCCGTCGAGCGGGGCGCGGTCTGTCAACAGTACCACTTTCCGGTTAAGGTTTCCGCTTTCCTCCGAAAGCGTCTTGGCGAACTGGAACGCCGTGGAAAGCACGCCGCCGGATTCGGCGCGGCTCAACGCGGCTTGCAGTCCTCTTTCCGTGGAAACCGTGTCGACGGCGCAGGACGGGCCTTTCGGCGGCGTCCCGGAGTTCCAGTAAAGCACGCTGACCTGATTTTCCGCCGCCTGAAACTCGTCGAAGAGCGTCAGCGCGGCGGCGCTCATGACGCTGACAGTAGCGGCGTCGGCGTCGGCGGACGGCAGGAACGCCAGCACAATTTCCGGGCGCGCCGCGAGTGTCGCGTCACGCTCTCCGGGGAGGGAGGCGTTCCGGCGGTAGAGCCACAGACACAGAAAGAATGTCAGCAACAAAAAAATTATGAGTACCCACAGGGAACGTCTTGGTCTCGATTTTTCCATAGTATTCCTTCTTTACGTTTCAAGTTGTCCTGTCCGCCGCGACATCACCCGGCGGACAGAAAGTAAACGGTCTGCCCTTGGACAATATCCGTTGTCGGGAAAGCGTCGGTATCGGACGGGACGCGGAACGCCGGACGCACGCCGTTTTCGTTGTAGGCGTTGCCGCTTCCGAGGGAGCCGTCCGCGCCGATTCCGTACGCGGCGGAAAGATAGTACGTATCGGGCGTACGTAACCACCAACTGGCGGCGGTGCCGTTTTCCCGCGACGCCGTACGGTGCGCGGGGTCGGTGAAATACGACAGCGCGTCCCCCTCTTTCCCGGCGTTGACAAGTTCGGTGAAGCCCGTTTCCGTACACGAGAGCAGGAAAATTTCCCGCTGGACAGTCTGTACCGCGTCGCCGGATACGCCGAGTGCGTCCGGCGCGGTCACGGCAATGTCCGTGAACCGAATCAGGGGCTGTACGGCGTCGAGATACTGTATATACTCCGTGTTCAGGTAGCGGTCAATGGCGCTGTCGGGGTAGGTGGCGCTGTAACTGTTGAACGGCCGCGCGTCCGGCAGGATATCCCGCCGCAACAGAAGCGTGTTTCCGGTATCGTCGGCGGTCAGCACCAGAAAAGGCACGTATGCCCCCTTCTCCGGCACGTAGACGGTACAGGAACCCGGGCGGACATCGTACGACAATTCCCCGATATGGATTCCCTCTCCCACGACATTCACCTCCGGCAGTAAGCCCCCCGACAAGTGCGCCACTTCCTCCGGTTCGTCCGCGCCGGGTTCGGGCGTTGTGTCCGGCTCATCTGGTACGGGTGCGGCGTCCGGCTTTTGCGTCGTATCCGGTTCGGGCGTCACGGCGGATTCGTCGTCCGCTTCGCCGGATACGGGCGGCACGTCCGGCGACGGCTGTTCGTCCGGAATCGGCGAAAGTTCGTCCCCGACTTCCTCTCCGCCTCCGTCGCAGGCCGTCAAGAGCAGTACGAACGCGGTCAGAATGGCAAGCAGTCGGCAATATCGGCGCATGAAACCCCCTCCTTGTCTGGCTAATCCCTCATGCGGTCGTCCTCCGTGATGGGACGTATCGCCCGGCACGGCACACCCGCCGCAACCACATTCGGCGGAATGTCGCGTGTTACCACGCTCCCCGCGCCGATGACGCTTCCCGCCCCGATGGTCACGCCGCCGCAAATCGTCACATTGCCCGCAATCCAGCAGTTACTCTCAATTTTAATCGGCTTCGCGTATTCCCGATTGGACAGTGTGCCGTCGGGCTTGCGGAATACGTTCCGCTCCTGCCAGCGTAACGGGTGCATGGGCGTCAGAATGGAGATGTTCGGCCCCATAAACACGTTGTCCCCGATTTCCACCGGACAGCAGTCCAGACAGGTGAAGTTGAAGTTGATAAACGTGTTTTCTCCGATGGACGTAAAGCAGCCGTAGTCGAACCACACGGGGGCGCGGATGTAGACATCAGCGCCGCGTTGGATATTCCACTCGTCCAGAATTGCCCGACGCTTGTTGGCGTCGGCTTCCAGCGTGTCATTGTAGGCCTTGCCCAGTCTGGCGGCCTTGTCCCGTAACGCGGTCAGTTCCGGGTCGGCGGGGTCGTATAATGCCCCGCTTAACATTTTTTCCTTTTCGGTCATGGCTTCGTCCCCGCGGCTCAAAGTTTCATGACATTTCCCGTGGCCGTCTCCGCGATAACCTCCACTTCCACCAGAGCGCCCTTGGGCAGTTCCTTCACCGCCACACAGCTTCGGGCGGGCTTCGTGGTAAAGTAGCGGGCGTACACGGCGTTGAAGTCCGCGAAAAGCGACATGTCGCTGAGGTAGCAGTTGACTTTTACGGCGTGCCGGAAGTCGGAACCCCCGGCGCGGAGTACCGCCCCGAGATTTTCCATGACCCGCGCGGCCTGCTGTTCAATGCCGCCCTCGACCATGGCACCCGTGGCGGGGTCAAGCGGAATCTGGCCGGACGTGTAGAGCATGCCGCCCGAGACAATGGCCTGTGAGTACGGCCCCACGGCTTCGGGGGCGTCCGGCGTGTAAATTGCTTTCATGGTGGGTTCCTCCGTTCTTACTGCATTTCCTGTATGCGGTCGGTCATAATGCGGAATCCGGCTTTCGTGAGTGCCTCCTTGATACTGCGAATCTGGTCAAAGTCGCGTGTCTCCATGCCGATTTTCAGGAAGCAACTGGAGATGGCCATATTCGCGTCGGAACGCTCGTGGTGAACAGAGACGACGTTCGCGCCGCAGTCGGAGATAATCTTGCTGACGCCGACAAGCTGTCCGGGCTTGTCCTCTAAGGCAATTTGCAGTACGCTGTTCCGGCCGCCCATGACCAGCCCGCGTGTGATGACGCGTGACAAAATATTTACGTCAATATTTCCGCCCGACACTAGACAGACGGCCTTTTTCCCCTCAATCGGCACCTTCCGGAACATCGCCGCCGCCACGCTGACGGCTCCCGCGCCCTCGGCTATCAATTTCTGTTGCTCGATGAGTGCCAGAATCGCCGCCGCGATTTCGTCCTCCGACACGGACACCATTTCGTCCACGTACTGTTTCGCCATTGCGTACGTTAAATCGCCGGGCGTCTTGACGGCAATGCCGTCGGCGAACGTCGCCACGGTGTCCAGTGTGATGATACCGTCCTCGCGGAAACTGCGTACCATGCTCGGCGCGTTCTCGGCCTGCACGCCGTAGACTTTTACATGGGGGTTCAGGTTCTTGATGGCGAACGCGACGCCCGCTAAAAGTCCGCCGCCGCCGACGGGTACGATAACCGCCTCCACGTCCGGCAACTGGTCAAGGATTTCCAGCCCGATGGTACCCTGTCCGGCCATGACGAGTTCATCGTTGAACGGGTGAATGAACGTCGCGCCGGTCTCCTGTTGCAGACGGCAGGCGTACTCGTAGGCGTCATCGTACGCGCCGGGGACGAGACGCACTTCCGCGCCCAGACGCTTTGTCGCCTCCACTTTGCTAATCGGCGCGCCGTCGGGCATGCACACAATACTGTGTGCGCCCATTTTCGTCGCCGACAGCGCCACGCCCTGCGCGTGGTTCCCGGCCGAACAGGCCAGAATGCCCGCCGCGCGTTGTTCGGGCGTCAGGGACGCGATTTTGTTGTAAGCGCCCCGGAGTTTGAAACTGCCCGTGACCTGTAAGTTTTCCGTTTTGAGGTAGATTTGCGCGTCATGCCGGAGATTCTGCGCGTAGAGAAGGTCCGTTTTCCGCGCCACGCCTTTGAGCGTGTACGCGGCTTGATAGATTTTGTCAAGTGTCATAAATCCTCCCCGACGGCGGCGGAAAGCCGTCCGTCCCATGTGAACTTTACCGCAATATCGTAACCGCAATGGACGGCGTTTGTCAAGAGCAAGCGCAAATTTTCAAAATTCCTGCCTGCCCTCCAAGGCGCGCGCTAACGTGGCGTCGTCGGCAAACTCAAGGTGTCCGCCGACGGGGATTCCGTACGCCAGACGCGTGACGCGTACGCCCATAGGCCGCAAGAGGCGCGACAGATACAGCGCCGTGGCCTCGCCTTCGGTGTCGGGGTTCGTGGCCATGATGACTTCCCGGACGTTGCCGCGCCGCACGCGGTCGAGTAACGGCCGGATTGCGATTTCGTCGGGGCCAATGTGGTTCATGGGCGAAATGACCCCGTGCAGGACGTGATACCGTCCCTGATACTCGTGTCCGCGCTCAATGGCGGCCACGTCGCGGGGGTCGGCGACAACGCAGATTGTCGAGGCGTCGCGGCGTTCCGAGGCGCAGACCGGACACAGCCCCCCCGCCGTGAAGTTCTGGCACTCCGGGCAGAGGGTGATACCCTCTTTCGCGTTGACCATGGCGGCGGCGAACACGCGGACATCTTCTATCGGCAGTCCGAGAACGTAAAACGCCAGACGTTGCGCGGACTTGCCGCCGATTCCGGGCAGCCGCGCGAATTGTTCTATCAGCGCCTCCAGCGGCGCGGGAAAGTATTCCATGCCGCGCCCCTCACTCGTCCGGGAGTTCCACCACGGTGACGGTATGCCCGCAGTCGGGCAGGAGTTTTCCCAGCACGTCCGACATGCGCAGTTTTAGCGTACTCGTGCAGATACACGGGTGACAGCTCAGGTATTCGGCCTCATACGTTTCTTTGTCCATCAGAAGCCGCACCTGACATTCCGTGTCGTTGGCCAGCCCCAGAATCGTCGCCGAGCCGGGCGTACAGCGCAACAGTTCCCACAGTTTTTCCTCCGGCGCGAACGACAGCCGCGCCGAACCGATTTGTCTGCTCAGGTCTTTTGTGTGGAACGGCTTGTGCGGCGGCATGCAGAGTAAATAAAACTGCGTCTTTTGACGGTTGCACAGAAACAGGTTCTTGCACACGGGCATTCCCAACGCCGCGCCCACGGCGTCGCACTTCTCCATATTGTCGGCGGCGTCGCCGGACACGCGGTCGTAGTCCACGCCGAGGCGCTCCAAGAGGTCGAACGCGGCGGCCTCCTGCGGAAGCAGTTCCCCGCCGGGGCGGGTGTTGTGGTACAGGGTCGAAACGTACATGCAAGGCTCTCCTTTTTCGCGTGATGTTCTCCGGGTATGATACCCGATTTTTCGGGGCGCGTCAACCGTGTTCCACGACATTCGCGCGTTTTCCCCGTTCGCTTGGAAATCACGCGGAATCTGTTGAGGCGGCGCGGAAACTGTGGTATACTGCCGTCGAAAGGAAGTGCATCCCATGACGGAGACACAAGAGCGGACACCGATTGCCCGGAAGTTATACGTACTTCTCGCGGCGTGTTGTCTGATATGCGCCGTATGCGGGTACGTGGCCGGGACGCGTACGGGGGAATCTCGCGGGGCGGTCAGCGGCTACGAGCGCGGTTACACGGAGGGGACAAACGCCGGATACGACAGCGGCAAAAAGGACGGCTATCAGGAGGGATACGACGCGGCGGGCGGCGGTTACGACAGCGGCTATCAGGCCGGAACGGAGGCCGGATACCAGACGGGATACGAGGAAGGCCGGAAAGCCGGGTACGAATCCGGACAGGCGGACGGATACGCCAGCGGCGAGGCGGCCGGATACAAGCAGGGATACCAAGTCGGTTACGAGGAAGGCGGCGGTATCGGCTACGACAACGGCTACAAAGCGGGTTCCGGCGTCGGCTACGACAGCGGCTACAAAGCGGGTTCCGATGTCGGCTACGACAACGGCTACAAGGCCGGACAAACGGCGGCGGCGTCAAAGTCCGCACCGTCCGGCGGTGCAACAAAGTCCGCGCCGTCGTCGTCCGGCACGGCGACAGCGCCGAGCGGGACGGTCTATGTCACCAAAACCGGAAAGCGTTACCATTACGACAACCATTGCAACGGCGGCACCTACTATGAATCCACGCTTGCCGAGGCCGAACAGCGCGGCTTGACGCCCTGTCAAAAGTGCGTCGGATAATGTGAAAGCCCTGTCCGGACGGAACACGCCCGGACAGGGTTTCGTTACTGGCTCTCCGTCCCGGCGGGCGGCGCGGGTTCGTCGTCTTGGTCGAGGAGCCGCAGTCCCGCCGTGCTGGTCACGGGCAGGGAAAACACAATCGACTGCGCCTGCGTCCCCATGCCCGCCTTTTCCATGACCGATTGCATGATAGCGTTTTTCCCGGCGGTTTTCGTGACAATCAGCGTGATGTCCTTTTCGGCGGCGAGCGAAATGCCCAGAAACTTTTCCGCGCGTTCCATGCCCGTCCCGCGCGCGTGCAGGACTGTCCCGCCGTGCGCGCCCGCCTCCCGCGCCGCGTCCATGACAAGCTCATTGTAGCCCTGATTGCTGATAACAATCAACAGTTCCCGGTTGGTGCCTTGCATGACGCTTTCCTCCCCCTTTTTCCAGTTCTGCCCGTCGGTTATGAAACGGAGTTCCCGCTTCCCGCCGATACTGCTCATGGGTACGGTAAACGCGATTCCGGTACCCGGTATGTCAATCCGTATTTTCTGTTCGAGGTCGCGCTTGAGGGATTTCCACGTCTGTTCCGTGACCACCGACAGCGACAAAGCGCGTTCCGAACCCGTCAGCCCCAGCAGGCTCAGCACTTCTCCGCTTGCGGTTCCGTGTCCAAGCGCAATCATGTTCACGTAGACTTGGTGCAGGCGGTAAAGGGAGATGAAATCCCGAAGGCGTCGCCTGTCCATGACCGTTATCATGAGATACACTTTCGTCTCCCTCCTTACAGTTCAATAATGGCGTAGTCGTCGAGCGCGGCAAACGGGTCTTCTCCGACGGGCGTTTCCGCAGCCTTGCCGTGTCCCTGCAGACGGTACGCCAGCCCCAGAAGCTGGATTGCCACAAGCGGCGTCATGGCGACCATGGCCACCACGCCGAAAGCGTCCGTGACGACGTTCCCGCCCACCGCCAGACACGCCCCGGTCGCGAACGGCAACAGGAAAGTGGCCGTCATGGGTCCCGAGGCCACGCCGCCGGAGTCGAAGGCAATCGCGGTAAAGATATCGGGTACGAAGAACGTCAGCCCCAGCGCGAGCGCGTAGCCGGGAACCATGAAGTACATGACGGGCAGTCCGGTCAGCACCCGGAACAGCGCCAGCCCGATGGACACCGACACGCCCACAGACAATGTACGTTGCAGGAGTTGCCCGGACACCGCGCCGTTGGTGAGTTCCTCCACCTGACGCATGAGGACATACACGGCGGGTTCGGCCTTGACGATGTAGAAGCCAATCAGCATGCCAATGGGGATGACGACCCAGCGGAAGGGAAGCGCGGCGAGGGTCTGTCCGAGATACGTACCGGCGGGCATGAATCCGACGTTGACGCCCGTCAGAAACACGACCAAGCCGACATAAGTGTACAAAATGCCGATTCCGATTCGGATTAGCGTTTGTCTGCCCAGATGGAGGCTGAACACCTGAAACAGTCCGAAGAATCCGGCAATGGGGAGTAACGCCCTTGCGATTTCCTCCATGTACGTCGGGAACGCCTCCACGAAAAGCTGACGCAGTTCAAGAGAGTGCGTGACAGTCGGGACGACGCTTTCGGCGTAGTCGGCGCTGTCGGGGCGGAAAATCAGGCTCAGAAGCAGGACGGCGATTATCGGCCCCACGGAACACAGGGAAATCAGTCCGAAACTGTCATCCGCGGCGTGGCGGTCGTTTCTGATAGACGAAATGCCGATTCCGAACGCCATAATAAACGGCACGGTCATAGGCCCCGTCGTGACGCCGCCGGAATCGAACGCTACCGCCAAAAAGTCCGACGGCGTGAAGAGCGTCAGAGCAAAGAGCAGTCCATAGGAGACAATCAACATCGTACGCAGTCGGACGCCCAGCAGAATCCGCAACAGCGCGAACACGAGGAACAGTCCCACGCCGCCCGCTACGGAGAATATCAGCGTATTATTGGGAATGGACTGCACCTGATTGGCCAGCACCTGTAAATCCGGCTCCGATACAGTGATAAGGAATCCCAGCAAAAAGCCGATAATGAGTATGAGTGACAGTTTTCTTGTCCGGGTGATACGCGCGCCCATGTGCTGTCCCATAGGTTCCATAGACAGTTCCGCGCCGAGGGAGAAGAACATGTTCCCCACCACGAGCATGACGCCGCCGAACAGAAACGCCAGTAGCACACTGGGCGTCACGGGGGCGATTGTCAGCGACAGCACCAGCACAATGGCAATCACCGGAAGCACAGCGGCAATGGCTTCATTTAACTTTTCCCACAGCCTTGTTCTATACACAGCCTGACCCCCTCTTACCTTTTCCGCGTTTCCGGCGGAAGCGCCGGAATATATACGACTTCTTAATGATAGCACAATTTTCTGCCCGTGACAAGGACTGTTTTTGAACCGATTTTTGTGCAATGACTGACAATGAGGTGACGCATGGCAAATATCATCACCGCAATCAGAATTTTGTTGAGTTTTATGTTATTGTTCGCCCGGACGTTCTCTCCCGGCTTTGTCGCCGTCTATCTGCTTGCGGGGCTTACAGACATGGTGGACGGGACTGTAGCGCGAAAAACCGGAACCGCAAGCAAGTTCGGGGAAAAACTGGATACCGTGGCGGATATTTGCTTTCTAACGGTCGCGGCCTGTAAGTTGCTTCCAGTCATCCGCGTTCCCTTCTGGCTTTGGCTCTGGACAGGGGGTATCGCCGTCGTCAAAGTGACAAACATCATAGCCGGGTTTACGTTGCGCGGAGAATTTCCCGCCGTGCATAGCGTCGAAAATAAGGCCGTTGGTTTGTTGCTGTTTTTGTTTCCGCTGTCGATTTCGCTTGTGAAACCGATGTACGGCGCTTCTCTTGTATGCGCTATGGCGACCTTTGCGGCGGTGCGGGAAGGGAAGTATATAAGAACCCCGCCCAGACAATGAACAGTTCCCTCGCCCGTCGCCGGGAGAGGGCTTGAAACGGTCGTTATTTTTTTTCGGTTTCCGCCTTTATCCACGCGTTGTAACCCGCCGGAACCGACGTGAAACGCAACGTGTAGCCGTCGTCGGCCTGTTCCATGACCTTGGCGAACAATTTGCCGCCCGCTTCCAGTTGGACGTTGTCAAAGATGTTCAACTCGGCCTCGGTATCGAGTATCGCGCCGTCGTGCGCCACGGCGGAAATGCCTCCGTAGAAGAACTTGGAACCGCCGTGCTTGCCGTCGAGCTTGTGGAAACATACGGGTACGGGATGTTCCAGCTTTTGTGGCTTGGTGTCCTTGACCTTGATGGACACATTATAGGGGGCGGCGACGCCCGTCACTTGGGAAAGTATCAGTTCGCCCTTGACGCCTTTGGGGTAGACGGTCATCTCTTGGGCAATCTCGAGTTCCGCGCCGCACAGACTGCGCGTCAGGGGGGAAATCAGCACCTGTCCGCCCACGGTGTAGCTCTCAATACGGCCGCACAGGTTGACATGACTGCCCACCACGCCGTATTTGGTACGTCTCTCGGAGCCGATATTTCCCACAATCACGTCGCCCGTATTGAGGCCGATACCCATTTCCAGCACGGGATAGCCGTGTTCCAGATTCCACGCGTTGACGGCTTCCATACGGGCTTCCATCTCGACCGCCGCGACAACGGCCTCTTCGGCGTGCTTATCGGAGGGCGCGGGCGCGCCGAAAATCGCCATGATACCGTCCCCGATAAACTCAATGATAGTGCCGCCCCGGCTCTGTATGACCTCGGTCATCTCGCCCAGATAGTGGTTAAGCATGGAAATTAAGTCTCCCGCGTCCATGCGTTCACTCATCGCGGTGAAGCCCCGCAAGTCACTCATCATGATAGTGAGCGTCCGCTTTTTGCCGCCCAAGGCCAGACCGTCGGGCGTTTCCAGAAGCTGGCTGACAATCTCATCGGAGAGGAACCGCCCGAATGTCTCATTCAGCAGTTTATTTCTCATCTGTAGCTGACTGTTCAGGGCGCGGATTTTCTCCATAGCCTTCACGGCGTCCTGCAGTTCCGTCAGTTCCGTCAAGTCGTTGAGAACGACGATAATGCCGATTCGCTCTCCCTCGTGGGTCAGGTAGGACGTGACCACGCGGAGCCGCTTTACCTCCTCGCCGACGGTATACGGCACAATCGCGTCATGGGGGCGGGTCTGGTCGTAAACGGCGTCAAGAACCGTCTGCGTAAAGGCGTCGTTGTCCTCGCTGTCGAAGAAGCAAACGGCAAATTTCCGGTTCAGCAGTTGCTTTTCGGTGCGTCCGAGAATGCCCAGCGCGGCGGGATTCACGTAATTAATAACGCCCTTGAAGTTAATGGTCATGACGCCCTCGGACATGCCCTGCATGATGCTTTCCCGGATTAACGCTTCTTTATCAGGCATTTTTACTCCCTCCTTGCATTTGCGGCGGGTAGTTATCCAATGGCGTTCGTCACGCGCAAATCCACAGCCGCGTGGGCGCGGTAGGAGTCCATGTACTTTTTCAAGCGGGCGTTTTTCTCGCTCTGCCCCTTTTTGGCGGCGCTGTTCTGCGCGGGGGAAGTTCCGGCTCTGGCGGCGCGCAGGTGTTCCAGCTCCTGTTCCATCTGCGCCTGTTCGTGTACCATGCGCGTAATCTCCCCGCATGCGCCGATATAGTCGTCCGACAGCTCCCCGATACGCGCCGCCATCTGCTGCATGAGCAGTACCACCTTGACGGGTTCGGTGTGGAAATACTCGGTCAGCGTATCCCATGTGACGGTGGCCACATCCGTGCCGTACGCCATGGAGACCGCCGTCGCGGAGCGCGGGAAGCCCCGCACCATGCCCATCTCGCCGAAGAACCTGCCCGCCTCCAGCGTCGTCAACAGTTTCTGGTCTTTCGTGCCGTAATGGGCGTAAATGCCCACTTTTCCGTAATGTATGAAGTACATACAGGTACTGACGGTTCCCTCCAGAAAAATGACAGCGCCTTCGGGATATTGCGCCCTGCCAGCGGTAGTCTGTTGCATATGGCGTCCCTCCGTTCCAATCTCATTGGCTTGTGGATTGCGTTACTACCCGCACATTTTACACGACTGCCCATGCTTTGTCAAGGAATACGGACAGCAAGCTAATTCTTAGCCGCTTGTGGAAAATGACGCTTGCGGTCACGCGGAAAGTAGGGTATACTATACACTCGACAATCCGCGTGGAAAGGACGATGAGAGATATGACGGGAATGAATATGAAGACGTACAATCTGCTGACGCACGCCGAGCGCGAGCGGGAGTACGCCGCGTTACATGAGCGCTGGGTCAAGTTCCGCGACAGCGGCCTCAAATTGAATATGGCGCGCGGCAAGCCCGGAAAGGAACAGTTGGACGTTGTCAGCGGAATCTTTTTTCGGATGTTGGAGCATGACGAGTACCTGTCCGACGGGGAGGACGTACGCAACTACGGCGAACTGGCCGGACTGCCGTCCGCGCGGCGTCTGTTCGCCGACATCCTCGACTGCAAGCCCGAACAGGTTTTTGTCGGCGGCAACGCCAGCCTCCAACTGATGTACGACACCATCTCCAAGGGCTACACCCACGGACTTCTGCACAGTTCGGGGCCGTGGTTCAAAGAGGGTATGCTGCGCTGGCTCTGCCCGGTTCCCGGCTACGACCGCCACTTCCGCATTACCGAGGACTTCGGCTTCGAGATGATTACCGTACCCATGACCCGCAACGGCCCCGACATGGACTTTGTGGAGTCCGCCGTCAAGGACCCCAGCGTGAAGGGCATGTGGTGCGTGCCGAAATACTCCAACCCGCAGGGCGTGATTTACTCCGAGGAGACGATACACCGTCTGGCGTCCATGCGCACCGCCGCGCCCGACTTCCTGTTAATGTGGGATAACGCCTATGTCGTACACGAGTTCGAGGGCGATTACGTGCCGTTCCCGGACATGATTTCCATCTGTGCCGAACACGGAAACCCCGAACGCGTCATAGAGTTCGCGTCCACGTCGAAAATTACGCTTCCGGGGGCGGGCGTGTCGTGTTTCGCCTGTTCCGTTCCCAACATGACGTATCTGAAACGGCTTTTGTCCGTGCAGGCCATCAGTTTCGACAAGGTAAACCAACAACGCCACGTCCTGTATCTGCGGAGCAAGGAACACACGCTTGACCTTATGAAAGAACACGCCGCGATTCTGCGCCCGAAGTTCCGCTGTGTGGAGGAGACGCTGGAGCGCGAACTGGGACGTTTGGACATTGCCTCATGGAACCACCCCAAAGGCGGCTACTTTATCTCGCTGGACGTCATGCCGGGGACGGCGCGCCGCGCTTTACACCTCTGCCACCAAGCGGGCGTGACCATGACGGCGGCGGGCGCTACCTATCCCTACGGCCTCGACCCCTTAGACAGCAACATCCGCATTGCGCCCTCGTATCCGCCCATTGGCGAACTCCGCAAGGCGGCGGAAATCCTCTGCGTTTGCCTCAAAATGGCCGCGCTTGAAAAACTGGATATGTAACAAAAATCCCTCTCCCGCGCAAACGGGAGAGGGCAACCATTATCCGAATTTCAAGGGCGGGAGATTGCGCATTATTCCGCCTGTTCCAGCGGCTCCGTGATAATGCCAAACGCCCTGAGTTTCAGCATGGGATTTCCCCGCGTCTGGTCGACTTCCAGACGGAAATACTGCGCCGTCGGAACGAACACATTGTAATTATCCAACGAATTATGAAAGACCATCGGCCGGCGATAGAGGGTCGGCGCGTTTGTAACGGAACTGTTTTCGCCACTCAACGCCGTGAAGTCAAGGCATACCACATTGACCCTATTTTTCCCCGCAGTTCGCACTTGATAAAAAACCGGGCGTACGGGTATAATAAGGCTTACGCGGTGCGATTCATCATACAAAGATAACGAATCGCTGGGTTGAGTGGGGTTACACTCGACGCAAGGTCGTTTGGGTCTGCACCACCCGGCGACCTGCCGCCCTTACCGTGTCTCCACCGTCACTATACCACATTCGCCGACAGAATGCAAGCGTTTTTTGGAAAAAGCAGCGCTGACGAGAGAAGAAAATCAGACAGAGGTTTCAAGAGGACAGGAGACGCAATTTCCAGAATGAGGAAATTGCGTGCGGACAGTCCTCCGTACAAAGGCGCGGAAGGTCAACACGGGTAAAAAGACCGTG
>JAFXQV010000038.1 GCA_017526785.1 Oscillibacter sp. | reverse complement strand
GTTTCCAGCGCGTACGCGGCGGGAAGAAGTCGGACAGCGCCACGGGGAACCCTGTCACGATATCCCAAGTGTCGCCCCAGCGGCGGCGGAACGTCGCGCCGGGCGCGGCGTTTTCCTTTAACTCCGTGTAGAGGCTCCAGAGGCGTCCGTCGCGGCAGGTCTCCTGAAATTCCAAAGTAGCCTGATAACAGGGCAACGGCGCGCTGTTCTGTAGCGCGGCGCGGTACTGGAACTCCGCCCACGGGCGGAGTTCCCGCTGACAGTATTTCAGAAATGCGCGTTCCTGTAGGCGGTAAAAGGAAACAATCCTCCGGCAACGCCTGTTGATTCCGGACAGTTCCGGCAGGGAAACGCGTCCTTGCAGAACCGGGACGCCCTCGACATCCCATACCCGTTCCGTCTGTCTGGCCTGTACGGTAAACTCTGACCCGTTCCCCATGCTACCCGCTCCTTCTCCCCGGAATCCGTACCCCAGACTATGCCCGGCGCGGAAATTCCGTGCGGGTTCGCGCCGCGAAAACATGGAAGATTTCCCGAAAAAAGGCTTTACTTTCCCGCTGTGTTTTGATAAAATGACCAATACGCCGGAAGCGGCTTTCGTCGCTTCCGTGAGCGCCTGCGGCAGAAAGGACGGGTTTGCTTTATGAAAATCGGGAAAAAGGAAAAAAGCGAGGAACTTTATAAGGCCATCTTGCAGTTAAAGGACGAACAGGAGTGTTACGACTTCTTCCAAGACCTGTGTACGGTGCCGGAACTGCGCTCTATGGAACAGCGTTTCGAGGTGGCGTATCTGCTCTACCGGGGCTGGATTTACAGCGAAATCCTGAACCGGACGGGGGCTTCGAGCGCAACTATCAGCCGCGTGAGCCGTTCCCTGAACTACGGCACGGGTGCCTATGAGCGGTTGTTTTCCCGCGTCCCCGCCGCCGGGGAGGAAAAGCCGTGACGCCGCGGCAGTACGCGTCCCTCTCGTCGGGCTACGACGGCCTGATGTGGGACGGCGATTACCGGGAACGCGCCGCGTTTCTCGAAACGCTTCTGCGCGAAAGCGCCATTCCCGTGCGTACGGTGCTTGACCTCGGCTGCGGCACGGGGACTATCGCTTGGCTGCTGTTCCAGCGGGGCTTCCGGGTCGTCGCGGCGGACGGTTCCGAGGAAATGCTGACGACGGCGCAGTGGAAGGCCAACCATATGCTGATGCTGGAAGAACCCCGTGAGGACGACGTGCCGCCGCCGCTGTTTATATGCCAGTCCATGCCGCGACTGAAGCTCGCCGCGCCCGTGGACGGGGTCGTGTCCACGCTGGATTCCATCAACTATCTGACCCGCGAACGGGATTTACGGGAGACGTTCCGGCGCGTGTACCGGTATCTGAATCCGGGCGGGCGGTTCTTGTTCGACCTGAACACGCCGCGCCACTTCCGCGCCATGAACCGTCAGACGTATTTGGACGAGACGGACAACCATTTCTGCGCGTGGCGTACGTTCTTTTCCGAAAAGAAACAGGTCTGCGTGTGGCAGGTGGACTTGTTCCGGCTCCGCGACGACGGCGCGTGGGAACGTTCGTATGAGGAACACAGGGAACGGGCGTGGAGTACGGAACAAATTACCGGATTTCTGCGGGACGCCGGATTTACGAACGTACGGATTACGGGCGACCTGTCCCGCAAGCCCCCCAAAGAAGATGAAACCCGCTGGAACGTGCTGGCGGAAAAGGAGAACCAATGAGCGATAACAAAGATTGCCTTGTCCGGGCGGTGTCGGCGGACGGCTACGTGAAGGCGGCGGCGGTCTCGACACGCGCCTTGACCGAACGGGCGCGGCAGATTCACAAGACATTGCCCGTCGCCACGGCGGCGCTCGGGCGGGCGCTGTCGGCGGCCTCCATGATGGGAAACGCCATGAAAGAGGACGCCGCGAGCGTCACGTTACAGTTTAAGGGCGGCGGACCGCTGGGAACCGTGCTGGCGGTCTCCGACCACGAGGGCAACGTGCGCGGCTACGTCGACAACCCCGCCGTGGACATGCCGCTCCGCCCCGATGGAAAGTTAGATGTCGGCGGCGCTGTCGGACACGACGGCACCTTGACCATTATCCGCGACCTGCGCATGAAAGAGCCGTACACGGGGAGTGTCGGGCTTCTGAGCGGCGAAATCGCGGAGGATATCGCGGCGTACTTCGCGGAATCGGAACAGATTCCGACGGTCTGCGCGCTGGGCGTCCTGCTGGAACGCGACCAGAGCGTATTAGCCGCCGGGGGCATGCTGATTCAACTGTTACCCGGCGCGCCGGAGGACATTATTTCGCGTGTGGAACGCGGCGTACTGTCGCTGGGAGCCGTGACGGCGGTTCTGCGCGACAATCCCGACCCGGCCGCGCTGTTACAAAAGGCCTTGCCGGAGTTCCGGCTTGACATTCTGGAACGCGTCCCCGTGGCGTATCGCTGTGACTGTAGCCGCCGCCGCATGGAGGCGGCGCTGATTGCGCTGGGGCGTCCCGAACTGCGGAAGCTCTTGGACGAACAGGGACACGCCGAGTTGTCGTGCCGTTTCTGCGGCAACGTCCAGACCTTCACAAGCGCCGACATTACGGCTCTGCTCGAACGGATGTGACGGTAGCATGTCCGAATATGATTTCCGCGCCCTGTTTCCCGGCGACCTGCCGCAGGAGGAGGCACACAACGGATATTGCATGGCGGTTCACGGGGACTGCCTGCAAATTCTGCCGCTGATACGGAGCGGGTCTGTAGACCTGATTTTCGCCGACCCGCCCTATAATCTCGGCAAAGATTTCGGGAATCAAAGCGACCACTGGGAAAACGTGCCGGATTATATCGCGTGGTGCGAAAACTGGCTTCAAGAGTGCATGCGGGTTCTCAAAGACAGCGGCACACTCTACCTGATGGCCGCCACGCAGTATATGCCCTATCTGGACATCTATCTTTCCGAAAATTACCATGTCCTGTGCCGCATTGTCTGGACGTACGACAGTTCCGGCGTACAGTCTAAAAAAATGTTCGGTTCCCTCTACGAACCCATTTTGATGGTCAGTAAAAGCCCGTGTACGCCCGTTACGTTTAACGCGCAAGACATTTTGGTAGAGGCCAAAACGGGCGCGGTGCGGAAACTGATGGATTACCGCAAAGACCCGCCCCAACCCTACCACACAACCAAACTTCCCGGAAACGTCTGGACGTTTCCGCGTGTGCGCTACAAAATGCCCGAATACGAAAATCACCCCGCGCAGAAACCGGAAAGCCTGCTGGAACGTATCATTTTAGCCTCGTCGAATCCCGGCGAACTGGTGCTTGACCCCTTCGCGGGTTCGTTTACGGCTCCGGCGGTCGCGGTTCGTCTGGGACGCGCCGCCGTGGGTATCGAACTCAGCGGGGAATACTTTGAAACCGGAATCCGCCGTACGGGCATTGCCGCGCACTATCACGGAAAGCCCCTCGTCAAGGAAAAAATCCGCAAGACAAACGCAAGGTCGAAACATGTCAGGAGTTGAAAACATGCGAATCAGGGAAAAGTTTGTCGGCGACATTCTGAAAGAGATGTTTCCGGATACCTTTCAGAGTATCTATGACGAAAGTCCGCTGTTGCAGTACCTCGACTACAAAATGAGAGCTGTCCACGGCGACAGTAAGACTCGCCGCAGTCTTGCCAACGTGTACGCAGTATACGCGATTCTGTACTTTTACCGGAGGGAGTTTTACAACCAGCCGAACCGTTACCGGGCTTTCACAGGCTACGACTACACCCGCCTGTTTCACTTCTACCGGGGACTGTACGGCGGAAGCAGACTGCAAAACCACGCCTTAAATTCCCGCGTCAACGGCGAATTTAGAAACCGCTTTCCGAACCTTGCCAATGACTTGATTATCGTGGACAACGGAAGATATCTCCTGCACATCGATTATCTGTATGCGCAGGGACATGATATCAGTGAGGCATGCTGTAGAATCGTCGAAACGTATATGGAACTGCTGGAGGCCAAAGACCACGCGCTGTTCCGCGTTCTGGAAGCCATCCGGGCGTTGTCGGACGCGTCCGAAAAACGGGAGGCCGTCAAAAATCTGCTGACGGAGGACGCGGAAGCGCGTATCTTTGAAATTATCAGCTACGCGATTTTGAAGAGCCACTTTCACGGCGTCACGGTATATTTCGGCTACACGCGGGAGAGCGTACGCGCGGAGAGACTGCGGCTGTACCGAACCGGGCGGACAAACGCCAATGACGGCGGGATTGATTTTGTCATGCGTCCGGTGGGGCGGTTCTTTCAGGTCACGGAAAGCGGAGACTATGACAAGTACCTGCTGGACATTGATAAAGTCATGCACTTTCCCGTGACTTTTGTTGTGAAAACGGAAAAAAGCGCGGAGCGTGTGGGGCGGGAACTGGACGATTATATAGCACTCCGCGCCAACGGTATGACAGTCATCGAAAAGCGCTACCGTTCCGCCGTGGAAGAACTCATCACTATTCAGGAACTGAAACTATGGATAGACGCGCTATCCAGTTCTGAAATTGACCAAATCCTTCGAGATATTGATATTTATTACCGTCTGGAAATGAATATCGGCACCCCGCCAGAGACATGGAACACTGGGAAGCGCTAAAACCGGGCGGCTACCGCTTCGCGTGGGACGACACGCTTTTCCGGCCGGGTACGGACAGCTTTGTACTGTCGTCGTTTCCGCGCCTGAAACGCGGTCTCAGGGTCTGCGACCTCGGAAGTGGTACGGGGCTTCTGGGGCTGTTGCTCCTGCAACGGGAACCGTCGCTGACGGTCACGGGCTTGGAACGTCTGCCCGACGCCGTGCAACTCGCCGAACGCTGCGCGGCGGAAAACGGGCTTTCCGGCCGCCTGCAATCGTACTGCATGGACTTGCGCGACGCGCCGACGCGGTTTGTGACGGGCTCCTTTGACCTGATTGTGTCGAACCCGCCCTATTTCCCCGCCGGACACGGCGCGGCACCGCCGGACAATGTGCGCCGTGAGACGCGGCACGAGTGCGGCTGCACGCTGTCGGAACTCGTGCAAAGCGCCGCGTATTTACTGCGCTGGGGCGGGGCGTTCTGTCTGGTTCACAAGCCCGAACGCCTGACGGATGTATTGTGCTGTCTGCGCGGCGGACGCTGTGAGCCGAAGCGGCTCCGCCTCGTACACGCCGCGCCGGACGCGCCGCCGTCGCTGATACTCGTGGAGGCGCGGCGCGGCGGCAAGCCCGGACTCGCGATAGAGCGTCCGCTGATTCTGCGCCGCGCGGACGGTTCCCCCACGCCCGAACTCGATACCATTTACTTTCGCGACGCGTCGTCATAGACTGGAGGCCGCTGTTATGCCGGGTACGCTTTACCTTGTCGCCACGCCGATTGGGAACTTGGGCGACTTCTCCCCCCGCGCCGTCGAGACCCTCAACGCCGTGGACTTTGTCGCGGCGGAGGACACCCGCGTGTCCGTCAAACTGCTGAATCATTTTGGCGTCCAAAAGCCGCTGACGAGCTACCACGAACACAACCACGTCACGGCGGGGCAAAGTATCCTGAAAAGACTGCTGTCCGGCGAGAGTTGCGCGTTAGTGACCGACGCCGGAACCCCCGCCGTTTCCGACCCCGGAGAAGACCTTGTGCGGCTCTGCGCGGAAAACGGCGTGGAGGTTATCGCCATACCGGGCTGCTGCGCGGCGGTCAACGCGCTGGCCGTGAGCGGACTGCCGACGGGGCGTTTCACGTTCGAGGGCTTCCTGACCGTCAACAAAAAAAGCCGCCGCGAACGCTTGGAGGCGTTGCGGACGGAAGAGCGTACCATGATTTTCCATGAAGCGCCGCACAAACTGCGCGGGACGCTTGCGGACTTGTGCGGGGTGTTCGGCGCGGGGCGTCGCGTCGCGCTGTGCCGGGAGATGACCAAACTGCACGAGGAAACCATGCGTATGACGTTGGGGGAGGCCGTCGCGTACTATGAAAACGCGTCGCCGCGCGGGGAATACGTGCTTGTCGTGGAGGGAGCCGCGCCGGAGGCCGCGTCGGCGGATTCCATAGGGGACGCCGTGCGGGAGGTGCTGGCACTCCGCGACGCCGGAACGCGTCTGAAAGAGGCAGCCGCGCAAGTCGCCGACAAAACCGGGTTCCCGAAAAATCAGCTCTACGCCGCCGCCTTGCGGCAAATGGACGCGGAAACAACGCCGCCGGATTCCACATAATTTCGACCTGTGCGGTGAAAATAAAGGAATTTTCACCCGATATCATCAACTTGAAAGCACCCCGCCCGGCGCGGGACTGCCGACGGGGAAAACGTAACAATTCCACGGCTTTACCTCTTTGTGAATCGTCCATGTGACGGCGTAAGGATAGTATAGCGCAATCTCCCCAAATACAAGTTGTTTCCGGCTGGAATTTCGCCACGGTATTTTTTGTCGGCGATGGTTGTTTTTTCGCCCGAAACAAGGTATACTTGCGGTAAGGCGAAAAAATAAGACACAAGGAGTGGAGTTATCATGACGAACAAAGAGGGATTCGCGGTCAAGGACGGCATTTTGACGAAATACACAGGCCCCGGCGGCAATGTCGTCATTCCGGGGGGCGTGCGGGTTGTCGGACAGGGCGTCTTTCTGAACTTCATAGCCATGCGCAGTCTGACACTCCCGGAGGGCGTCGAGGAAATCCGGGGCGATTTCTTCTCCGAAAGCCCCACGGGCGCGTTTTCGGGGTGCAGTAACCTGAACAGTGTGCAACTGCCGCAAAGCCTGCGGGAAATCGGCTGCTGGGCGTTCGCGGGGTGCAAGGCGCTGAAAAGTCTGGACATCCCGTCGGGCGTGGTGAAAATCGGAAACCGCGCCTTCCAGAACTGCGAGAACTTGCGCAACGTCACGATTCCCGGCGGTATCCGGGAAATCGACTACGGCGTGTTCATGGGCTGTAAGAAACTGCTGACGGTCGATTTCCCCGCCGAGGCCACGGTCATTCGTGAGTACGCGTTCGCGGACTGCGCGTCGCTGTCGCGGGTGGACTTGCCCCGCACGGTCAGGACTATCGACTACTGCGCGTTCCGGAATTGTACTTCTCTGACAAGCGTCACGATTCCCCCGGACACCAAGGAAATCGGGGACTACGCTTTCGAGAACTGTACGGGGCTTTTAAGCGTGTCGATTCCCGACGGCGTGGAGGTCATCGGGGAAAACGCGTTTCGGGGCTGTCCGCGACTGGTCATCCGCGCCCGGACGGGTTCCCGCGCCGAGCAATACGCCCGGAAGCGTGACATTCCCGTCGTCACGCATGAACAACTCAAAGAGGCCGCCCGGAGCGTGTTAAGCCGCGCTTACGCGCCGTATTCCCATTTCCCGGTGGGCGCGGCGCTGGAGTGCGAGGACGGCACGGTATTCACGGGCTGTAACGTCGAGAACGCCGTATACCCGGCGGGAATCTGTGCCGAGCGGAACGCGGTATTTCACGCGGTGGCGGAGGGGCGGCTTCGCTTCACGCGGATTGTCGTGGCCGGGAAAGGCCGTGACTTCTGCATGCCGTGCGGAATCTGCCGACAGGTGATGGCGGAGTTCTCCCCGGATATGGAGGTTATCAGCCTCAACGGCGACGGAGAGGAAAAAACGTACACTTTACGCGAACTGCTCCCGCACAGTTTCGGCTCCCATTCCCTGAAACCGACCTGATGTGTGGAACTGTATGGAAAATCAATCCGCCATGAAGATTGCCCCGCAATCCCCGACGACACCCTGCCGCCCGGCACACTCCTGAACCATAGATTGAGTGCTTTTCAGGGCGCGGCGCTTCGTACCTGCGGACACCCAGAAGTTCACGCTGACGCACTTGGCCAAAAAACATCAAGCCGCCTCACGAATGGGGCGGCTTGCGCTTTATTATTAGGCTACGCTCAGGGTGTTGATAATGCCGGCGGCGATTTCTTCGGCGTTGTCGCCGTCCAGCCAGAAGGCCACTTCGACATACTCGCCCTCGCCCTCAAAGGCGTACGTAATGACATTGTACGAAACGCCCTCGCTCTCCTCGACGGAACGGTAATAACCTACCGGAATGTCATTGATAGTCGCGTCCGTGACAATTTCCGTGGCGTTGTACTCGGCGGCTTCCTGCGTGACGAAATCGGCCAGCGCGTCGGGGTAGCCCTCCTTAGAGAACTGGTAGACATCGAAATCAACCAGTATGTCGTCACTGCGATAATACGCCACTTGGTCGTCGGCAATGTCCTCTTCCGTCATTTCGCCCTCCGTGAAGCTGGCGGGAACGGTCATGACGAAGGGAGAGGTACCCAGACGCAGTTCCATGGTCTGCGCGGCTTCCGCTTCTGTAGCCGTCCCCGTGTCGGCGTCGGCTTCTTCTGTAGCCGTCCCGGCATCGGCGTCGGCTTCTTCCTGAACCGTTCCGGCGTCGGCGTCTTGCGTGGCCGTCTTGGAGCCGCCGCAGGCCGTCAGAGCGAACACCAGCGCCAGCGCCAGAAACAGCGCGTACCACTTTTTGGCATAACGAATCATCTTTTCATCCTCCATAGTCCTGTTTTGGCGCTTCAAAGCGCACAACTATATTTTCGCGGACTGCGTTCAAGGTACAGGAAAATCCGGAGTTTGTCAAGGATGATTTTTAACAAATTCGGCGTCAAGTTTTGGCGAGATTTTGCCGGAGCCGCCGCAAACACAAACAGGGACGCCTCCTGTACAGGAAGCGTCCCCGTGATTGCTGTCTTGCGGGAATCAGTACATGCCGCCCATGTCGGGCGCGGCGGGAGCCGGAGCCGGGGGTTCGGGCTTGTCGGCTACCAGAGATTCCGTCGTCAGCACCATGGCCGCCACGGACGCCGCGTTTTCGAGTGCGGAACGCGTCACTTTCGCCGGGTCGATAATGCCGGACGCGACCATGTCGCAGTATTCCTCTTTGTAGGCGTCGAAGCCGTAGCCGTCCTTGCCGGACGTGCGGACTTTCTCCAGAATCACAGAGCCGTCAAGGCCAGCGTTCGCGGCAATCTGACGGATGGGGGCTTCCAGAGCGCGGGCGACAATCTGCACGCCCGTCTTTTCGTCGCCCTCGACGGTATCCGTGAGCGCCAGCACGGCGGGAATCACGTTGACGAAAATCGTACCGCCGCCCGCTACGACGCCCTCTTCCACGGCGGCGCGTGTGGCGTTCAGGGCGTCCTCGATACGCATTTTCTTCTCTTTCATCTCGGTCTCGGTGGACGCGCCCGCCTTGATGACCGCCACGCCGCCGGACAGCTTCGCCAGACGCTCTTGCAGTTTTTCCTTGTCATAGTCGCTGGTGGTGTTGGCAATCTGGGAACGAATCTGCGCCACGCGGTCCTTAATGGCCTTGGCGTCGCCCGCGCCGTCGACAATGGTCGTGTTCTCCTTCGTGACCTTGACCTGACGGGCGCGGCCTAAGTCGTCGATGGTGCTTTCCTTGAGCGTCAGCCCGACTTCCTCACTGATAACCGTGCCGCCCGTCAGAATGGCGATATCCTGCAACATCTCCTTCCGGCGGTCGCCGAATCCCGGAGCCTTGACGCAGACAACATTCAGCGTACCGCGCAGACGGTTGACAATCAGCGTGTTGAGCGCTTCGCCCTCCACGTCCTCGGCGACAATCACGAGTTTCTTTCCGGACTGCGCAATCTGTTCGAGCAAGGGGAGCAAATCCGTGATGACGGAGATTTTCTTGTCCGTGATGAGAATATAGGCGTCGTCGATGACGGCTTCCATTTTCTCGGTGTCCGTGACCATATACGGCGTGACGTAGCCGCGGTCGAACTGCATGCCTTCCACGACTTCGCTGTAGGTCTCGGCGGTCTTGGACTCCTCAATGGTAATCACGCCGTCGGCGGTGACTTTCTCCATGGCCTCGGCAATGAGTTTGCCGATTGCCTCGTCTCCGGACGAAACCGCGCCGACACGGGCGATATCCTTCGAGCCGTCCACACTGCGGGACTGCTTCTTAATCTCGGCCACAGCGGCGTCAACGGCCTTGGCCATGCCCTTTTTGACAATCATCGGATTGGCACCGGCGGCAAGGTTCTTCAGGCCTTCGGCAATCATGGACTGTGCCAGCAAAGTGGCGGTCGTGGTGCCGTCGCCCGCGACATCGTTCGTCTTGGTCGAGACTTCCTTGACGAGTTGCGCGCCCATGTTCTCAAACGGGTCGTCGAGTTCAATTTCCTTGGCGATGGTCACGCCGTCGTTGGTGATGAGCGGGGAGCCGTATTTCTTATCAAGAACGACGTTGCGCCCCTTGGGACCCAGCGTGATTTTGACGGTATCGGCCAGCGTGTTGACGCCGATTTCCAGAGCTTTGCGGGCTTCCTCGCCGCGCTTGATGAGTTTAGCCATGTAGCATTACCTCCATAACATGCCGCGAAATGTCCCGTGGGGGACACAGTTTTTACTCCACGATAGCCAGAATGTCGTTCTGCCGGACAACCACGTACTCGACTTCTTCGAGCGTGACCTTGGTGCCGGAATACTGGCTGGTAATCACCTTGTCGCCGGGCTTGACGGTCATTGTGACCTCTTTGCCGTCGACCATGCCGCCGGGGCCTACGGAAATCACTTCGGCGACGGACGGCTTTTCCTTGGCGGAGCCAGTGAGAATGATTCCGCCCTTGGTGGTTTCCTCGGTCTCCACCATCTTCAAAATGACGCGGTCGGACAGCGGTGTAAGTTTCATAACAGGATTCCTCCCCTTACCGGATAAATTGGTTCAGTGTTAGCACTCCATCGCTTCGAGTGCTAACACTGTTATCATAATACAGTATCGCCGATTTGTAAAGGGGATTTTTCACAAAAGTTCCGGAAATTTTGCCCGTATTTTTCATGAATTGGACGAATTTCCCAGAAAAGCGCGGCATTATTTCAGGAAGCCGTTAATAATTTTCTCTTCTGCCTCGGCCTCAGTCATGCCAAGCGTCAGAAGTTTGATAATCTGCTCCCCGGCGATTTTGCCGATAGCGGCCTCGTGCACAAGCGCGGCGTCAAGGTCGTTGGCCTCCAGCGACGGGATTGCCAGAATCCGCCCGTTGTCCATGATGATGGAATCACACTCGGTATGGCCGGAACACGGCGCGTTACCCGCTACTTTCGCGTCGAACGTCTGATAGGACTTGTCCCGCGCCACGGAACGCGACACCACGTCGGCGCTTGACCCCGCGCCGTTCAAGGCCACGACATACTTGCTGTAGGCCTTCTGTTCGCCGTGGGTCATGAGGCGCTCGCGTACGACCAATTTCGCCCCGGCGGCGAGTTCGGCGTTTGTGGTGCGGTTCGTGTCGTCCACGCCCTTGATTTGCACCATTTCCATTTCCACGAAGCTGTTTTCTTCCTGATACACTTCCGTGACCGGGTTGAGAATCCGCTTGCCCGCGCCCGTGCCGGAACCGTAGTGCTTCTCCACGTACTTGACACGCGAATTTTTCCCGACAAAGAAGCGGTGGATTCCGTCGTGCTGGGAATCCTGATTGCCGCAGTTGTCGATACCGCACCCGGCGACAATCAGAATGTCGCAGTCGTTGCCGATGTGGAAGTCATTGTAGACCACTTCTTTGAGGCCGCTTTCGGTCATGACAACGGGAATGTGGACGCTTTCGTGCTTTGTGCCGGGCTGGATGTCGATTTCGAGACCGGAACCGTTTTCTTTGGGGGTAATCGTGATGTGCGCGGAGGACTGACGCCCCGCCGACTTCCCGTTTGCGCGGATATTGTACGCGCCTTCCGGAATGTCGTGCAGTCCGGCCACTTCCAGCAGAAGCCGCTTTTTGATTTCGTCCATGTTCAGCATACCGACTCGTCGCCTCCTTCCAGTTTCCGGCACCCCGGCACCGCCGAAGCCGTGCCGACCAGTTCCGACATGATTTCCTCCTTGTCGCCGCTCTGTTCGAGGCGGCCGTTGGCAAGCACCATGATTTCGTCGGCAATGTTCAAAATCCGCTCCTGATGGGAGATAATCAAGAAAGAGCTATTCGGAATCGAGCGGCGCATTCCGTCGAAAGTCTGAATCAGATTCTGGAAGCTCCATAAGTCGATACCCGCCTCCGGCTCGTCGAAAATCGACAGTGCCGCGCCGCGAGCCAGTACCGTGGCAATCTCAATGCGTTTGAGTTCGCCGCCGGAGAGACTGTTGTTCACTTCCCGGTTGATATAGTCTTTGGCGCACAGCCCGACGGCGGACAAATAGTCGCAGGCGTCGGTGACGGACAGCGTATTTTTGCCCGTGGCGAAGCGGATTAAGTCCAAGACCTGAATCCCCTTGAAGCGTACGGGCTGTTGAAAGGCGTAGCTGATACCGAGGCGGGCGCGTTCCGTGATGGACAGTCCGGTAATGTCCTGTCCGTTGAAGAGGATTTTCCCGGAAATCGGCTGTTCGATGCCCGCGATAAGTTTGGCGAGCGTGGACTTTCCGCCGCCGTTGGGACCCGTCAGCACCACGAGTTTGTCGTCCGGTATTGTGAGGCTGATTCCGCGCAGAATTTCCTTGTTCTGCTTGTCCTCCGTGACGGAGAAGGACAGGTTTTGTAGTTCGAGCATTTTTTCCTCCGCAAACAGATTCCGCACAGCGGAATATTTTCCATATACGGGGCATTTTACCATAGGAACCGCGTCCCCGCAAGCGGTATTTTCTCCAAATCGGGAATTGTCCGCAAGGATGATTCTTATTAAGCCCACAAAAACAGTATGCAAAAGGATTGATACCGGGCAGGCGGACATTATCCGGCGTCGCGGAACGCGCCCAGCGCGTAAAAAAGCGCGAAGGCGGCCATATCCACGGCGACAATCGTCGCGCCGACGGGCGTCGACGCCGCGACGGCCACCAGCATGCCGACCAGCGTACAGCATACCGACAGACACGCCGAGCAAATCGTGACGGCGCGGAAACTCTTGAAAAGCCGCATGGCCGACAGCGCCGGGAATACCACAAGCGCCGAAATCAGCAGTGAGCCAACCAAATTCATGGCAAGCACAATCATGACGGCAATCATCACGGCAATGACCAGATTGTACAATTGCGCGTCGGTTCCGGTGGCGCGGGCGAAGGATTCGTCAAAGGTGACGGCAAAAATTTTGTGGTAGAACAGCACAAAGGCCGCGACGGACAGCACGGACAGCGCCACGCAAGCCCACACTTCCCCGCCCGTGAGCGTCAGAATGGACGTGGAGCCGAACAGCGTGGAGCAGACATCCCCCGAGACGTTCGACGAGACCGGATACAGGTGCATGAGCAGATACCCCAGCGCCAGCGCCCCCACGGACAGAATCGCTATGGAGGCGTCGCCCTGAATGCGCGTGTTCTGTCCGGCGCGCAGAAGCAGGACGGCGCAAAGTATCGTGACGGGCAGAACCAGCGCCATGTTGTCCGAGAGGCGCAACACACTCGCGGCGGCCATTGCCCCGAAGGCGACGTGCGAGAGGCCGTCGCCGATGAAAGAGAAGCGTTTCAGGACGAGCGTCACGCCCAACAGCGACGACGAAAGCGCTATGAGCGTTCCGACAATCAGCGCGTATCGGACGAAGGGGTATTGCAGGTACAAAAACAGTTTGCCGAGCATGGTTCAGGCTCCTTTGGAACGGAAATAGCCCTGTCCGGGTTCGCTCCGCTGATAGTCGTCGCGGGTGCCGAAAAAGATTCTGTCCCCGATGTGCAGAATATGCGTCGCGTAGCGCAGGGCGGCCGAAATGTCGTGGGAAATCATAATGACAGTAATGCCGTCGCGGGCGTTCAGGTCGGCGATGAGCTGGTAGAGTTCCGCCGTGACTTTCGGGTCGAGACCCGACACGGGTTCGTCCAAGAGCAACAGTTTCCGGGTGGCGCAGAGGGCGCGAGCCAGTAACACGCGCTGCTGCTGCCCGCCGGAGAGTTCCCGGTAACAGCGCCGGGCAAGCGGCGTGAGGCCGAGTTTTTCCATGTTGTCGGCGGCAAGGCGCTTTTCGGCTTGCGTGTAGAACGGGCGCAGGCCACAGCGCCCTTGACACCCCGACAGCACGATTTCCCGTACCGACGCCGGGAAATCGCGTTGCGCGGCGGTCTGTTGCGGGAGATAGCCGATTTCGTTTTGTTTGAGGCCGTCCCCGGTGATAATCTGTCCGCTGAAAGGCGCGTGAAGTCCCAAAATCGTTTTCATGAGCGTGGACTTCCCGGAACCGTTTTCGCCGACAATGCAGAGATAATCCCCGGCGCGTACGGAAAACGTCACGTTTCCGAGAATTTCCCGCCCCTCGTAGCCGAGCGACAAATCCTGACAGGTGAGGAGTGGCGGCTTTGCCGAAACATCGTCGATAATGTCTTGCCGGGGCTGAATCCGCAGGCCGCACACCGGACAGTCAATGGATTGCGCGCTTGTGCCGCTCTCCGGTTGCGGGACATGCCGCCGAAAGGCGATACGCCGCCCCCTGTCGTTTTTCTGAAATCCCGTCGTTTGCATATCAAGCCACCCCCAGCGCCCGTGACAGTACGCCCAAATTCGCCTCCATGACCGACAAGTAATCCGCGCCGGACGCGATTTCCGCCTCTGTCACGGACTGCATGGAGTTCATGGACAGGATTTCCGTTTCGGGGCGGCCGGACGTTCGTATGACAGTTTCCGCAAGTCTGCCGTCGGCGGATTCGGTCGTCAGCACGGCGGGAAGCGATAACTCGTCAAGTTTCCCGGACAGAAACGCGATGGTCTCGAAACTCGCTTCCGTTTCGGCGGAACAGCCCTGAAACGCCGCGTAAACGTCCAAGCCGTAGTCCGCCGCCAGATACCGGAACGGGAAACGGTCGGCGAACAGTATACTTTTCAGCGGCGCGGCCTGTACGGTGTCCCGATACCGTGCGTCCAGTTCCAGCATTTTCACGGTGTACTCGTCCGCGTGGTGTGAGAACACGAAAAACGGGGAAGCGTATCCTTCGGCGCTTGCGTCCGCAGCGCTGATGATGTCCATTCCGTCCAGCGTGTCCGCGATTGCGTGACAACAGGTGAACGCGTTTTTCAGTGAAAGCCAGATATGCTCATCATAGGCGGTTCCGTCGTCGGGTTCGGCCTCCATGCCCGGAAGCGCTTCCTCTATCTGCACGGCATCGCCGAGCGCGTCCATGAGGTTCAAAGCGCGTCCCGACGCCCCTTTCAGCGCGTCTTGCACCCACGCGTCCGACTCCCCGCCCACGTAAATAAACAAGTCCGCGTCGGAAATCAAAATCATGTCGTCCACGGTGGGCTGATAACTGTGCATGTCGGTTCCGTTGCGCAGTAAGAGCGTCAAGTCCACGTTGGCGGACTGTCTGCCCAAAATTTGCCGCGTCCAGTCGTAGAGCGGGAAAATTGTCACCACGATTTTCGGTTTGTCCGTGTCCCCGGACGCCGTACGAGAACCGCCGCAGGCCGTCAGCGTATACAGGCACAGTAAGATACAGAACAGCTTTTTCATAACGCACTCCCCCGACACGCCCCGCATAGGCCGTATAACACGGTCTCCGCGCGGTCTAACGCGAAATTGTCCGATTTCGACACCGCCTCCGTCAGCGCCGCGACACCCTCCCCGCTCATGTGGAACGTCCGCCCGCACCGCGTACAGCACAAATGCAGACAGCCCCGGCAACTCTCCGCCGCCATGAACTGGTAACGGATTTCCCGCTCTCCGCCGTGCGTGCTTCGCCGAACCTGCCCCTCTGATTCGAGGTCGGACAGGTTCCGGTAGACCGCGCTTAAACTGATGGATTCCTCCCGCATGGCCTCGGCGATTTCCCTCGCCGTGAAAAGTTCGTCCGGCCTCATGCGTAAATACGAAAGCAGCGCTTTTCTCTGCCGCGTCACGTACTTGGACAATCACACCGCCTCCCGCCTCTAAATTTGCGAACCGTTTGCGAATTGGAATCATAACACAGCCGAAGATTCCTGTCAAGTAATATATCTGAAATTTACGGCACAAGCCCTCCCCGGTAACACGGGAAAGGAAAGCGCGGCCTCCGTTCCAGAGACCGCGCTTTTTCGTTTGAAGTTACGAAACGCTGTTCAGGAAGCGCAGAAACGCGGCTTTCCCGCTCTCGTCGCGGCGGTACACTCCGGCGTGTTCCAGCACCTTAGCGAATACGACGCCCGTTTCCTTGCGGACAATCTCCAGCGCGTTTTCCGGCGTGAACGCGTAATTTCCCCGGAAGCCGTCCGCCCAGTCGGCGTGTTTGGCGGTACGCTCGTCGGCGCGTAAGTCGCCGCCGCTAACAAGCAAGTCCGCCACCGCCGACAGTTCGTCTTTCAGACGCGCCGGGAGTACGGCAAGCCCCATGACCTCTATCAGCCCGATGTTTTCCTTTTTGATGTGGTGCAGTTCGGCGTGGGGGTGGTACAGCCCTAACGGGTGTTCCGGCGTCGTCAGATTGTTGCGAAGCACAAGGTCTAACTCGTAGTCGTCGCCGCGACGCCGCGCAATCGGCGTAATCGTGTTGTGGGGTTCGCCGTCGGTCTCGGCGAAAATCACCGCGTCGGGGTCGGAGTAGCCCCGCCACGCCGAAAGAACCGTGTCCGCCAGCGAAATGAGCCGTTCCGGGTCGGCGCAGGTCAGGCGTACAACCGACATCGGCCATTTGACGATACCCGCCCGCACGTCCTCATAGCCGGGGAACGTGTACGGCGTCTCGACGGGAGCCTTTTCCATGGCGAACGTGTAGCGCCCGCCCTGAAAATGGTCATGTGCCAGAATCGAGCCGCCCACAATCGGCAAGTCCGCGTTTGAGCCGACGAAGTAGTGCGGGAACTGCCGCACAAAGTCCAGCAACTTCCCGAAGCAGGCCTTGTCAATCCTCATCGGCACATGCTGACGGTTCAGGCAAATGCAGTGTTCGTTGTAGTAGACGTACGGCGAATATTGCAGGAACCACTGGGAACCGTTGATGATAATCGGAATCAGGCGGTGATTCTGCCGCGCCGGATGATTCAGGCGTCCGGCGTAGCCCTCGTTCTCCGCGCAGAGCAGACAGCGCGGGTAATTCGACGCCGGGAGATTCCGCGCGGCCGCAATCGCTTTCGGGTCTTTCTCCGGCTTGGAAAGGTTAATCGTGATGTCAAGGTCTCCGTACTCCGTGGGGGACTTCCATTGAATGTCCTTGGCGATACGGTCGCGGCGGATATAGTTCGTGTCCTGACTGAACTTGTAATACCAGTCCGTGGCGGCCTTGGGGTCTTGGCGGTACAGCCCTTTGAAACGCGCGATAACCTCCGCCGGACGCGGCGTCAGGCGTCCCATGATTTCCGTGTCCAGCAGGTCGCGGTAGTCGCTGGAATTGCCTTTCAGTACGCCTCTTTCGTAGGCGTCGTTGAGAAGCGCGTCCAGAATCCCCGCTAAGGCGTCGGCCTTCGGACGCCCGGCGCTGTCGGCGGGAATCGTGTCATCGGCGTTTTCGACCGACGGAACGCTGTCGAGTTGCAGGGCGTCCAGAATCGTGTTAAACGCCCATGTCCGCTCGCTCTCCTCAACCAGCCCCGTACGGACGGCGTACGCCACGAGCTTTGCAATTGCCTCATACATACGCGGCACCTCAATTAATTGTAGCCGTTGGGGTGGCTCTTGTGCCACTTCCACGCGGACGATACAATCAGTTCCAAGTCGGCGCGGGTGGGGTTCCAGCCCAGCACGGCCTTCGCCTTTTCGGACGACGCCACGAGCTGCGCGGGGTCTCCGGCGCGGCGCGGCACGATTTCCGCCGGGATGGGGTGTCCGGTGACTTTCCGCGCCACGTCGATGACCTCCTGCACCGTGAAGCCGATACCGTTGCCGAGGTTGAACACGTCGCTTTTGCCGCCCTTGATGAGATAGTCCATGGCTAAAATGTGCGCGTCGGCGAGGTCGCAGACGTGGATGTAGTCCCGCACGCAGGTTCCGTCACGGGTGGGGTAGTCGTTGCCGTAGACGGAGATTTTGTCGCGCTTGCCGTTGGGGACTTGCAGAATTAACGGTATCAGGTGTGTTTCGGGGTTGTGCGCCTCCCCGATTTCGCCGGACGGGTGCGCCCCGCAGGCGTTGAAATAGCGGAGTGCCACGTAGCGCAGATTATGCGCCACGCCCGTCCAGTACATTTCCTTTTCCATGGCAAGTTTCGTCTCGCCGTAGCAGTTCGTGGGCGACGTTTTGTCGGTCTCCATGATGGGGACGCGTTCGGGTTCGCCGTAGGTCGCGGCCGTCGACGAAAACACAATCTTGTCCACGCCGTGTTCGACCATGGACTTTAACAGGGACGTAGCCCCGCCCACGTTGTTGTCATAGTATTTGAGCGGGTTCGTCATGGACTCCCCGACGAGCGAACAGGCCGCGAAATGAATCACGCCTTCAATCTGTTCCTTCTCGAAAATCTTGTCCACGTCTTCTTTGTTGCGGATGTCCACCTGATAGAATTTCGCTTTGGGGTGTACCGCCGCGCGGAAGCCCGTCAGCAGGTTGTCGACCACCACAACGTCCCGCCCGGCATCAATCAGCGCCGCGACCGCGTGGGAACCGATGTAGCCCGCGCCGCCAAGTACCAGAATCGCCATTTTGAATTTCCTCCCGACAACACAATTATTCCGCCACCAGACAGCCGCCCTCCGGACGAATCCGGGTGACGTGGCAGCGGCCTTTCCCGCAGAGCGCCTCAATGCCAGTCCGGAACGCGTCGAGCTTCTCCAGCGGCACAAAGGCCTGAATCGTCCCGGCGAACCCGCCGCCGTGTACGCGAATCGCCCCGGCACCGTCGAGGAGTTCGCGTCCGAGAGCCAGCGTCAGCGGAATGGCCTGTTGTGCGGGGTTCGACGGGGAGTAGGTATTTTGTAACGCCAGCTCCGACGACAGCCCCGACGCGTTCACCAGCGACAGGAAGCGCGTAAAGTCGCCGCTGTCCAGCGCGTCGGCCTCTGCGACGGCGCGTCGGTCGTCGTCGAAGTAGTGCAGGGCGCGGAGTACGGCACGGTCTCCGCACTTCTCGCGCAAGGCCGGAAGCGCGGCACGGAAATCGGCCTCCGGCACGTCGCGCAGAAACTTCTCCCCGAAGTACGCCGCGACAGCGCCCATTTCCCGCGGAATCGCGGCGTAGTCGTCGGTCAAGTCGGCGTGGGACGAGGCGGTGTCCACGATACACAGGGCGTGTCCGGACGCGCCGAAATCGTAGCGGACTTTCCGCACGACGGGCGCGGCGGGGTCTTGAAAGTCAATCGCCACGCAGCCGCCCACGGACGCCCCCATCTGGTCCATAAGGCCGCAGGGCTTGCCGAAGTACACGTTTTCCGCGTACTGCCCGATTTTTGCGATTTCCACGGCGTCCAGCTTGTCGGCGCAGAAGAAATGGTTGATGATGTTGCCGATAAGCGCCTCATACGCCGCCGACGACGACAGCCCCGAACCCGAAAGCACGTTGGAAGTCACAAAGGCGTCAAAGCCCTTGACTTCATAGCCCAGCTCCCGGATTTTCGCCGCGACGCCCCGCACTAACGCGGCGGACGTGCCTTTCTCGCTCTCGACGGGCTGTAAGTTGTCGAGTTCCACGACGAGTGCCGGGTAGCCCTCCGAAAAGACGTGTATCGCGTTCCGCTCATTCGACCCCGCACAGGCGAGCATGTCCATGTCGACGCTCCCGCAGAGGACATGCCCGTGCTGATGGTCGGTGTGATTGCCGCCGATTTCAGTTCGCCCGGGGCCGCTGAACAGCGCCGCGCCCTGCTGGGGCGAAAAGTACGTCTGAAACAGGTTCGTGATACGGACAGCACGTTCACGGGCGGCGTCGAGTTTCGCCGGGTCGCCGTCCGGGGCGTACAACGCGCTTAACGCCGTGTCACAAACGCCGTTTTGCAAGTCCTGAAGCAGAGTTTCACAGGAACGCATAGAACCACCTCAATACGATGTCATTTCTGACATTTTACTATATTTGCCACGCGTTTGCAAGTTCTTATTGTGACATTATACTATACTCAATGTTTCAAATCTATGCGTTTGCCGACAGGTACGGTGTCCGACGCCGTATCCACGCGCAATCTGCGCGACGGTACAGCATGGCGTGGACAGGCCGATATGGAACAGCGTCACAGGTTCCCATTGGCTCACGAACAGGCGACGGGGATTCGCCGAAAATGCCCTGAACCATGACAAGTTGCCTTCCAATGAACTTTTCCCCGCTGGATGCCGAAAAACCAATGTCATTAACTTTAGAATCTATACCTTCCAAATCCCCGCTTGCAGGGGACTTCCCCGAATTTGCAAGGCAATAGGGGGGAAAGGTTTCTGAATCGTCTAAGTTAATGACATTGGAAAAAGCCTAATTTCAAATTTTCCGTCTTATCACAAGGGGATTTTTATACCCCTTTGTCCAGTTGGGAAAGTCCGGCGTCAGTTACAGAATCCGTCGCGCCGTCCGCCTCCTTCACAGAGAAGGACAGTTTATCCCGGTACTGCTCCAGAGAAATGTCCGTGACCCAGCAAAGCGCAAGAAACAGCAACATGAGCGGCGTCCACTTGTCAATCAGAACCATGGGGAGGCGGATGTTCTCGGTATGGACGAACACATACCCCGCCAAAGCCACAATCCCCACTTCCAGAACAATCCCCAGCCGGAAACGGTGGATGTACTTTTTGACATGATAGTACAGCGTCTCCACGGCTTTGGAAAAGTCGTCCTGCGTAATCTCCTCAAAATTCCGCGCTTCCGCTTCCTGTACCGCCGTCTCGATATCCCGCCTCTCGCCACGCGCCTTTTCCTCCGCTGCCTCGCGGTGAATCACTAATCTTTCCGTCAGTTCCACGTCGTCCAGATTCGACGCCGTGCGGAGTTCCGCCTTCAAGCGGTTTATTTTCTTCATTGTCCCGGCGCGACCGTATTTCGCCCGTACGTGCAACAGCGGCAGGAGCAAGTAAGCCGTACAGAACAGAGCAATCAAATTGAGCAAAGCCCATGCCCGCCCCCCGTAGGAGATACCACGGGGCTGAAAACGGTTGGTAAACCGCGCCAACGGCGTTGCGTCGTCGTCAATCTCGGTCAGTTCCAGCGGCGTTTCCGGGGTTCCGGAATCCGTGCCGCCCGGCGTACCGCCGCCCGGTATGCCGGAATCTGTCCCGCCCGGCGTACCGCCGCCCGGTGTCCCGGAATCCGTGCCGCCCGGCGTGCCGCCGCCCGGAGTTCCGGAATCCGTGCCGCCCGGCGTACCGCCGCCCGGTGTGCCGGAATCCGTACCGCCCGGCGTACCGCCGCCCGGGGTTCCGGAATCCGTGCCGCCCGGCGTACCGCCGTCAGGGGTACCGGAATCTGTCCCGCCCGGCGTACCGCCGTCAGGCGTACCGGAATCTGTCCCGCCCGGGGTGCCGCCGTCAGGGGTACCGGAATCTGTGCTACCCGGCGTACCGCCGCCCGGTGTGCCGGAATCCGTGCCGCCCGGGGTTCCGCCGTCAGGCGTACCGGAATCTGTCCCGCCCGGGGTGCCGCCGTCAGGTGTACCGGAATCCGTGCCGCCCGGCGTGCCGGGTGTTACTTCGCTTATTAACTCGCCCGGAATGGGGGGCGTACCGTCCGGCGTACCGGAACTGCGCGATGACGTGCTGTAACTGCCGCTACTTTCATATTGAAGCCGCGCTTTCATCGTGGCCAGCACAATTAACCGCCCGTTTGTGGTGGCACTCGCGCAAGTCGAAAACGCCACTATCTGGCTCACGTCCGATAACGCGCCTTCGTCGAAAAACGCGACGGTAGTCGTGCTTCCGGGGTTCCGCAGAAACGCAATGACTTCGTCCATGCGGTCGCCAGCACGGTAAAACGCCTGTTCGTAGGCGTCGGTCTCCACCACGGCGAACATATTCAAGTCGTACATCCGCGCATCTGTCGCAAGGACGCCGCTTCGATGGGCGTACAGATAGCTTTCGTCCAGATACTTGTCCAGCGCCCCGAACATAATATTCTGGTCCATGTGGTGTCCGTAAATCAAATTATAACTGTCGCCGAAGTCCGGACTGTTCGCGCTCGCCACGTAAATTGCGCCTGTCAGACTGGCGTTCTTGTAGATGTCGTGGGAGGCGTAATAAAGGTCGTTCTCGCCCTGCACCACGGGGTAATCAATGGCGGTGTCCTGAATCGTCAGCCAAGCGCGGTAGTCGTCGTTGATGAGGGCAAGCGTACTGCCGGAGAGCGGCACGTCCTCGGAATCAATGACGGTGGGCTTGTAGCTCAGCAGTTCGGCGGACGCCGACCGCGCCTGATTCTGCGTGTAGGCCGTGTCGTAGATGACGAAACTGGAATAGCTAATCATAGAGGCCGCCAGTACGCCGGATGTCAGCGTGAGCAGACTGTTCCCCACGGCCAGCGCCGTACCCTTGGCGGCCGTCAGCGCCACGCCCTTGGCCACGGCGGACACGCCGCCCTGTGCAAGTGACAGTAGACTTACTTTCATATTCCGCGCCTCCTTACTATAGATTGTTTCTCCGCAAGACCGTAATCACCGTTCCCAGCAGTTCCTCCATCTCCACGGGGCCATAGTAGCGGCTGTCACTGCCGCCGTCGCGGTAATCGGAGAGAATGAAATACTGCCCCGGATACAGAAACATGGGGAACTCCGCGTAACCCTCGTAGGGATAGGTATCATAGAAGATATTGGACTCAATCATGTTGTTTCCGTTGACGCGTAAGCGCCCGCTGGTGTCGATGTCCACGGTATCCCCGGCAATGGCCACCACGCGCCCGACGAAAACTTCCGCCTCCCCCTCCGGCGTGACTTTTTGCAGGGCTACCACGTCCTGCGCGTGTACGTCCGTGTCCAGACGGTAGAACAGCAGGATGTCCCCGGCGTCAATGCGCGGATACATGTCCGTCGACGGCATGCGCATAACGCCAATGACCTTGAAGAACATCACCCAAACCATTATCAGCAACAGCAACAGGCGCAAGACAAAAAACTGGTAGTCCCGTACGGAATGTTCATAGCGCCGCACACGCTTTTCCATTTTCTCGGCGGGTGTCGGGGCTTTTCCCTCCGCCGGAACTTCCGCGCCGGGGACGGGTTCCCCGTCAGAGACGGCTTTTTTCCTCCGCCAGCGTGATTTTTTCTTGTTGCGGACGGTTCTTGTCTCCGTATCGGTAACGGTCTTTGTCTCCGTGTTGTGGACGGTTCTTGTCTTTGTATCCGTAACGGTTCTTGTCTCCGTATCGGTAACGGTTCGATACTCCGTATCATGAACGGTTTGATATTCCGTATCGTGGACGGGTTCCGCCTCTGCGGGAATGTCCGTATCAGGGACGGGTTCCGCCTCTGCGGGAATGTCCGTATCAGGGACGGGTTCCGCCTCTGCGGGAATGTCCGTATCAGAGACGGGTTCCGCCTCTGCGGGAAACTCCGTATCAAGAGCGTTTTCTTCGTCTATGTATGTACCGGGGTTTTCCTCTTTCATGGCGGCCTCCTCCGTTCGCGTTTTGCGGCTCACAGACGCCGCCCGTATCCCCGGACGGTATCTGTCAGCCGCATCCCCCGCAGGGGACGCGGCATTATGATTGTTACGTGTATCTTCTCCGGCGTGGGAGCGTCAGCAGAAGCGCACAGCCACCACAGAGCAACAGCAGATATGGCACAGTCGACAGGGAAACGCCCGTCGGCGAGGGCGGGTCAGAGGGCGGTTCTCCCTCCAGTCCGAAAAGCCGCGCGTGTTCGTCTTCATTGGGGGCAAGACCTATTTCCGCGTCCGGCGTCGCGCCTCCGGACGTTTCCGGCGTCGTCTCTTCGGACGTTTCCGGTGTGGGGGGCGTATCCGTCCCGCCGCCCGATACCGTTTCCGGCGTGGATTCCGCTACAGGTTCCGGCGCGGGGTCTTCTACCGGTGCCGCCGTCTCTTCCTCCACGGGTTCCGGTTTCGGCGTGGATTCCGCTACAGGCTCCGATTCCGTGACGGGTTTGGGTTCCGACAAATCCTCCACGGGTTCCGCCACAGTCGGCGCGTCGGAACCGCTTTCTGTGTCGGTATCCGGCGCGACTTCACCGAACAGCGCCGCTTTCTCGTAATGTTCGTACGATTTCACAGCCGCCTGTGCCGTCTCCCCGGTATCCTCCACAGATTCCCCGACGGGTTCCACGAAAATTTCCCCCGTCCAGTCCGCGACGGGTTCCCCGGCCGATTCCGCGACGGGTTCCATGAAAATTTCCCCCGCCCAGTCCGGGACAACTTCCCCGGCCGATTCCTCGACGGGTTCCACGAAAATTTCCCCCGCCCAGTCCGCGACAGCTTCCCCGGCCGCTTCCTCGACAGGTTCCCCCGTCACTTCCTCGACGGGTTCTTTTGTCGACACTTTCGCGGGTTTCTTCGCGTGTCCTCCCGTCGACGCGCTTCGCACAACGGTTTCCGTCGGCTCCTCTGTGATGTCTTCTACGGGTGCCGCTATGACTTTTTCCGCCTCCGTCTCCGTGTCGGCTTCCGGGGCGCTCACCGCCCCGGTATCCTCCGGCGCTCCGTCAGGGCTGGTTAGCTCCTCACGCAAAGCCAGAGAGGACACATTTATATACGCCGCCAAAGTCAGCGCCAGCGCCAGCGCGCCCGCTTTCTTCCAGACATTCAAGAGGCCTCTCCCCTTTCCTTTGCGTGATTGGTTGCCGCAAACATCCAAATTCAGGAAATCCGCGGGTATCTATCCGCCGCCTGTCCGGGCGGACAGGCGGCGCGTGTCGCAGTCGTTATACGGTCAGCGTTCATCGGGGGAACGCCGCGCGGGGAACGCGAATCAGTCCAGCTCTTCCTTCTTGCGCAGGGACAGCGGCAACGCCACAACGCCAAGACCCATCATCGCCATATACGGCGCGTAACGCAGAGTAACGCCAGTCGGGGAGATGTTCAGCAGGGTGTTGGTAATGGCAATGCTATGGTCAGTCGTATCATTTGTATTGATAGGCGGTGTAAACGTCACGCTTGTGGACTGATAGTCTTGTTTGGTTCCCTGTGTTACCGCAGAATCCGGCGTGGTACCAGAAATCACAGCATCATCGCTTTCATCGTTAGAGGGGTCGGTAGTACCATCTACAACAGTTGCTACAGAATAGGTGGCACCTGTGACATCGTTGGTTTCATAAACTTCAACTTTGGTTCCGCACGGAATACCGATGTACTTCACAGCGGTATTATGCTTGATGTTCAGAAGACCCTCGAAGGCATTAGTATCAGTAAAGGTGCCGGAAATTAAATTGGTAGCGCTGTTGTTAGCAATAAAACCGGTAGCCTCGGCGGTGGCAGTATCTTCCTCATCTACTTTGCTAATGCTGGTTTTGATGGCAACATCTTTCTTAACAGCGCTATTCGTGAAAATAACCGTGAACGGGAAAGCGTGAGACTTAGCAAAGTTATCGTTTTTAACTACTTTGCTCACAGTGACGTTATAGGTGTAGTAGCTGTCCGCGCTGAGTGCAATCGAGCCATCCGTGGTACCGGCAACAAAGCCAATTGTTTTCACCGCGCCAGAACCTTTGTCAGTGTCAGTGATAGACTGATTCTTGTAGAAGCAGGTGTAACCGTAAATGTCCCAGTCTGCGGCAAGGGCACCATTAGTATAACCATCAGCAGCCCGGACGTAGACATCAACGTAACGTTTGTGAACTTCATTATTGGTGTTGTCGGTTGTCGCTGTTTCGGTGACAGCATACGTGGTATACGTATCACTAGAAGTAGTCAGAGCTTCCGTAATCACGTAACGATAGACACCGGGAGCGTCAAATACAACATCACTAAAATCAATGGTGATATCCTTGTAGTTAGCTACGCCATCATTGTCAGCGTTCAGTGTGTCAGTGGTCGCCCAAGCAACTACACCCTCACTGGCAATTACCGGCGTTCCTACACCAGCATACACAGGGACTTTCACTGACTTCGCAGACTTATGCTTGCTGGCTAAGTCGGTTACTGTTGCATTAGCCGGAGGAATTGCAGAAGCAATGGTGTAGGTATAGCTGATTGTAGGGGCGTTGATTGTCGCTTCGTTGACGTTATAAGCCGTAATCTCTTTCTTGAGATTGAGCTTCTTTTCTTGCGATTGAGGGTTGTCAGTATCCGTAAATGTACCTGCCTGCCCCTTGAGGGTCGCGTCAGTTGAGCCTGTGTCAAGTTCCGTAGGGACGCTTTCGCTTGCGAAGGCGGGAACGCAGAGCGCCATGACCATGACGAGGGCGAGCGCCACGGCGCTTAATTTCTTCCATACTTTCATATGGAACCACATCTCCTTTCAAAAAAACGCGTGGGTGGATAACTTCCATGTTATTGTATTGTTCCACGACACCGGGCAAACCGTCCCCGATTCGGTTTCCGTCCGGGGTCGAGAGACAATCTGTGTTGTCAGCGCGTCCAAAATGTTGCAAAAACCCGTACCTTTTTACAAAAACCGCCGTTGCGAAACTCATAGTTAATATACCACAAATTCACCTTACTGTCAATATTAAATTTTAGAAAATTTTCACTATACAATGAACACGAAAATATGCTATAATTTATTGCGAAAAGGTACACTTTATCAGAAGCGCAGAATGCGGCAAAATATTATTGTTTGTAGGTTTTCAACAAGGAGATGAATCAGAATTATGAAGAAATTGACAGTGCTTTTCTTTATCACAGTCGCTTGTCTGCTCTTACCTACTGTTGTGTTCGCGTCCTCTTTTAAGGATGTGGACAATGGCGCGTACTATACAAAGGCTGTGACATGGGCAGTATCAAAGGGCGTGACGGACGGATTTTCTGACAGCACATTCCGTCCTGACGCCACTTGCACTCGCGGACAGGTAGTCACGTTCATTTGGAGAGTCAACGGAAAGCCCGAACCCAAACAGACGGCGAACCCGTTCAGCGACGTGAACCCTGCAAGCCCATTTTACAAGGCGATTCTTTGGGCTTGCGAAAAGGGAATCACAAACGGAACGTCCCCCACGACGTTTAACCCTTCTGGGACTTGCACACGCGGGCAAATCGTCACATTTATCTGGCGCGCCAACGGTCAGCCGTCCGCGTCGGGAAGCAGTACATTAGCGGCGGAATACGATTCAGGCGCGTATTACACGAACGCGGTCGCGTGGGCGGATAACCTCGGACTTCTGGGCGGCACGGGGACGCCGTTCAAGCCGGGGGACGCCTGTCCCCGTTCGGATGTGGTGACATACCTTTACCGCAACACGAGCGACGGCGCGTCAAACCGTTCTAAAGCCTATACGCCGGATTTTGATAAGTGGACGGGAGTGTGGGATTGGTATCATTCGTCAACTTTTCAAAAACAAAATGGCGTATTGGTGATTGATAATCCCTCTCCCAATGCCGCATGGTTTGGGCAAGAAGTTTCCGTGAAACCTCACACCAATTATATGTTGCGTGCGCAAGTTAAAATGGATAACTATGCGTTGGGCATTAACAGAGTGGACGCAGGAGCGGCAGGAGGTTCTACTATCGGAATTGGTACCGCTCAAGACAGTCAAGTTTATCAAGTGGATTATGTAAATTCCACGGAATGGAAAGAAAGCAGAATCCTTTTTAATTCACAGGATTCCAAAACCGTTAAATTACGCGCTTCCAACGGCGGTAATGGCGTTGAAGTAAAAGGCACTGCCTATATAAAGGACATTGTCTTAGAGGAACTCAAAACGGATAACCAGTGGAATGTTCTGGCTTTGATTTACCGCAACGTAGACACCGGAACATTGAAGAACAGCTTTTCAACGGATGATATTGATACCATCCAAGACACATTACGGAATTTTCCAGAGGACGTTCGTGGCCTTTCTAATGGTCGTATGCTAATTGGAAAGCTCGACACGGTTATCATTGATGAGCCTATTCGGACATTAAGCTCTGAAGATATGAACCCTACCAAAGGGCCGGGGCAGGATATTGATTTTGATTATCTCCTTGAAGGGAAAGACTACAATCAAATTGTAATATATGTCCCGATAAAAGGAGCTTCATGGGGCGGTCTGGGAGGAACTGCTTACACCTATCGCATGAAAGCGATTTGGGTCTGTACGATTAACCATATTGAATATCGTGACATTTACCAGACTTATGTCCGTAACGGTCGGAGCTACAACCCTAAAAATCTTCCGTGGATACTCCATGAGGTGCTTCATTGTGTGGAAAGCAATTCCCGTGAACGCGGCGTCACGGATTTTGTGGAAGTACACAGCCGTATGGATAAAGCGCATTCCCAATATACCACTGGCTATGAGGAACAGCCGTACAGTTGGCTGGATTGGTATTCCGATTTGATGAGAGATACTGTCAAAGGTGGCGGACATGGATTCAGCCCTGATTCATTCCTTGTTTCGCACTTACCAACGTAGTGTCAAATAGCGCAACTAAAAAACGACTGGCCGTAAATCGGTTAGTCGTTTTTTATACCTTAATTTTGAAGGGGGACTGATATGACGCCGGAACAGGAGCTTGAAAAACTGCGGCGGGAATTAGCCGAAGCGGAGCGCAAAGTCAGCCAATACAGGAATCAGAAAAAGATAATTCTGAACAAAGCGCATGACCGGGAACGCCGCAACCGGACGCGCCGCCTTATTGAACATGGGGCAATTCTGGAAAATGTCTTTCCCGTAAAAGACATGGACGGCGAGAAACTCACGGCGTTCCTTACGGAGATTTCCCTTTTACCCGAAGTGTCCAAAATGCTGGAAGGGTACAAAACGGACGGGAGACGGGAGACGTAAAATCCAACGGCGCACTTATACACCGCAAGCGGCGATGTGCGCCCTCCGGGGCTGTTGCGCTCTCCGAGCGCGATGGGGAAACCCCAAACCCCCGCTGGCTTTTCAGGCCAGCGACACAAAACGCATGAAAGGAAGTGACGCTTATCGCAATATTCCATTGTCCCATTCAGATTATAAAACGCAGTCGCGGACGTTCCGCTGTCGAAGCCGCCGCTTATCGGAGCGGAACGAAACTGACAAACGAGTGGGACGGGCGCACTCATGATTACACCAGAAAGGGCGGCATCGTCCATACGGAAATCATGCTTCCGGCAAACGCGCCCGAAAAATATAACGACCGTTCCACGTTATGGAACAGCGTGGAGATGTCGGAGAAAGCGCCCGCGAAATTGAGGTCGCTTTGCCGAACGAGTTAAACCGTGACGAGCAGTTAGCGTTAATCCGGGGATTCGTAAAAGGAACTTTTGTTGACGCGGGGATGTGCGCCGACATTGCGATTCACGATAAGGGCGACGGAAATCCCCACGTCCACATTATGCTGACGCTCAGACCTTTGAACGCCGACGGAACATGGGGCGCGAAATGTCGGAAGGTCTACGAACTGGACGCGGACGGAAACCGCATCCCTGACGGTAAAGGCGGCTGGAAAAATCACAGGGAGGACACAACCGACTGGAACAATAAAGGCAACGCCGAGAAATGGCGGGCGGCATGAGCGGCGCATATGAACAAAGCCTTGGAGTTAAAAGGCGTGGCGGCGCGGGTTGACTGCCGCAGTTATAAGCGGCAGGGCGTGGATAAGATACCAAGCGTTCATATGGGCGTGGCGGCAATGCGCATGGAGAAAAGAGGCGTCCTCACGATAAAGGGCGACTTTAATCGAGCGGTCGCCGCTGATAACAAACTGCTGAAAGAACTCAATGCGCGAATTACCCGCCTTTATAATTGGAGCGGAGAACTCGCGGCGCGTGAGAAAACATTGCAGGGTGGTCATAAGCAGAGCGTGATGGCGCAACTGATGGACGCTCAGATGGCGCGTCAGAAAGAGCAAGCCTCCAATTCCAACTACGCCAAAGTGAAGCGGCTGAAAGAAAACGCGGCTGTCTTTAACTTCCTCATGGCGCATAACATCCAGTCCGTAGAAGAACTCTTTGACGTTATCTCCGGCCTGAATGACCGCTACTATAGTATATAGTTGAAGGAGGAGCGTAGAAAAAAGAATGGAGACAACGCAATAAGACCGACTAAAAAATCGGTCTGAGCGGAACGGATATTGATTATCCTGAG
>JAFXQV010000037.1 GCA_017526785.1 Oscillibacter sp. | reverse complement strand
AGGGGCTACATCTTCAAAGATGATTTAGTCGCTGAGTCCGGCTGAGGCTTATTCAAGCCCGCTTTTTGAACCGCCTTTCCGGTGGTCTTGTTATTGCGCTCTTTTTCGGGGCATCTCGGCTATTGTGTTGTTTCAAACTTCTCCCCGGACAGCCGCTGTCAGAAACACAAAAGACGGTGTTGAGCGCATAAACTCAACACCGCCCGAAAAATTCAAAGCGTCGCCAATAAAACCCTACTATTCCCCCTACGCAAACTACCAAATAACTTTCCCGGGATTGCGGAGAAAGTCTGAAAAAGGGTATAATAAGGCTTGTGGCGCGGACTTTCGTCCGCTGTGTTGAGTGGGCTGAACACTCTGCATGAGACCGCAACGTGGTGGCACACAATGCGGTCTGCCGCTTCTCGTCTCCTGTGTTCCCTAATGACAGTATACCAGATAACTTTCCCTTTTGCAAGACCTTCCGACAAAATTTCACAAAATTTTTCCCTGCCACGCGGCGGGGCTTTTTTCTGCGCGACGGGGACGAATTTTGCAAAGAATCCGTCGTTTTTTGCGGGGCGGTTGATTTTCGCGGCGCGGCGTGGTATCATTGCCCTGAAAATGGACAAGGAGGCGGCGCGTGGAGACGTTCAACGGGGAAAGCAACTGGACACTGACGGCGCGGCGTGACCCCGACGGCGTAACGCTCCTGCGCTGTCGGACGTGCGACACGCGGGCGGCGTTGCCGGAAACGCTGTGGGGCGTTCCGGTCGTCGGGCTGGGTGCGCGCGCGATGTCGCCGGACGCGCCGGAAGTCGCGGGGGAACAGGTGCGTATCGAGTGCGGCACGGGCGCGGGCGCGTGGGACAATCAAGCGCTGGAAGTGTTACAACTCCCGCCCGGACTGCGCCGCGTGGGCGATTACGCGCTCTACAACTGCCGCGCCCTGTCGCGGCTGTGCCTGTGGGACGGCGTGACGCGCTGGGGGAGCGGCGTACTGGTCAACTGCCGTTCGCTGGAACGCGTGGAGATTGTGCGGCCGGACGCCGACGGCGGCGCGCTGGCGTACTTCGCCGGGGAACTGAACCGGGAACTTGACATTACCGTATCGCGTACGGTGTCTGTCCCCCTGTTCCGGCTGATTTTCCCGGAGTTCCGCGAGAGCTACGAGGAAAACTGCCCGGCTCATCACTTCGATTACGTGATAGAGGGCGTCGGATACCCGTATCATCACTGTTTCCGGGAGCGCCGCCTGAATTTTTCGGAGTACGACGCGCTCTGGCGTAAGTCGTGCGTGGTCATGGACGCGGATACCGCGTGCCGTCTGGCGTGGTGGCGCGTACGGTACCCGGAGAGGCTGTCCGGTGCCGCCCGTGAAGCCTATACGGCGTTTCTGGGCGAACATTTCCGGGAGGTCGCGGCGTGGCTGTTGTCGGCGCGTGACAGCGCCGGACTCGCGTTTCTGGTACGGCGTACGTCGCCCGGCCGCGACGCGCTGTCGGACGCGTGCGCGGCCGCCCGCGAACGGGGGCAAACGGAAGCGGTCGCATTCCTGCTGGACGAACAGCGCAAACGTTTTCCCGGGCGGGACAGGTCGCGCTTCGCGCTGTAATGAGGGAATTATGGAACAGACTTTGGAATCTGTCGGGGAAGAACTGTTGTTTTCGGCGCGGAACGAACTGTATATGAATCTGCCGTATCTCGACGCGGCGCTGTGCGCGTTGTCGTTCACGCCCGGCGACACGCTGTCGCTCGCCACGGACGGCGCGACGTTGCGCTATGACGCCGCCTATCTGGCTGACCGCTATTTAAGAAGCCCGGTTTTGGTCAACCGGGCTTATCTGCATATCGTGTTACACTGCATGTTACGGCACGTTGGCAAGCGTCGCGGGAAGGTCGCGGAACTGTGGGACTTGGCCTGTGACGCGGCGGTGGAAAGCGTGCTGGACACGCTGGACTATGCCTGTCTGCGGACGGCGCAAGCCCCCGCGCGGCGCAAGTTTTACGGCGAGTGTCAGCGGGACATGAGAGTGCTTACCGCGGAAGGCATTTACCGTCACCTGTTGCGCCGGAACCTGTCGGAGTTCGAGTTAGGCGCACTGCGGAGACAGTTCTTTGTCGACGAACACGACCTTTGGGAGCGCGACAGCGCTGCGAAACAGGATGAGCGCTGGAAAGAGCTTTCCGAAAAGACACAGACCGCTATGGAAACTGTCCTTGCCGGACAGGCCACGGGCGGCGAGACCGTGTTGGAACAGGTCAAGGCGGCGGTGCGGGACGATATCGACTACCGGGCGTTTCTGCGACGCTTCGCGGTGCCGCGCGAGGTGGTGTCGCTTGACGGCAACGCGTTCGACCCCGTGTTTTACACGTACGGACTGCGGCTCTACGGGAATCTGCCGCTGGTGGAACCCGTCGAGACCCGCGAGGAGCGCCGCATTGAGGACTTTGTCATAGCCGTCGACACGTCCATGTCGACATCCGGCGAACTCGTGCGGGAATTTCTGGCTTGTACGTATGCCATTTTGCGGAGTACGGGGACTTTCACCCGGAAAGTCAACATCCGCGTTCTGCAGTGTGACGACCGTATCCGCGCCGACACGCCGATACACAGTCTGGACGAACTGAAAGCATGTATGGAACAGTTCCGGTTATCGGGCGGGAGCGCTACGGACTTTCGTCCGGTGTTCGAGTACGTGGAGAAATTGCGGAAAGAGGGCGCGTTCCACAGTCTACGGGGGCTGGTGTACTTCACGGACGGCATGGGCGTGTATCCGTCGAAGCGCCCGCCGTACGAGACGGCGTTTGTACTGCTGGACGAGCCGCCGTTATCGGTGACAATGCCGCCGTGGGCGATACGCCTTGTGCTGACGCTCCCGAGCCTCGAACGCGCCGCCGAACCCTCCGGCGACTGGCCGGAACCCGACGCCATGCCCGAACTGTGACATTTCCTGTTGCACAAAATATTTGCGGACGTTATTTACATTTGCCCGGTTTTCATGTATAATAGGGGCATTGAATCACGGTGGCGGCAGCATTTTTTTCGGCGCTCAAAATTTTTGCGTTAAATCGTAAAATACGCTTTTGTTTTCCCGGAAAGTGTGGTACAATGACCATGATACAAACGCTCCGCCGTCCGTAGAAAGGAACTCCACAATGGAAGTCACAAACGCCCCGTCAACCACTTATGACGCCTCGGAAATTCAGGTTCTCGAAGGCCTCCAAGCTGTCCGGAAACGTCCCGGCATGTATATCGGCTCTACGTCGTCGAGCGGCCTGCACCACCTTGTCTATGAAATCGTGGACAACTGCGTGGACGAGGCGCTGGCCGGGTTCTGCACGGAAATTCTCGTCCGAATCAACGACGGCGACACGATTACCGTCACCGACAACGGGCGCGGAATCCCCGTCGACATCCAAGCCCAGACCGGACGCCCCGCGCTGGAAGTCGTCTACACCGTCCTGCACGCCGGGGGCAAGTTCGGCGGCGGCGGCTACAAGGTCTCCGGCGGCCTCCACGGCGTCGGCGCGTCGGTCGTCAACGCGCTTTCGGAGTGGCTGACCGTGCAGGTACACCGCGACGGCCGCATTTACGAAATGAAGTTCCGGCGCGGGGAAGTCGTCGAGCCGCTGACGGTCGTCGGCGAGACCGACCGCACGGGGACAACCGTCACATTCAAGCCCGACCCCGAAATCTTCGAGGATACCGTCTACGATTACGACATTCTCCGCACGCGCATGAGAGAGGAAGCGTTTTTAACGGCCGGGCTTCAAATTCGCACGGTGGACGCCCGTCCGGGTGTCGAACAGGAGCATTCCATGTGCTACCGGGGCGGAATCCGGGAGTTCGTGACGTGGCTGAACAAGAACCGTGACCCGCTGCACCCGGAAGTCATCTACATGACCGCCCAGCGCGGGGACTCCGTGGCCGAAATCGCCATGCAGTACCACGACGGCTACAACGAGACCATTTTCTCTTTCGCAAACAACGTCCACACGCCCGAAGGCGGCATGCACGAGGAAGGCTTCAAGCGCGCTCTAACGTCCGTCCTGAACGCGTACGGACACAAAATGAAACTGCTGAAAGACGACGAGAAGGTGTCCGGCGAGGACTGCCGCGAAGGTCTGACATGTGTCATATCCGTGAAATTGACCGAAGCCCAGTTTGAGGGGCAGACAAAGTCCAAACTCGGCAATTCCGAAATCCGGACGCTTGTCAACGCGATGGTGTCCGAAAAGCTGGAAACATTTCTGGAGGAGAACCCGCAGACGGCGCGGGCAATCGTCGACAAGGCCATGACCGCCAGCCGCGCCCGCGAGGCCGCCAAAAAGGCGCGGGAATCTATCCGCCGCAAGACCGGCCTTGAATCCGGGCAAATGCCCGACAAGTTACAGGACTGCAACGAGCGTGACCCGTCCCTGTGCGAAATCTACATTGTAGAGGGCGATTCCGCCGCCGGGTCGGCGATTCAGGGGCGCGACTCCCGCTTTCAGGCGATTTTGTCCATGTGGGGAAAAATGCTCAACGTCGAGAAGGCGCGCGCCGATAAGATTTACGGCAACGACAAACTCTACCCCATGATAGTCGCGCTGGGCGCGGGTATCGGCGGCGAGTTCAACATTGACAAGCTCCGCTACCACAAAATCATCATCATGGCGGACGCCGACGTGGACGGCGCGCATATCCGGACACTGCTTCTGACGTTCTTTTTCCGCTACATGCGGCCTCTGATTGAACGCGGCTATGTCTACTCGGCGGTGCCGCCGCTCTACAAGCTCACGCGCGGGAAGACCGTCCGCGTGGCCTACTCCGACGCCGAACGCGACCGCGTAAGCGCCGAACTGCGCGGCGGCAATCCCAACACGAAAGTGGAAATCAACCGCTTTAAAGGCCTCGGCGAGATGGACCCCCACGAACTCTGGGAAACCACCATGGACCCCGAACGCCGTTCTCTGCGCCGTATCACCTTGGATGACGCCGTACGCGCCGACGAGGTGTTTACAATCCTGATGGGCGAACAGGTCGAGCCGCGCAAGGAATGGATTGAACGGAACGCCATGTACGCGGTCAATATTGATATCTGACGCCGTCCGCTTTCCGCGCTCCGGCGCGGTTCGCTATACTTTCCATATTTTTTAGGAGGTTTTCCCCATGTCTGATTGCTTTGTAAAATTCATTGTCGGCATTACAGGACTTTTCATCGGCAGTGCCGAACTGGCCAACGGTACCCGGAAGCGGAAAACGCTCTCCGTGGCGCTGGGATTGCTCACCGCGCTGGGCAGTGTCGTGCTTCTGTGCCTGTCGGCCTACGAGTGGCTCACGGGCGAGGAAACCGAACTCGACGAGGACGAGGAAGAGGAAGAAGGAGACAGCGCGGAGGAAGTCCCCGCCGCCGATACCAACACCGAAGAGGCCGCGCCCGTAGAGGAGGAGGCGGAATGAACATTTTGAAAGCCCCGAAGGATTTGCTGGGGCGTCTGCTCCATTCCGCCGTGAACGCCGAAAAGCAACGCGCCCAAATTGAGTTTTTCCGGCGTGTACGGCCTCTGGCGGCGTTCAGCGCGGTGGCGGGCGTTCTTGGCCTGCTGACGCTCTGCTCTGCGGCGTCGCGCAAGAGCTGGTTTTCCTATTCCATGGGTACCATGCTTTTGTGTGTCTGCTGCGGACACGCGTTTCTCGATATCCGGGACCAGAAGATTTTAGACTTGCTCTCGGAGAAACTGTCCTGACCATGCAAGGAGACTTCAACAATGGCGCATAACAGAGACTATCAACCGGAGGACATTTCGTTCCCCAATCAAGTCATTACGGAGTCCCGGCTGGTGGACGAGATGGAAAAATCCTACATTGAGTATGCCATGAGCGTCATTGTAGGCCGCGCTCTGCCCGATGTCCGGGACGGCTTGAAGCCCGTACACCGCCGGATTCTGTACGCGATGTACGAGGATGGGCTGACCTCTGACAAGCCGTTTCGCAAGTCCGCGACGACCGTCGGCGAAGTTCTCGGCAAGTACCACCCCCACGGGGACGCGTCGGTTTATGACGCCATGGTGCGGCTCGCGCAGGATTTCTCCATGAGATACATGCTCGTGGACGGCCACGGAAACTTTGGCTCCGTGGACGGCGACCCGCCCGCCGCCTACCGTTACACCGAAGCACGCCTTTCCAAAATCTCGAACGAAATGCTCCGCGACATCGACCGCGATACCGTCGACTGGGACCCCAACTTTGACGAAAACCGCAAAGAGCCGCGCGTACTCCCGGCACGCTTCCCGAATCTGCTGGTAAACGGCTCATCGGGAATCGCCGTGGGCATGGCGACGAACATTCCGCCGCACAACTTGCGGGAAGTTATCGGGGCGTGTGTCTGCGTACTCGACAACCCCGACGCCACGCTCTCCGACCTCATGCAGCACATCAAAGGCCCCGACTTCCCCACGCGCGGAATCATCATGGGGCGGAGCGGAATCCGCGCCGCCTACGCCACCGGACGCGGCCGGATTCTCATCCGCGCCCGGCATGAGTTCGAGGAGTTCGGGCGCGACCGCACCCGGATTGTCATTACGGAGCTTCCGTATCAGGTCAACAAGCGGCAACTCATACGCAACATCGCCGAACAGGTCAAAGACAAGCGTCTGGACGGCATTTCCGACTTGCGCGACGAGACCGACCGCAACGGCATGAGAATCGTTATCGAACTCAAAAAGGACGCCAATCCGCAGGTGGTGTTAAATCGCCTGTTCGCGCAGACAGCGCTACAGTCAAGTTTCGCGGTCATTCTGCTGGCGCTGGTCGACAACCAGAAACAGCCTCGGATTTTGTCCTTGCGGCACATCATCGACGAGTATTTGACGTTTCAGGAGGAAGTCATCACGCGCCGGACGCGCCACGACTTGGCCAAGGCGCAGGAACGCGCGCACCTGTTGGAAGGCTTACTCGTCGCGCAGGGCAACATTGACGAGGTAATCCGCATTATCCGGAGCAGTTACGACAACGCCCGTGACAACTTAATGGAGCGCTTCCGGCTTGACGAAGTACAGGCGCAAGCCATTTGTGACATGCGTCTGATTTCCCTGCAAGGCCTGAACCGCGAGAAGCTCGAAACCGAGTATCAGGAACTGGAAGAACAGATTGACTATTTCCAACGCGTATTGGCTGACCCGGCACTCGTACGGCGGATTCTCAAGGAAGAACTGATTGCCATTTCGGGGCGGTTCGGCGACGACCGTATGACCGAGATACAGGATGTGGAGGACGACCTTGACATTGAGGATTTAATCGAAGAGGAAGAGTGCGTCTTCACGCTGACGGAAGCGGGGTACATCAAGCGGACGCCCGTCAGCGAGTACGCCGGACAATCTCGCGGCGGCATGGGACGGCGCGGAATCACGACCCGGGAAGAAGACGTTGTGACGGACGTTTTCACGGCGTCCACCCATGACTTTATTTTCTTCTTCACCGACACGGGCAAGGTCTACCGCAAGAAGGGCTACCAGATACCCGAATCCGGCAAGGCCGCCAAGGGTGCCGCCGTCGTGAATATCCTGCCCGTGGAACCCGGCGAACGCGTGCAGACCATGATTCACACAAAGAACGTCGACGACCTGCACTGCCGTTTCCTGTTCATGGCCACGCGCAACGGCACGGTAAAGCGCCTGCCAGTGGAGACGCTCCGCAATGTGCGCAATCACGGTATCCGCGCACTGGTTTTAGACGAGGGCGACCGCCTGATAGCTGTCCGCGAGACGGACGGGAATCAAAACCTGCTGATTGCCTCCCACGACGGACAGGCCGTGTGTTTCCCGGAATCGGAAGTGCGGCCGATGGGGCGAACCGCCGTCGGCGTGCGCGGTATCAAGCTCCGGGAGGGGGATTACGTTGTAGGCGCGGACTGCGCCCCGCCGGGTATGACCGTGCTTTCCGTCACGGAAAACGGCTTCGGCAAGCGTTCCCCCGTGGAGGACTACCGCTTGACGGCGCGTGGCGGCTCCGGCGTCCGCAACTACGCCGTGACCGAAAAGACGGGCAAAATTGTCGGTGTGCGCGTTGTGGACGGTTCGGAAGACGTGCTTCTGATGTCCCGCAATGGAAACTTGCTCCGTACAGCCGTACAGCGTATCAAGACCGCCGGACGCGCCACGCAGGGCGTTATTGTGATGCGTTTCCGGGAGGACGGCGACCAGTTGATTTCCATGGCGCTGGCGTCATCGGAACTCGACCCCCCGGAGGAACTCCCGCCCGTCTCTGCGGACATTCCCCGCGAAGAATAAGCCGGGAAGCCCTTTCCCGCCCCAAGGGAGGGGGATTTCCCGTTATGGAGGAATTTTTTATGAACTTCAAGCAATTCGCCGCAGTTGTAGCGGCAATCGCCCTGTTCGCCGCAACGGGCTATTTGGGCGTCCGCTCGGCTTCCACGGTCAATGACAGTCTCGTGACGCGTGTGGAATCCGTCGGCGGCCTCTCCACGCTCCTGAACTCCGGCGCGGACATTGACTTCAGCGACTTTCCGTCACAGCCCTTCCTCGCCCGAATCGATGTGACAGGCACTATCATGCCCTCGTCCAGCGACCCCTTCGCAATCTCCAGCGGCTACGACCACACTTTGTATATGGAACTCGTGGACGCGCTCATGGACGATGACCAGAACAAGGGCATTCTGCTCTATGTCGACAGCCCCGGCGGCAAGGTCTACGAGAGCGACGAACTGTATTTGAAACTCATGCAGTACCGGGAGAAAACGTCGCGCCCGATTTACGCCTACTTCGCCACAGAAGCCTGTTCCGGCGGCTATTATATCTCCATGGCCGCGGACGAAATCTACGCCAACCGGAACGCGTGGACGGGTTCTATCGGCGTCATTATTTCCCTGTTGAACTATGAAGGCCTGTCCGAGAAAGTCGGCGTCAAGGAAGTCGACATTACATCCGGGCGTAATAAGGCCATGGGTTCGGCGTGGGTGGCCATGACCGACGAACAGCGCGCTATTTTCCAGTCGATGGTCAATGAACCCTACGCGCAGTTCGTGGACATCGTGGCCGCCGGACGCAAACTCGAACGCGAAAGAGTGCTTGAACTCGCCGACGGGCGCATTTACACCGCACAGCAGGCACTGAATAACGGCCTGATTGACCATATCGCCGGAGAGGAAGACGCCTTCAAGGCCATTCTGGAAAAGGCGGGTCTCGAACCGGACGCCGAAATCTATGTCCCGGCGCGGGCGTCGTCGAATCTGTTCACGGTACTGTTTTCCCGCGCCGCCGCGCTCCGTCCGAAATCCGACCTTGAGCTCTTCCGGGAACTCACCGCCGACAAGAGAAATGGGGCGTTGATGTACTATGCGGGATAATGTCTGTTACGCCGGGTTCGCGGTACGCTTCTTCGCGTGGCTGCTCGACATGCTCGTGATATCCGTGCCAATGGCGATTATCCAAGCGTTCCGCTTCACGGGCGGCGTCTTGACGCGGGCGGTATTCTTCCACTACTCCCCGCTCGATATCGCGAACTATGTTCTGCCCACGCTCTACTTTATCGCCATGACGTGGTCTCAGGGCGCGACCGTCGGGAAAATGATACTCAAACTGGAAGTCGTCAGCGCCAAACCCGGACACTTGACGCTTTGGCAGACGGTTCTCCGGGAGGTCTTCGGGCGCTACCTGTCCATGACACTGTTGCTGATTGGCTACTTTATGATAATCCCCGACCGCGAGAAACGCGCCCTGCACGACCGCATTTCCGACACCCGCGTTGTCTACGCCATACGTACGCCGTACGAGTACAGAAGGCCGGAACGCGTCGACGACGTGGACGCGCCGACATGAAATCCGTTACAGTCTACACAGACGGCGCGTGTTCGGGGAATCCGGGGCCGGGCGGCTGGGCGGCTATTCTGATGTACGGCGAACACAGGCGGGAGTTGTCCGGCGGCGAACCGTCCACGACCAACAACCGCATGGAGTTGACCGCGATAATATCCGCGCTCTCGGCGCTCAAAGAGCCTTGCACGGTGGAACTGTACTCGGACAGCCGCTACGTTTTGGACGCGCTGGAAAAGGGCTGGGCGGCGCGCTGGCGTCGCAACGGCTGGAAGCGCAACAAGTCCGACGCCGCGCTGAATCCCGACTTGTGGGAGACGCTTCTGAGTCTCGCGGAAGTCCACGACGTGCGCTGTCACTGGGTGCGCGGCCACGCCGACAACCCCTACAACAACCGTTGTGACCAACTGGCCGTGGCCGAAAGCCGGAAATTCCGCTAATTTACAGTCTGTTCACAAAGTCCGGGCGGAATTTACAGTTTGTTCACAGGTCGGTCATATTCTCGCAAAATTTCCCCGCTATACTGTCAAGCATGCAAAGGGTCACTCCCAGCCCGATGCGTTTTCTCCCTCCTTCTACAATACAGGCAGGCGGAACCCCAGCCGGGTTCCGTCTGTCGCTTTTTGCCGGATTCAAATTGTAGTGGGGCGTATGCGCTTTGCGGCAAAAGCCTTGACAGGTCACGGAAAGGCGGCTATAATTTCACCATGCCACAAGCGGCGGCGTACCTTCCCTATGAGGGATTCACAGTTTGTTGCTTCGTAAAGGGGGCTTTCGCGTTGATGTACCCGTTTCTGACGCTGGACGACGACACGGAAATTGTCCATTCTGAAATGTACCCGGACGGGCGGGTGAAAGTCTACATCGAAAAGCCCAATGCCAAAGACTGCTTCCATCACGCGATATGCTGGCTCCCCGGCTATGTGTGGGAGGACGTGTACGGCTTCTCACAGGCGGACATTGACCGCTATTCGGAAGTCGTGCAGTCCACGGCGCATTTGATTTTACGTTTTGCGCGGGAAGGCGGTTTTGAACATGCCGCGGGTCTTTAAGATTGGCTCCTACTACGTCTTTTTCTGGTCGAACGAATCCGACCCGTTAGAGCCGATACATGTACACGTCTGTCAGGGGACGCCGCAACCCCACGCCACGAAAATTTGGATTACCCGCGCCGGAAAGTGCTATCTGTGCAACAATAATTCCCGCATTCCCGCAACAACGTTGCGGAATATTATGGAGATTATCGAAGCCAGAAGCGCGGAAATTATTGAAAAATGGCACGCTCATTTTGGTGAAGTCGCTTATTTCTGCTGATTATGTGGCAAAAAGCGTCCCGTCCCCGTTCGGAGGACAGGACGCTTTTGTTATGTTTCCCAACGCTGACGGGCTTGCTTATGGTTCCAGCACGCGCCGGAGATACTGCCCGGTGAAACTGTCCGCACACTCCGCGACTTCTTCCGGGGTTCCCGTCGCGACAATCTCCCCGCCGCCGTCGCCGCCTTCGGGGCCAAGGTCTATCACGTAATCCGCGCACTTAATCACGTCTAAATTGTGTTCGATGACCACGACCGTGTTGCCCGCGTCCACAAGACGCTGTAACACGTCCAGCAAGCGCCGTACGTCGTCGGTATGCAGTCCGGTCGTGGGTTCGTCCAAGATATAGATTGTCCGCCCGGTGGCGCGTTTGGACAGTTCCGTAGCCAGTTTGACGCGTTGCGCCTCCCCGCCGGAAAGTTCCGTCGACGGTTGTCCGAGTTTCACATAGCCCAAGCCGACATCCTGTAGCGTTTGCAGACGGTTCCGCAGTTTCGGGAGTGTCTCGAAAAACGGCAGCGCCTCGTCTACAGTCATGTCAAGGACTTCCGAAATGTTCTTGCCCTTGTAGCGTACTTCCAACGTCTCGCGGTTGTAGCGCTTGCCGTGGCAGACTTCGCACGGTACAAACACGTCCGGCAGGAAGTGCATTTCGATTTTGAGTACGCCGTCGCCGGAACAGGCCTCACAGCGTCCGCCGCGTACGTTGAAACTGAACCGCCCCGCTTGATAGCCGCGGCTTTTCGCCTCCGGCGTGGACGCGAACAAATCCCGGATATCGTTGAAAAGTCCCGTATACGTCGCCGGATTGGAACGCGGCGTACGGCCTATCGGGCTTTGGTCGATGTTCACGACTTTGTCGAGGTGTTCGATACCCTCTATCCCGGCACAGCGCCCGGGGCGGACTTTCATCCGCATGAGGTCAGCGCCCAGCCGCTTGAACAGGATTTCGTTCACAAGCGACGACTTCCCGCTCCCCGAAACGCCCGTCACGACCGTGAACAGCCCCAGCGGAAACGCCACGTCAATGTGTTTGAGGTTGTTTTCCGCCGCGCCGAGTACGCGCAGAAATTTTCCGTTGCCGGGGCGGCGTGTTTCGGGAACCGGAATGCGGCGTACGCCCGACAGGTATTGCCCCGTCAGACTGTTGGGGTTGTTCATGACCTCTTCGGGCGTCCCCGCCGCGACGACTTCCCCGCCGTGTACGCCCGCGCCGGGGCCAATGTCTATGAGGTAATCCGCCGCCCGCATGGTGTCCTCGTCGTGTTCGACGACCAGTAACGTATTCCCGAGGTCGCGCAAGTCGCGGAGTGTCGCAAGGAGTTTGTCGTTGTCGCGCTGGTGCAGTCCAATGGACGGCTCGTCGAGAATATACAGCACGCCCATGAGGGACGAACCGATTTGCGTCGCAAGCCGGATACGCTGGCTTTCGCCGCCGGAGAGCGTCCCGGCCGAACGGCTCAGCGTCAGATAGCCCAGTCCCACGGATTGCAGGAAGCCTAACCGCGCCCGGATTTCCTTCAAAATTTGGTCGGCGATGCGGTGCTGTTGCGGGGAGAGTTCCAACCGCTGGACGCGTTCGAGTTCCTCGCCCACGGACAGGCGCGTGAACGCGTCGATATCCTGTCCGCCCACGGTCACGGCTAAGGCCTCCTTGCGCAGTCGCCGCCCCCCGCACACCGGGCAGGGACACTCCGACATAAGTTCCTCTAACTCGTTCTTGCTGGCGTCGCTCTGGGTCTCGCGGTAGCGCCGCTCGACGTTGTTGCAGATTCCCTCAAAGGGCTGGTACAGCACACCCTTTCCGCGTGGCTGGTCGTAGTGTAACTCTAACTTTTCGCCGTCCGTGCCGTACAGGAGAATTTGTTTCGCCTCGTCGGAGAGTGTCCGCCACGGCGCGTCAAGCGAAAAATGGTACTTCTCCGACAGCGCCTCGAAGTACATCCGGGCGATACCGTCGGCCTTGATATTCCGCCACCCGCTGACTTCAAACGCCCCGTCGGCGATAGATTTGCTTTCGTCCGGAATCATAAGCGCGGGGTCGGCTTTCAACTGGCTTCCCAGTCCGGTACAGGCCGGGCAGAATCCGTACGGGTTGTTGAACGAGAACATCCGGGGCGTGAGTTCCTCAATGGAAATGCCGCAGTCCTCGCAGGCGTAATTCTGCGAAAAGGTCAAATTCTGTTCCTCTCGCGGCAGGTTGACTATCACCAGTCCGCCCGACTGCGCCGACGCCGTTTCCACGCTGTCGGTCAGGCGCTGGCGGATGTCGGGGCGTATCACGAGACGGTCAATCACGATTTCGACATTGTGCTTTTTGTTTTTTTCGAGCTTGATTTCTTCGTCGAGACTGTACAGGTTGCCGTCGACGCGGACGCGCACATAGCCCGAACGCCGGGCGCTGTCAAAGACTTTGGCGTGTTCGCCCTTTTTGCCGCGCACGACCGGGGACATGACCTGTATCCGCGTACCCTCCGGGAGAGAGAGCAACTGGTCTATAATTTGGTCTATGGTCTGCTGTCGGATTTCCTTCCCGCACTTGGGGCAGTGCGGGACGCCCACCCGCGCCCACAGCAGGCGTAAATAGTCGTAAATTTCGGTAACGGTGCCGACGGTCGAACGCGGATTTTTGCTGGTGGTCTTCTGGTCAATGGAGATGGCCGGGGAGAGGCCTTCGATATAGTCCACGTCGGGCTTTTCCATTTGTCCGAGGAACATTCTCGCGTAGGAGGACAGGCTTTCGACATAACGCCGTTGTCCTTCGGCGTAAATGGTATCGAACGCGAGGGAGGACTTGCCGGAACCCGAAAGCCCCGTCATGACGACCAGCTTGTCACGGGGAATCGTCACATCAAGGTTTTTCAGGTTATTGACGCGCGCGCCTTTGACGATGATTTTGTCTTGCATGGGATACTCCTTTATTGTTCGTAATTATAAAACATCTGTTCTAATTATACTGTGTTTCGCCCGCCTTGTCAAGTGGCGCGTGATTCTTTATTCATCTTATTGATTGCGTCCGGCCATACGGTGTGATATAATGCGGTGCATGTCCATGGAAATCAAACGTGACAGGAGGGAATTATGTTGCGCCAAAAAATCAAAAAGGTCATGCCGTGGGTACTGTTCTGCCTCGCGGGGGTGGCGTTTAATGTAGTCGGCGCAAGGCTTGTGGCGTGGCTGGGTCTGCCGCTGTTTCTGGATTCACAAGGGACGGTCTTTGTCGCCGCGGTTGGGGGCTATCTGCCGGGAATCGTGGTGGGCTACCTCTCGAACCTCGTCAACAGCGCCTATGACCCCATCTCCGTGTTTTACTGCGTCACCAGCGTGATGATTGCCGGAACCGCGACGTTCTTTTATCAAAAGGGGCTTTTCCGGAAATTGCCCGGTCTGCTCCTGCTCGTGTTCGTTCTGGCGTTTCTGGGCGGGGGACTGGGTTCCGTCATGGGCTGGGCGCTGTACGGGTTCGACATCGAAGGCGGCGTGTCCGGCGCGCTGGCCGTGCGGATTTACGAAAGCGGCTTCTTTTCCCCGTTCACCGCGAAACTTATCGCCGATTTCGCCATTGACGTTGCCGACAAGGCGCTGACGATATTGGTTGTTCTGCTTGCTCTGCGCTTTGTCCCCTACCGTCTGGAAGACGCGCTGGACGTTCCGCTTCGGCGCGGCTCGCACTCGGCAACAAGCAAGGCCGCGCCGAAAAGCAAGTCTGTGCGCGGCCTGTCCCTGCGAACCAAAATCGCGCTCATGATTTCCATTGCCGTGCTGTTGCTGGCGCTCTCGGCGTCCTTTATCACGTTCCTGCTCTATCGTCAGGCCTTGGTGGAACAGCATACCAAACTGGGAAAAGGCGTGGCGGAGTTGGCCGCGTCGGCCATCGACCCCGACGCCGTCGACCGCTATCTGGAGGAGGGCGACGACGCCCCCGGCTACCGCGAGACGGAAAACATGCTCTATCGAATCCGGAACAGTTCCCCCGATATTCAGTATGTGTACGTCTACCGGATTCTGCCGGACGGCTGTCATGTGGTGTTCGACTTGGACACCGAGGACACCCCCGGCAGTGACCCCGGCGAAATTCAGGCCTTTGACCCGTCGTTTTACGACTACCTCCCCGCCCTGCTCGCCGGGGAACCGATTGAGCCCATTATCTCCAATGACTTCTACGGCTGGCTCCTGACCGCCTACACGCCGGTCTACAACGACGCCGGGGAATGTGTCTGCTACGCGGCGGCGGACACGTCCATGGATAAGCTCCGCAGTGACGAATTACGCTTTCTGGCGCAACAGCTTTCCCTTTTTCTCGGCTCTTTTCTCCTGATATTGGGCGTCACGCTGTGGCTGACGGAGGAACAGATGATTGCTCCCATCAACGCCATTGCGTACGCCGCCGGGACATTCGCCTATGACAGCGAGGAAGCCCGCGCCGAAAATGTGGAAGTTATGCAGTCTCTCAACATCCACACCGGGGACGAAATCGAGAACCTCTACCACGCAATCCTGAAAACCGCCGGGGACACCATGGAATACATCGCCGACTCCCAGAAGAAGGCCGAAACCATTGCCAGAATGCAAAGCGGACTGATTCTGACACTCGCCGACCTCGTGGAGAGCCGCGACCAGAACACGGGCGACCATGTGCGCAAGACCGCCGCCTACACGGAAATCATACTGAAGCAGATGAGGCGCGACGGCATTTACTCGGAAGCACTCACGAACGAGTTTATAGCGGAGGTCGTCAGCGCCGCGCCCTTGCACGACATGGGGAAAATCCACGTCCCCGACGCCATCCTGAACAAGCCCGGAAAGTTGAACGAAATCGAGTTTCAGGAGATGAAAAAGCATACTACCGCCGGACAGGACATCATATCCAAAGTCATGCAGATTGACCCGGATTCCGAGTACCTGAAAGAGGCGCGGAATCTGGCGGCGTTCCATCACGAACACTGGGACGGCACCGGGTACCCGTCCGGGCTGGCGGGGGAGGATATCCCGCTGTCGGCGCGTGTCATGGCTGTGGCCGACGTGTTCGACGCGCTGGTGTCGCGCCGTTCCTACAAGGAGGGCTTCCCGATTGAGAAGGCCTTGCGGATTATCCGCGAGGGCGCGGGCAGTCACTTTGACCCAAAAATCGTCGAGGCGTTCCTGCACGCCGAGAAAGAGGTCAGACGCGTGGCGGCGGCTTTCGGAGAGGGCGCATGACGAACAAAATCAGCGCGTCCGACCCCGTGAGGAGCCGGACGCGTTGCGATTGATACGGCATTCGTGGAACAGGGACGCTTACAGCTTGCCGCCGGATGTGGCGATACCTTCCACGAACTGCTTTTGGAAAATCACGTAAATGACGACCATGGGCAGTATGGCGAGTGTCGCGGCGGCCATCATGGCGGGGTAGTCGCTGGAATACTGCCCGACCATCTTGGAGAGCGCCGCCGAAAGCGTGGTTGTCAGCGCGTTCGTGTTGACAATCATAGGCCACATTAAGTCCTTGAACGCGAACACGGCCGTAAAGATTCCCAGTGACACCATCGAGGAACGGGTCAGCGGCATCATAATCAACAGGAACTGTTGGCCGATATTGCACCCGTCAATACTGGCGGCCTCTTCGAGGTCACGGGGCAGCCCCTGATAGCCCGTCTTTAACAGGTATGTCCCAAACGCCGTCACAATGCCCGGAAAGACAAGGCCGAAAGTCGTGTTGAGCATGCCCATCTTGGACACCATCAGATACTGCGGGATGATGAAAATCTGTCCGGGTACCATCATCTGGATGAGTACCAGAGAGAACATAAACGTCTTGCCGGGGAATTTGAGCCGCCCGAACGCGTAACCCGCCATTGTGGCGGTCAGACAGGCGCACACCACGCGGAAGAAAATCATCAACAGCGTGTTTTTGTAGAGAATGAGGAAGTTGTAGGAAGTCCAGACCGTGGCGAAGTTCTCCCAGTGCCAGCCGTGGGCGGGGAAGATGTAGAACGGGTCAACGGAAATGGCCTCCTGATTGGTCTTGACCGCCGTCAGCACCATCCACGCGAACGGAACAATCATGATAAACGCCATGACGGTGAGAATGACGTACATGATGATTTTATTCATGCGGTCTCTTGCGCGCGCGCTTTCCATAACGCAGTCCCCCTCCCTTTAATTGTAGAATACCAGTTTCTTCTCGGCCTTCTGCATAATGAACGTGATGATGAGAATAAAGACGAGAAGAACCATGACGAGTGTCGCGCCGTAGCCCCGGTTCCCGTTCGTGAACGCGTACTGGTAGAACAGGTACACCACGGACTGAACCTGTTTCAAGGCTTGGTTCGTCTTGTCCATGACCATAAACATCAGGTCGAACACCGTCAGCGCGCCGATTAAGCGGGTCTGGACAATAAAGAACGTCGTGGGGCTGAGCAGGGGGATTGTGATGTAGAAGAACTGCCGGATTCCGGTCGCGCCGTCAATGTCGGCGGCCTCGTAGTAGTCGTGGGGGATTTCCTGCAGGCCGGAGATGAACAGCACCATGTTGTAGCCGATAATCGACCACACGCCGATAATGCCAATGGACACCCACGCGATTTTGGGGTCATTAATCCAGCCCACTTTGGCATGGAAGATGTTGTTGAGAAGCCCGAACTGCTGATTGTAGAGCCAGCGCCAGACCATGGCGACGGCGGCGGGGGCGCAGACCATCGGCAGGAAGAAGATTGTCCGGTAGGCGGACGTTCCGGCCAGTTTCTTGTTCAGGAACACGGCCAGCACCAGCGCAATCACGACGCCGAACGGCACCTCAATCAGCGCGTACTTAACCGTATTCCACAGGGATTGCCACGTCTCGGACTGTTGCAGAACCGTAACGTAGTTGGCAAGTCCCACAAAGGTGTTACCGCGCCCGAAGTCTCCGGTCTTGCATAGCGACTGCCACACGGTGTTGAAAATGGGGTAGAAGTTCAGCACAATCAACCCCAGCATGGTCGGCGTGATGAACGCCCACGCCCAGATTGCCGCGTTTTTCTCGGCGGCCGTCATTTTTTTCAAGTTGCACTCCTCCTTCACAGCTATGTATCTACCATACACCATTGAGAAGCGACAGCGCGGGCGGGTCTGACTTTCGCGGCGCGACCCGTCCGCACATCAAACGGCGGCATTGACAGCCGCCCGGAGCGGTTGCGTTACTCGGCGGCGATTGCGGCGTCAATAATCGACTGCGCGTTGTCGCACGCGGTCGCCATCAAGGCCTCGTCGGCGGGGTTGAGCCACGCCGCAAGGAAGGCGTCCTGCTGAATCTTGTCCTCCCACACGGTGGTGTTGCGGGTGTAGGGGCGGAAGAACAGCGTCCCCTCTTCTTCAATGCGGTTGAACGCGGAAACGTCCATTCCGGGGAACGCCGCGCTGAACGCGTCGGAAATGCCGGGGATAGCCGCCATGGTCACGCCGAGTTCGGCCTGCTTCTTCTGCCCGGCCTCGTTGCAGAAGTAGGAAATCAGGCTGTAGGCGGCGTCGGGGTTGGACGTGGAAGCGGAGGCCGCCCAGCCAAGGCCGTTGTAGGACGACTGACGCTCGCCGGGGTCACACTGGCCGTTACCGTTGGCGTCGCCGTAGGGCATGAGCGCCCACTTGTAATTGTCGTGGCCGTCGGCGGTGTAGAAGGCGTTAATCATCCAAGAGCCTTGCGTAATCATGGCGCAGAGGTTGGACATAAACAGGGAATCGGTACCCGTTTCGGCGACGACGGGCTGAGGCGCGGCGACTGTCAGAATCTTGCGCATCATCTCCATGCCGGCCTTGCCCTCGGCGGAGCCGATAGTCGTACCCTTGTGGTCGTCGGTGATGACCTGAGCGCCGTAATCGTACACGAGGTTATACCATCCGTCCTGATTGTTGGACGTGTTCATAGCGAAGCCGTACACGTTTTCGGCGGAACCTGCCTCTGTAATGGCTTTCGCGGCCTCGTAAACGTCATCCCAACTCCAATCGTCCGTGGGGGCTTCCACGCCGTACTTGTCGAACAGCGCCTGATTGTAGAGCAGGGCGATAGTGTCATGGTCTTTGGGAATCGCGTACTGGGAGCCGTTGGAGCTGTACAGGCTGACAATGCCCGGGTAGTAGTTGTCAAGGCTGATACTCTCGTCATTCTCAATGTAACTGTCGAGATTGAGGAGCAGGTCGTTTTCCATGTACATCTGGGCGGTGTTGGAGTGCATCCAGAACACGTCGGGCATGGTGCCGCCGGACGCGCCGGAGCTGAGGAGTGTCCAGTAGCTGTCCCACGTAATGACGTTAATCGTGACGGGGACGCCGGACTCGGCCGACCACGCGTCAGCGATTTCTTTCAGTCCGGCGAGCTGGTTATTGTCCCAGATAGCGACCTGAAGCCCGGCGGAGGAACTACCGCCGCCAGCGTTATTAGAGGCGTCGCCGCCGGACGGAGCGCCGCCGCCACCGCCGCAGGCGGCCAGCGACGCCGCCATAATCAGCGCCATTACAAGAGCAAGAAACTTCCGGGTGTTCATTTATCTTCCTCCTTATAAATATATCGTTGACTGTTGGCGTCAGCACCCGCACGGACGCGCCGCGAATGTCACCCCGTCGCGGGGATACAGGACGCGCTTTTCACAGTTTATCGCAACATAGAATTTTGTTGTATGGGGTAATGTCACGTTTTTATGGAATTGTGTGGTTTTTTATGCTGTCAACAACTCCGTGAAGAATTTCTCCAGAACAAGGGCTTTTTTCGTCAATTTGACCAATCGGCGCGGAATCCGCTGATTTTATCATTGCAAGAAAACTCTTGCCAGAGGCGGCCGAATGGGCTATAATTTCCACGAAATACAAACGACGACGAAAGGCGGTATTCACACAATGGGCTATGAGGCATTATACGAGGCGTTACAGCCGTGGGAAAAGGGTCTGCGGGACAGCGCCGGCGCGGTGGCCAGACTGCAAAAGGCCGCGCAGAAAAATACCGAAACAGGCAATCTGGCCGAACTGCGCAAAAACCTGACCGCTTTGGAGGAAGCACAAGAACAGTTGCGCCAGCGCATAGCCGGGGCGCGGGAAACGCTGGATGGCTTCGACGTGGGTGCCTATCTCGCGGACGGGGATTTTTCACGGGAACTCTTGGCGGCCTGCGCCGGAAAGGGCATTGATGTCAAGGGGGAAAAGGGCGTGTACGAAATGTTCCCCTTCAAGCTCCGCATCCTTGCCGACGGCGGGGAAGTCTATCTGGATAAGAAAAAACTGCCCAGTTGCCGCCCGGACTATGTGGCGGAGACCATCCGGCAGAGGCAGGAGCGGCTTTACGCCGCGCCTTTCCGGGAGAGCGCGTTTATGGGGGAATTGGCGGACGCCTATACCGTGGCCTGTCTGCGCGCGAACGCCCGCGAGGGAAGCGCGCAGTCGCTGACCAAAATCTATAAATGTCTGGCACCCACGGCGCGCGCCAGAAAGGACTACGATATGCTCTCTTACGCCTTCGACCTTGCCCGGCTGTACGAGAAAGGCCCCGAGAGCTGGATTACGAAAGACGGTCGGCGTTACACGTTCAGCACCAGCCGGGAGGGCAGCGGGATTCGTGTTTTGAGCCGCAACGGCGTGGAATCCTTCATCAGCGCCCTGCGCCCGCTTCAGAGTGAGGAAGCGTGATGGGCTACTCAAAGGACGCGGAGTGTCTGCGGCTGGGGAAAGTCCCGGCCGACGCCGGGACGCTGGCGGAAATCAGTGTCGGTCTGGATTCGCTGGAAGATTTTATAGCGCTCCACTATTTAGAGAATTACATCCCCTTCGGCGGGAGTAAGATTAAGTTTATCACCGGACGCCCCGGAAGCGGGAAAACCCACCTTGCCCGCCGCCTGCGGAACCGGGCGGAAGACATGGGCTATCTGTGCGTGAGTTTTTCGGCGCGGGATGTCTGGCTGCACGATTTCCGGGAAGTGTATCTGGAAATTTTCCGCCAGTGCGGCTTTGAGCGGCTTCTGTCCGACTGCGCCCGGCAAATCATCCAGGAACTGGGCTATGACCCGGCGGCCGTCGGGGACGGCAGAAACTTCATGGACTACCTCACGGAACAGGGCGAGGGCGACGCTTTGTCGAAAGGGGAAATCCGCGCGGCTCTGCGGCGTTGCTTTACCCGGAATCCCCTGCTGGACAACTGCTTCGCCGCCTGCTGTTCCCTGCTCACCGGAGCCGTTCTGGGACACCCGGTGCTGGAGCCGTCAAACCGGGAACTCCTGCTGGCCTATCTGCGGGGGGACAAGGGCGTGAAGCTCTCCCAACTGCGGGCGCTGGGGCTGTCCCCGTCGGGAATCACCCGCTACAACGCCCGGCATTTGTTGCGCTCTCTCTCGGAGCTTGTGCGGCTCAGCGGCCGCCCCGGACTCCTTGTGACTATCGACGACATGGAAACCCTGCTCGACCGCGCCGCCGACAGTCCCCGACGCTACACAAAGCTCCGCCGCGAGGACAGTTACGAGAGTATCCGCCAGCTCATCGACGACATTGACAGCATGCGGCACATTCTCTTTCTTCTGTGCTTCGACCGGGAACTCATGGACAATGACAGTTACGGGCTGAAATCCTATCAGGCTCTGTGGCTTCGCATTCAAAACGAGGTGGTCAGCACGCGCTTCAACCGCTTCGCGGACATCATCGACATGGACCGTTACGCCGATGAGGCCTACGACGAGGCCGCGTTACTGAACATGTCCCGGCGTCTGTCCGACGCACTGCGCCGTCTTGGCGTGGACGCGGCACCCTTGGACGCGGAAGCGGTGCGGGATGTGGCGGAACGCTCGCGCTTCGGCAGTCTGGGACTGCCTTATCTCATCAACCGCGCGATGTTGGAAGGGGGGACGGCGAATGTCTGACTTCAACGCCCTGCACGTCATTGAGGCGTTGCGCTCCGGCGTACCCTCCCGGGCGGTGGGCGAGTATTTTTCAGAGGCGCGCCCGGCGCTGACCAGAAAACTCCGGGAGCGCATGGCCGCCGTGCGGGAGACCGGACACTCCGACGGCATGATTATCACTGGCCGCTACGGCGAGGGGAAAACGCATTTGCTCAACACGGCATTCAATATGGCTTTCGAGGCCAATATGGCCGTGTCCTTTGTCTCTCTCGGCAAGGAAACGCCCGTGGACAAGCCGTGGCTGCTTTACCGCAAGCTGATGGCGGGAACGTATCTGCCCAACGCCGGACAGCCCGGTTTCCGCGCCCGTCTGGAGGACATCAGCGCCGGAAGCAGTGCGGCCGGGGATTTGCTGGCCTACGCCGCCCGGGAACTGGAAACAGACAAGCTCTATTATCTTCTGTACGCTCTGCTGGGTACGCAGGACGACGAGGAGCGAAACCTGTTTTTGGCGGATTTGGAGGGGGATTTTGTCTCCGGGGCGCTTATCAAGCGCAGTTATCGGCGCATTACCGGGAAGTCGGCAAAGTTCAATCAGACTTTCAGTAAAAGCCGCCACTGGATGGACTATTTCGCCTTTGTCAGTCACCTGTTCCGCCTGCTGGGCTGTGAGGGCTGGGTCATTCTGTTTGACGAGGCGGAGCTTGTCGGGCGCATGGGCAAACGCGCCCGCGCCAAGAGTTACCGGGAAATGCAGTGCTTTTTACACCCCTCCGCCCGTATGGAAAAGGTATTTTCCCTCTTTGCCCTGAGTTCGTCCTTCGCGGAAGATGTCATTGATAAAAAGCACGAGTTCGACAATGTGCAGAGTGCCTTTTCCGACGACCCGGAATCCCTCCGCGCCGCCCAGTCCACGCTTCAAACCATGCTGAACGCCCCGGAACTGGCGCCGCTCAACAAGACGGAGACAATAGGCATCCTCCGGAACATTCAGGACTTTCACGGCCGCGCCTACGACTGGCGGCCGGATGTCTCCCCGGAGGCTGTCTACGAGGCGACCGAGGCGGGAGGATATCTGTTACGGACAAAAATCCGCGGTGCCATTGAGTTTTTCGACCAGCTCTACCAGTACGGACAGGCCGGACAAACCCAAATCGCCGCCCTTGGGCGGGAGAGCTTCGACGAGGACGACGACACGCCGGGGTCGGATGATTAACCGCGACCGGCCTGCCGGAAACAATCCCGGCAGGCCGCGCCGCGTACTCCGGAACCCCTCTGCGCCACGGGACGCGTACTTTTTCATTTTCTACAAAAAAATGCTTGCAATTCTGTGGAATCTGTGGTACGCTTTGAGGGCTTTTGAAAAGGGCGGTCCTCTGCGCGACGCCGCACGAACGCCTATGAACTCAAGGAGGATACCAACCTATGGACTTGATTGCGGAATTGAACCGGGAGGCGCTCGAAAAGGAACTCCCCAAGGTCGCCGTGGGCGACACCGTACGCGTACACGTCAAAGTCAAAGAGGGTTCCCGCGAACGGATTCAGGTGTTCGAGGGAATCGTGATTGCCCGCAAGCACGGCGGAATCGGCGAGACTATCACGGTACGGCGTATTTCGTACGGCGTGGGCGTGGAAAAGGTCTTCCCGCTGCATTCCCCGTCGATTGACACGATACAGGTTGTCCGCCGCGGCGTGGTTCGTCGCGCCAAGCTCTACTACCTGCGCGGACGCGTCGGCAAGCGTGCCAAGATTAAGGAGAAGCTCTGATTCGCTTCCAAACGGAGAGAGGCCGCAAGCCTCTCTCTTTCTTGAAACAGGAGGTGAAACTATGGGGGAATCCATCCGGAACCCATCCGAAAAAAGCGCGGTCAAAGACCCCGTGCGGGACTTGTTCGAGTGGATACAGGCGCTTGTTTCGTCCGTGCTGGTGGTGGTCGTGCTGTTTACGTTCGTCGTGCGCCTGATTGGCGTGGACGGACACTCCATGCTCCCGACGCTTCAGCACGGCGACAGACTGCTTGTGTTGAGTTCCCTGCTCTACCACGACTATCAATATAAAGATATCGTCATTCTGCGGAAGCAGACTTTCGATGACAATCCGATTGTCAAGCGCGTTATCGCCACGGAGGGGCAGACGGTCGACATTGATTTCCGCGCCGGGGTTGTCTACGTGGACGGCCTCGCGCTGGACGAGCCGTATATCAACGAGCTGACGTACGCGGAGGAGGGTACCGCGTTCCCGCTGACGGTTCCGAAGGGCAGTATTTTCGTCATGGGCGACAACCGCAACCATTCCAGCGACAGCCGCCACAGCCGCTTGGGAACCGTCGATACGCGTTACGTCATCGGGCGGGCGATGTTCCTGCTGTTCCCGGGTTCCGATTCCGAGACGAAAGCGCGGGAGTTTTCCCGTGTGGGCGCGCTGTCATGAACGTGCAGTGGTATCCGGGGCATATGGCGAAAACGCGGCGTCTCATTGCGGAACGCCTGCGGCAGGTCGACGCCGTGTGTGAGATTTTAGACGCGAGAATCCCCGTTTCGAGCCGTAACCCGGACGTGGCGGAACTGACGGCCGGGAAGCCGCGCCTGATAGTCCTGAACCGTGCCGACCAGGCAGACCCGGACGTGACGGCGCAGTGGGGCGACGCGTTCCGCGCCGACGGCTACGCGGTGCTGTCCACGGACGCGAAAAGCGGGCGCGGCGCGGGGAAATTCGTGTCGGCGGTGCGCGGACTGCTCTCCGGCAAGCTCAAAGCGTACGCCGAAAAGGGACAGGCCGGGCGCGTCGTCCGCGTGATGATACTGGGTATCCCGAACGTGGGCAAGTCGACGTTTATCAACCGTGTCGCGGGGCGGAACGTGGCGAAGGCCGAAGACCGCCCCGGCGTGACCCGTGCCGGACAGTGGGTGCCGATTGGCAAACAACTGGAACTGTTGGACACGCCCGGCATTTTGTGGCCGAAATTCGGAGATGAAACCGTGGGATTACACTTGGCGTTCACGGGCGCGGTCAAAGATGAGATACTCGACACGGAGACATTAGGGTGTCACTTCATGGCGTATATGGCGGCAATCGCGCCGGAACGCTTACAAGAGGCGTACAAACTCGCGGAGATTCCGCCCCGCGACGGCGCGGAAACCGATATCGGGTACGGCTTCCGGCTTCTGGAGGCCGCCGGACGCAAACGCGGCTTTTTAGTCTCGGGCGGCGAAATCGACACGGAACGTATGGCGCGGATTTTGCTGGACGAGTACCGCGCCGGAAAGTTAGGCCGCCTGACGCTGGAAGCGCCCGAATGAGGCTTGCGTTATGGATGAAATCAACTGGTTCGCGTACGAGCGCGAGGCGCGGGCGGCGGGTTATGAAACCGTCTGCGGGTGTGACGAGGCGGGCGCGGGGCCGTTAGCGGGGGCAGTGTACGCCGCCGCCGTGGTTCTCCCGGACGGAGCCGACATCCCCGGCCTGAACGATTCCAAGAAGCTGTCGGAGAAGCGCCGCGAGGCGCTGTACGACATCATTACCAGTACCGCGCGGGCGTGGAGCGTGGCGCGTGTCGAGGCCGCCGAGATTGACGCCACCGACATTCTGAGCGCCCGCATGAAGGCCATGCAAATGGCGATTGACGGCTTGCGGATTCGCCCCGACTTCGCGCTGATTGACGGCAATCGAGACCGCGGACAGTCGGCGGCAATCCGTACGCCGCATAAACTGATTGTCGGCGGCGACGGGAAAAGCGCGTCCATCGCGGCGGCGTCCGTGCTGGCGAAAGTCAGCCGCGACAGGTACGTGATAGCGGAACTGGATAAGCGCTATCCGGCGTACGGGTTCGCGAAACATAAGGGCTACGGGACGAAACTCCATTATGAAATGCTGGACAAATACGGGGCGTGTCCCGAACACCGGAAAAGTTACCTGAAAAAGTGGGAGGCGCGGCGCAATGCCTGACACGCACAAAACGCGGCTTGCCGTCTCCGACACGCGCGAAACGCCGGGTATCGTGTCCGACACCCGCAAGGCGCGGGGCGATATCGGGGAGGATATCACGGCGCGGTATCTGGCGGGGCGCGGCTTCACGATTCTTGAACGCCAATGGCGCTGCCGCTACGGGGAGTTGGACTTGGTAGCGCGTGACGCGTCCGGCGTGGTGTGCTTCGTGGAGGTGAAACTGCGCAAGCGGGACAGTCTCGCGTCGGGGCGGGAGGCCGTGGACGCGCGCAAGCGGGAACGCCTCCGGAAAACGGCGTCATGCTGGCTCAGCGAACACGACCCCGACGCGCTGACGCGGTTCGATGTGGCGGAAGTCCGCGCCGACCCCGACGGTTTTTTCAAGCTGGACTATCTCCCGGACGCGTTCCGGTAAAACAGGAGGGCGGAGAGATGAAATATTTAAGTACGCGTGACAGACAAATCCGGCTGAGCGCGGCGGAAGCGATTAAAATGGGGCTTTCGCGTGACGGCGGACTGCTGACCCCGGAGACAATCCCCGTCATGGACGAGGCATTTATAAAGAGCCTGATTCCGGAGCCGTACCCGGTACGCGCCGCCAAGGTGATGGCGCTGTATCTGGACGACTACCCGGAGGCGGAACTGCTGTCTTTCGCGGAGAGCGCGTACGGCGCTGACCGTTTCGACACTCCCGCCGCCGCGCCCTTGCGGAAAGTCGACGATAGCACGTACTGCCTCGAACTCTGGCACGGCCCCACGTCGGCCTTTAAGGACATGGCGTTACAGATGTTGCCGCGCCTGCTGTCGGCGGCGTTGGTCAAGACCGGAGAAAAGAAAACGGCGTGCATTTTAGTCGCCACGTCCGGCGACACCGGAAAGGCCGCTATGGAGGGCTTCGCCGATGTGCCGCGTACGTCCATTATGGTCTTTTACCCGAAAGACGGCGTGTCGGAAATCCAAGAGGCGCAAATGGTCACGCAGGAGGGCGGCAATGTCGGCGTTTGCGCGGTCGTGGGCAACTTTGACGACGCGCAGGCGGGCGTAAAGCGGATTTTCTCTGACACCGCCATCCGGGACACACTCGAAAAACGCGGCGTCTTTCTGTCGTCGGCGAACTCCATCAACTGGGGGCGCATTCTCCCGCAAATCGTCTATTATATCTCCGCCTACTGCGATTTACTCCGCGACGGCGTGCTTTCCATGGGCGACAAAGTTAATTTCTGTGTGCCTACCGGGAATTTCGGCGACATCTTGGCCGCCTACTACGCAAAGCGTATGGGGCTTCCCGTCAACAGGCTGATTTGCGCGTCCAACCGGAACAACATCCTCACGGACTTTCTCCGGACAGGCGTCTACGACCGGAACCGCGAATTTTACACGACCATGAGCCCGTCCATGGACATTCTCGTTTCGTCGAATCTGGAACGGCTTCTCTACGACCTCTCCGGGGAGAACGACGCGGAAGTAAGGGGCTATATGGCGGCGCTGTCGCGGGACGGAAAATATCAGGTCTCGGAGGGTATCAAAGCCGCCCTGAACGGGTTATACTGGGGCGGATTCTGCGACGAGCGCGGCACGTCCGCCACCATCGGCCGCTACTGGCGCGACTACGGCTACCTCATCGACACGCACACCGCCGTCGCGGCGGAGGTGCTGGAACAGTACCGCGCCGCCACCGGAGACCGTACCGTGTCGGTATTCGCGTCCACGGCGTCGCCGTACAAGTTCTGTGACCACGTACTCGACGCCATCGGGCAGACGCCCAAAGGCTCCGGGACGGCGTTGTTAGACCAGCTCCATGACGCCACCGGCACGCCGATTCCGGCGCGTCTTGCCGCGCTGAAGCGCAAACAGCGCCGCTTCGACCTCTCCGCCGAAAAGTCGGACATGGAACGCGTTGTACTCGATTTCTTGCGGTAAGCCTTCCGAACAGGGGGAGGCGGTAAGGGGGACGTTATGGCCTTGTACGCTATCGGAGACCTGCACCTTTCCCTTGGCGTCGACAAATCTATGGAAGTGTTCGGCTCGGCGTGGGAACAGTACGTGGAGCGGATTTCGGAGAGCCTGTCGCGCCTCCGCCCGGAGGATACTCTGATTTTAGACGGGGACACCTCTTGGGGCATGACGCTCGAACAGGCCGAGGCCGATTTCCGCTTTCTGGACGCCTTCCCCGGCCGGAAACTGCTGGTCAAGGGCAATCACGACTACTGGTGGGGTACCGTCTCGAAAATGCGCCGCTTCTTCGACGAAAAGGGCTTCACGACGCTGGACTTTATCCACAATAACTGCGCTTTCTACGGGGATGCCGCGCTGTGCGGGACGCGGGGCTGGTTCTTCGAGGAGGAGCGCAAGCCCCACAACGAAAAAATGTTGCGCCGCGAGACTATCCGGCTGGAAGCGTCCCTGAAAGCCGCCGGAGAACATCCGATTCTGTGCTTCCTGCACTACCCGCCCCTGTACACGGGTTACGAATGCCCCGACATCCTCCAACTGCTGGAACGCTATCATGTGCGGGAGTGCTGTTACGGACATCTGCACGGGTACGCCATCCGGCGGCGCATTGAGGGGACGCGGAACGGTACCGCATTTTCCCTGATTTCGGCGGATTATCTGGGCTTCGCGCCCGTCAAACTCCGCGACTGAACCCCGACAGTAGAAAAAATCTGTATTTTGCGCAAAAAGGACTGGTAATTTGTTTTCCGGTCTGGTAGAATAGCCCCCGAACCCCGCGACATACTCACATATCAAGGAGGAAACCACGACATGAACGTCAAAAGCTGTGAGAAGCAGGAAAAAAGTCAGGTGTTGCTGACGATTGAGGTAGGCCCCGACGAGTTCGACGCCGCAATAGAGAAAGCGTACAAGAAGAACCGCCGGAAATACCGCGTACCCGGATTCCGCCCAGGGAAGGCCAGCCGTAAAATGATAGAGGCCATGTACGGCCGGGAAGTCTTCTACGACGAGGCCATCAACGAGGCCTTCCCCGACGCCTACGAGGCCGCCGTCAAGGAAAAGGAACTCAAGGTGCTGGATATGCCCTCCGTGGAACTCGACGGCGTACCCTCTTCGGCGGGCTTCACGTTCAAGGCGACTGTCCCCGTCTACCCGGAAGTCACGCTCGGGCAGTACAAAGGCCTCTCCGCCCCGAAAATGCCCGTCAAGGTCACGGACGCCGATGTGGAACAGCGCGTACAGCGTCTGTCCGAACGCAACACGCGCCTTGTCAGCGTGGAGCGGGAGGCGCGGAACGGCGACACGGTCGTGATTGACTTCGAGGGCTTCCTGAACGGCGAACCCTTCGAGGGCGGCAAGGGCGAAAACCACAGTCTCGAACTCGGTTCGGAGAGCTTCGTCCCCGGCTTCGAGGAGCAGTTGCTGGGCGCGAAAGCCGGAGACGAAAGAGAGCTCAACATCACCTTCCCGGAGAACTACGCCCCCGAACTGGCCGGAAAAGACGTACTCTTCAAGGTCAAGGTTCACGAGGTCAAGGAAAAGGACGTCCCCGAAATCGACGACGAGTTTGCAAAAGACGTGTCGGAGTTCGACACCATGGACGAACTCCGCGCCGACCTCCGCCGCCAGATTACCGAGGAGCGCGAGGCCGCCGCGCAGCGCGAGTTCGAGGATGAGCTGATGAATCAGGTCGCCGACGGTATCACGGCGGACATTCCCGACGTGCTGGTAGAGCGGCAGGCGCGGCAGTTCGTCGACAATCTCAAACGGCAGGTCTATCAGCAGGGGTTCACCTATGAGCAGTATCTGAAAATGACGGGCGGCAGTGAGGAAAAGCTGTTGGAGGACGCGCGGGAACCCTCCGTACGTCAGGTACGCATGGACTTGGCTGTCACGGCCATTATCGAGCAGGAACACTTGGAAGTCACCGACGAGGACAGGGAGGCCGAGTACGCGAAACTGGCCGAACAGTCCGGCATGGATAAGGAATCCATTAAGAAATATTTCAAGCCCGAGCAGATGAACGACCAAGTTCTGACACAAAAGGCCATTGCCATTGTGACGGACAGCGCGACGGCCTTCGAGCCGGAACCGAAACCGGAAGAGACTCCCGCCGAATCCTCCCCGGAGGCCTGAGATTCGCGGATGTTCTGCGGCGTTCATACCCTTTCCGTTTCGCGGATGTATGATGGAGGTAAAAGTTTTGAGTTTAGTACCCTATGTAGTAGAGCAGACCAACCGCGGGGAACGTTCCTATGACATTTTCTCCCGCCTGCTGAACGACCGGATTATTTTTCTCGGCGAGGAGGTCAACGCCACCACGGCAAGTTTAGTCGTGGCGCAGTTGCTGTATCTGGAAGCGCAGGACCCCGACAAGGACATTCAGCTTTATATCAACAGCCCCGGCGGCTCCGTCACGGACGGCATGGCGATTTACGACACCATGCAGTATGTCAAGTGTGACGTGTCCACGATTTGCGTTGGGCTTGCGGCGAGCATGGGCGCGTTCCTGCTCTCCGCCGGAACCAAGGGCAAGCGTATCGCGCTCCCCAACGCCGAAATTATGATTCACCAGCCGTCGGCCGGGACGCAGGGGCAGATTACCGATATGGCCATTCACCTGAAGCGGCTGGAGACCATCAAGAAACGTATGAACCAGATTCTGGCCGAGAACACCGGGAAGTCTCTGGAGGAAGTCACGGAAGCCTGCGAGCGGGACAATTTCATGAGCGCGGAGGAGGCCATGAGCTTCGGGCTGATTGACAAGATTATCGCCAACAAGAAAAAGCAGGAACCGTCCGGGCAGGAAGAACCCGGCCAGCAGGACTGAGCGCACAACATGGGGAATCGCGGAGCCGTTTCCGCGGTTCCCCCATTAACAAACAGGTTATCGAGGTTCTGAAACATGAGTGATAATAGCAGAAAACTGAACCGCTGTTCGTTCTGCGGCAAGAGTGAGCATCAGGTTCACCGCATGATTCAGGGGCCGGGCGTACGGATTTGCAATGAGTGCGTACACCTCTGCATGGGGCTTCTGGACGACAATTACCGGGAACCCGACCCGCCGTCCGTGAACGACATGCCCGAAAAGCTCCCCGTCCCGAAGGAAATCAAGGCCTATCTCGACCAGTATATTATCGGGCAGGAGGAGGCCAAGGTCACGCTTTCGGTCGCGGTCTACAATCACTATAAGCGTATCTTTTTCGGCGGCGGGGACGACGTGGAACTGCAGAAGAGCAACATTCTTTTGCTCGGCCCCACAGGTTCCGGAAAGACGCTGTTCGCCCAGACGCTGGCGAAACTGCTGGAAGTCCCCTTTGCAATCGCCGACGCCACGACCTTGACGGAAGCCGGCTACGTCGGCGACGACGTGGAAAACATCCTCACGCGGCTTGTGCAGGCGGCCGACTTCGACGTGGAACGCGCACAGCGCGGCATTATCTACGTGGACGAAATCGACAAAATCGCCCGCAAGAGCGAGAACGTGTCCATTACGCGGGACGTGTCCGGCGAGGGCGTCCAGCAGTCGCTTTTGAAACTGGTGGAGGGTACGGTAGCGAATGTCCCGCCGCAGGGCGGACGCAAGCACCCGCACCAAGAGTTCATCCAGATGGACACGAAAAATATTTTGTTCATCTGCGGCGGAGCGTTCGACGGCCTCGACAAAATCATTGAGCGCCGCCTTGACCAAAAGAGTATCGGCTTCGGCGCGAACGTCAAGGGCAGGCACGAGCAGGCCGAAAGCCGTATCATGCACGAGGTACAGCCCCACGACATCCTGAAATACGGCCTGATTCCGGAACTTATCGGACGCCTCCCGGTCATCACCGCGCTGGACGCGCTTGGGCGTGATGAGCTTGTCCGGATTCTTCAGGAACCCAAAAACGCCCTTGTCAAGCAGTACCAAAAACTGCTGAGCTACGACAATGTGAAACTGACCTTCGAGCCGGAAGCGCTGGAAGCCGTCGCCGACCGCGCCGTGGAGCGCAACATCGGCGCGCGCGGACTCCGGGCGGTCATGGAATCACTCCTCAACAACCTAATGTACGAGATTCCATCCGACCCGACCATTTCGGAAGTGCATATCACCAAAGAGGCCGTCGAGGGTACGGAAACGCCCGTGCTGTCGTACGACCCCAACAAACCCCGGTACACGCTGAAAGTCAGTCCCGGAAATAATATGGAAATCAACGAGGCGGCGTCGCGCCCGGCTTCCTGAGCCGGACGCCCGCCGGAGCCGGGCAAGCGGACATTCGGCGGTTTTCAGTATGGCGTATCTATCATGACAGCGCGCTTACCGTGTAACGGAAGCGACGGAAAGGATTGAGTGAAGCCTATGGAAGCGGTAGAATCGGCAACTTGGAATGTCCCGGTTTTGGCCATGCGGGGATTGACCGTCTTCCCGCATATGAACTTGACATTTGACATGGAGCGTCGAATCTCCGTGGCGGCGCTCGAACGCGCCATGGAGACCGACCAGACCATATTTTTAGTCACACAAAGGGAAATCGGGGTGGAAGTCCCCGGAGAAAAGGAACTCTACGAAATCGGCACGTTGGCGCACGTCAGCCAAGTTTTACGCCTGTCGCCCGTCGCCGTACGCGTCATGATTGAGGGGCGGTGCCGGGCGCGTCTGCGGCGTCTGTGGCAGTCGGAGCCGTTTCTGCAGGCTAACGTCGAGGAACTCCCCGAGCCGCCCGTGTCGGAGACATTTCGGCAAAGTCCCCGCACGGAGGCACTGCTTCGGCAGACTATGAGCCTGTTCGCGCAGTACGCGGAACTGTCCGGGAACATCCCGGAGGAAATCGCCAACACCATTATGGACTGTAAAGACCCCGGTTATTTAGCGGACTTTATCGCGCAAAATCTCCCTATGCGGCATTCCGACAAGCAAAGCGTGTTGGAGGAAATGTCGCCGTTCCCGCGCCTGCGGCGTCTGAACTCGATTCTGGCGCGGGAATGCAACGTGCTGGGCTTCGAGCGCGAAATGGAACAGAAAGTACGGGAAAGTCTGGCGCGGAACCACCGTGAGCAGATACTTCGGACACAAATCCGCGTCCTGCAACACGAACTCGGCGAAGGTGGCGACGAGGAGGAGGAAATCGAGGCCTACCGGGAGAAAATTCTTGCGCTGGGGCTGGACGAGGAATCGGAAACTCACCTCATGAAGGAGTTACAGAAACTCTCCCGGCAGTCCTACGGGAGCGCGGAGGCGTCCGTCATCCACAACTATCTGGAAACCTGTCTCGACGTGCCGTGGAACACCGAAACGAAAGAGCGCGTCAGCGTGGATATCGCCCGGAAAACGCTGGAACGCGACCATTTCGGGCTGGAAAAGGTCAAGGAGCGCATTTTGGAGACCATCGCCGTGCGGCAGATGAACCCCGCAAGCAAGGGGCAAATTCTGTGTCTGGTGGGGCCGCCCGGCGTCGGGAAAACGTCGATTGCCATTTCCGTGGCGAAGGCCTTGAACCGGAAGCTGGCGCGGCTGTCGCTGGGCGGAGTCCGCGACGAGGCCGACATCCGCGGACACCGCAAAACCTACATAGGCGCCATGCCCGGCCGCATTATCGAGGCCATCACGCGCGGCGGCTCTATGAACCCCCTGCTTCTGCTGGACGAAATCGACAAAGTAGGCAACGATTATCACGGAGACCCCGCCTCCGCGCTTCTGGAGGCGCTGGACAGCGAACAAAATCACGCGTTCCGCGACCACTTTCTTGAAATCCCCGTCGACCTCAGTCATGTGATGTTCATCACCACGGCCAACACTACGGAGACGATTCCGCGTCCCCTGCTTGACCGTATGGAAGTCATCCAGTTATCGAGTTACACGGACGAGGAGAAGCTGCAAATTGCGCGTCTGCACTTACTCCCGAAACAGCTTGCCGAACACGGTTTGAAAAAGAGTATGCTCCGCGTCGGTGACGACGTAATCCGCGCCGTGATACGCGACTACACGCGGGAATCGGGCGTACGGCAATTAGAGCGGCGCTTGGCCGCGCTCTGCCGCAAGGCCGATATGTATCTGTTACAGGGCGACGCAAAGCGGTTCGTCGTCGCGGAGAGCGACCTGCCCAAACTGCTGGACTGCCAGCCCTATCCGCCGCCCCTGCGTACCGACCGCGAGGAAATCGGCGTCGTGAACGGCCTTGCGTGGACGGAGACCGGCGGCGAGATTCTGGAAGTGGAAGTCAACGTCATGGAGGGCGGCGGGAAATTGGAACTGACGGGCAATCTGGGCGACGTGATGAAGGAGTCCGCGTCGGCGGCGCTTAGCTGTCTGCGGAGCCGCGCCGCCATGCTGGGCATTGACGCGGAGTTTTACAAAAACAAGGACATCCACGTACACTTCCCGGAGGGCGCGGTACCGAAAGACGGCCCGTCGGCCGGAATCGCCGTGACAACGGCCATGCTGTCGGCGCTGACGGGACAGCGTATCCGCGCCGGAATCGCCATGACGGGAGAGGTCACGCTTCGCGGGCGCGTCCTGCCCATCGGCGGCCTCAAAGAAAAGACCATGGCCGCGAAACGCTGTGGTATTCATACGGTGCTGATTCCCAAGGACAACGTACGGGATTTAGAGGACATCGACCAGACCGTAAGGGCGGCGTTGCAGTTCATCCCCGTGGAGACGGTCGACGAAGTGTTTGCGGCGGCGCTGTGTCCGTCGTCGGAGCCTCTGCGCGAGACGCTCACGGACACGGAATCGCTCTCGGGCGTCGGCGGCATGCCGAAAACGCGCCGAAAAGTACGGCGTCCCAAAGACGCGCCGTCAGCGTGACAAAGTACAGTAACGCGCCGTCAGCGTGAAGAGAAAGGACGCCGTTATGCAGTTTCAATCAGCGGAATACGTCCGTTCCGCCGGGTCGCCGGAACAGTTTCTGCGCGACCCGTTCCCCAAAGCGGTATTCGCGGGACGCTCGAACGTGGGGAAATCGTCGGTCATCAACCGCCTGACCGGGCGGAAAAACCTTGCCCGCGTGGGGGCGTCCCCCGGCAAGACGCGCCAGATAAATTACTTTTTCGTCGACGAAAAGCTGTACTTGGTCGATTTGCCGGGCTACGGCTACGCGAAAGTCCCCAAGGACGAGAAAGCCCGCTGGGCGAACCTCATGGAGCAGTTTTTCGGGCGCGAGGGGTCACGCATCGCGGCGGGCGTCCTGATAGTCGACATCCGCCACAAGCCCACCGCCGACGACGTGACCATGTTCCGGTGGTTCCGCGAAAGCGGCTGTCCGGTCGCCGTGGCGGCCAATAAGCTGGACAAGCTCAAAAAACGCGAAATCGAACCCGCGTTGACACTCATCCGGGACACGCTGCAACTGCGCGACGCGGATACCTTGATTCCCTTTTCGGCCGAGAAGGGCGACGGCAAAGACGCCTTGACGGCGTATCTCTTGGAACACTGCGCCGGGGAGACGTGACAGGAAAGCGGAACTTTTTCCGTGAAATTCCGTCTAACAGACAAACGCGGCCACGCCGCAAGCGAAAAGGGGGAATACCAATGAAACGGAAATTTGCCGCGCTTGTGTTCGCGGTACTGCTTCTGCTGACGGCGCTGACGGCCTGCGGCGGTTCCAGTGGCGGCAACTACGCCGCTTCGCGGAGTTACGACGAGGCCATGCCCATGGAGGAACCCATGTGGGAGGCCGACGACTACGATTCCTACTACGGCGGGAACGATTACGGGTACCACGTCGCGGGAACCATCATAGACAACGCGAAATCCGCCGCCGCGCCGGAAGCCATCGGCCCCACGCCGTCGCCGTCGACGGAGGCGCGTCCCCAAAAGCTGATTCGTACGGCGGAACTGACCATGGAGACCACGACCTTTCAGGAGACCGCCGACGCCTTAGCCGACTTGACGAACCGTCTGGGCGGCTACTTCGCCGACAGCACATCCGGCGAACGCGGCGAGAGTGGCCGCTGGGCGAACTACACGATTCGCGTACCCGTCAACAACTTCCAGACGTTCCTCGACCAAGCCAGCAAACTTTGTCACGAGACCCGCCACCACATCAGTCAGCAGGACATCAGCGAGCGCTACTACGACACCGCCGGACGCCTCAAAACGCAGAATATCAAGTTACAGCGCCTTCAGGCGCTCTTGGAGAAGGCCACCAGCATGGAGGACATTATCACGATACAGTCCGCCATTTCCGAGACCGAACAGGCCATTGACGACCTCTCCGGCACCCTCCGCCACTACGACAATCAGGTGGACTACTCCACCATCCAAGTATCGTTAGAGGAAGTCTACCGCTTCTCCAACGTCCCGGAGACGCCGAAAAGCTACGGCAGTCTGCTGGCGTCCGCGTTCGTGGAGGGGCTGACCGACTTCGCCGAATGGCTGGAAGATATCACGGTGTCGCTCGCGTACAGTTGGCCGTGGCTGGCGCTGATTGCGATTATCGTAGTCATCGTCGTGAAAATCAACCGCCGCCGCCGCGAAAAGCGTCAGGGAGGCGCGCCGCGTCCGGTACATCTTCCTAAAATCGGAATCGGCCTGAAAAAGCAGGAGAAGCAACCCAAAGAGCCTGTCACGGGGAATCCGGAACCCCCGATGAAAGAGCAAAACACCCCGGAACAGAAATAACACCCGGCACTGACCGGGCATATGTGGAGGAGGAAATATTTTGAAACTGACATGGTTAGGGCATTCCTGCTTTATGCTGGAGCACGATTCCTACAAGCTCGTCATAGACCCCTACAAGGACGTGCCGGGCTATCCGCCCCTGCGCCTAAAGGCCGACTGCGTCTACTGCAGCCACGCGCACTCCGACCATAACGCCACGGACGTTGTCACGCCCCGGAAAGGCTGGCGAAACCCGTTCGCCGTCCGGACGGTTCGCACCTTCCACGACGACAAAGAGGGAGCCGAACGCGGAGAAAACGCTATCCACGTTTTCAGCGCCGACGATATCACGATTGCCCATATGGGCGACTTGGGACACCATCTGACGCTGGAACAGGTTCAGGAAATCGGCCCGCTGACGGTCATGCTCATTCCCGTGGGCGGCCATTACACGATTGACGCCATGGGCGCGAAATCCGCCTGTATGGCGCTCCGTCCGCGTTGCGTGATACCCATGCACTACTACCACCCGCCCTACGGCATGCCCAATCTCGCCGACGTGGAATCCTTCCTGAAACTCTGGCCGTTCGCCTCCATCCACAGACTGCACGGCAACTCCTTGGAAATCACGAAAGACATGCCGTCCGGCGTCTATGTTCCCGAATACGTGGAACCGTCCAAAACTCAAGAAGGCTGACAGGCAATCCCCCGGCGGAAGTTCCGCCGGGGGAAATCTTATGCCAATTCCGCGTGGGCGCGTTCCAGCGCCGCGCCGATGACTTGGTCCATGTCGTAATACTTGTACTCGCCCAAGCGTCCGCCGAATATCACATTCTGTTCCTTATCGGCAAGCGCTTTGTACTGCGCGTACAGCGCGCCGTTTTTCGCGTCGTTCACGGGGTAGTATGGCTCGTCGCCCGGCTTCCACTCCGACGAATACTCCCGGCTGATAACCGTTTTCGGGAGTTCGTTCCCGGCCTCGTCGCGCCCGAACTCGAACCATTTATGCTCAATGATACGCGTCCACGGCGTCTCCCGGTCGGTGTAGTTGACGGCCGCGTTTCCCTGAAAGTTCGGGATGTCCAGTAGCTCCGTCTCAAAGCGGACAGAGCGGTATTCCAGACAGCCCGCGAAATAGTCGAAATAGGCGTCAATCGCCCCCGTGTACACGGTTTTCCGCGCCAGTTCCGACAGCTCCCCGCGATGTATCATGTAATCCGTGTCCAGCCGGACTTCGATACCGTCCAGCATGTTGGCGACAAAGTTCGTGTAGCCGCCGACGGGGATTCCCTGATACAGCGCGTTGAAGTAGTTGTTGTCAAACGTAAGGCGCACTGGAAGACGCCGGATGATGAACGCGGGCAAGTCCTTGCAGTCACGCCCCCACTGCTTTTCCGTGTAGCCTCGGACAAGCGTTTCGTAGATGTCGCGCCCGACAAGGGAAATGGCCTGTTCCTCTAAATTGCGCGGCTCTCCGGTGATTTCGCGCCGCTGTTCGGCGATTTTGGCGGCGGCCTCGGCGGGCGTCACGACGCCCCACATCTGATTGAACGTGTACATGTTGAACGGCAGGGAGTACAGTTTTCCTTTGTAGTTCGCCACGGGCGAGTTGGTGAAGCGGTTGAACACTGCGAAACGGTTGACGTAATCCCACACAGTTTTGTTGTTGGTGTGGAAGATATGCGCGCCGTACTTGTGGACGTGGATACCCTCGACCTGTTCCGTGTAGACGTTCCCGGCGATGTGGGGGCGCCTGTCAACGACAAGGACGCTCTTTCCGCTGTCGGCGGCCTCGCGCGCGAATACCGCCCCGTACAGTCCCGCGCCCACAATGAGATAATCGTACATATGATAGTTATCCTTTCCAAAAATATCATATTCCATGTTTCGCCTGCGGCACACCCACGGCGCAAGTCGTGGGTATTTTCCCGTTTTGAGTGTCAGAGACAAAAGTTCCTCCATGAACGACATTTTCAGAAAGTGTCCCCTCCGCAATGTGCCGAAACAATATTGTCCGCCAAAACGCCCTTGTGACCCGGTTGCGGTACCGTATTAACTTACAAATCCGGCCGCCCAGTTTACGATATGCGTGCCGTCCGCCGACTGCGGGTTATTCTTTAACGTGTAAATCCACGACCAGTGACTGCTGTACTGCACTTCACTGAAAACGCCGTCTTGGTCGTAGTCCTCCGCGAAGCGTAACTTGTCCTCGTCCGTGGTGTCGTAGAGGGACAGCTTATATTTGCCGTCGGCGGTTTCATACGTGGTGAAATCGGAATTTTCCGGCAGTTCCTGCTTGACGGCGGTTTCCGTCAGCGTGTCGCCGTCCGCCAGAATGTCAAACAGGCGCTTGGAGCAGGCGTCGGTGGCTACCACGCTGTCCGTCTCGCCCTGCACGAGCCACACGGCGACGCCAGAGGCTTTGACGGCCTGCAATTCCTCATCCGTGGGGGTCTCGCCGCCCCTGTCCGACGCCACGTCGTAGGCCGGACAGCTAATCATCGCCGCCTGAAACAGTTCCGGGTGGGCGATAATCATGCGCGTTGTCATGTAGCCGCCCGCCGAACAACCGGAAACCAGAACTTTCGCCGGGTTAATGCTACTTTCCGCAATCACGGCGTTGATTTCATCGGCGACCTTGTCCAGAAGCCCGTCCTTCTGCGCGTAGTACCACGTATCGGGGGCTTGGAACGCCATCACGGACGCGCCGCCTAAAATCGTCTGGAACTCGTCCGACGCCCATGCCACGGTGCCGCGATTCGCCAACATCTGCGCGACGTTGTTGCCGGACTGCAACAGGTCGCCTTCCCCGTTGCCGTGGAACCAGACAACCAGCTTGTCCGCGCCCGCGTCGTAAAACTGATAGTTGACTCCGCCGGGGACGATGACGGATTCAAATTTCGCGGTCTCCGCGTCCTGCACGGAGTTGTCGCATGTGTATTCCGCCGTGTATTCCTCCCGCAATACCGTGCCGTCCGCCGCCGTCAGCGTTACGGGCTTGTTCTGCGTAACCGTGTAGGTCAAGTCGGCGGGATAGTTCCGGGAACCGGACGTATAGGCCAGCGTCGCGCCCTCCGATTCGTCGAAATAAAGCGTGACCTTCTGCCCGTCCTCGACCTTGACAATGGCGCGGTCAATGTCGTAATCGCCGAAGCTCTCCAGTTCCGTCCCCTCCCGGAACGCCTCCGTGGAAGCGGTCGCGTGAACCGTGAACGTGTCGTTGTCCACGCCCGTGACCTTCTTGGCCTCGCCGAAGTCGATGGTCAGGGCGCTGACGACCTGTCCGGCGTCCGTGACCGTGCCGATTAACTGACATTCGTAGGTGTCCGGCGTTTCGGCGGACGTTTCCCCGGCTTCCGGCTCGGCGTCGGTCTGCGTGCCGCCGCAAGCCGCCAGAAGCGCCGCCAGCGTCACGAGCGCAAGCGACAGAAACAGCGTTTTTCTTTTCATGGCGTTTCCTCCTTATATTTCGCTGTATGGCTTCAGTATACCATACGGGGCGGACATCGGCAAGAGAAATCTGTGAATTTCCATAATTTAGTCATAAGATACAGTTTTTAACTTTAAAAACGCGCTTTCTTTGTGCGTGTATCCAAAATCGCAAAAACGCTTACATAAAATAATTGCAGGACTTTTACCTTCCATATAATGGAAATTTTGAGCAGACGCGAAACGTGCGTTTGCACTCGAAAATACCCTTTGAATCCGCGCCGAAAATTGCGCGGCGTCGCTGTCAAAATATGGCTTTACGGCGGCTCTAAAAAAGCCCTACACAAACTTGACACCGACTACGCGAAGTCGGCGTAAAATAATTGTAGGACTTTTTAATTTCCATATTTTGTAAATTACGAATAGGCGTGAAATGGGTGGTGCTATCAAAAATACGCCTTGAATCCCCGCCAAAATTGCCTTGCGGCGTTGGCAAAATATGCGCTTTGCGGCGGCTCGGAAAAAGTCCTACAAAAACTTGACACCGACCTACGCGAAGTCGGCATAACTTTTTTGTAGGGGAATTTTCCAAAATATGGAAGCCTTGATTAAGACGGAAAGAAACTGTAGAGAATCGGCAAAATCACGCCGAAAATTGAACCCCGGAACAGGCTCTTATTCATGCCGTTTCCCCGTT
>JAFXQV010000036.1 GCA_017526785.1 Oscillibacter sp. | reverse complement strand
GTTTCCAGCGCGTACGCGGCGGGAAGAAGTCGGACAGCGCCACGGGGAACCCTGTCACGATATCCCAAGTGTCGCCCCAGCGGCGGCGGAACGTCGCGCCGGGCGCGGCGTTTTCCTTTAACTCCGTGTAGAGGCTCCAGATGCGTCCGGCGCGGCAGGAAAAATTGGGGCGTCCGTGAAGCGGATAATTTGCGTCTGCACGGTTCGCGCCCCGTTCAGGACGGAGAAATCAGCGGCGGGAAGCTGTACGGGCAACAGTAGCCGCAACAGGACAAGCCCCCATAACGCGTAACGCAGACGGGCGGAAAGCGTCTTTCGGAACGCGAACCGTATCGCGAACACCGCCGCAATCAGCGCGGACGAGGCAATCAGAATTTCCGTCATTGCAAATCCTCCTTCGCCTTTTCCAGAATCCGGGACAGTTCCTCGATGTCCTCCGGGGACAAATCGCGGCTGTCGGCCATTGCGTTGACCATCAGGCCAAGACTTCCGCCATACACCTTATCGAGAAAGCGTCGCGTCTCCTTGCGCGTCGCGTAACTCCGACGCAAGAGCGGATACCACGCCTTCGCCCGTCCGGACTGTTCATAGGCAATCGCGCCTTTGGCCTCCATGCGGGAGAGCATGGAAATAATGGTGTGCTTGCTCCACCCGGTTTCGTCGCGCATGGCGGCGGTCAGTTCCGTAATCGTGCTTCCGGGATGTTCCCATAGACGGGTCATCAACGCCCATTCGCCGTCCGAGAGTTCCGTTTTCATATTGTGGCCTCCTTTGGTAACCTATTGTTTACCTTATAGAGACAGCATAACATAAAGGTAAACATTTGTCAACCCTTTTCGTGAAAAAATATGGCCTCACAAAAAGCAGAATCACCTCTTGACAAGTGAGTTCATTCATGATAAACTAAGTTTATCGTCAATGAACCAAGGAGGCGCAACATGGATAATCTGACACTGGGCGCGGTGGAAGCGCGGTTTGCCGATTTGATTTGGGAACACGCGCCGCTTTCGTCCGGGGAACTGGTGAAAATCTGCGAGCGGGAATTGCACTGGAAAAAGCCCACGACCTATAATGTCCTGCGCAAGCTCTGCGAAAAGGGACTGTTCCGCAACGATTACGGCACGGTTTCCGCCGTGATGTCGCGGGCGGACTTCTACGCCGCCAAAAGCGTAAAGTTCGTGTCGGACACCTACGGCGGGTCGTTTCCGGCGTTCGTGGCGGCGTTCACGTCCCATAAGCGGCTGTCGAAAGAGGAGGCCGACGAGATACAGCGCATGATTGACGCGGCGCGGGAGGAATCGTGATGGAAGCGCTATTCTTAAAACTGCTTGACATGGGCGTTTCGTCAAGCTGGCTCATACTGGCGGTTATCGCGGCGCGGCTGTTGTTACGGAACGCGCCCAAATCGGTACGCTGTATCCTGTGGGCGATAGTCGCGCTACGGCTGGCCTGTCCGGTCACGATTCCGTCCCCGGTTTCCCTCACGCCGCAAGCGCCCGCCGTGGAGCAAATTCTAATAGAACGACAAGTAACGATTCCCCGACAAACTCCGCGTTTGGGAAATCAAGGCGGCGTAACGCCGCACAATACGGAATCCGCAAAACCTGAAAGCCCGTCCGCGTCGGTACGCCTGACGGAGATTTTCAGCGCGGTATGGCTGGCGGGACTGTCGGCTATGTTGCTTTACGCGCTGGCGGGGTTTCTGCGACTGCGCCGCACGGTTTCCGCGTCCCTGCCGATTGGCGGAAACTTGTGGATTTGCGACGACATCCCCGCGCCGTTTATTCTTGGGATTCTCTGCCCCCGCGTTTATCTGCCCTCGAATCTGGACGAAGCGCAGACCCGTTACGTAATCGCCCACGAAACCGCCCATTTGCGGCATTTCGACCACTTCTGGAAACCGTTGGGATACGGTTTGCTGTCCGTCTACTGGTTTCATCCGCTGGTATGGGCGGCGTATGTCCTGTTCTGCCGCGATTTGGAGCTTGCCTGTGACGAAAGGGTTGTCCGGGAGATGAAACTTTCGGAACGCGCCGCCTATTCGCAAGCCCTGCTGGATTGCAGCCGGGAGCGAGGAAGCGTCGCGGCCTGTCCGCTGGCGTTCGGGGAAACGGGCGTCAAAACAAGGGTAAAAGCGGTTCTTAATTATCGTAAGCCCGCCTTTTGGCTTGTTATCCTTTCCGTTATCGTTTGCGTGGTCGTGGCGGTATGCTTTGTGACAAGTCCGGCGCGGGCGCGGGTTTTATCGCCGGACGTGTTCGCCGTAGCGGACAACGGCGGCGACGGCGCGGCGCGACTGGTCGCGGAAATGCCCGTCCTTGGCGGGAAACTCAAACAGGTGGAATTGCACATTCATCACGATTTCCGGGGCTACGATACGGTTCACGAACTTTTAATGGCTCCGACAGGCAAAGAGTTCGGAATAGAAAGCGGATATTTGCTCTACAGAGGGGACTTTCCGCCGGAAAACGTGGTCTATGACAGCGAAACAAAAACCGTCGCGTTTCAGGCGGACGGTCAAACATTCGTTTACGACGCCCGCTCATGGATATAACATTAGGAGGAATCGAACATGAAACGACTGACTTTCCTGTTTGCGCTGTTCCTGTGCCTGTGCGTTTTCGCCGGGGCGTCGGAGGCGGAAACGACGTGGGAGACGGAAGCGGAAGAGGGCGATTTGATTCTGCCGCCCCTCGCGGACATCGGCTTTCCCGACGCGCCCGACGCCGACAAGCCCCGCGTTATCAAGGCGGAGGAATTTGAGTCCGCCGACAACGGCGTACTGGTCACGAACGAAACGCCCGCCGCAATCAACGCGCAGGACATCGCGCAAGAGAAAGAGGGGGCGGCGCAGGCTTTGTACGCGCTGGGACTGTTTCGCGGGACTTCCACAACGCCGGACGGCAAGCCCGTCTTTGATTTGGACAGCGTTCCGACGCGGAATCAGGCGGTCATTATGCTGGTGCGACTGCTGGGAAAAGAACAAGAGGCGTTGTCCGGGAAATGGGAAATCCCATTTAAGGATGTGCCGTCCGGCTCCACGACCGCGCCTTATATCGGCTACGCCTACGCGAACGGTCTGACGAAAGGAACAAGCGAAACGACGTACAGCGGGACAAATCCGGTCACGCGGAATCAGTATCTGTTGTTCCTCATGCGGGCGATGGGCTACGCGAACCATGCGAGTTACAGCAACGGGATGAGTACGGCGGACGCGGAGTTTGTCGCGGACAAATTGGGACTGCTCGACGGCACGGACGCCGGACGCTTTACACGTGGAGACGTGGCGCTGATTTCCAACCGCGCCTTGGACGCGTATATGTGTTTTAACAAGCCGGATTTGCAAACGTTGCGGGAGGCGTTGAATCTCGGCGCGTCTCTGAAATTCCCCGACAGATTCAAGACCTTCTCCGTGGACGCGTCCTATCGTCAATACGCTGATATGGCGGAGATTGAGAAGAACTATATACAGAAGGATTCCGGGACGGGTATCGTAAAGGAGGAAATCAGCGTTCCCGGCGGGAAGATTATCCATTTCGTATTTGCCGGGACGCCGCACGGCTCTGTTGAAAAACTTATCCACGCCCTTGACGACGGGAAAGTTTATGATTTGCCGCTTCCGGGGCTGAACACGTGGGGAATGTGTGCGGAGCCGCAAAACCTTTCCTATGACGCGGAGACGGGAAAACTGACGTATGAAGCGGAAATTCCGCAGGATTTGGAGTGGTGGCGTTACTTCACTTTGCGCCGCGCCGGAACATATCAGTATACGTATCGTCCGGCGGAACGCGCCGGGAGCGTTGCGTTGGTATCGCTGTCCGCAACCTATGACGCGAACCCGCCGCAGAGTTAAGAAAGTGTCAGAAGCGCGGAGGGAATGTTCCTTCCGCGCTTCTGTATAGGCAAAGATTACAAGTGAGAAGCCGCCGAAAAAGGAAATAATTGGAAAGAACAGAAAATTTGTTTCAGCCTATTGACAAATATGCAAGACAGTTGTAGTATATATACACGACAGCAGTAGTGATTCCGGGAAAGGAGACGGCATGAGCGGGAAATTACAGGACGCGGAATTGAAGGTCATGAACGTTATCTGGCGGGAACAGCCCGTGAAGGCAAGCGTAGTCGTGAAAATCTTAGCCGGGGAAACCGGGTGGAACATGAACACGACCTACACGCTGATTAAACGGTGTATCGCAAAGGGCGCGGTGGAGCGTTCGGAACCGGGTTTTGTCTGCCGCGCTTTAGTGTCGAAAGAGGACGTACAGCGCGAGGAGACCGACCGTCTGATTGACCGTATTTTCGACGGTTCGGCGGATAAACTCTTTGCCGCCCTCTTGGGACGGAAAAAGCTCTCTGACGAGGAAATCCAAAAACTGCGGGTCATTATCGGCGAATTGGAGTAACTATGAGCCTTTTGCAAATGAGTACGTCCGGCGGCATTCTTATATTAGCGGTCGCGTTTCTGCGCTTATTCACATTGCGTGTACTGCCGAAGCGGACGTTTCTAATACTGTGGGCGGTCGTCCTGATAAGACTGCTGATACCGTTCCCGCCGCTTTTCCGCGTTTCGCTTTCCGCGCCGGATTTTTTGAGCGGACAGACGCAAACTATAGAGGTGCGGGAATTTGTAAACGCCGCCCCGTCCGCACGGGACGCAAGCCCCGAACCGCCGCCGATACGGGTTTACGGGAACGCGGCGGAAAATCCGCGTCCCGCGCAAAGACCGCAAGCGCAAGCGCAAACGCAAAACGTCGCGCACTGGTTTCGGATTGTCTGGGGGGCGGGCGCGGTGATTGTGGGCGCGTTTTTCGTTATCGTGTACGCAATCGGCTATCGAAAGTTCCGTCAGGCTTTCCCGGTGGAACACGACGCGGCGCGGGCATGGATGAAAACGCATACGCTGAAACGGAAATACGCCGTAAAATCATTCGGCGGACTGGATTCCCCCATGACTTACGGCGTACTGCGCCCCGTGATTGTCGTCCCCGGCGCGGCGTCTTGGTGGGACGGGGCGGAGGCAAAATTCGCGCTGGAACATGAATATATTCATATGCGGCGCTTTGACGCGGCTTTCAAGTTCGCGCTTGCCCTTGCCTTGACCGTTCACTGGTTCAACCCCGCCGTCTGGGCGCTTTACGCGCTGGCCAACCGGGACATAGAATTAAGCTGTGACGAGGAAGCGCTGAACCGCTTGGGCGGGACGCAACGCGCCGCGTACGCCCGCGCTCTGCTTGCGGAGGAAGAGCGGCGCTGTAGGACGCCCGTACCTTTTGCGGGGTTCGGGACGAACGCCACACAGGAAAGGATTGTGGAAATTATGAAGTACAGGAAAAAATCTGTCGGGAGTGTCGTACTGGCGGCGTTTCTGACGCTGACGCTGGCGGCCTGTTCCGTCACAGGGTCAACGAACGAAACCGCCGCGACAAACGAAACGTCAGTGACAGCGGGAAGTGAGGGCGTTGCAAATGCCGGGTTCCGGCTGTCCGTGCCGCCCGCATACAAAGACCTGCTGGTTATCGAGACGCCGCAGAACGACCCGGACGGCGTACTGTTCAGCGTGTCGGAGAAGGCGTCGATTGAGGCGGCGAAAGCGCTGGGAGAGGAATACGACGGCGTGGGCTGGCTGTTCAGCATTAACGTAATTACGGAGGACGCGTTCCACGAGGCGCTCTGCTATGACATGTCCGGTCAGGAAGTGTTCGCAAAGGACGCGGACGGACAGTATTATATGTACTACCACCCCACGGACGTGCGCCTTGTGCGGGAAAACTACGACAATCAGGAGGACTTGGAACAGTGGACGACGCTCAACGAGTGGGCGGCGACCGTGCCGGATACGTTCCTTTCTGAAAATTCCAGGCTCGTACCCGAAAAGCGCGGCAATAACGCCCTTGATATGTACCTTGCGCGTATCGCGTATCTGGACGGCACGAAGTACACGCTCAGCACAACGGAATATGGTCCCATGGACGGAGACGGCTTTGACGCGTCGGCATATGTAGAGAGTTTGACGAAGGGCGTCACGTTTGAACCCGTAGAGAACGAGGAAGCCCCCGACGGCGAATATATCGTTTTGAGTTTCCCCGATGACGATATTCGCTTTGACTTTTTCCGCATGGAAGGCAAGACACACTATATCCGCCAAGTTTGGAGCGGCGACAATGAAATGCTCTACAGGGCGGTTTTCGAGAATGGCGACCACGCGTCGGACACGGTCAATATCATGTCAGAGTGGTACAATGCGCTTGTGGCGAAGAATACGGGCGAGCCGCCGGAAACCTCCGGCTTTACGGGGGAGGAATTTGTCGGCGAGTGGCAGGACAGTTACAGTCAGCGAGCCGTGATGAGCGTCAAGAAGACCGCCGAAACGGGCGTTTATGACGTTCTGATACACTGGGGAGGAAGCTATAATTCCGCAGTGCAATGGAGAATGAAAGCGGTTGCGGGCGCGCAGGATGAAATTTTGCAATATGAAAACGGCGTGAAAGCCGAAATCACGTTCCCCGATGACCCGAACGCGCCCGAACAGGAAACGCTTATCTGGAGCAACGGAAAAGGCTATCTGAGGTTCCGTGATGGCTATCTGACGTGGTACGACGAAAAGGAGCCGCAAGCGGCGGACTGCCGTTTCACGCAATCCGGCGGAGGCGATAACGCCTACTCCGGCGTCACGACGCTGAATAAAACGGAAGTGGAAGCGTTCGCGGCAAAAGCGCGTCAGGCTTATTTGGATGAGGACTGGAAAACCATCTCCACTATGATTCGTTATCCGATTACGATGTATCCCGACGTAAAAGTGAACAACGCGGAGGAATTTCTGTCCTATATGAGCGATAAAGTTGTCTCTGACGGCGACAGGGCGGCAATGGAAGAAGAGGACTGCAACGATTTGTTTTTCAATGGACAGGGAATCTGCTTGGCGACGGGAAGCGTCTGGTTTTTGGATGTGAATTTTGACGGAGTCGAACAGGTTGACGCCCCGCTGTTGCGAATTATCAGCGTAAGCGGCCTTGAAAAAGCGGACTGAATCGCCGCCGAATCACGTAACGCCCCCTCCTGCGCGGGGGACGGGAGACTTTGCGCTCCTGTTCCCCGCTTTTCAAACTATTTTTAGAAAAGGAAGATGGAAGACATGAAAAAACTGTTTGTCTGGATTTTGTCGGCGGCGCTTTGCGTGAGCCTTGCGGCGTGTACCGGAAACGCCCCTGCGGACGAAACGCCGGACGTACCTGCGGACGAAATCGCTACGGCGTATCAGAACAAAGTCGCCGAACTGGAAGCGGCAGGCGGGGAAACGCTTACATGGGTACAGTTCCCTTGCGGGACGGGCGAGAAAATTCTTGTCGTGACAAAAGAATCGTCCGTTTACGGGGACGGTGAGACGGTGGAAGCCGACGTTTACCAGTACGCCGACGGGGAAGTGAAATTTATCGCTTCCGTCAGTTCGACCGGGACGGCGTACCCGTTGGCGTTTACGGAAGAAGCGGTGCTGTTCGGGGGAAATCATACCGCCGGGAAACTGGTTATCCATGACGGAACCGGGGAGTTATACCAGCTTGTGAACATGAACATCGAGGGCAAAACCCCCGTATTGGAGACCTACGACGCGGCAAATGGCGAACTGACGCTGAAATCGTCCGAGGAGCTTTCGCCGGAGGAGGCGGATTCGTTCGACTATTACACGAACGCTTTCGCGGAAGAAAAGGCGGAAGTGATTGGTTTTCAGTAAGCGCGGAAAAATCAAGGGAGCCTTAAACGATGAGAAAACTGTTCCTGTGGATTTTACTGGCGGCGCTTTGCGCGGGGCTTACGGCTTGCGCCGGGACGACGCCGCCCGAATCCCATGTGGAAGAAACGCCGGAATATAACGCTTTGCCTTTGGAGACTTTGCAAACGCTTTTCACGGGCATGACAGGGTATCAGGGTCGCACCGATTCCGCGTTGCGCAACGCGCAGAACGCGTGTAATCTGCTGGCCTTCGCCGAGAGCGCGGATTACGCCAATATCCCTCTCACGAACCGGGAGGAAAGCGTTTCCGGCGCGTAACTCTCGATGAGCGAAAAACAGCGGGAAGAGTTCGCCGCCAATTTCGCCGATATTCTCGAGTTTAAGGTATCACGTTTCGCTCAATCCTGAAAGAGCGCTGGAAATCCTTTTCGGAACAAAGGAGTGAATCCTCAACGCAAATTTCATTAGGAAATCATCCGCTTAGAGCCTGTATACGTTAAAATTCATTCTATGAAAAATTAGCCTCTCAACGAGAGGCCTTTTGTCGTACCCAAAAGTTAAATGCTGACACCCTGCGTCATGAACGGCAAAAACGAGCCTTTTATGGCAATGCCGAGCAAAAGAGCGCGGACGGGCAGTTTCATGACACCTGCTTTCCGACCACGGCGAAAATGCGCCGCGACCTTAACGCCGCCGTAATGGGCGAGTTCAACCGCGTCATGCGGAAGGAATCCGTGCGCGGGGCGATTCAGAGCGGACAGCGGGAAGCGGCGGCGCGTCCCCCCGCCCCCTTCGCCGAGAGCGGACGCCGTTTCGGATGGAGAGCGCGGAAACGCTCAAAACATTGCCGCTCTACCGAAACTCTATGGAGTTTGCGAAACGGCGCAATGTCTCGCGTCCCATGACGCGAACGCCGCCTGCAAAGAGGCGATAGAGGCCGCGCTTGCCCGGAACGACGGCGGCGCGGCGCAACGGGTCATAGACCGGCCTATGATTTCGTCAGGCAAGCGCAGTATTTCAGGACACATTTCTTTCACTCTCCCTGTTATCATTATATCTGCTTTTTCCAAATTTGAAAGAGATTTTCCCCCACGAAATAAAAACCTAATATTTTTCCCGCCGCCGGAAAATTTGTGGTAGCCAAAATGCGTAAACTGTGCTATGATGTCGTGCGGGACGTACGTCCCGGAAGGAGGCGGATACATTGTCCGAGCGCAGAGACCGGAGACGGGTACGCCGTCGCCGCATGGGAATCTTACGGCATGTGTTGCGCGTGGCACTGTTCGCGCTGGCTTGCGCGGTCTTTTTCCTGTGGAGCAATCATTCTTTGCAGGTGACGAAATGGGAGACCGCCTTTCCGGAACTCCCGGACAATTTCGACGGGTGCCGGATTGCGGTCTTGTCCGACTTCCACGGGGCTTTGTTCGGGAAAGACAACCGCTTACTGTTCAGGGAAGTGGCGCGCCAGAAACCCGACTACATTTTCCTGCTGGGCGACCTTGAGGACAGTTTCCGGGGACCCGTGGCGAACTACCCGGAGCGATTGGCCGACAAATTCTCCAACATCGCGCCTGTGTACTATGTCACGGGCAATCACGAGTGGGCGATAGGGAACGTTCCCGAACTCAAGGAACGCCTCACGGCGCACGGCGTCCGGGTGCTGACGAACGAATATGTATCGCTGTGGCGCGAGGGGGACACCCTGCTTGTCGCGGGCGTCGACGACCCAAACGGGTACGCCGACCAGAAGTCGCCAGAGGCCTTGGCCACGGAACTTCACGCCGAGTACGGCGACCCGTTCTGGATTCTGCTTGCCCACCGGAATAACCTCTTCCCGACGAAGTATTGCTATCTGGGGGCGAATCTGGTGATATCCGGACACGGACACGGCGGTTTAGTCCGCCTGCCGTTCACGGACGGCCTGATATCCACCGACAGGACGTGGTTCCCGAGCTGGACGGCCGGGTTTTACGAAAAGAACGCTTCCCGGCTGTTCGTCACGCGTGGGCTGGGCAACTCCGGGAATACGTTCCGGCTGTTCAACCGCCCCGAAATCGCTATCCTGACGCTACGGAAAGCGTGAGGCACACAGAGGATTTGAGAGTATGACAGAATTTCACGCCGGAAATTACAAAGTCGCGGTCGTCGGCGCGGGACACGCCGGAATTGAGGCCGCGTTAGCGTCGGCGCGTCTGGGACTGCGTACGGCCGTTTTTACGCTGAACCTCGACGCCGTGGGGAATATGCCGTGCAACCCCGCCATTGGCGGCACTGGCAAGGGGCATTTAGTTCGGGAACTGGACGCCCTCGGCGGCGAAATGGCTAAGGCCGCCGACGCGTGCTGTATCCAGTACCGCCTGCTCAACAAGGGCAAGGGGCCGGCGGTGTGGAGTTTGCGCGCGCAGGCCGACCGCCGCGCCTATCAGGAGCGCATGAAGCACACCTTAGAGCTACAGGACGGCTTGACCGTCCGGCAGGGAGAGGTAACGGAAATCCGCAAGGACGGCGACGCGTTCCAAGTCGTTCTCGCCACGGGGGCGGCGTTCCGCGCCGAAGCGGTCATATTGGCGACAGGCACCTATCTTTCCGGGCGGACTATCGTGGGGGAGTGGGTGGAGGAGTCCGGCCCCGACGGCATGCCCCCCGCCACGCGCCTTACGGCGTCGCTGTTGAAGCTGGGTCTGCCGTTGCGGCGCTTCAAGACCGGAACCCCGCCGCGCGTCAACCGCCGGAGCGTCGACTTTGACGAAATGGAGTTGCAGGAGGGCGACACACTCCCGGTACCGTTCTCGTACGCGACCGCGACGCCGCCCGTAAACCGCGCCGTCTGCTGGCTGACTTGGACGACCGAAGAGACACGCCGTATCGTGGAGGCGAATTTGCACCGCGCCCCGATGTACTCCGGCGTCATACAGGGCGTGGGGCCGCGCTACTGCCCCTCGTTCGAGACGAAAATTGTACGCTTCCCCGACAAACTCCGGCACCAGTTGTTTGTGGAGCCAATGGGGCTGAACACGGAGGAACTCTATATACAGGGCTTTTCGTCGTCCATGCCCGAAGAGGTACAAATTGCCATGCTGCACAGCGTCCCCGGACTGCGGCGCGCCGAAATGACCCGCCCGGCGTACGCTATCGAGTACGACTGTATAGACCCGCTGGCGCTTCACGCCACAATGGAGGTAAAGTCCGTGCCGGGACTGTACGGAGCTGGACAGTTTAACGGCTCGTCCGGCTACGAGGAAGCCGCCGTACAGGGATTCGTGGCGGGCGTCAACGCCGCCCGGAAACTGCGCGGGGAATCGCCGTTTCTGCTCTCGCGGGCGGAGTGCTATATCGGCGCACTCATTGACGACCTTGTGACCAAAGGCACAGAGGAACCCTACCGTATGATGACTTCCCGGAGTGAGTACCGGCTTCTTTTGCGGCAGGACAACGCCGACCAGCGTCTGACGCGGCGCGGGTACGAAATCGGGCTTGTGTCGCGGGAACGCTTGCAGGCCGTGGAACGGAAATATGAGGCCGTGCAAAGCGAAATCACGCGCCTTGCGCACACGGGGCTTTCAATGTCCCCGGCGCTGTCGGAACTCTTGGCCGCCCGCGACGCCGGAACTGTCCCAGACGGTACGTCGTTGCTGTCACTGCTGAAGCGCCCCCGGATTTCCTACGACGATTTGTCGCCGTTCGACCCGAACCGCCCCGAACTTTCGGCGGACATCCGCGAACAGGTCGAAATTTCCGTCAAATACGAGGGCTACATCCGGCGGCAACAGAAACAGGTTGCCGAATTTCAGCGTATGGAAAATCGCGTGCTTCCGCAGAATATCGACTACCTGTCGATTCAGGGCTTACGGCTGGAGGCGCGGGAAAAACTTTCGGCGGTGCGCCCGTACAGTCTGGGACAGGCGGCGCGTATATCGGGCGTCTCCCCGGCGGATATCGCCGCGCTCGCCATTTTTCTGGAACGCGCCGGACGTTCGTAAACAAAGGAGAAATTGTCCATGAGAAAAATGCTGGCTATCCTTGCCTGTAAACTGGGCTACTTCGTCGGAAAACTCGTCGGAAAAGGAAGCTCCCTCCCCGGCAAACTCGCCTTGAAACTCTGTCCGGACATCCTCGGACAGGTCAAACTCCCGTCGACCGTGATTGCCGTCAGCGGCTCCAACGGCAAAACGTCCACGGTCGAGATGATAGCCGCCATTCTCCGCGCCGACGGGCAGACAGTCATCTATAATAAAGAGGGTTCCAACCAGATAGAGGGCGTCGCCACCACGATTCTGACCAACGCCACACTGTCCGGGAAAGTCCGCGCCGACGTTCTGCTGATGGAGAGCGACGAGCGCTACGCCGCGCGTACGTTCCGATTCTTCCGCCCGACGCATTTCGTGATAACGAACCTCTACCGCGACCAGTTGACCCGCAACGGACACCCCGAAAGCGTCTATGACGCGCTCCGCCCGGCGCTGTCCCCGGAGACCGAACTTGTTTTGAACGCCGACGACCCGCTGTCGTCGTGCTTCGGGATTGGCCGCGACAACGTGACGTGGTTTGGCCTCGACCGCTGTTCGTACTCCGTGCCGACGCCGACGGGCGTGTACCACGACGGCGCATACTGTCCGGTCTGCGGCGGCGTCATGGAGTACGCCCACGCCCACTACAACCACATCGGCGCGTGGCGCTGTACGGCATGCGGACGCGAACGCCCGCACACGCAGTACGCCGCGACCGCGCTGGACTTGCAAAAGGGCGTCCTGACCATTGACAACGCCGTGACCGTGCAACTGGCGTTTCGGAGTATCTACAATGTCTACAACATCTTGGCGGCGTACGCGGTTTGCCGGCGCTGCGGGGTGTCGGCCGACACCGCCGCGGGCGTCATTGGGAACTATGTCCTGAAAAACGGCAGAATGCAGACATTCCGCCTCGGCGGACATCACGGAACCCTGCTGACGAGCAAGCACGAAAATTCGATTGCCTACGACACAAACCTGCGCTATGTCCAAGACTGCGGCACGGCATGCGTTGTCGTCGTGATTGTCGACGCCGTGAGCCGGAAATACTTCACCAGCGAAACAAGCTGGCTCTGGGATATCGACTTTGACCGTCTGGACAGCCCGAACGTAAAGCGGGTTATCTTGTCGGGGCGCTACTGCAACGACCTTGCCGAACGCTTCACCTATAGTTCGCTCCCGGCGGACAAGTGGGAAGTCGTGGAGGAAATCCCGGCGGCCGTCGAAGAGTTGAAGGCGTCCGGCGACGATGAAATTTACGTGCTGACCTGTTTCTCCGACCGTGACAAGTTCCTGACGCTGACCGAACGGGAGGCCTAACCATGAATCTGACGATTTTGCACTTTTACCCCGATTTAATGAACCTGTACGGCAGTTACGCGAATGTCACGGTACTTTCCGGACTGCTTCAACGTCTGGGACACGCCGTAGAAATACGGAACGTTGTCCCCGGCGACGGCGTACGCTTCGCGGACGCGGATTTCGTCTACATGGGCGCGGGAACTGAACGCCGTCAGAAGTTCGCACTCTCCGACTTCCGGCGGCACGCCGACGAAATCAAAGCCGCCGCGTCGGACGGCCTTACCATGCTGTTCGCCGGGACGGCTATGGAACTGCTCGGAGAGAGCGTCACGGACGCCGACGGCAACACAATTCCGGGAATCGCCCTCGCGCCGTTCCAGACCGCGCAGCACGCAAAGCGCGTTGTCGGCGACGTGTACGCACACACGGAACTTTTCCCGGAAGCGGTCGTCGGGTTTATGAACAAATGCGGCATTGTGTCGGGCGCGGACAGTCCGCTGTTGTCGGCGCTGGACATGGGCTTCGGCAACGAGGCCGAACACGGCGCGGAGGGCTGGCACAAACACAACGTGTACGCGTCGGAACTGACGGGGCCGCTACTGGTCAAGAATCCGAAACTGCTGGAACATGTCGCCGCCGCGCTTCTGTCGCGCAAGGGACTGACGCCCCCGGACGCGTATCCGGTCGACGCATGGGCGCGGCGGGGATACGATGTGACGGCGCGGGAACTCGCCGCCCGAACTGGCGGGAAAGCATAGAAGTTCGGCAATCACTGATTGACCATGTTTCCCGATAACGCAAAAACAAGCCGCCCCTTTACAGGGACGGCTCTTTTTAACGCGGCTTGCGGTTGATAAATTTCGCTCCGCATACTTGGCACGAGGTTCTTTCAGCGTTTTGCACCATGCCGCAACGCGAACATTTTGCAAATTCCGCCTGACCTTCAATCGCCAGTTTTTGCGCTGTAAGTTTCACGCCCGGTTTGGGGCTTGATTCGTTTTCTTTGGGTCGATACGGATTAGAAATGGACTTGTTTTCATGATACAATCCAAAAATACCTGCAATCAGTCCAACTAAACCGAGACCGCAGAAGAAAAGCACCTCAATTTCATATGACGAATACGGGGGTTGATAATCGTAGAAGTCAAAGAAACTGGACTCTCTGCTATACAGATGATATGCCCATAACAGTGAAAGCACAGACGCCACAAGACAGATAATCCAACCATTATGAACTTTTGCTTTGTTAGCACTGCCGCCGTTCAAACTCGCGCCGCATGAACTGCAAAACGCCGCGCCATCGGGTACCTGCTTTCCGCATTTGGGACAATACATAGTTCAAACCACCTCCCTGAAAATTCCGCCGTTCCGCCGCTGTCCCCTTGCATGCTGGGATTATAGCACGGAACATCAAGTAAGTCAATATGTTTTTCATACAATATTACTTTATGTTTTTTCGCGGAATGATGAACAATACTATTTCAAATGAGGTGATAGTATTGTACAGACGAATCAGGACAGCGCGGGAAAACATGGGCTATACGCGGGAGAAGTTCGCGGAAAAACTGGATGTCAGCGTCTCGTATCTGGCGGAACTGGAACGCGGCAGGACTGGCATTTCGGTCAAAATGCTGGTGAAAGTCTGCGGCGTACTGGGGCTTTCGGCGGATTATATCCTCTTTGGGACGGAACGCGACGCGGACGCGCTGTTATTGGACAAAATCCACAGACTTGACGGCAAATATCTGCCTCTGCTCGACAAGGTTTTGACGGAATTGCTGTCACTGAGCGGGGAAAAGACCGAAACGGGCTTGTAAATCGTCCGCTGTGTGCTATAATATCAAGCGCAATTCACCAACTGCGGGAACTCGCCGCCCGAACTGGCGGGAAAGCATAGAAGTTCGGCAATCACGGATTGACCATGTTTCCCGATGACACAAAAACAAGCCGCCCCTGTAAAGGGACGGCTACGGAGTTTCAGACAATCTTTTTTAATTGCTGGTCTTGCTCTTTCCCGTAAGCGAGGTAGCGCAGAATGTCCTTGCGGGTGACGATGCCAATAAAGTGGTCGGTGTCGTCGACGACGGGGACAAAGTTCTGATTCATGACGGAATGCACCAGTTCCTCCACGCTCATGGTAATGCGGACGGGGCGGTAGCTGTCCGCCCGGAGAATGTCCCGTATCCGCATTTCTTCCAGATTCGCCCGGAAGCCGGAACGCAGAGCCATGCGTTCGTCGAGCAGGTGCCAGAGAAAGTCCCCTTCACTGACGGTGCCGACGTACTGGCCGCCCCGCGTGATAACCGGAATGGCGCTGTAACCTTTCCGGCGCATTTTCTCCAGTCCCTGACGAAAGGTGAAGTCCTCATAGAGATAGGCCACGCTTACCTTGGGAAGAAGAAAATAGGCAATGTTCACAAAATACCCCCATTCTGTGACGCGGTTTCCCTTTTGATTTGCGCAACTGTACACTTGTAGTATACAACGTACAGGGCAAAAATTGTGAACAAACTATGAACTTGCGGGAGTACGCGTGGAGAAATTCCGGGGTGTATTTTGTGCGTTTTAACGGAGAACGTCAAAATTGTACTTTCGCGGTGTCGGCACCGGAACTTTTTGTGAAAATTTTAGGAAATTATTTTGTTATCCGCCCGTGATTTCAGGAAATTTCCTCCTTGTGCGGAATACGCCGTTTCCTGTATAATCACGCAGGAAAACCAAATAAACAGCGTCCGTCAGGGCGCGACCGAATGGGGGTAACGTTATGTTACAGAGCGCGTATTTGAAGCGGGTCTACGAGCAGGTCACGACACGCGACCCGGAGCAGAAGGAATTTCATCAGGCCGTGTTGGAAGTGCTGGAAGGCCTCGACAGAATGCTCCCGCAACATCCCGAGTACGAAAAGACCGGGCTGATTGAGCGCTTCGTGGAGCCGGAACGCGTCGTAACGTTCCGGGTGCCGTGGGTCGACGACGCCGGAAACGTGCGCGTGAATCGCGGCTACCGCGTGCAGTTCAATTCGGCGATTGGCCCCTACAAGGGCGGTCTGCGCTTCCATCCGACGGTGAATCTGTCCATTCTGAAGTTCTTGGGCTTTGAGCAGATTCTGAAGAACAGCCTGACCGGACTGCCCATCGGCGGCGGAAAGGGCGGCGCGGATTTCGACCCCAAGGGCAAGAGTGAGGGCGAAGTCATGCGCTTCTGCCAGAGTTTCATGACGGAGTTACAGCGCCATATCGGGCAGTTTGTCGACGTTCCCGCCGGAGACATCGGCGTTGGCGGACGCGAAATCGGCTACCTGTTCGGGCAGTACAAGCGCATCCGCGACAGCTACGACGCCGCCGTGCTGACCGGAAAGGGGCTGGACTTCGGCGGCTCTCTCGTGCGTACGGAGGCCACCGGGTACGGCCTGTGCTACCTGACCGAGGAAATGTTGAAGCGCATGAAGGGCGAGAGTTTCATGGGCAAGACGGTCGTTATCTCCGGTTCGGGCAACGTGGCCACGTTCGCCGCCGAGAAGGCCACCGCGCTGGGCGCGACGGTCGTCGCCATGAGCGACTCCAACGGCTTTGTCCACGACCCGGCGGGAATCAAGCTCGATATCGTCAAGGACATCAAAATCGGCCACCGCGGACGCATTAAGGAATACGCCGACCGCGTGCCGGGCAGCACGTACACGGAGGGATTCCGGGGCATTTGGACGGTTCCTTGTGACATCGCGCTCCCGTGCGCCACGCAGAACGAGATTGACGAGGAGACCGCGAAAATCATCGTGAAGAACGGCGCTATGGCGGTGGCCGAGGGCGCGAACATGCCCAGCCGTCCGGAAGCAATCGCCGTGTTCCAGAGCGCTGGACTGCTGTTTGCCCCGGCGAAGGCCGCCAACGCCGGCGGCGTCGCCACGAGCGCGCTCGAAATGAGCCAGAACAGCATGCGCTACGGTTGGTCGTTCGACGAGGTCGACGCCAAGCTCAAGGGCATTATGGTCAACATCTTCCACAACATCCACGACGCCGCCGAACAGTACGGCGTGGCGGGCGACTTGGTGGCGGGCGCGAATATCGCGGGCTTCCGGAAAGTGGCGAACGCCATGCTCGCGCAAGGCCTCGTGTAATCCGGTGCCGCTTGACTGCGGCGCTACCGTCCGCACACTTGCAAGACCTTTCGGAAAGTATTTCCATGCGCGCGGACGTTCGTATCATTTATCCGTTTCGGGGCATGATGTTCTTTACCTGACTTGCAAGGAGGTTTGAGCGTTATGCCCCGTTCGCGCCGCCCACTGTTCTTCTACCTGCTTCTTCCGCTGACCGTCGTGTTACTGTTCGCCGTCCTCTACCGCAACGGCCGACAGAAATTCTCCGCCGCGTCGGGAAGCGCCGCTGTTCCGGCGTCCGCCGCCAACTGGGGGCTGTCCTTTCCCAAAGAAGGGGAATCGCCCGTCGGCAACGCCTCACAAGAGGAGTTGTCGCGTTACGACGCCCACTTTCTGGGCGACACTGGGAAGCCCGTCCTCTACCTGACGTTCGATTGTGGCTACGAGAACGGTTACACGGAACCGATTTTGGACGCTCTCAAAAAACATCACGCCCCGGCGGCGTTCTTCGTCGTGGGCAACATGGTCGAGACCGCCCCCGACATCGTGCGGCGCATGGGCGACGAGGGACACATTATCGGCAATCACACCTATCACCACCCGGACATGTCCAAAATCGCCGCGCGGGAAGACTTTGAACAGGAGTTGGAAAGTCTGGCGGCGCTCTACCGCGATACGACCGGGCGGGAGCTGTCCCATTACTACCGCCCGCCGCAGGGGAAATATAGCGTCGAGAATCTGAAACAGGCGCAGGCGCTGGGATACCGTACGATTTTCTGGAGTCTGGCCTATGTCGACTGGTATCAGGACAACCAGCCAACGCCGGAAGCGGCTTACGCGAAACTTCTGCCGCGCATTCATAACGGCGCGATTGTGTTACTGCACTCCACCTCCCGCACAAACGCCGAAATTTTAGACGACCTGCTCACGCGCTGGGAAGATATGGGCTTCACGTTCGCTTCGCTGGACGACTTGCCCGCCACACCGTGACGCTGAACGGGGAAACGCGCCGAAACGCGTTTCCCCGCTTTCCATTTTCTGCCAGAGGCCGTGTCAAGCGCACAGGCCAAATTTTTTCCACCTGAGCGGTTGAAACACCCACCGGGAGCAAAAATCTGCCTTCGACAGACCGACAGTGGCTCCTTAGAGCCGCTCCATGACAGATTTTTGCTTTGTTTCTGTTGCGCGGCATTGAAAACGCCCAAATTTTCAGAACATTTCAGGCTAAAAACAGGTTGTTTTCATGAAAAATGCCCAACCGCTCAGGTATAATTTTTTTCATTTTAGGCTTGAAAAAGCTGGTCTTCTCTGCTATAATAAGAAAAATTTTCCGGTTTCAGTTGTCCGCAAGAAATTAAAGCACCACGGAAATGTGATTTCGTCGTATCTCACATGTCAGGTCGACAGCCGGGCGCAATCGTAACCGACGCCCAAAAACTGTAAAACATTGGAATCCTTGACGGAACTTTCCTGAAAATAGGGAAGCAAAGTCGTGGTTCATACGGGCAGGCAGTTTTAAAAGAGCGCGGAAAAGTGAAAAGGAGGAGTTGTATCAGTGAGAAAGTTCAGTGTGCGGTTCACAATCCTGTGTATACTGGCATTGCTGGTCGGCGTAACCGCTCTGGCCGTCAGCGGAACCGTCAGCAATCTGAGCAATCAGGACGCGAACGCGGTGGAGGTGAAGCTGAATGACGGGGAGGCTCCCACATTCACCATTACCCGGAAAAACGCCCAAAAAGGCAAGCTGTACACGGTCTTGATTCGTTCCGGCGCGGAAAACGACAAACCGTCAGGCGGCGAAAACGGCAATCTGGTCTACATGGATATCGTCGAGGCCACGCGGGACGACGGCACCCTCGAGATTACCAAAGCCTATCCGAAGGAAATGTCCGCGGGGACTTACCGCGTGTTCATGTCGGAGTACGGCACCGCCAACAAAATCCAGCAGGTCGCCACGTTCCAAGTCAGCGGCAACTCCAACCCCGATAACGTAAAACTCGGATTCGTTGTCGACCAAAGCAACGATGACATTACCGGAAACGATGTCCTCTATGCCTTGTATATATCCGTTGGTAAAACGGTCAATGGGCAGGAGTGGACAGATGTACAACGCGCCGCCGCAAACGTCGATGGTGATGACAATGTTACCGGGAATGACGTGCTGTGGATTTTGGAGCGGTCGGTTGGCAAGAGAGACGCCAATTGGAACAAGGTCGGATAAAAGTCACGACCGCCTTCAAGAAAGGAGTGGATTTATTCATGCTCAAAAGAACGCTCGCGTGGGTAATGACATGGTGTATGTTGTTGAGCCTCATCGTGATTCCCGGTGGTGCCGATGACAAACTGAGCGCATGGGTCGACAATGACCTGCGTGTCATGCCCGGAAACACGATTGACCTTAATATGAATATTGCGGGGAATCCCGGTTTGAAAGTTCTTAGTTTGCGCGTCTATTATGAGAGCGACAAACTGGAGTGTATCGCTATTGATGACGAAGGCACCAAAGAGGGGACTGATAAAGTTCCGAATATTTGGTACGCGTTTCTGGAAACGACCACAAGAAAGGATAAAGTCTTTAATGACAGCAATCCGAATGACACCAGCAATAATAAACGCGATGCCAGCAAATGGTCTCTTGCTTCTTTCACATATACGATTGACGCCGCCAATCCATGGACAACCAGTGGCGTGTTGGCAAAGATGACCTTTAAGCCGAGAGAAGGCGTTACCTCCCCGGTTGACGCAACTATTGATACGGAAATTGTCGCGGCTACGGACATTCAGGATAAACGCCTTGAGTCCGGGGATATGCAGGGGATTAGCGCGGTTCTTCATATCGGAGAAGCAGTTAAAAACCCCGTGGTGACGTTTGACGGCAACGGCGCGACCTCCGGCAGTATGAACCCGCAGACGTTCCAGCCGGACACGGAGCAGAAGCTGACCAAAAACGCCTTTGTCAAAACAGGTTACAAGTTTGTCGGTTGGTCGGAAACCAAGGACGGAGAAGTGACGTACACGGACGAGCAGCCCGTCAAGATTGCCGCCGCCATCACGCTCTACGCCAAGTGGGAGCCTGTTTACAAAATCGAGGTTGTCCAGACGACGGGCGGAACCGTCGAGGCCAACAAGACAACGGCCAAAACAGGCGACGAAGTCGAACTGACGGTGACGCCTGACACAAACAATGGCTATGTCCTCAAAGACCTGAAGGTGACGGATAAGGACGGCAAAATTGAACCCACACGTTCCAGTGACATGACCGCCGCCGCCTCTGTCTACAAGTTCACCGTCCGCACAAGCGATGTCAAAGCAGAGGCTACCTTTATTAAATATGACCCTAAGCCCAAACCCGTGAAAACTCTTCCGGCCGTTCCCGAGGAGGGCGGCAAGGTGGAGAGCGACAAGACCGAGGCCGTAACAGGCGAAGAGGTCACGGTGACGGTCACGCCCGATACAAACAAGGGCTATGTCCTGAAAAAACTGACCGTGACAGGCAGTGACAAGAAGGACGTTGCCTGCCAGCGGAAGGAAACCGAAAGCACCAACTACGCGTTTTCGGAATATGTGTTCAAAATGACTGAGTTGCCGTCTGACGGTTTCGTTACGGTACAGGCCGAATTTGGCATTCCGCGCCTTGTGATTCTCCCGGAAACGGTGGAACACGGAAGCGTAACGAGCGACAAACAGCCCTCGGCGTATGTGGGCGAAACTGTGACGCTGACCGTGGAGCCGGAGACGGGCTATCAACTCAAAGAGGACTTCCCGAAAGTCACGAAAGCCGACGGGACGCCAATCATGCCGAAAAAGGTTGACGAAAAAACGTATACGTTCGTCATGGAAAACAGCGACGCCACGGTTTCCGTCGAGTTTAAGCCTTTCGTAGAGGAAATTACGGTCACTTACAAACCGGGCGAGGGAAGCGGAGAGAACCAGACCAAGAAAGAGCGTCTGCCGTTCAACCTTCCGGGGAATCCGGGCTTTACGTCGCCCGCTGGCAAGAGCCTCGACGGCTGGACGCTCCCGGATAACCAGTTTTACGCCGTCGGTACCGAGATAACCGCACTGGCCGACAATTCCGAACTCACGGCGCATTACTCGGAAGCGACGACCCCGGCCTGCTATGTGGCCACGGCGGTGTACGGTTCCTATGACTGCCCGGAGGTCTGGACACTGCGCCGTTTCCGTGACCACGTTCTGGCCAAGACGTGGTACGGGCGTCTGTTTATCAAGCTCTACTACGCGGTCAGCCCGACGGCGGTCAGACTGTTCGGCGACACGGCGTGGTTCCGGAACTTCTGGCGCGGCAAGCTGGACAGCATGGTGGCCAGCCTTCAGGCGGACGGCTTCGAGTCCACGCCGTATCAGGATATGGACTGGTAAGCCGTAAGCCATACGCCATACCAAAAAAAACTTCCCCATCTTTCATTCCGTCCGCTTGTCTCAGATGGGAGGAAGGTGGGGAAGCGACCTTATGATGAACGCATGGGAGGACACTTTATGGCGAAACGATTGTTGACCCTTTGGGTTTCGATATGCGCGGCAGTCCTGCTGATACCCTGCGCGCTGGCGGCGACGCCCCCGGAGATGCAAATCACGGACGCGGATTTCTCCAATCAGAGCTGTACATTTCACGTTCATCTTTCCACAGCGGAAGAGCAGAGTACCGTTTTCGTCGCCGTGTACGACGGGCAGAGCGGACAGATGAAGCGCATTGAGAGCTACGAGGCGCGGGAAAACCTGTCCGTGACGCTTGACCGGATTGTGGAAAATGACCGGGTCAAGGTCATGTGGACTGACGGGGGCTTTATGCCGCTTGCGCTGTCGGAGGTGTCGAGGGCAAGCGCGCAAACCATTCTCTGTGATACGTACGCGGACTACGCCAGCGCCCTGTCGGATATGCTCCGGGACTACAGCGACAAGTTCAGCCCGGACGCGTTGGCGCAAGGCGGCCAAATCGATTCGGAAGGGATGATGACCGACGACTACGCCTTTGCGCGGCTGATTGTCCGCTCCGACAACGGCCTGCCGGATTTGTCCGACTGCAATGTCGCAAGACAGGTATCGGACAAGGACGGGCATACCGTTCTCCAATTTGACAGCGCGGAGGACGCGAAAAACTGCGCGGCTCGTCTGCGGGACTATCTCCCGAAGGATACGCCGGGAAACTACGTTGAGCCAGACATGGCGGTACGCGTCAACCCCGAAGAGGTGGAAAGTGAGGACGATATCGACGCCAGTTCCCTTTCATGGGGGGTGTCGGCTATCCACGCCGACCAGTACGCGGAGAGCCTGCGGAACATGAATAGCAAAGTAACCGTCGCCGTCGTGGACACGGGCGTGGACTCCGGTCACGAGTTTCTGAAAAACCGCACAGTCCCCGGCTTTGATTTCGTGGACAACGACAGCGACCCGATGGACAAGCACTATCACGGAACCCATGTCGCGGGGACGATAGTGGACTGCACGCCGGGGCTGACAAACCTGAAAATTATGCCCGTGCGCGTTCTGGACGCGAACGGAAGCGGCTCCTATCTGAACGTAAGCCTCGGCGTCCGGTACGCGGCGGACAACGACGCGGACGTTATCAACATGAGCCTCGGCGGGGGTCACAGTTCCGTCATGGACGAAGCGGTGGACTACGCCGTTTCCAAAAACGTCATTGTGGTGGTCGCCGCCGGCAATGAGACCGACGACGCCAAAAACCACTGCCCGGCGCATATCGCCAAGTGCATTACCGTTTCGGCGGTAGACAGCAAATTCAAGCCCGCCTATTTCACGAACTACAGCCAGACTATCGTGGACGTTGCCGCGCCGGGCGTCGACATCAAAAGCTGTATTCCGGGCAACAAGTACAAGTCTCTCAACGGCACCTCCATGGCCTCGCCGCACACCGCCGCCTGCGTCGCGATGCTGCGGTATGAAAATCCCAACCTCACCACCGACGAAGCCGAGAAAGTGTTGAAGAACGGCGTACAGGTTCCGTCCGGATGGAATACAAAATACGGTCCGGGCGTCGTGGACATGCGGTCGCACCCGGAACCCGCGGAATTTTACGCGTTTATCTACTCCGACGGTGAGATGGTGTTCCAGAACAGTTCGACGCCTGCTTCCGGCAGAACGGTTTTGGGCGGTCCCTACGCTCTCAGCGCCGTCAGCGCACAGTACGCAGGATGGTATACCCTGCGCGACAAAATTACCAAGGTGACGTTCGCGGAAGAAGTTCATCCCGCCTCCACCGCGCTTTGGTTCTACGGCTGCGAAAACCTGAAAACGATACAGAATCCGCAAAACCTGAAAACCGACGGCGTTACCAATATGAGCCAGATGTTCTCCCGTTGCGGCAGTCTGGAAACGCTGGACTTGAAGAGCTTCGACACGAAAAACGTCACTAATATGCGCCAGATGTTCTTCCAGTGTCCCTCTCTGCAAACGATTCTCGCCTCTGATTCGTTCAGCGTCGCAAAAGTCACGGACGGGAGGGACATGTTCAAGGGCTGTACGTCGCTTCGCGGCGACAACGGAACTGTGTACAGTGACAGCCATACCGACCAGACCCACGCCCGTCTGGACGGCGGCTCCTCCAGCCCCGGTTACCTCAGTTCGACATCGACGCCTAATCCTAATCCCAATCCCGGCAAAGTCACCAATCCTATTTACGCCGTCCTCTACAACAACGGGGAGTTGAAATTCCAGAGCAGCGCAAGCCCCGAATCCGGACGGACAGCCGTCAAAACCTATACGACCGATTCCGGCGGATATGACAAGAACGTCGAGGGCTATACCGCGTGGTACGAGGAACGGGAACAAATCAAGTCCGTCAACTTTGGCATTGCCATTTATCCGGAGTCGACCGCTTTGTGGTTCTACGATTGCAAAAATCTCTCGTCGATTAGCAATCCCGGCAACCTGCGTACGGACTACGTAACGGACATGAGTAATATGTTCGCGTATTGCTCCAGCCTCACTTCTCTGGACTTGAGCGGCTTTAATACCGGGAAAACCCTCAATACGGCGACCATGTTCTATGACTGCGGTAAGTTGAAGACGATTTACGCTTCCGGCCTGTTCACAACGTCCCAGATTTCGGACAGTTTCGGCATGTTTGACAGATGTACCGCGCTCAAAGGGGGCAACGGCACTTCCTATTCCAGCGCCCATGTAGACAAGGCCTACGCCCGCATTGATTCCGGGTCGTCTCCGGGATATTTCACAGCGAAGTAACGCCGTCATCCGGGTTCGCGGCGCGTCGGCCGCGAACCCTCATCAAACAAAAGGAGTGGATGATACATATGAGAAGACGATTTTTCGCCCGGTTATTGTTTGTGGCGTTGTTGCTTTCCCTCGCGCCTCCGCGGACGTTCGTCCGGGCGGCCGATACGTCCTACGGCACCATCACTATCAAGAGCCGCAACGAAACGGACACCGCCTTTTCCTGTGATGTGAGCCTCTCCGGCGCGACGGTGCGGGGCTGTTTGTTCGCCATCCTGCACGCGGAATCCGGACAGGTCAAACAGGTCGCCGAGTATCCGGCGGCGGAACAGGTCAAAGTCGAGCTACAGAACGTCACGAAAAAGGATTCCGTCAGAATCCTTTGGACGGACGAAAACCATATGCCTCTGGCAAATCCCGTCCCGCTGACCATGCGTGAGAATAACGCGGCGGCTTATGAACAATTCGCGCAAAAACTGGCGAAATTGGAGACACCGAATGTACTGCCTCAGGACGCTTCCGACAATCCCTATCTGCTGGCGCGCCTGCTGGTATCCTGTGACCCGCTTCCCGATATGAGCAAATACGAAAGCCAAATGACGATAATTCCCGGCCCCGATAATTTTTATGTTTTGCAATTTAACGACCAGAATGTGGCGAAGGACTGTGAAAAATATCTCAACGCCTGCCCCTCCGTGCGCTATGCGGAGCCGGACGCGTTGATGATGTATGAGAAAAAACCGGAACAGGAAAAGCCTGTTTTACAGGACGCCCTTTCGTGGGGGGTGGAGAAAACCGAAATTGGAGAATACGCGAAGGATATTCAAAAAAGAGGTGTCAAGGGTTCTGTCATTGTGGCGGTGATAGATTCCGGCGTGGACGCGGAAGGCCATCCGTCTTTGGAAGAGCGCCTGACAACTGACAGATACGATTTTGTCGAAGATGACGGCGACCCGAAGGACGAACACAGACACGGCACCCACGTCGCCAGTACGATTGTCGATTGTACGCCCGGCGTGGATGTAAAAATCATGCCTGTTCGCGTTCTGAACGAATTTGGAGTGGGCAGCCACTTGAACATTATCAGCGGAATCAATTACGCAATCGGTCACGGAGCGAATATCATCAATCTCAGCCTTAGCGTTTCCGGAAAAAACCATATAGCCATTGAAGACGCGGTCAAGCGCGCACTGGAAGCGGGAATTACGGTTGTTACCGCCGCCGGAAATTACAATGACTTTGCCCACAAATGCTGTCCGGCGCATATGGAGGACTGCATTACAGTCGCGGCGGTGAATGACAGGATGAAGCGCTTCGAGCTGTCCAATTACGGCGACGCGGTGGATATCGCGGCTCCGGGTGAAGATGTGCCGGGCTTTTTGCCGGGGGGAAAGAAAGGACCTATGAGCGGCACGTCTATGGCGGCTCCGCATGTGTCCGCCGCCGCCGCGCTGTTAATGTGCGATTTCGGCACAGGTCTGACACCCGCCCAGATTGCCAACAGCCTGAAAAGCAACGCCAAGGAAATTCCATTCGACAAGGCGGACAAAAGTTGGGACGACTGGCAGAAAAATTCCGGGGAGACCAGCTTTTTGGGCGCGGGCTTCCTGAATATGCGCCCCTTTATCCAGAGCGGATTTTACGCGATTCTCTACGCGGACGGGGAAATGACTTTCCAGAAGAACAGCACGCCCGCTTCAGGCAGAAACGTTCTGGGAACGTATCCGGTAGCCTCGTCCGGGGACATTAACGGCGAGTACGCCAAATGGTACGCGAACCGCGCCGACATCCAAAAGGTCACGTTCGCCGAATCCGTGAAACCGGCCTCCACCGCTTTATGGTTCTACGGTTGTCAAAACCTCTCGGAAGTCCGTGGACTTCAAAATCTGGACACCAGCGAAGTCACGGACATGAGCCAGATGTTCTCCCGTTGCGCGTCCCTGAGAACGCTGGATTTGAGCGCGCTGGACACGCGCAAGGTCGCGGGCATGAAATCTATGTTCTTCTCCTGCGCCAATCTGACGGAGCTGGACTTGACCGGGTGGGATACGAAAAACGTCACCGACGCGCGGGATATGTTCGCGGGCTGTGCCGCGCTGAAAACCGTGTATGCGTCCGGCAGTTTTTCAACGGAGAAGATGTCGGAAAGCGCCGGAATGTTCCAAGGCTGTACGGCGATTCTCGGCGGACAGAACACCCCGTATGACAGCGCCCACACCGATAAGGCGTACGCCCGCATAGACGGCGGCGCGTCCAAGCCCGGGTATTTCAAGGATAAAAATCTTCCCGTCTCCGAGCCCGCCGTGACAGTCGGGAACGCGGAGGCCACCATTGGCAGGGACAAAACGGTTTCGGTGCCTGTGTCCGCCGCGAACCTCAACAACGTTTCCGGACTGATTATCCAAGTCACCTATCCCGACGGATTGTCGGTCAAAGAAGGCACCGTGGCCTACAACAATGTCTTTGAAAGCCAGTTGGACAACGCCAAGGACGGCAGGAACCCCTTGCAAATCGCGTGGAACGCCGGAAGCGCCAAGGCAGTCACCCACAGCGGCGAACTTGCCACAATCAACTTTGACGTGCTGGACAGCGCCAAGGCCGGAACGTACGACATTACCGTGAAAGTGACCGACGCCGCGCTCGACGGCGGCGAGGACATTACGGGCGATGTCGTCACGGTCAAAGGACAAGTGACGCTGAAATACGACGATTCCGCCCCGGCGCTGACAGTCGGCGACGCGGAGGCCGCCATTGGCAGGGACAAAACGGTTTCGGTGCCTGTGTCCGCCGCGAACCTCAATAACGTTGCCGGACTGATTATCAAAGTTACCTACCCGGACGGATTGTCCGTCAAAAGAGGTGCCGTGGTCTACAACAATGTCTTTGAAAGCCAGTTGGACAACGCCGAGGACGGCGGGAACCCGTTGACAATTTCGTGGAACGCCGGAAGCGCGAAGGAAGTCACCTACAGCGGCGAACTTGCCACAATCAACTTTGACGTGTCGGACAGCGCGAATGCCGGAACGTACGACATTGCTGTAGAAGTCTACGACGCGGCGCTCAACGGCGGCAGGGACGTTACCGACGCGTTTGCCGTGGATAATGGACAAGTGACGCTGAAAAAACATTACGATGATGACTCCATTCCGACGCTGACGGTCGGCGACGCCACAGTGACGCCCGGCACGGATAGCACTGTAACGGTGCCTGTTTCCGTCCGGAACCTCAACAACGTTGCCGGACTGATTATCCGGGTTGCGTATCCTGCGGGATTCTCCGTGAAAGAGGTTCTTTACGGAAACGCTTTTGAAAGTCAAGTAGACAACGCCAAGGACGGCAAGAACCCCTTGCAAATCTCGTGGAACGCCGGAAGCGCCAAGGAAGTTACCTATGAGGGGGACATCTGCTTGATTTCCTTTAACGTGCCGGAGACCGCCAAGGCCGGAACCTATCACGTGACTGCGGAGGTCGTGGACGCGTCTCTCAACGGCGGCGGCGACATTACCGACGCGTTCACCGTTATCAATGGCACACTGACAATCGGAAGTTGAAAAAACGCTCTTATGGGGGTGACGTTATGAAAAAAGGAATTGCGGCGCTCTTGACGCTTCTGCTGCTCTGCGTGAACGCGGCGGCGGCGGAGAGCGTGCGCTTTTCCGACGTGGCGGCAGAGGACTATTTCGCGCCCGCCGTGGAATGGGCGGTGGAGCGCGGCATTACAAAGGGTACCAGCGCGACGGCGTTTTCGCCGTCCGCGCCCTGCACCCGCGCCCAAGTCGTCACGTTCCTCTGGCGCGCCGGAGGCTGTCCGGAATCCGGGACGCAAAACGCGTTCTCCGATGTGCGCGAGGGCGCGTATTATTACCAGCCCGTTTTATGGGCGGTCGAGCGTGGTATCACAAACGGCGTCACGGACAAGTTTTTCGCGCCGTATCTGGACTGTAGCCGCGCCCAGATTCTGACCATGCTCTGGCGCGCCATGGGAGAGCCGGAAACATCCGGCGGCGGGGAAATCGCGTCCGCCTACGAAAGTCACTGGGCGGTCAGCGCTCTGGCGTGGGCGGAGGACAACGGCATGCTGGAAGAAAACAAGGACACGTTCCAGCCCAATGGCATCTGTCCCCGCGCGGATGTGATGTTTTACCTCTATCAGTACGACGCCCGCCGCGCAGACCGGGAGCCGGAAGGAGAACAACCCGCCATGTACAACGAAAGCATTCTCTATCAGGCCGCCACACATGACGAGTTTGCAAGCGCGGTTTCCCGCTTGATTCAGGAGTATAGCGATAAGGTCACTGTCACCGTCCAAAACGGCGAATACGCGCTCGGAAGGCTGATTGTAAAAGCAAACTCCATACCGTCCCTGCAAGAATACCACGCCGTCCGTCTCGTGAAGGACGTGGATGACCATTACGTGATTCAGTTTGAGACGGACACGGACGCGGAACGGTGCGCCGATTACCTGCGTACACTCCCGGAAGTCGAGTACGCGGAGGCGGACGGCCTCGTCACGGCGGACGCCGGGGGCGGAGGCGGTTTTTCCGTCGGTATCGTCTGATTCCGCCGCGTCCCGAAAACACGCGGAACGCTGTCATGTTCTGACAGAGTTTTATAAAGGATAAGGAGGCCTGAATCATGATGAAGAAGAAAAAGCCACGCGGCGCGATTGCGCTTATCCTGTGTCTGCTCCTGTGCTTCCCCGCCGCCGCCTCGGATTTCACGATTGCTGTCCCCGGCGGCAGAGAGAGTACGGAGAATCCTTTCCCCGACCCCGTGTACGAAGCCATCGACTTTGCCTCTTTCGTCACAGCGACGAAAAATCTGCTCTCCATGTACGAAAACATCGACTCGACTGTGGGCGGGGAATACGCCTCGGCGCGCCTGATTGTCAGCGCGAAAAAGGCCTTGCCCGATTTGAGCGGCTATCATGTGGCGCAGATTCTGGTCGACGCCAGTTACAATTACCTGATTCAGTTCACCAACCCGGAGGACGCGGAAGCGTGCGACGCGTATTTGGACACCCTCTCCGACGTGAACTTCTCCGAACCGGACAAGGAAGTGTCTCTGCCCGAACCGGAAAAGGGGGCGGCGGGTGCCGAATCCACGGAAGCGAGCGCGGAACATAACTCGTGGGGCGTCGAAGCCACAAAAACGGGCGAATACGCGGCGTATCTCAAATCCCACGGCGTAAACGCGGAAATCACGGTTGCCGTCGTGGACACCGGGGCGGATAATTCTCACCCGTTTCTGGCGGGACGCTTGACGGACGGCTATGACTTGGTGGACGACGACGCGACGCCGCAGGACGGCAACGGACACGGAACCCATGTCTCCGGAACGGTCGTGGACTGCACGCCGGACTTGAACATCAACATTATGCCCGTTCGTGTGCTGAACAATAAGGGAAGCGGAAGCGACTCCGTGGTTGGTCTGGGCATTCAGTACGCCGTAGACCACGGCGCGAACGTCATCAACATGAGCCTCGGCGGGTTCGGACACAGCGAATACATTGATTCACAAATCAAATACGCGGTCTCCAAAAATGTCGTGGTGGTCGTGGCCGCCGGAAACGATAATCAGGACACCAAATACTACTGCCCGGCCGGTGACACGGAATGTATTACCGTGGCGGCGGTGGACAAGAGCAAGTCCAAAGCCAGCTTTTCCAATTACGGAGAGGCCGTGGACATTGCCGCGCCCGGCGTGGATATTAAGAGCTCCATTCCCGGCGGAAAATATGATTCGTGGGCGGGAACCTCCATGGCCACGCCGCATGTCGCGGCGGCCGCCGCGCTCCTGCTTTATGAAAACCGCAGTCAGACCCCCTCTCAAATCGAAAAGAAACTGCGCGACGCCGCCGAGGACTTGGGAAACAGCGGCTGGGACAGATATTACGGTGCCGGGTTCCTGAATATGTCGGACTTTATGACCACGGAACCCAAACCACCATTTGATGATATCGACCCTGACGCCTATTACTATGACGCGGTCATGTGGGCTGTGGAACAGGGCATTACCAAAGGCAAGACCGACACGAAATTTGCCCCGCATGACACCTGCACGACCAAGCAAATCCTTACATTTATGTGGAGGGCTGACGGCTCGCCACAACCGCAGTCTATCGCCGCGTCGTCGAATGATTTCGGCAAGGCGCTGGCGTGGGCAAGCGACACGGAGATTTCAACGTCCGTCGCCGCCGCCAATGAGGAGGCCTGTACCCGCTCCGCCGCGATGACCTATATGTGGTCGCACGCCAGCAGACCCACCGTCGGAAACAATCCGTTTGACGACGTGGAAAATAACACCTATTACGCGCAAGCCGTTTGCTGGGCGGTCAAGCAGGGCATTACCAACGGAACCACCGCGACGACGTTCTCTCCGGAAAACCCCTGCACGCGGGCGCAGATTATGACGTTCCTGTATCGGTACTATGTGAAGGCCGTCAACTCGTGACCGCACGGTATTTGTTAGGGAGGGCGAGCAAATGAAAAAACAGCTTCTATGTCTTTCTCTGGTGATATGCGCGGCAATTCTGTTCGTTTCGACGGCTTTCGCGGCGGACGCGGAAATCCGGATTACGGGACAGCGCTTCATCAAGACGAACCAGACATGTGAATTTCAGGCCAGTTTGACGGCGGAGGAAATCCGGGGCGCGGTGTTTGTCGCCGTCTACGCGGAAAACGCCCAGATGAAATCTATTGTGGAGTACCCGGCGGCGTCTGAGATGTCCGTGGAGATTCACAATGTTCTGGATAAGGACACGGTAAAGGCGATGTGGCTGGACGAAAGTTATATGCCCCTCGCCCAGTCGGAGGTTCCCAGACTTTCGGAACTTGACGCGAAAAATCATGACGAGTTCGCCAGCGCGGTTCTCGGCGTAATGCAAGGTTATGACCCGGAACTCATTGCATTCAACGATGACGAATACGCGCTTGGGCGGCTGATTGTGCGTTCCGGCGACACGCTGCCGGAGGACTTGGAGGAGCGCGGCGTCGTCCAACGGATATCGGATACGGAAGGACACACCGTGCTTCAGTTCAGCACGCCGGACGAGGCGAGAGCCTGCGCGAATTATCTGGAAGGCCGTGTTTCCCCGGACGGCTACGTGACCCCGGACACATGGGAAAGCATTTCGGAAGAACCCGGCGGCAACGGCGCGGACGCCGCCAGCCTTTCGTGGGGCGTACCCGTCATACACGCGGACGCTTACGCGGCGAATCTGTTAAAACGCGGCCTTAACCGTCAAATCACGGTCGCCGTCGTGGACACGGGCGTGGACACTACCCACCCGTTCCTGAAAGGCCGAACCGTCCCCGGCTATGACTTCGTGGGCAACGACAAAGACCCGATGGACGAGCATTACCACGGAACCCACGTCGCGGGGATTGTCGTGGACTGTACGCCGGGACTGACAAATCTTAAAATCATGCCCGTACGCGTGCTGGGCGCGTCGGGAGGCGGCACCACGCTGAATGTCGGGCTGGGCATCCGATACGCGGCCGACAACGGCGCGAATGTCATTAATTTGAGCCTCGGCGGGGTACACAACTCCTATAAAGAAGAGTCGATAGCCTACGCGATGTCAAAAAATGTCGTCGTTGTGGTTGCGGCGGGGAACAGCGGCTGTGACGCGGAAAGCCATTGCCCCGCGCATATCAAAAACTGTATCACGGTCTCGGCAATTGATAAGAATCTGAAACCCGCCGACTTTTCAAACTACGGCGACGCGGTGGATTTAGGCGCTCCGGGCGTGAATGTTAAGGCTTGTGTTCCGGGCGGCGGCTATAAGGAATTGAGCGGAACTTCGATGGCCAGTCCGCATGTGGCCGCCTGCGCCGCCATGCTGCTGGAGGAATCCGCCTCTCTGACCCCCGCGCAGGTGGAAAAGAAACTGGTCGAAACCGTTCAGATTCCGTCCGGATGGGACAAAAACTACGGGGCGGGCGTTGTGAATATGCGCCTTCCCGAACCCGTGGGATTTTACGCGCTTCTGTACACAGACGGAGAAATGGTATTCCAGCGCAGTTCCACTCCGGCGTCCGGGAAAACGTTACGAAGCACCCCTTACCCCGTCAGCGCGTCCGCCGACGGGAGCGCCGAATACGCCCCGTGGTATGACCAGCGCGAATATATCAAGCGGGTCACGTTCGCGGAGGAAGTGAGTCCGGCTTCCACGGCGCTGTGGTTTTACGGCTGCAAAAATCTGGAATCCATACAGAACATTAAAAATCTGAACACGAAAAACGTGTCGAACATGAGCCAGATGTTTGCGTTTTGCGCCAATCTGCAAGCGCTGGACTTGACAAGCCTTGACACAGGAAACGCGACCAATATGCGGCAGATGTTCTTCCAGTGCGGCAACTTGAAAACGGTTTTCGCTTCCGACAAATTCAGCGTCGCAAAAGTGACGGAAAGCGTCGACATGTTTACCGGGTGCGCGTTGCGGCAACGCTACCCCAACGCCCCCGCCGATAAAACTTACGCCCGGATAGACAATCCCCCGTCTTTCCCCGGATACTTCATGGGAGAACAGGAACAATTTTTCTATGCGATTCTCTACACCGACGGGGAACTGGTGTTCCAGAACAGCGCCACACCCGCTTCCGGCCGAAAAACCGCCGCTGCTCCCTACCAGATAAACGCCGCAGTGGAACCGGCCTACGCCTTGTGGTATACTCTGCGCGACACAATTAAAACCGTGACATTCGCGGAGGAGGTTCACCCGCTGTCCACGGCGCTTTGGTTCTATGACTGCAAGAACCTAAAAACCATCCGGAATCCGGAGAATCTCAAAACCGAAAGCGTAACGAACATGAGCCAGATGTTCTCCCGTTGCGTCGGACTGGAAACGCTGGATTTACGGGGCTTCGATACCGGAAACGTAACCAATATGCGCCAGATGTTCTTTGGGTGCGGTATTCTGAAAACGATTCTGGTTTCTGACACGTTCAACGTCTCCAATGTGACGGACAGCGTCGACATGTTCACGGGTTGCTCCGCCGTGGTGGGCGAACAGGGTTCAGTGTACGACAGTAACCATACCGACAAGACCTACGCCCGGGTAGACAAGGGTTCGGCAAGTCCCGGATACTTCAGCGGCAACACGCCCCCGCCGCCGCCTCCGCCGCCTACCAATCCCATTTACGCCGTCCTCTACAACAACGGAGAGTTGAAATTCCAAAAGGATACGACCCCCGAATCTGGAAGAACGGCTGTCAAATCCTACACGACCGATTCCGGCGGATACGACAAGAACGTTGAGGGCTATGTCGCGTGGTACGAAGAACGGGAACAGATTAAATCCGTCAATTTCGGTGTCGCTGTTTACCCCGAGTCGACCGCTCTGTGGTTCTATGACTGCGGAAATCTCGCCTCCGTCACAAATCCCGGCAATCTCCATACGGATTACGTAACGGATATGAGTAATATGTTCGCGTACTGTTCCGGGCTGACCTCTCTGGATTTGAGCGGATTCCGCACCGCAAAGACGGAGAACACTTCCATGATGTTCTATGACTGTGGCAAGCTGAAAACAATTTACGCTTCCGGCCTGTTCACAACGTCTCAGGTTACGGACAGTTTCGGCATGTTTGAAGGATGTGCCGCCCTGCCGGGCTATTCCGGCGACCATACGGACAAGGAGTACGCCCGCATTAATTCCGCCTCGGCACCGGGATACTTCACCGCAAAGTAACGCGCCAAAGGTTCGCGGCATCCGCCGCGAACCTTTCCTGAAAATGCGAACCGTTAAAGGAGCGGATATATGAAAAAAACATGTTTCGTCCTGCCGCTTTTCCTGTTGCCGTTCGCCCTGCTGTTTATCGGACACGCGGCGGCGGCGGACACAAGCGCCGGGACTGTGCAAATTGAGAACCGCAGTCACGCCGACACCGTTTTCTCATGCGACGTGAAGCTCTCCGGCGGCCAGATACGGGGCAATGTCTTTGCCGTCGTGTTCGCCGAATCCGGCCAGATGAAGAGCCTGTCCGGATACCCGGCCGCGGAGACCGTGCAGGTCACGTTACAGAATGTCGCCAACACGGACTGTGTCAAAATCGTGTGGGCGGACGCGAACCAAACCCCGCTGGCCAGTCCCGCCGTACTCCGCATGAGCGGCAACGGCGCGGCGGCTTATGCGCAGTTCTCCGAAGAATTGATGAAACTGCAGGACGAATACGGCGACATCGGCGGCGGAGCCGCTTCCGGCGACGACGACCCGTACATTTTGGCGCGACTGCTCGTGTCCTGTACGGAACTTCCCGATTTGAGCGCCTACAATGTCGCCGCCACGATTAAAGGCCCCGACAACCTCTATGTGTTGCAGTTCCTCAGCGCCGGGGAAGCGGAGACATGCGCCGAATACCTGCGGACGTGTCCGACCGTGCGCTACGCGGAGCCGGACAGCGTTATGCAGGCCGACGGCGCGGAACTTCTGGACGCCTCCGCCCCTCCTTCATGGGGGGCGGAAGCCACCGGAATTACGGCGTACGCCGAAAACCTCCGGCAACGGGGCATGAACGGTACCATTGTCGTGGCCGTGGTCGATTCCGGCGCGGACATGACGCACTCTCTGTTAAAAGGCCGCCTTGTTTCCGGCTACGATTTTGTCGACAACGACAATAACCCGCAGGACGAACACGGACACGGCACCCATGTTTCGGGGATTATCGCAAGCTGTACCCCGGACATGAACGTGAAAATTATGCCCTTGCGCGTGCTGGACGCCTACGGCGGCGGCAACGCGTCCAATATCGGCTTGGGCATTTACCACGCCGCCAAAAACGGCGCGAATGTCATCAACCTTAGTCTCGGTCTCGCCAGACATAGCTCTTATGTGGAAGAAGCGATTTCCTACGCCATTTCCAAAAATATCACGGTCGTTGTCGCCGCCGGAAACCAGAACTCGGACGTAAAAAGCCACTGTCCGGCGCATATGGCGGAATGCGTCACCGTCGCGGCGGTCGACAGCAACTGGAAACGCTTTGAACTCTCGAACTACGGCGACGCCGTGGACATCGCCGCGCCGGGCGTGGCGGTCAACAGCAGTATTCCCGGCGGCGGTTACAAAGAAGACAGCGGCACTTCCATGGCGGCACCGCATGTCTCCGCCGCCGCCGCGCTTCTCATGGAGGAACGCGGCACCGCACAGACACCCGCGCAGATTTCCGGCGCTCTGCGGGATTCCGCCGCCAGTCTGGACACGTCCGGCGCGAACGCCGCCGGGGAAGCCGTCCGTTTGGGCGCGGGATTCCTGAATCTGACGCCCTTTATCATCCAACCGCAACGGACAATTGTCTTTTACGCAAACGGCGGCACGGGTACCATGACGCCGCAAAGCGCCGCGTCCGGCTCGATAGTCGCGCTGAAAGCCAACACGTTTGCGCGTGACGGCTACCAGTTTACGGGATGGAACACGAACGCGGACGGCTCCGGCACCGCCTACACAGACGGCGCGACACTGACTGTCAGTCAGAATCTCTCCCTATACGCCCAGTGGGAACAGGAAAGCAGGCTGTACGCGCTTCTCTACGCGGACGGGGAAATGGTATTTCAGAACGAAAACAGGCCGAATCCGGAAAAAACGCTTGTTCAGGCGTATGCGGTTGACGCGCTCAGCGAATACGCGAAATGGTACGAACGCCGCGCCGATATTAAAACCGTGACATTTGCCGAACCTGTCCGGCCTTTGTCCACGGCGCTGTGGTTCTACGGTTGCGAAAACCTGACGGAAATCCGGGGCTTTGAAAATCTGGATGTCGGCGCGGTCACGAACATGAGTTCTATGTTCGCCCGTTGCAGTTCGCTGGAAACGCTGGATTTGAGAACGTGGAGCGCCGAAAATGTCACCAATATGCGGCAGATGTTTTCCGGTTGCGCTTCCCTGCGGGAAATTGACACTGATTATTATACGTTCGATGTCTCTAAAGTGATGGACAGCAAGGACATGTTCACGGGTTGTTATGCGCTGGTCGGCGGGTACGGGACGAGATACAACAACGACCATACGGACAAAGCCTACGCCCGTATAGACCGCGGCGCGTCCGCGCCGGGCTACTTCACCGACAAGAACGCGCCCAAACCCGAACCCGCTACGGACGTTTACGCGCTACTCTACAGTGACGGCACACTGACTTTCCAGCACGGCGACACGCCAGAATCCGGCAAGAGCGTCACAAAGACATACAAGGTTGATTTGGACGCGGTCTATTCGGAAAACGGTTCTTACGCGCCGTGGTACAATGAGCGGGAATCTGTGCGCGTGGTGAAATTCGCTGACAAAATCAGTCCAAAAGCTACGGCGTATTGGTTTTTTGATTGTAGAAATCTGCAACATGTAGACAATATTCGGAATCTGGACACCGCCAGTGTCACAAATATGCGCGATATGTTTGGTGGCTGTAACGGACTGACGGCGCTGGACGTGTCCCACTTCGATACCGCTAACGTCACGGATATGGCTTCTCTGTTTTCCGGCTGTAGCGGACTGACGGCGCTGGACGTATCTCACTTCGATACCGCCAACGTCACGTATATGTTCGGTATGTTTGACGGCTGTAGCGGACTGACGGCGCTGGACGTATCTCACTTCGATACCGCCAACGTCACGTATATGACCAGTATGTTTGGTGGCTGTAACGGACTGACGGCGCTGGACGTGTCCCACTTCGATACCGCCAACGTCATGTCTATGTCCAGTATGTTTTGGGGCTGTAGCGGACTGACGGCGCTGGACGTATCTCACTTCGATACCGCCAACGTCACGTATATGTCCAGTATGTTTGACGGCTGTAGCGGACTGAAAACGATTTACGCTTCTGAAAAGTTCACAATTGCCTCCGTGATTTACGGTTCCTTCATGTTCAAGGATTGCTGGTCTCTTGTGGGCGGCGCGGGGACAAAGTACGACAGCGGCTACGTTGATAAAGCGTACGCCCGGATTGACGGCGGCGCGTCCGCGCCGGGCTACTTCACCCGCAAATGACACGCGGCGGCGGACGTTGCCAACAATTCCTTGACGCCTTTCCGCCCCAAAACCTGAAAAAAGGACTTGCGCGGCGGCGCGGGATTCGCTATAATACAGAGACGCGCAAAAAGTCACGCTAATACACATCTGAGGAGGACACAATAGCGATATGAGCGCATCACGAGAGAAGCAGAACCGCAGGGACAGAACCGCGTCCGGGCAGGTCGCGCCGAAAACCGCCCGCGAGGCGCAGCAGCGCAAAGAGGAACGCCGCAGTAACTTTGTCTACGGCCTGATTGCGGCGGCGTTCGCGCTGGTGGTCGTGGCGTCCGTTATTTGGAACTCGAACATCATCACGCGCTCGGCGGCGGCCGTCACCGTCGACGGACAAAAGTACAACGTCGCGCAGGTGAATTTCTACTACCGGAACGCCTATCTGATGTTCATGAATCAATGGTCGTACGCCATGAGCTACTTGGGGCTTTCGAGTTCCCTGCCGCTGGACACGCAGGAACTCAACGACACGGCGGCCTCTTTCCTTGACATTGACCTGTCGGAAAACGAGGGCATGACGTGGAAGGACTACTTTCTGTCGGAGGCTCTCGAACAGATTGCCAGCGTACAGAACGGCTTGAAGCAGGCGTCGGAGGAGGGGTTCATCTTCCCGGAGAGTGTACAGGAACAGTACAACGAGGCCTTGGAGACGCTGGCGAAATCCGCCCGTTCGGCGGGTACGAGCGTCCGGCGCTATCTGCAGGCCACATTCGGCAACATGGTCTCCGAGGGCGTCTACAAGGCGGAACTGCTCCGGATGATGAAGTACGACGCCTACACGGCCGCCTATCAGGATTCCTTGACCTACACGCCGGAGGAAATCGAGACGGCCTACAATGACGACAAGCAGGCGTTCGACTTCGTGGCCTACGAGGCGGTGTCCGTGGACGGCAACCCCGAGACGAAGCAGGACGAGGACGGCAACGACATTCCGGCGACCGACGCCGAGGCCGAGGCGGCGCACAATGCCGCCAAAAACGCGGCCGACGCCTTAGCGGCGGGCGTACGCGACGGCGGCACGCTGTCGGCGCTGAGCGACGGCATGGAGAAGGCGTCGGCGTTCTCCGGAAGCAAGGACAGTTACGAAACCTGTTCCTACACAAGCGAGGAGTTCGCCGACTGGCTCTTTGACCCCGCCCGCAAGGCCGGGGATGTGACCGTTATCGAGAGTTCGGAAACGTTCTACGTGGTCAAGTTCGAGAAGCGTTTCCGCGACGAGACCAAGACTGTCGACGTACGCCACATTCTGATTCAGCCGGAGGAGGGCGAGCTGTCCGACGGCGACGAGGGCTATCAGGAGGAACACGACAAACTCTGGGCGGAGGCCAAGGCCAAGGCCGAGGAAACTTATCAGCAGTGGAAAGACGGCGAGGCCACGGAGGAATCTTTCGCCGCGCTGGTCAAGGACAACACCGACGACCCCGGCAGTGAGGACGAGGGCGGCCTGTATGAGCGCGTGTACGAGGGGCAAATGCTGGCGGAGTTCGACGCGTGGTGCTTCGACGCGGCGCGCAAGCCCGGAGACACCGACATTGTCGAGACTTCCACGGGCTACCACATTATGTACTATGTCGGCGATAACGCGCTTGTCCGCTGGCAGGCGCAGGTCTACGACAAGCTCAAATCCGACGCCTACACGGAGTGGTCGGAGGGTCTCCACGAAAACGCCGACATCCAGAAGCAGGACTTTGGCATGAAATACGTGGGCTGACAAAACAGGAATCGGTCAAATGACCGATTCCGTTTTTATTGCGGCAGGACGTACTCCATTTCGATTTTACGCGGCACCATGCCGCGCTTTTCGTAGAAGCGCAGCGCGGACGGGTTCAGCGACCACACATTTAAAGTCACGTTGTAGCACCCCGATTCCGCCGCGAATGTCACCGCGTGTTCGTAGAGCGCTTTCCCGACGCCGCCGCCGCGAAGCGTCTCGTCCACGCACAAATCGTCGATGTACAGCGTTTTCACGTCGGTCAGAATGTTGTCATTGAGCGCCTGTCTGCGCATACACATAATGTAGCCCTGTACCGCGTCGGCCTCGTCGACGCAGACAAAGACGGGGGTTTCCGGATTCCGGAACATGCCGCGCAACTGTCCGGCCGTGTACTTTGTCGCGGGACCCTTGAAGATATCCGGCCGCCCGTTGTGGTGAACCATGTTCACCTGTTCGAGCAGGCGCAACACCGCCGGAATGTCCCGCGCTTCCGCGTTTCTAACACGATTCATGTCACACTCTCCCTCACTCTTGGATTGTCCGTCGGTCGGGCAGACACACAATTTCTCCCGTCCGACGGGTGGCGTTCAGGTCAATCAGGCGTTGATTCCGGCTCCCGCGAAACCGTAAGGAAATGTCCTTGTACTCCTCCATAAACCGCCCGTCTACCAGCACGTCTATCAACGATAACATGTCGTCGGTTGTCTCGCGGCGCGGGTAACTGCCGTCCGTACGCAGTTCGTCGAGCGTGAAGCCGGAGTAACACCAGACGTTTTTCCCGGGGTACGCCTCCCGCACGCGCCGCAGAAACGGGAGCAACGCGTTTTGGTTGTCCGGCTCAAACGGTTCCCCGCCGAGTACGGACAAGCCCGCGATGTACGACGGCGACAACATCCGCAAAAGTTCCGCTTCCGTCTCCGCCGTGAACGGCCGCCCGTACTCGAAATCCCAAGTCTCCGGCTGGAAACAGTGCCGGCAGTGGTTCGTACAGCCCGACACGAACAGGCTCACGCGTACGCCCTCCCCGTTGGCAATGTCACAGTTTTTAATCGCTCCGTAATACACATGTCACGTCTCCTTTCGTTCACGCAAAGAGTACCGCTTTCCGGCGAATCTGTCAAGCGGAAACCGGGAACTTGTCTCTTTTGTACGGAAACAAGCCTCATTTTTGTTGATTCTCATGAAAATACCGGGAACCGCTTGCACATTTCTTGTCAAAGCATTATAATTTCAGTTGCGCAATTCCCCAATCGATTTTGGAAGCAAGGAAGGAGAGATTTTTACATGCTCAGCATCAACATGGATGACGTTATCAATGTAATCAACTCCATCAAGCCTTACCTGATTGCTATCGTGGCAATTCTGGTCGTGGGCGTGGTGGTGGCGATTGCCGCCGGGCGCATGGGCAGGAAAAAGGGACTGGTCAGAGGTTCGGCCTTACTGGCCATGCTTCTGGCCGTGACGCTGTGCGTCAACCTCATCTGCTCCGGCCCCATGAGTACCATGCTCGACCTTGTGACCGGCAAGGGAACTATCGAGGAGGCCACCGCCGCGGAGGCGCAGGAACTCGCCGTACAGATTGCCCGGGAGGGTATCGTACTCGTCGAGAACCGGGGCGGGTTCCTGCCCATGGCCTCCGGCGACAAGCTCAACGTCTTTGGCTGGGCGTCCACTGCGGCCTGCTACGGCGGCGCGGGTTCCGGCGGCCTCAATGACGCCTACGAGAAGGTCACGCCGTTGCAGTCCCTCAAAGACGCCGGAATCGAGACCAACACCGAGTTGACCAATTTCTATGTCAAGTACAAGGACGGCCGCCCCGACGTGGGCATGTGGGCGCAGGACTGGACGCTCCCCGAACCCGCCGTATCCCTGTACACCGATGACATGATTGCCAACGCCCGGAAATTCTCCGATACGGCCATGTTCTTTATCGCCCGTTCCGGCGGCGAGGGCGCGGATATCCCCTACGACATGACCGGAATCGTCAACGGCACCTATCAGGACGGCACCACCTACACCGCCGCCACCTACGATGACAAACTCAACGCCGGGAACGACTGGAACGAGGGCGACACCTACCTTGACCTGTCCAACCGGGAACGCGAGTTACTCGACCTTGTCTGCGCGAACTTCGACAACGTGATTGTGGTCGTGAACTGCTCCAACAGCTTCAATCTGACGTTCGTCGAGAACTACGAGCAGATTAAGAGCGTGCTTTGGGCTCCGTCTCAGGGACATGTCGGCTTCACGGCGCTGGGCGAGATTGTCGCGGGCGTCACGAACCCGTCCGGGCGTCTGGTCGATACCTACGTCCGCGACTTCAAGGCCACGCCGTGGTGGAACAACTTTGGCGACTTCAACTACACCAACATGGATGAGTTTAAGTCCACCACGAGTTTCGGCGGCGGGGACGTGATTCCCTCTTTCGTCAACTACGTCGAGGGCATTTACGTCGGCTACCGCTTCTATGAGACCGCCGCCGCCGTGGGCAGGATTAACTATGACGACTATGTGCAGTATCCGTTTGGGTACGGCCTCTCCTACACGACGTTCAGCCAGACCATGGGCAGTCTGACCGAGACCGAGACGACCGTGGAATTTGATGTTATCGTCACGAATACGGGCGATGTCGCGGGCAAGGAAGTCGTGCAGGCCTATTGCAACCCGCCCTACACGGATAGCGGCATTGAGAAGGCGTCCGCGAATCTGGTGCAGTTCGAGAAAACGGGACTGCTCGAACCCGGCGCGACCGAGACCGTGCATATGGTCATTAACAAGGACGATTTGATGTCCTACGACTATCAGCGCTCCAGAAGCTACGTTTTGGAAGCCGGGGACTATACCATTTCCATCAACAGCGATTCCCATACCCCGATTTCGTCGCAGGTCTGGAACGTGCCGGAAATGATTGTCTACAACAACGGCAACAAGCGCGCCAGCGACAAGACCACGGCTTCCAATCTGTTCGACTTCGCGGCGGGGAACGTCACGTACCTGTCCCGCGCCGGAGGGTTCGCGAACTACGACACCGCCACCGCCGCCCCCACGAACTTTGAACTTGCCCCCGAGAAAAAAGACACCTTCTATAACATCAGTAACTATCTGACGGCGGAGGCCACCGCCATGGACGAGGACCCCGACGCCGCCCCCGTCACGACCGGAGCCAAAAACGGCCTCACGCTCTCCGATGTGCGCGGGCTGGACAAGGACGACCCCAAGTGGGACCTGCTCATGGACGAGATGACCCTTGACGACATGAACGCGGTCATTTCTCTGGGCGGCTACCAGACGGCGGCCGTCGCCTCCGTCGGCAAGGTTCGCACAAACGACTGTGACGGCCCCTCCTCCATCAACAACAACTTTACGGGCGTCGGTTCCGTGGGCTTCCCCGTGGGCGTCGTGATTGCCGCCACGTTCAACAAGGAACTGGCCGAGGAGTTCGGCGACAGTATCGGCAAAATGGCCAACGAAATGGACGTGTCCGGCTGGTACGCCCCCGCCATGAACATCCACCGCACCGCGTTCGCCGGACGTAACTTTGAGTATTACTCCGAAGACCCGATTCTGTCCGGCTATATCGCCGCCGCCGCCGTGGCCGGTGCCCAGAAGAACGGCGTCTACGCCTACATGAAACACTTTGCCATGAACGACCAAGAGGGCAACCGCTGTGACATGCTCTGCACTTGGAGCAACGAACAGGCCATACGGGAAATCTACCTCCGCCCGTTCGAGAAGTGCGTCAAAGACGCCGATTGTCTCGCGGTTATGTCGTCGTTCAACTACGTTGGAAACCGCTGGTCGGGCGGCTGCAAGGAGTTACAGACGGACGTTCTGCGCGGTGAATGGGGCTTCAAGGGCTTTGTCGAGACCGACTACTTCGGCGTCTACGGCTACATGAGCGCTGACCAAGGCATCCGCAACGGTTCCGACCTCATGCTTGTCAACTACGCCACCGCGACCAACGACGTACGCTTCCGCGACACCAACGGCGCAAAACAGGCTATGCGCAACTCCGCGAAAAACATTCTCTACGTTGTCGCCAACAGCCGCCAGTACGCCGAGGGCAACCTGAATACCGGTATGCCCCAGTGGAAAGTCACCATGTACGTGATTGACGCGGCACTCGTGGCGTGCGCGGCCGTCGCGTGGTTCCTGCTCTACCGGAGCTATAAGAAGAAAGTCGAACAGCCGGAGACTTCCGGCAAGTAATCGGCGTGGGCGTTCCCAGAGAACGTCCCGAGCGGAGCAACGGAGGCGGCTTGACAGTCGTCTCCGTTGCGCGGTAAATCAGCGGATTTGAAAGGAGCGGAGAACTTGAAACATCAGGATTTGATTTCGCAGATGAGCCTTGAGGAGAAGTGTTACTTTTTCTCCGGGAAAGACTTCTGGGAGAGCAGAAGTCTGAAGCGCCTGAATATCGGCGGCATGACCATGGCCGACGGCCCCCACGGTGTGCGCAAACAGGAGGGAGCCGGAGACCAGTTAGGGCTTAACGGCTCTCTCCCGGCAACGTGTTTCCCGACAGCCGCCACGATTGCCAATTCATGGGACCCGTCTTTAGGCGAGGAAATCGGGCGCTGTCTGGGCGAGGAGGCCGCGTCGCAGGATGTCTGCGTGCTGTTAGGCCCCGGCATGAATATCAAGCGTAACCCGCTCTGCGGGCGGAACTTCGAGTATTTTTCCGAGGACCCGTACCTTGCGGGCAAAATGGCCGCCGGGTATATCCGCGGCATTCAGGCCAACGGCGTTTCCGCCTGCCCGAAACACTTTGCCGCCAATAATACGGAACTCCGCCGCATGGCGTCGGATTCCATTGTGGACGAGCGCACACTGCGCGAAATCTACCTGACCGCGTTTGAAATCGCCGTCCGGGAGGCGCGCCCAAAATCTATCATGGCGGCCTACAACATGATTAACGGGACGTACGCCAACGAGAACCCGCATTTGCTGCAGGAAATCCTCCGCGACAGTTGGGGCTTTGACGGCTTCGTGGTCTCCGACTGGGGCGGGTCTAACAACCATGTCGAGGGCGTCCGGGCGGGCGCACATCTGGAAATGCCCACCACAGGCGGTGACAGCGACGAGGAACTCATAGCCGCCGTCAAGGCCGGGAAAATCTCCGAGGAAGTCATTGACCAGCGTCTTGACGAACTGCTCGACGTGATACTGTCCACCCGCGAGGCCGTCGACAAGTTGAAGGGCAAGCCGTTCGACAAGGAGGCACACCACCTTATGGCGCGGAAGGCCGCCGAGGAATCGCTGGTACTTTTAAAGAATGATGAGAACATTCTGCCCCTGAAACCCGGAACGAAAACGGCGGTTATCGGGGAGTTCGCCAAGAACGCCCGCTATCAGGGCGCGGGGTCGTCGGTCGTGAACTGTACCCGGCTTGACAACGCCATGGACATTATCGCCGGAACCGGGCTGGATGTCGTCGGCTACGCGCAGGGCTACCCCCGCACGGGTCCCGGAGACCGCGACATGTTAAATGAGGCGGTCGAACTGGCCAAAAAGGCCGATGTCGTGCTGCTGTACATCGGGCTGGACGAAATCAGCGAGTCGGAAGGCCTTGACCGCCCGAACATGAAGCTCCCGCGCAGCCAGACAGACTTAATCAATGCGCTTGCCAACGTCAACGGGAACATTGTCGCGATAATGGCGGCGGGTTCGGCGGTCGAAATGCCGTGGCTGTCGCGCTGTAAGGCCATGATTCACGGCTGTCTGCACGGGCAGGCCGGGGCGGCGGCGATTCTGCGCGCCGTCATGGGCGAGGTCAACCCGTCCGGCAAGCTCTCCGAGACCTACGCCCTGAAATACCACGACGTTCCCTCCGCGCCCTACTTCCCCGCGCAGGAAAGAACCGTCGAATACCGCGAGGGGCTTTACGTCGGCTACCGCTACTTCGAGACCGTCAAAAAGCCCGTTCTGTTCCCGTTCGGCTTCGGACTGAGCTATACCACGTTCGAGTATTCGGACTTGTCCGTGACCGCAGACGGCGCGACATTCACCCTCAAAAATACCGGAGACCGCGACGGCGCGGAAGTCGCACAGCTTTATATCAGCGCCAAAACGCCGTCCGTGTACCGCCCCACCAAGGAATTGAAGGGTTTCCAGAAAGTCTTTCTCAAAGCCGGGGAGAGCAAGTCCGTGACGATTCCTTTTGACGACAAGGCTTTCCGCTACTTCAACGTCAAGACAAACCAGTTTGAGATTGACGGCGGGGAATACGGCGTGCTGATTGGCTCGTCCGTGGCGGATATCAAACTAAGGGGCGAAATCGCAGTAGACGGCACCCACGCCCCCGAACCGTGCGAACGCAGTCAGATTCCGGCGTACTTCTCCGGCGAAATCGAGGACGTTCCCGACCGCGAGTTTGAGACCCTGTTAGGCCGCCCGATTCCCGACGGACACTGGAGCGGCACCATCGGCATGAACGACGCCATCTGCCAGTTGTACTACGCCCGGAGTATCAAGGCGCGTATCGCCTACAAGATTATGACCGCGCTTCTCAACCGGAGCATGAAGAAGGGCAAGCCCGACTTGAACATTATCTTTGTCTACAACATGCCTTTCCGTGGAATCGGGAAAATGACGGGCGGCATGGTGTCGCAGGAGATGTGCGAGGGCATTCTGACGATTGTCAACGGACACGCAATCGCGTTCTTTCAGGGGCTGGGCAAGATTATTTCCGGCTACTTCAAACAGCGGAAAGTGTCCAAGAAGGCCAAGTCCATGGAGTAACCACACATATTCCCATCCGGCGGCGTTCGCCGGGTGGGGACGCCTGATAATAAGGAGGCTCTTAACATTGAAATTCTGGAATAACTTTGTTGAAAAGCACCCCGCCGCCGCCAAGTGGATTCGGGAGGGCGGACTGTTTCTGATTTTCAGTTACGTCGTCACGGGTATCAAGGCGCTGTTGCTGATTTTCCTGCCGGGCATGTACCGGGGGATGGTGGGCGACACGGAATGGCTCTGGCCGGGGATTCCCGTGTCCCTGTTCGGGGTGGATTTCAGCCTTGCCATCGTGGGCAACGACCTCGCCGCCGGCGGACTGGCCTTTACGCTTGCCAACTTGACCGCTATTTTCTTCGGGGAGTGTATCAATTTCCCCCTGCAGCGGAATGTGACCTTCCGCAGTCACGGGCCGCTCCCGCCGCAGATTCTGGCACATCTGGCGGCGACTGTCGTTGTGTTTCTGGTCATGAACCTGTTCACGTGCGTGTGGAACCCCGTGGCCATTGCCCTGATTTCTAACGCCGCGCTCCGGAACACCGTGCAAAGCATTGTCACGACGGTTGTCACGGGCGGCGTGGCTATGGTGATTATTTTCGCCGTGGACAAGACTATCTTTTCCCCCGGCTGGGGCGAAAAAACGCCTGAACCCGCGAAATAAAATCCTTTTCCGCACAGTGACACAACGGGCTTGCGCGGAAAGTGCCGTGCAAGCCCCATTCAGAAAGAGAGGAGACCCCCAAAATGAAAACAATCAGACAACTGGTGAAACTTTACAACGAGTTCAGCCTGATATTTCGTATCGCGGCGGGACTGGTTATCGGCGCTGTACTGGGCTTAGCGGTGCCGGAGGCGTCGTGGCTGTCGATTTTCGGGGACTTGTTCGTGGGCGCGTTGAAGGCCATTGCCCCCATTCTGGTCTTTGTGCTGATTATGAGCGCCTTAGTCCAGAGTTCGCAAGGCATGAACCGCCGTTTTGGCCTCGTGCTGGCGCTGTACGTCGTGAGTACGTTCTTAGCCGCGCTGACTGGCGTCGTCGGGAGCTACCTCTTCCCGCAGACACTCGCGTTAGCCGAAATCCCCGACGTGACCTCCGCGCCGTCCGGTATCGGCGAAGTCGTACACAATCTGCTCATGAACATCGTCGCCAACCCGGTGGCGTCGCTTGTCAACGCGAACTATATTGGAATTCTGCTCTGGGCGGTCGTCGTCGGACTGGCACTCAAAACCGTGGCGACGGAAGCCACAAAGGCGGTCTTGTCGAACCTCTCCGACGCCGTGTCGCAAGTTGTGCGCTGGATTATCAACCTTGCGCCGTTCGGCATTATGGGGCTTGTCTTTAACACGGTCTCCACAAACGGCCTCGGCATTTTCACCACGTACGGCAAACTGTTGGTGTTGCTCGTGGGCTGTATGGCGTTCGTGGCGCTGGTCGTCGACCCGCTGATTGCGTTTATCTGTCTGCGCCGGAACCCCTACCCGCTCGTGTTCCGGTGCCTGCGCGAAAGCGGAATCACGGCGTTTTTCACGCGCAGTTCCGCCGCCAACATCCCCGTGAATATGGCGCTGTGCGAACGCCTCGGGCTTGACCGCGAGACGTATTCCGTGTCCATCCCGCTCGGCGCGACTATCAACATGGACGGTGCCGCCGTGACCATCTCCGTCATGACGCTGGCGGCGGCAAACACGGTCGGAATCGCCGTCGACTTTCCGTCAGCGCTGATACTCAGCCTGCTGGCGACTATGGCGGCGTGCGGGGCGTCGGGCGTCGCGGGCGGCTCGTTACTGCTAATTCCTATGGCCTGTTCTCTGTTCGAGATTTCCAACGACGTTGCAATGCAGGTCGTGGGCGTGGGCTTCATTATCGGCGTCATTCAGGACAGCGTGGAAACCATGCTCAATTCGTCCGGCGACGTACTCTTTGCGGCGATTTCGGAGTACACGCACTGGGAAAAAGAGGGAAAGGAACTGCCGTATTTCCTCGGCGGTACGCGGAAACTGGATATCTGAACAGATAGGAGAAAATGTCCCTCTCCCGGTGTCGGGGGAGGGCTTTCCGTAAGCGCAAATTTGAGAGGAGGCTTTTACATGGAACAGTTTCACACGCGAGACCGCCGCGCCCTCTTGCGTGACCTCGGTATCGGCGTCGTGATTGCGCTGCTCTCGATACCGCTTTCCATGGGCTACGCGCAGGTCGCCGGACTGCCCCCGCAGTACGGCCTCTACGGTTCGCTGTTGCCGTTGCTGGCGTACAGTCTGCTGACGAGTTCGCCGCGTATCGTGTTCGGGGTCGACGCCGCGCCCGCCGCGCTCGTGGCGACGCTTCTGCCCGAATTAGGCGCAGCGCCCGGAGGTTCCCGCGCCCCCGCCGTCATGGCGGTGATTACGTGCCTTGTGGGGCTGTGGCTGACGCTGTTCTGGCTGTTGGGCGGCGGACGCTTCTCAAAGTTCGTGTCGGAAGCGGTGCTGGGCGGGTGCGTGACCGGTATTGCAACGGTGGTCATTCTGACGCAGTTCCCGCGGCTCTTCGGCGGCACGGTGACACGCGGACGCGCCCCGGTTCTGCTGGCGCATTTGTTCCGGGAGACGGCGCGTTTTCACGCGCTGTCGTTCGCGCTGGGTGCCGTGACGATACTTGCCATTTTAGCGGGGCGGCGTCAGGCGAAAGTCAGTATGTCCGTGGTCATGATGATACTGGGAATCGCGGCAAACGCGGTTTTCCGCTTTGACCGCTACGGCGTGGCGCTTGTCGGGGGTATCCCCGCCGGACTGCCCCCGCTGATTGTGCCGGAATGGTCGTGCCTGTCGCGCCACACGGAAGCGCTGATAATTGATTCCCTTGCCGTGGCGCTGGTTATCGCGGCGGAAACGCTCGTGTCTACGGGCGAGTTCGCCCGGCGTCACGGGGAACGCGTCGACAAACAACGCGAAATGTTAGCGTACGGCGCGGGGAATCTGGCGGCGGCGCTGTTCGGAAGCAGTCCGGTTATCGGGAGCCTGTCGCGGAGCAACCGCGCCAACAAATTAGGCGTCGGGAGCCAGTGGATGAGCGTTTCGGCCTGTGCCACTATGGCGCTCTTTCTGCTCTGCGGCACGCCGATTCTCTCCTATCTGCCCGTTCCGGTGCTGACGGGCATTGTCATCGGCTCTCTGGGGACAATCCTTGAGTTCGACCTTGCGGCGCGTTTCTGGAAAATCGACCGCGCCAACTTTATGATTTTCGCGGCGGCGTTCGCGGCCGAAATGTTAGGTCTCGCGGAGGGCGTCCTTGTGGGCGTGGTGCTGTCGTTCGCGTCGTTCACCATGGAGGCGTCCGCGCAGCCGAGTTATTTTCTGGGGTGCATGGAGGGACACGAGGGCTTCTTTGACCTGAAAAAGACGCCCCACGCCCGCCCCATACAGAATACCGTGCTGTACCAGTTCAACGGCCCGCTGTTCTTCGCCACGATTGACGGCTTTGAAAATGAGCTGTTGTCGGCAATCCGCCCCGACACAACGGTAGTCGTCGTGACGGGGGTTCTGTCCGTGGACTCGTTCGCGGCGGAAAGACTGTTGCACTTCTACCGGAATCTACACAAAAAGGGTATCGCGTTCTTTCTCGCCGGACACGCCGCCGCCGTCAATGAGGAGCTGACCGCGTACGGCGCGGAGGCGCTGATTGACGAGGGAGTAGTGCGGCAGAGGCTGACGCAAGCCCTGAACGCCGGAGGCCTTACGCCGCCCTATCCGCTGGAATGGAGCGCCGGACGGGTGTCGAAACGGCGCGGCAATGCCGCCGTGGAGGCGTTTCTGTGGGCGTACGGCCGGGAGGCCGAGCCGCGTTTGAATCAACTGACAAAGCAGGTCGCCGAAAACGTCCTGAACGGGCAAGAAATCGAGTTCGACAAACTTAACCCGGCGGAACTTGAGCTTGTCGGCGAATACTGGAACAGCGAGGACGAAAAGGAGTGGGACGGCCTCTTAAACATGTACCTGTCGGCGACGCCGGAAGAGCGGCGGGAGCGGAAAGCGGCGTTTCTGGCGCTGTCGCTGGGCATGGCGGAACACAGAATGTTACTCGAACGGCAGTTGTTGCGGAGCGGGAATCAGTCGCTGTTGTGGGAGTTCCTGCTGTTGCGGAAGAAGCGGGAAGCCGTGTACCGTGACGGACACCCCGAAACCGCCGCGTTTCTGGACGACATCCGGGAGCAGTACATGTCACTGGTGAATCAGGAAGCGCCGGAAATGCTGGACTTTATCCGGGCTTTCGGGGCGTCGCCCGAACAGGCGCGGGAAAAGTTTCTGACGGTGTGACGCAATCGGGACATTTTGACGGAGGGAATTTTCCCGATTTCCCCTTGACAGGTTGATTTATTTGTGATAGACTGACGTTGATTTATCGGGAATCAATCAAACTTGCAAGGGGGACTTTGTATGAACAAATTCACATTAGGCGCGGTGGAATCGCGTTTCGCGGACATCGTGTGGGACAACGCGCCGATAGCGTCCGGGGAACTGGTGCGCATCTGTGAGCGGGAACTACAATGGAAAAAGCCCACGACGTACACGGTATTGCGCAAACTGTGCAACAAGGGACTGTTCCGTAATGACCACTGCACGGTGACGGCGGTACTGTCCCGCGAGGAGTTCCACGCCGCGCAGAGCGAACAGTTCGTGACCGACACCTACAATGGGTCGTTGCCCGCGTTTGTGGCGGCGTTCCTGTCGCGGAAGCCGCTGTCGGACGCCGAGGCCGCCGAAATCCGCCGCATGATTGACGAAGCCCGGAAGGGGGCTTTGTGATGGAACGTGTATTTTTGTACCTGCTGGAACGTTCCACGGGGGCGGCGGTACTGATTGGCGTGGTGGTGCTGTTGCGCGTCCTGTTGCGCGGCGCGCCGAAAACGTTTCGACTGGTGCTGTGGGCGCTTGTGGCGGTGCGGTTACTGTGTCCGTACGCGCCGGAAAGCCCGCTGAGCCTCATGCCCGACACGCCCACGATTTCCGCCGCCGCGCCGCGAAATGTCGCGCCGCCGGACGCCGAACCCGCCACGGCGTTTCTCCCGGAAACTGTGCCGTATCCCGTCCCCGCGCATGAACCACTGACGCCCGTTTCCGCGTCCGCGCCGACGCCGACACAAATTCTGTCGGCGGTCTGGTGTGCCGGACTTTGCGCGCTGTTGGCTTGGAGCCTGTACAGCTACCGCAAACTCCGGCGCGTGGTCGCGGCCTCGCTGACACTGCGGGACGGTGTGCGAATTTGTGACGATATCGCCTCTCCGTTCGTACTCGGAATCGTGCGGCCGTGCGTCTACGTCCCGTCGGGGCTGTCCGGTGCCGAACTCTCGTGCGTACTCGCCCACGAACGCGCCCACATCCGGCGCGGAGACCATGTCTGGAAGCTCTGCGCGTGGCTGTTGACCTGCCTGTACTGGTTCCACCCGCTGGTATGGCTGTCGTACGCGCTGTTCTGCCGTGACATGGAACTCGCCTGCGACGAAGCCGCAATCCGCGACATGGACGCCCCGCGCCGTGCGGCCTACTCCGAAACACTTTTACAATGCGGCCTGCACTGGAAAAAATTACAAGTTGCGTGTCCGCTGGCGTTCGGGGAACTGTCCGTGAAAGAGCGCGTCAAGGCCGTGTTGCGCTACCGGAAGCCTGCGTTTTGGGCGACTTGCGCGGCGGTGTGCGTATGCGTCGCGGCGGCGGCGTGCTTCCTGACGCGCCCCGTCGACGCGGACGCGGACGCGGAAACAGTCGAACTTGGTGCCGACACACAAACCACGGAACCGGATACCGCTGTCAGCGACGGAAAAGAGCCGTTACTGTGGGTCTGCAACGACGCCGACGCGAATTGGCCGAACTTGGAGGAGACACGAACATCCGTTGAATTTCCGGGCGTGACGTTCCGCTGGACGCCGGAACAGGTCAGCGCCACGGACGCCGACGGCGTGGAAACGGTTCTCTTTTCGGGAATGCCCGTCTGGAGCGTGTACTTTTCCGACTTGAACGGCGACGGTTACTCCGAACTCTGTTCTATGGTCAGCTTCGGTTCCGGAATCATTGACGAAAGAATCCTTGTCTACGACTACAAGGCCGGGCGGCTCAGCGAGTTGCAGGACAGAACGCACTACAACTATACCCTGTCCTTGGAGGACAACGCCCTTGTGGCGCGGCAGTGGAAAAGTAACTGGTCAATTCTCCCGTACCCCGCGCCGCTGGTCACTGGCACACTCCGCATGACCGACGCCGGGGGACTGTTGCTTGTTCCGTCGAACCCAGACGCGATAGCCGCCGCGCCGCGCAAGGGCGAGGCGCTGTCCGATGAGCTGGAAGCCGCCGTACGCGCCGCGATTATCGAACACAACCGCCCCCGGCACGTCTCCGGCGCGTTCGACGCCGAAAGTCATGTGTTACTTAGCGTTTTCCCGGACGCCGCAGACATGGGCGGGGAATGGACGCCGGCCGTGTCGACTGTGAGACTGGGCTTGATATCGCTATGGGAGAGCTTCGATTATCACGACGGACGCTTTGAGAGCGTCAGCGGGCGGAGCGGACACGTCGTGCTGACATTCCGCATGGAGGACGGAACGCCCGTGCTTTCCGACTACTGGGAACCCCGCGACGGCGCGGACTACTGGCCGGACGTTCGCGACAAGTTCCCGTCGAGCCTGTCTGACAGGGAGCTTGACACACAAACTTACATTCTCTGGGAAAATCAGGAACTTTACCGACAAGCCGTCGAGCATTGGCACATCGACACGACGCCGATTATAGACGCGCTGTTTGACGAAATCATGTCGGAGCCGTCGCCGTCGTCGAATCCCGGCGACTACCTCAACGCCCACCCGCTGGCACTGCGCGAACTGCTCTATTACGACGCCTATACCAGCGCGTACATTGACGCGAATATCGGCACCGCGCAAGGCCTACGCCAAGCGCTCATGCAACTGGTCTCACAGCGTCTGCGCGGGAACGCGTCGAGCGTGTCCGAACTGGGGAAACTGTCCCACGCGACGCTGACGCATGTCGAGAACCACGGAGAGCCGACACAGCCGGGGACGTACACGCTATCAGACCCGGAGAAGTTGTCGGAACTGTCGGCACTGTTGCGGGACGCAGAACCCACGCCCATAACAAAATGTCCCTTCGACGACCCGCTGACCCTCACGGGCGAAAACGGCGAGACATTACAACTCATGATGGCGGCGGACAGTTGCGCCGTCTACCGTTGCGGCGGACTGTATTACAAGTACGCCTCCGGCAACGGTGCCTTCTATGCGTTGTTCGAGTAATCGGGCGGCGTCCTGTCCCGTCAGCGGGCGGGACGCTTTTTTGTGGCTGGGGAAAATAGGACTTTTCTTTTCCGGGAAAGTGTGCTATGATAGGCGCGACATGCGTTATTGGAGGTGTGCCTATGAAAAAACGGCTTTGCATATGGTTACTGCTTTTGGTGTCACTGTACGCGCTGACGGCCTGCGGGAGTACGCCCGACGCGCAACAGACCGAATCCCCAAACCTGCTGGACATGGTACGCGCCGCCGCGTCCGAAGAAACCGACATCGTGGAATCCGACGACCCTTGGGAGCCGGAAGCGTTCCCCGGCGACGACACCTACACCGAACAGCAACCCCCGGTTTCCGACGAGCCGCTCACTCCGCCGCCGGAGACATGGACAGTCGACGACGTTTCGGAGACATCGGGCGTTGACGACGCCCCGGACGCGTCCGAAATCACGGAGGACGGCACCTATACCACGAAAAACGACGTGGCGCTCTACCTGCACCTCTACGGACATCTCCCGGACAACTTCATCACCAAAAAAGAGGCCAAATCGCTTGGCTGGGGCGGCGGTTCCGTGGAGGACTACGCGCCCGGAAAGTGTATCGGCGGCGACAGGTTCGGCAACTATGAAGGGCTTCTCCCCGCCGACCGCTCTTATCACGAGTGCGACATCAACACGTTAGGCGCGAAAAGCCGTGGCGCGGAACGCCTTGTATTTTCCGACGACGGCCTGATTTACTACACCGGAGACCATTACAACACGTTCACGCTCCTTTACGGGACGCCGTGAGCGCCGGAAACAGGAGGACTTACAATGATGATGATTACTGTCATGGAGGGCGGCAACATCCACACCCGCGACGAACTGCACGACGCCTTAATCCGCGCCCTGAACCTGCCCACATGGTACGGGCGCAACCTCGACGCGCTCTACGACTGCCTCACGGAATCCAAAATGGACACGGAACTCCGGTTACTGCACCCCGGACGGCTGGAGGAGGCCTTGGGCGGCTACGCCCGGACGCTGATTTCCGTCCTGCGCGACGCCGCCGCCGAAAATCCACATTTCCGCGTCACGCTGGAATCCCGCTCGGACAAAGTCTGAGCGCCGAAAGGAGACACTTTTGTTTTTCACACTGCCCCCGCTATCGCCGATTCTCCCGGTGGCGCTGATTTACATCTTGGCCGCCATTCTCCCCGCCGCGTTCCTGCTCCACTACATCTACTGTCACGACGTGGTGGAACCCGACCCCCCCGGCCTGCTGTTCCTGCTGGTACTCTCCGGCGTCGTGGCGGCGCTGATTGCCAGCTTCTTGGAAGGCCTCGGAGAGTGGATACTGAAACGGTTTCTCTATCAAGGCGACCCCCTTTACACTATCCTGCTTGCGTTCTTGGTCGTCGCCGTCGTGGAGGAAGGCGTCAAGTTCTTCTTCCTGAAGCGCCGCACTTGGAACCATCCCGCGTTTAATTACCGCTTCGACGGCGTTGTGTATTCGGCTTTTGTGTCGCTGGGGTTCGCGGCGTTCGAGAACGTCTACTATATTTTCGGCTACGGGCTGTCCGTGGCACTCCCCCGGGCATTACTGGCCATTCCCGGACACCTGTCCTTTTCGGTCTTTATGGGCATGTACTACGGGCGGGCGCGGCTCCGCGAAAATCGCGGACACCATGTCAGCGCCCTGTTCAGCCTCTGGGCGGGGTACCTGATAGCCGTCATTCTGCACGGCTTTTACGACGCCTGCGCCATGTCCGGCACGGCCTTCGCTACCGGACTGTTCGTGGTGTTCGTCCTGCTGATGTTCGTGGCGGCGTGGCGCACAATTCGGCGCGAATCCGAGACCGACCGCCCCATTGTACGCGGATTGTGAGGCCTTACATGGAGATTGAACGCAAATTTTTAGTGTCGCGTCTCCCCGACGCGCTGGAACGCTACCCCTGTACCCGCATGGAACAGGCGTATATTTCCACGGAACCCGTCATACGGGTACGCCACGCCGGGGAACGGTACATTTTAACCTGTAAGAGGCGCGGACTGCTGGCAAGAGAAGAATTTGAACTCGACCTGACCCCGGAATCGTACGCCCGTCTGCTGGCGAAAGCCGACGGGGCGTCGATTGTCAAAGACCGCTACCGCGTCCCGCTGGGGGCGTACACCGTCGAACTGGACATTTTCCGGGAAGCGCTCGCGCCGCTCATGCTCGCGGAGGTGGAGTTTCCGACGGAGGCCGCCGCGCAAGCGTTCGCCGCGCCGGACTGGTTCGGGCGGGAAGTCACGTACGACCCCGCCTACACCAACGCCGCGTTAAGTCAAAAAGGCCTGCCGGATTCGTTCCAGACAAAATATGACCCGAAAGACCTGCGGAGTGTGCTTTTGTACGTACGCCAAAAATTTGATATCGGCGCATTTGAACAAGCGTCACGCATATTCTCCATTTTGATGGACTTCGCGCCGGACTTGAAAGGGGAAGCAAACGTTTTGCGGCAAATGTCGGACGCGGGGCTTCTGCGGGAATTTCGCAAGGCGTCCGAAAGCCGGGACAATACGGAATGCACGCGGATTGCCGCCAAAAGCCGCGACTGGCTCTCTACTTATTTAATGCTTTCGCATAAGAAAGCGGACTATTTTATAACGGCGTTGCAAGCAGTCTATGGCATGGAAGCGAAACCGCCAAAGCCCACGCCGCCGCCACAACCGATACCAACACCGCCGCCGCCCCCAAAACTCACAATCATTGATTCAGGCCAAACAGGAGACTGTAAATGGACGCTGTACAATGATGTTCTCACGATTTCTGGACAAGGGGAAATGGGACATTATTACCTGAGTGTTACTCCGTGGAATAGGTACAGAGAACGCATTAGGATTATAATTATTGAGCACGGCGTGACTGTTATCGGAAGTGCCGCTTTTCTCAGTTTCTCCACTCTAACAAGCGTAACAATTCCCAACAGCGTAAAAACTATCGAATACTGGGCTTTCCATAATTGCGAAGGTCTAACACAAGTAAGTGTATCCAGAAGGACGAAAATTGTCGATGCGTTTGACCGTCACACGCAAATCATACGCCGCTGACATTGACCGGAAAGGAGTGTGTCCCATGAGCCGTGACGACGTGCCGCAACTGAAACTTTTCCAGCGTATGCGCAGACAAAAGCCCGTCACGGCGTCGGGGACGGCGGAGGGCTTGTCGTGGACACTCGACAGCGCCGGAACGCTGACGCTTTCGGGTGCCGGGGCTGTTGACAGCATGATTGGCACACCGTGGAACCCCGATAACGTCACCTCCCTTGTCATCAAGGACGGCGTGACGGGCGTGGGGCTGTTGGCGTTCTACGGTCACAAACATCTGAAAAGCGTACGGATTCCGGCGAGCGTGACGCAAATCGGGGGCTGTGCGTTTCAGGACTGCGCGGCGCTGGAACGTGTCGAACTCCCGGACGGTCTGACGTTCGTTGGCGGGGCGGCGTTTCAGGGCTGTGCGGCGCTGGAACAGGTGCGGATTCCGGACAGCGTAACCGGAATTGGCGGCTGGGCGTTCCGCGACTGCCACGCGCTGTCAAGTATCGACATCCCCGGCGGCGTAACCGAAATCGGAGATTTTACGTTTGCCTTCTGCAAGAGCCTGTCGGAAATCCGTATCCCCGGCGGCGTACGGCAAATCGGAAATTCGGCGTTCGCGTTCTGCGAAAATCTGGAAAGCGTCACGATTCCCGACGGCGTGACGCGAATTGGAGATTTCGCGTTTCAGTTCTGCAGGAATCTGTCAGAGGTACGGCTTCCGGGAAGCGTGGCGGAAATCGGGGACTTCGCGTTTCAGTTCTGCGAGCGCCTGCCGCATGTCCGGATACCCGACGGCGTGGGGCGCGTCGGGGACTGGGCTTTTATGAACTGTACGAACCTGCAACGCGCCAGCGTCCCGGCGCGTGCCGAAATCGGTATGGGCGCGTTCGGCGGACATACCGCCGTTGTACGGCGCGACCCCGGGAAGGAGTGACAGCGTGGCGGCGAGACAGGAAACGTGTGCTTTCACGGGACACCGCCCCGGAAAACTGCCGTGGGGCGACGACGAGCGCGACTTGCGCTGTCTTGCGTTGCGGCGGAGAATCGCCGACGCCCTGCAAGCGGCGTACGACGAGGGCTTCCGGCACTTTCTGTGCGGCATGGCGCAAGGCTGTGACCTTTACTTCTGCGAAGAAGTCCAGAGCTTGAAGCGTGTCCGCGACGGCGTGACGCTCGAAGCGGCGTTGCCGTACGCCGGACACGCCGACCGCTGGCGGACAGACAAGCGTATCCAGTACGCGGAACTGTTGCGGGGCTGTGACGACGCCGTGGCCGTGTCGCCGTCGTACACGCCTCACTGCATGCTGCAACGCGACCGATACTTGATTGACCACGCGTCGCTGTTGCTGGCGGCCTACGACGGCACACCCGGCGGCACGCGCTATACGATTGAGTACGCCCTGAAACGCGGCGTCGAGGTGCGGTACCTGCCGATTGTGGGGGAGGCGTGATTTTCCCCTGAAATTCTGGTTGTAATCCGGCCGCGAATGCGGTATAATGGTCTCCATGGAGTTTCCCGCAGATTCAACACAAGCACAAGGAGAGTAGAAATCATGAGCTATTCTGTCAAGGACATCCGGAATGTCTGCCTGCTGGGGCATAGCGGGAGCGGCAAAACCGCCCTCGCCGAAAGCATGCTCTACATGACAAAGGCAATTGACCGTATGGGACGCGCCGCCGACGGTAACACCGTCTGCGACTCCGACCCGGAGGAGGTCAAGCGGCAGATTTCGCTGTCCACGGCCGTCGCCCCGATTGACTATCAGGGTTGCCGGATTAACGTACTGGACACCCCCGGCGCGTTTGACTTCGCGGGAGAGGTCATGGAAGCGCTCAGCGCCGCCGACGCCGCCATTATTGTGTGTGCGGCGAAAGACGGCGTGTCCGTGGGCGTGGAGAAGGCGTGGAAATACTGTGAAGAGCGGCAGATTCCGCGTTTCGTCTATGTCTCCCGCATTGACGAGGACAACAGCGACCCCGCCGCGACGCTGGAAGCGCTCCGCGAGCGTTTCGGGAACAGTATTATTCCGTACGCCGCGCCCGACGGGAAGAACGTCCCGGCGTCTGTTGCGGATTTGGTGGCGGCGTCCGAGGACGAGCTGAAAGAGGCCGCCGCCGGAACCAGTGAAGAACTCATGGAGAAGTTTTTCGACACCGGCGACCTGTCCCCCGACGAGATGAAGCAGGGCTTACGGCAGGCCGTATGCGAACACGCGCTGTATCCGGCTCTGTTCGGCTCCGCCGTCAACGGCACCGGCACTATGACACTGCTGGACACTATCGCGCACTTGGCACCCAACCCGACGGAAGGCACCGCGCCGAAAACCGAATCCGGCGACGCGTTCGAGGTCAAGCCCGACGGCGCGCCCGTGGCGTTCGTCTTTAAGACGCTCTCCGACCAGTACGGCAAGTATTCGTTCGTGAAAGTGCTGTCCGGCACGATTACGCCCGATATGCCGCTCTACAACTCCCGCACGGGTTCCACGGAGAAGTTAGGCCGCCTGTACTCCATGCGCGGCAAGAAGTCCAGCGAAATCAAGGAACTTGTCTGCGGCGACATCGGCGCTATCGGCAAGATGGACAAGGTCAAGACCGGGGACACCCTCTCCGACGCGAAAGCTCCCGTCACGATAGCCCCGATTCCGTTCGCGGAACCGTGCTATTCCGTGGCAATTGTGCCGAAGACCAGAGGGCAGGAGGATAAAATTTCGCAAGGCCTCTCCCGCCTCAACGAGGAAGACCCGACCTTTACCGTGGGCAGCAATGTCGAGACACACCAGATGGTATTGTCCGGCTCCGGCGACATGCAGATTGATGTACTTGTCAGCAAGCTGAAAAGCCGTTTCAACGTCGAAGCGGAACTCAAGCCGACGCGCGTACCCTACCGCGAGAAAATCCGCAAGACCGTTCAGAAGCAGGGACGCCACAAGAAGCAGACGGGCGGAAGCGGTCAATTCGGCGATGTGTGGATTCGCTTTGAACCCAACCCCGAAGAAGAGGAAATGGTATTTGCCGAGGAAGTGTTCGGCGGCTCCGTGCCGAAGAACTTTTTCCCGGCCGTGGAAAAGGGTCTGCGGGAGGCCTGCCTGCACGGCCCCTTAGCCGGATACCCCGTCGTGAACCTGAAAGCGGTGCTGTACGACGGCTCCTATCACCCCGTCGACTCGTCCGAAATCGCGTTCAAGACCGCCGCGCAACTGGCCTACAAGGCTGGCATGCCGGAGGCGAACCCCGTACTGCTCGAACCCGTGGGCGAACTCAAAGTGACGGTACCCGACAACTATATGGGCGACGTTATCGGCGACCTGAACAAGCGTCGCGGCCGCGTCATGGGCATGGACCCGACCGGAGACGGCAGTCAGGTCATCTCCGCCGAGGTGCCTATGGCCGAAATGGGTTCCTACGCTATCGACTTGCGCTCCATGACGCAAAGCCGGGGCAGTTTCACGTTCCACTTTGTCCGTTACGAGGACTGCCCCCCCGCCGCGCAGGAAAAGGCCATTGCAGAGGCCAAGGCGCTTGCCGAACAGCAGTAAAAGACTTTCCCTTGACATTTTTCCGCTTTTCTGCTATCTTACAGCATGCTACGGTGTCCCGCGCTTCCACACAGGTTGCGCGGGGACTGTATCATAACAGCATTACATGAGGGGATTCTACAACAGGAGGAAACGAACATGAAAAAATGGGTATGTTCTGTGTGCGGCTACGTGTACGAGGGCGAGAACCCGCCGGAGAAATGCCCCCAGTGCGGCGTTCCGGCGTCCAAGTTCAAGGAGCAGTCCGGCGACATGGCGTGGGCGTCTGAGCACGTTGTCGGCGTCGCGCAGGGTGCGCCGGAGGATATTCTGGAAGGTCTGCGGGCGGACTTCCGGGGCGAATGTTCCGAAGTCGGCATGTATCTGGCCATGAGCCGCGTCGCCTATCGGGAGGGCTACCCCGAAATCGGCGAATACTGGCGCCGCGCCGCGTTCGAGGAGGCCGAACACGCCGCCAAGTACGCCGAACTGCTCGGCGAGGTCGTCACGGACAGCACCAAGAAAAATCTGCAAATGCGCGTGGAAGCCGAAAACGGCGCTTGTGCCGGAAAGACCGCCCTTGCCAAGAAGGCTAAGGCGCTGAACCTCGACGCCATTCACGACACCGTACACGAAATGGCGCGTGACGAGGCGCGCCACGGTCAGGCGTTTGCGGGTTTGCTGAAACGCTATTTCGGCTAATGCCGCATGTTCCGCCCTATGTGGGCGGGTGGGTTGAAAATGCGTCTGGACAGCCAGCCGGACAGACCGACACCGTATACTGGCAGTGAGCCAGCCGGGAGAGGATACCTTTTCCTCTCCCGGCTGTTTCTTTGTTGTCCGCGCCGGGCGGCTGAGCGGCTTTTGAAACATAACTGTAAAATTCCGCCTGATATTCGTGCTTGCATTCATGGGCAATTGGTGATATAATCAAGGTGTCTTTCTGAAAAAGAATCGAACTTTCCGCCCGTCATGCGTGGACGGAAATTTGTCCGCCCATTCTGACGACTACAAAGGGATGAACATATGATGAAACATCCAGAGGCCGATAGGGAGCAAAAGCGTTGGTCATGGAACCTTTCCAAACATTTTAAGCGCTGGCAGGGACTCGCCGCCCTGCTGATGTGTTATGACGTTCTCGCGGTCTGTCTGGCCTATTTTCTGGCCTTGCTTTTGCGGTTTGATATGAACTTATCTGCGGTTCCGGCGCTGTATCTGGACACTTGGATATACTCTATCGGTCCGTACGCCCTGTGCTGTGTCACGGTATTCTGGGCTTTGAAGCTCTACAACAGCGTTTGGCGCTTCGCCAGCTACGTGGAACTAATGAGAATATTGCTCGCCGCCGGAATTATGATTTTGATTCAACTCTGCTGGACAGTGTTGATTTTCAGCGTCAAAATGCCGCTGTCTTACTATGTCTGGGGGGCGTTGCTGCACCTTGTCTTTACGCTGAGTATCCGGTTCAGTTACCGCTTCCTGATAATGGAGCGGCGGCGGCTGAAAACAAACGTAGCGCGCTATGAGCCGATTATGTTAGTGGGCGCGGGCGAGGCTGGACAGATGATACTCCGGGACATCAACCAGAATGGAGCCGCCGAGGACGACTGGGACGACGTGGAACCCGTCAACCGGGTGGTGTGTATCATCGACGACGACCCCGACAAATGGGGGCGCTTCATTGAGGGTGTGCCGATAGCCGGAGGCCGCGACACGATTTCGGCAAACGCGGTCAAGTACGGAATCCGGAAAATTTTCATCACGATTCCGAGCGCTACCGTCTCGCAGAGAAATGAACTGCTGGACATTTGCATGGAAACCGGGTGCAAGGTCAAGCAATTGCCGGGCATTTATCAAATTGTGCAGGGAGATGTGACCGTCAGCGCCATGCGGGATGTCTCCACGGAGGACCTGTTAGGGCGTCCGCCCATCCGGGTTGACCTCGACAACGTTTTCCACTTCCTGAAGGGCAAAACGATTCTGGTCACGGGCGGCGGCGGCTCCATTGGAAGCGAACTTTGCCGCCAGATTGCCGGACACCAGCCCGGCAAGCTGATTATCTTCGACATCTACGAGAACAACGCCTACGCCTTGCAGTTGGAACTACTGGAAAAGTATCCCGACCTCGACTTGGAAGTGTTGATTGGTTCCGTGCGGGACAGCCGGAAACTCTGCGCACTGTTCGAGGAGTACCGCCCGGAAGTCGTCTACCACGCGGCCGCGCACAAACACGTCCCGCTCATGGAGGACAGCCCCTGTGAGGCCGTCAAAAACAACACGATTGGCACGTACAAGACCGCCTATGCGGCGATGTTGTACGGGTGCAAGCGCTTCGTGCTGATTTCTACGGACAAGGCCGTGAACCCGACCAACGTCATGGGAGCCAGTAAGCGCCTCTGCGAGATGATTATCCAGAGCTTCGACGCGAAAATAAAAGCCGGACGCGCCGGAGACCTGCCCTGCCTCTTTACCCACGCCGAGACGGCCGGGCATGGCCTGCCCGATGTGACGGAGGCGTTACGCCACGCGCAGACGGAATATGTGGCGGTGCGCTTCGGGAACGTTCTGGGCAGTAACGGCTCTGTGGTTCCGATTTTCAAGGAACAAATCGAAAAGGGCGGCCCCGTCAAGGTCACGCACCCGGACATTATCCGGTATTTCATGACGATTCCGGAGGCGGTCAGTCTGGTACTGCTGGCGGGTACGTACGCCGAGGGCGGGGAAATCTTTGTGCTGGACTTGGGAAGCCCCGTCAAAATCGACACGCTGGCTCGCAATCTGATTCGGCTGTCCGGCTACCGCCCGGATGTCGATATCAAGATTGAGTATACCGGCCTCCGCCCCGGCGAAAAGCTCTATGAGGAAATGCTGATGGCCGAGGAGGGCTTGCGCAAGACGCAGAACAACCTTATTTTCATCAGCCGCCCCATTCAGTTCGAGATGGACAGCTTTTTCGGACAGTTGCGGACGCTCATGGACGCGGCCTATGAGAACGTGGACGGCGTGGAAATCCGCCGTCTGCTGATGGAAATGGTATCGACGTACCACCCCGCGCAGGAAGCGGACAGGCCGTCATGAGTTCGTCCGGCGACCCGTAACGCGGGTCGCCGCTTTTTGACTGAAACCAACACGAAAGAGGGATGATATATGCCCGTGATTTCTGTCATCGTTCCGGTGTATCAGGGGGAAGCCCTGCTTCCGGAGTGCGTGGAGAGTGTGCGGGGGCAGACCATGCCCGACTGGGAACTGCTGTTGATTGACGATGGCTCCACGGACAATTCCCGCGCCCTGTGCGAACGGTACGCCGCCGAAGACACGCGTATCCGGGTTATCGCGCAGCCCCGGAACATGGGCGTCAGCGCCGCCCGGAACCGGGGTCTCAAAGAGGCGCGGGGGCGTTACGTCGCCTTTCTGGACGCCGACGACCGCTACATTCCCGAGACGCTGGAAACGCTCTGGAACCTGTGCGCGGAGAGCGGCGCGGACAGCGCCGGGTGCGCCCACTGGAACGTCACGCCGGACGGCCCCGAGCGCGTCGAGACGCTCTTGCCGTCGGGCGTGTACGGCTACGACGAAATCCGGGAGCGGTTCGTGGTGCCGCTGTTCGGGGAACGCCTGCGGGTACCGCTGACAAACGGCTTTATCTGGCGGTTCCTGTTCCAGAACGAACAGATTCAGCGGAGCGGGGCGCATTTCGACGGCCCCTATTTGGAAGACGAATTATTCCTGCTGGAATATTTCTGCGCCGAGAAACCAAACAGACGCCTCGCCGTCACGGAGACGCCGCTTTACCGCTACTGGCAGAATCCGGCGTCGGCGACGCGGCGCTATATGAAAAACCTCGTGCAAGTCCTTGACCGCTACATGGAGGCCAAGGAGGAACTGGACAGGACATACGAGTTTCACAAGGAGTGTCCGCGCTGGCGAGACAATACCCGCTGGGCGAACCTGTTGATTGCCATTGGCAACGAGTACGCGCCGGGGGTTGAGAAACCGTTCTGGGAGCGCCGGGAGACCGTGGAGGCGCTCTGTCGGCGTCCGGACATGCGGGAGGCGATACGGCACTATAAACCCGCAGGCATGGGGCGCAACAAGGCAATGGTCGCGTTTCTGGTGCGTCATAATCTGTTCGGGCTTCTGACGCTGTTGTATCGGCTCAAAAATCGGATGTAAGGAGAACATTTTTCATGACACTTTGGAGAGAAAGCCTGTTGTACAGTCTCTGGCTTGCGTTGCGGGAGGCGTACGAACAGAGTACGGCGCGGCGGATTCTGTACGCGTTCGGCGGGTGGTGCGCCGGACAGGCGTCCGGAAGCCGGGTTGTGTCGGCGCTGTCCCGGGAGGGGAACCTGTCCGCCAACTGGGAGACAAGCCGTTTTTGTCAGTTTCTGACGGCGGTCGCCACGTTCCCCGGAAACCTGCTTCACCGCTGGTATGAGGCATGGGCGGCGACGTTCGAGGATAGTTTCTTTGCCCGGCTGGTCTTTGAACTCGGAGAGGGTACCGCAATCGCCGAAAGCTGGTTTATCATGCTTCTGTGGGTGATTCCCTTCGCCTACTGGGACAACGCGTGGAGCCTGCTTGCGTTCGCGTTCCTGCTCGTGCTGTTCCACGCCGGGGCAATGCGGCGGCAGACTTTCCGGTTAGATGTGCCGGACATCGGCTTTTACCCGGCCGTGTTCTTCTTCCTGATGGTGCTTGCCGCGCCGCTGTCGTACAGGCCGGAACTGTCGTGGCGGTTTCTGGGCTACCACATGGCGGCGGCCGTGTGCCTGCTCGTGACCGTCAGCGCGACCCGCAACGCCGCAGACCTGAAACGCCTTTGCGCCGGGGCTACGTTCTGCGTGGCGGTCTCATCGGTCTACGGCGTCATACAGCGCGTGCAGGGCGTCAAGGTCAATATCGCCTACGTCGACGCGAAACTCAACCCCGACATGCCCGGGCGCGTGCAGTCCTACTTCGACAACCCCAACACGTTCGGCGAATTTCTCGTTATGCTCCTGCCACTGACGCTGGCGCTCGCCGTCTGTTCGGAGAGGAAACGCGGAAAGGCTGTCGCCGCCGGAGTGTTCGTCGTGGGTGTGGCGGCGCTCCTGATGACCTACTCCCGCGCCGGATGGGTGGGCTTCGCGCTGTCGGTGGGGCTGATGGTTCTGCTTCTCCGCCCGACGCTCATTCCCGCGCTGATTGCGCTTTGTGTGCTGGCGATTCCGTTTCTGCCGTCCGCCGTCTGGACGCGTATCCTGACTATCACCAACTTCAACGACACCACGACTTCCAGCCGCTTCCCGCTCTACGAGGCCGCCCTGAACCTGATACGGCGCGACCCCCTGCGCGGTGCCGGACTGGGTTCCGACGTGGTGCGGCAGTATATCAAAGATTTCCGCCTCTACCACGGTTCCGCGCCGTTCGTACACGCACACAATTTGTATCTGCAAGTGGCCATTGAAACCGGGCTGTTGGGCGTAATCGCGTTTCTGGCGTCGATTTTCGCCACAGTCAAGCGCGGCTTCCGTGCGGTTCGCGACGCCGACGGCGGCGCGGCGAAAGTCATTACCTGCGCGGCGGCGTCCGGACTTTGCGGAATTACGCTCTGTGGCATGGCCGACTACCCGTGGCATTACCCGCGCATTCAGGTTGTGTACTGGTTTCTGTTCGCCATGACGCTGGCGGGGGCGAAAGTCTGCCGCGCGGAGGCCGAATAATGGGGAAACTGTTCGTGCTGGAAGGCCTCGACGGGAGCGGCAAGGCCACGCAATCCAATTTACTGGCGCAAGCCTTGAACGCCCGGCGGATATCGTTCCCGGATTACGAAAGCGACTCGTCGGCGCTGGTGCGGATGTACCTTTCGGGGGCGTTCGGGACGCGCCCCGGCGACGTGAACGCCTACGCCGCGTCGAGCTTCTACGCCGTCGACCGCTACGCGAGCTACAAGCGCGACTGGGGCGCGTTCCTCTCCGGCGGCGGCACCGTCGTCGCCGACCGCTACACCACGTCCAACGCCGTCCACCAGTGTTCCAAACTGCCCCGCAAGCAGTGGGACACGTTCCTTGACTGGCTCTTTGCGTACGAGTACGACTTACTTGGACTGCCCGCGCCGGACACAGTTTTCTACTTGCGCGTTGACCCCGCCGTAAGCCTCCGGCTGTTGCGCGGGCGCGGCGGCGCGTCCGACATCCACGAGCGCGACAGGGACTATCAGGCGCGGTCACGCGAGGCCGCCGACTACTGCGCGGCGCGCTTCCGCTGGCACGTCGTCGAGTGTACACGCGGCGGGGAACTGCGCCCCGTGGAGGATATCCACGCCGAAATCACGGAGGCCGCGCTATGATGTTGAACACGACGCTTTGTTATCTCGAACGCGGGGACGCTTACTTAATGCTCCACCGCGTCAAGAAGGAACACGACGTGAACCGTGACAAGTGGGTGGGCGTCGGCGGCAAGTTCGAGGACGGCGAAAGCCCCGAAGAGTGCCTCTTGCGGGAAACGTTCGAGGAAACCGGGCTGACGTTGACGGAGTACCGTTATCGCGGCATTGTCACCTTTGTGTCCGACCGCTGGCCGCCGGAGTTAATGCACCTCTTCACGGCGTCGGGCTGGACTGGCACGCCCCATCCCTGCGACGAGGGCGAACTGCAGTGGATTCGGAAACAAGACCTGTTATCCCTGCCGATGTGGGCGGGGGACGCGCTGTTTCTGCGGCTCTTGGAGGAGGACGCGCCGTTTTTCTCCCTGAAACTGCGCTACGAGGGCGAACGGCTGGCCTACGCCGCGCTGAACGGCGCGCCGCTGGACAGCGCGCCGCTGGACGTGGAAACAGAAATCGGAAAGAATTGAGGAAACCTGTATGGAAAAAGCGGAAAGCGCCGGAAAAAAGGTGTTACTGTTCGGATTTGAGGACTTGCGAAGCATTTTAGCGGTGCAGGCCGCGCTGGAACCGTTCCACGCGGAACTGATTCCCGTCGCCAAAACCGACTGCGGGAAAACGTTGTCGGTGCTGGCGGGACTGGAGGAGCAACCGCCGTTGGACGACGACGCGCAAGCCGTCGGCGGCGTGATTCCCGGACGCATGGCGGTATTGTGCGGGCTGGACGAGGATTTGGACGCCCTGCTTCCGGCGCTGTCGGGAGCCGGCGCGGGGGAAACGTGCCTAAAAGCGGTGCTGACGCGCCACAACCGCGCTTGGAGCGCCACAAAGTTATACATGGAACTTTCCCGCGAACGGGCGGCCATGCGCCCGTGACGGGTCAACGGGGACAGTACAAAAGCGCTGTCCCCGCTTTTTCGGGGCTTTCGTCAAAATGCCGTCCGGACGGAAACGCGGGGCGCATTCTTTCCCCGTTTCCCACAAAAAAAAATGCGTCCGTCCTGTTGTATCGGGGCGGAAAATGTGGTAGGATGAAGGACGCGCTATGGAAGCGACGGGAAAAGGAGCGCGAAATCATGATACACACAGCGATTATGGGCTATGGCACGGTCGGAAGCGGCGTGGCCAAAGTCATTGAGAACAACGCCGGGGAAATCCGCAAAAAACTGGGCGAAGTCCTGAACGTCAAAAAGGTGCTTGTGCGGCGTTTCCGCGACTGCCCGTACCGCTCCCGCATGACCAACGATTTCCGGGACATCGAGAGTGACCCCGAAATTCAGGTGGTCGTCGAGACAATCGGCGGCGTCGGCGCGGCCTACGAGTACACGAAACGCGCCTTGCTGGCCGGAAAGCACGTCGTCACGGCGAATAAACAGCTTGTCGCCGAAAAGGGCTGCGAACTGTTGGAGCTTGCCCGGGAACGCCGCGTACACTATCTGTTTGAGGCGAGCGTCGGCGGCGGCATTCCGATTCTGCACCCGCTGACCGAGTGCATGTCCGCGAACCACATCGAGGAGATTTACGGCATTCTCAACGGGACAAGCAACTACATTCTGACGCGCATGGTACGGAATGGCGCGTCGTTCGACGGCGCGTTAGCGGAGGCGCAACGCCACGGCTACGCCGAGGCCGACCCGACCGCCGACGTGGACGGTCTCGACGCCGGGCGGAAAATCTGCATTCTGGCGGACTTGGCCTTCGGACATCAGGTGAACCCGGCGGCCGTGCCGATGGAGGGCATACGCGGAATCACGCTGCGCGATGTGCGGATAGCGCGGCGCGGCGGCTACCGTATCAAACTTTTAGGCCGGGCTGTCCGCCTGCCCAACGGCCACACGGCCTACGTCGCGCCACATCTGATACCGGAGACTTTGCCCGTGGCGAACGTCGAGGACGTGTTCAACGCCATTATTGTGCGCGGGAACGCGACCGGGGAAGTGATGTTTTACGGGCGCGGCGCGGGCGAACTCCCCACGGCGTCGGCCTGCGTCGCGGACGTGATGGAGTGTCTGACTTCGCAACAGTGGACGGTGCAGTGGTCGCCGGACACAACCGGATTCCGTGACCCCGCCGAACTGGCGACACGCCACTATTTCCGCATTGACGGAAGCCTTAACGACGCCCTACGGGCGTTCGGGGAAGTGGAGGCCTTGCGCGAGGACAACGAAACGTCCTTCCTCACGGAGTGTGTCAGCGGGGCGGAGGCGGCGGAACGCGCCAAGGGCTTGAACGTGCTGGCCTGTATCCGCGCCCTGTCGTGACGCGTAAGATAGATTGCCCCGACGGGCAAGACTGATAACGAAGAAGGTTACACATATGGGTTTAATTGTTCAGAAATTCGGCGGAAGTTCCGTACGGGACGCCGAACGGGTCAAGAATGTCGCCCGGATTATCGCGGAAACGTACCTCAAGGGAAATGACGTGATTGTAGTCCTCTCCGCGCAGGGCGACACCACGGACGACTTAATCGCCAAGGCCGAGGAAATCAACCGCCACCCGTCCAAGCGGGAAATGGATATGCTTTTAGCCACGGGCGAACAGATTTCGGTCGCTCTGTGCGCCATGGCGCTGGAGAGTATGGGGCTTCCGTGCGTGTCGCTGACGGCTTGGCAGGTGGGCATTCACTCGACGCCGCAACACTCCGACGCCCGCATTCAGCAGATTGACCCCGACCGTATCCGCATGGAGCTGGACTCCCACCGCATTGTGATTGTCACGGGCTTTCAGGGCGTCGACAACCGCGGCGACATCACGACGTTAGGCCGGGGCGGTTCCGATACCAGTGCCGTGGCGCTGGCGGCGGCGTTCCGCGCCGACCTCTGCCAGATTTTCACGGACGTGGACGGCGTCTACACGACTGACCCGCGTATCGTCCCCAACGCCCGGAAGCTGGAAGAAATCACCTATGACGAAATGCTGGAACTTGCCTCGCAGGGCGCGCAAGTCCTGCACAACCGCAGTGTGGAACTTGCAAAGAAGTTCCGGGTCAATCTGGAGGTGCTGTCCAGTCTGGAACGGAAACCGGGTACCAAAGTCAAGGAGGTCACGAAAGTGGAAAAAACCAACATCGCCGGTGTCGCCAAAGACACCAGTATCGCCCGCGTGGCGCTTGTGGGACTGCGGCATACGCCCGGCATCGCCTTTCAGATTTTCGACCTGCTCAGCAGACACAATATCAATGTCGACGTGATTTTGCAGTCCATCGGGCGCGAGGACAGCAAGGACATTACCTTTACCATTCACCGGAAAGACCTTGACGAGACGCTCGACCTGCTGAACGACAACAAGGAGACGTTGCACTTTGACCATGTCGAGTCTGACGACCACATCGGGAAGGTGTCGATTGTGGGCGCGGGCTTTATGAGCAACTGCGGCATTGCGTCGCGGATGTTCGAGGCGCTCTACGAGGCCGGAATCAACATCCAGATGATTAACACGTCCGAAATCCGGATTTCCGTGTTACTTAACGAGGAAGATGTGAACCGGGCTGTCAAGGCCATTCACGCCAAGTTCTTTGACTAATCGGTGAAACGGCATGGCAAAGTATTTTGTGGCGTTCGGGCTGTCGTACGTGGCGGCGCTGTTGCTGTTCGCGGCACTGGGTACGGTTTCTCTGTTCCGCTGGCCTGTCGGCACGGTTCCGGCGGGCTTCCGCCTGATGTGGACGGCGCTTCCGCTGGCGGCGGCGTGCCTGTTCGGGCGGCTGTTCGCGGGGCGCTGGCGGGACGCCGCCGGGACGCTCCCGCAAAAGGTGCCGCTGATTCTGTTCGCGGTCATGGCGGGACTGTTCCTGCTGTCGTGGCTCTGGGAGGCCTTGCGGCCGCTGACCGCCCCCGGACAGTCGCTGTCCGACCTGTTCGGGGTTCCGGCGCGGACTGCCGGCGCGTTCGTTCTGGGGCTGGCGGGGAATCTGCTCTACCCGCTTCTGTTTCATCTGGGCTGGCAGCCATAGGGCATGTCGCGGCGTACGGACGAGGGATTCTGTACGCCGTTTTTTTCCATTTGCCCCTTGCAATCGCGCAATATATCCTCTATAATGACTTCCGTTGACACCCGGCGCGGGCGAACTTTTGGGAGGGGAATTTCCATGAAGCAGAAAGAGGCCGAAAACTGCCACAAGGGACACCGGGAACATGTGCGCCATCGCTTTGTGACAAGCGGCTTGGAGGCTTTCGCGCCGCATGAGATTCTCGAACTTCTCCTCTTTTACTCGATTCCGCAGAGGGACACGAACCCGCTCGCCCACAAACTCATGGAGACATACGGCAGTCTGTTCGGCGTCCTGTCGGCTCCCGTGGAGGACTTGATGACCATTGACGGCGTGGGCGAACGCACGGCGGTTCTGCTCTCGCTGATTTTTCAAGTCGGGCGCTGGATTCGTCTGGAACAGATGAACGGCGCGGGCGTCAATTTTCTTTGTCAGGAATCCGCCCAGCAGTATTGCAAGGAACTCTTCTGCGGACAGCATAACGAGGCGGCTTACGAGCTGTGCCTGAATCAGCGCGGCAACCTGCTTACGTGCAACTGCATGGCTAACGGAAACATCCGGTCTGTGTCCATGGACATTCGCACGCTGATAAAGAACGCCGTTCTCAGTCACGCCGATTCCATTTTGCTGACACACAATCACCCGGGCGGCGACGCCATGCCGTCCCCGGAAGACCGCGACGCCACGCGTCATATTGAGGACGCGCTGGACAGGGTAAATATCCGCCTGCGCGACCATATCGTGGTGGGCGAAAACGAGATTGTTTCCATGCGCGAAATGGGCTATCTGAAATGAAAGGAACTTTTCATGGAGACGGAAAAACTTTACTACGCGGACGCGTTTCTGACGGACTTCTCCGCGCGGGTTTTGGGCTGTGAGGAACATAAAGGGAAATACCTTGTCACGCTGGACAGAACCGCGTTTTACCCGGAGGGCGGCGGACAACCCGCCGATTTCGGGACACTCGGCGGCGCGGCGGTCGTCGACGTACACGAGCGCGGCGGCGTGATTGTGCATACCTGCGACGCGCCCTTGGAAGTCGGCGCGGCGGTCGCCGGGCAAATCGACTGGCCGCGCCGCTTCGACCACATGCAGCAGCATTCCGGCGAACACATCATTTCGGGCATTCTCTGCGAGATGTTCGACTGCGACAACGTGGGCTTTCATCTGGGCGCGGACACCGTCACCATTGACTACAACGCCGTGATTCCGTGGGAGGCGGCCTTGGAGGCCGAAGCCCGCGCGAACGCGGTTATCTGGGACGACCGCGAGGCGGAAATCACGTACCCCGCGCCGGAGGAATTAGAAACCATGTCCTACCGGAGCAAAAAGGCGCTGACGGGTTCCGTACGCATTGTGACATTTCCCGACGCCGACCGCTGTGCCTGTTGCGGTACGCACGTCCGGCGCGCCGGACAGGTCGGGCTCGTGAAAGTCCTGTCGTGCCAGAAGTTCCGGGAGGGCGTCCGGATTGAGATTTTGTGCGGGAAACGCGCCGTCGACTACCTCTCGGCCGTGTTCGAGCAGGGCAGAGCCGTCGGGCAGCGCCTGTCCGTCAAGCCCACGGAGACGCTTCCGGCCGTGGAGCGGCTGGAAACCGAACTGTCCGCCGCCCGGGAACACGCCGCCGCGCTGGAACAGGAAGTATTTGAGGCAATCGCGCGGGAACACGCCGGAGCCGGGGACGTTCTGCTATTCCGCGCCCCGACACGCCCGGACAGTGTGCGGCGGCTGGCCGACACCGTGGCGCGGCAGTGCGGCGGGCTGGCGGCCGCCTTCGCCGGGGACGACGCGTCCGGCTACGTCTACGCGCTTGTCCGCGCCGACGGGCGGCCGTTCGCAGTCAAGGACATGAACGCCGCCCTGCACGGTCGCGGCGGCGGCCGCAACGGCTTCGCGCAGGGCAGTGTACAGGCCTCCCGCACCGATATCGCGGCGTTCTTCCGGCAACATCCCGGCCTGTCCTGAAAGACGCTTCCCCCTCCGGTGCTTGTGCGGCGGAGGGGGAAAATCGCGCCCTATAAACCCTTGCGGAGCGGAAAATTTTATGATAAAATTGCGGCGTCAAATGGGAGAATTAACGCCGGAAAACTCCGACGGCATGAGGGGAGCAAACCGAAAATGCGCGAATTTTGGAACTTTTTGACAGCTAATGAATTTTCCCTCTGGCGGGACGAAATCAGTCAGGAAAACCGTCTGGCAATCCACATGCTGGCCACCGCCGGACTGCCCCTGAGCGTCGCCAATATCTTCGCACAGACGTTTTTCAGCCGCCGGGAGCTGTTCAGCATGCGGACAGTCTGGCTTCTTGCCTACTTTCTGGCGCTGTTCCTCTTTGAGCGCTTCGTCATACCCAAGAACTTCCGCAAAAGTACAAGGCTCATCTACGTTCTGGAAGCGCCGCCTCTGGTCGTGTCGATTCTGCTGGGAACCGTCTGGGACCCGGCGCACCAAGCGCTTACGTTTTTGCTGTTCCTCATGGCCATGCCCGTTTTCATCTTTGACCGCCCCCTCCGTCTCCTGTCAATCTCCGCGGGCTGGTCTGTGCTGTTTCTGTCGCTGTCGTTCGCGGTGAAGGAGTTCAGCGTCTGGCGCGGCGACTTCTTCCACGTTGTAGAATTTCAATTTGCCTCAATGGCCGTCACGCTGGTGGTTCTGCGGGTGCGTCTGGAATCCCTGCGGAACTTCCAGAACACCCGGTATCATTTGGAACACGACCTCATGACCGGGCTTCCGAACCGCCACGCGCTGTCGAACTGCGAGGAATCCTACATCGGAAAGCCCACCGTGGTTGTCTTTGGCACACTCGACCAGTTGTCGCTCTACAACGACTTCTACGGGCAGAAGACCGGAGACCAAATGCTGGTTCTCTTCACGCAGAAAATGCGGGAGGCGTTCGGGGAAGCGCATACATTCCGTTACGGCGGGAATGAAATTTTGGGCATCGCGTCCGGGGCTTCCGAGGAAGAGGTTCTGTCCCGTATCGCGCTCTGCCGGGGGGAACTCCGGCACCGCGCTTTCAATAATCACACGCTGTCTCTGACCTGCTCTTTCGGCTACGTCACCGGAACGCCGTCCGGCGCGAAAGAGTTTCAGGAAATGATTCACCTTGCCAACCTCTACACGCACAACGCCGTCCGTCAGGGGCAGGGAAAGACCGTCGGCGGCCCGTTCGATGTCCTGAATCTTCGGGCGGCTATCGCGGAAAGCAAAATTTCCGCCCACGCACGCAGACGGGAGGCGGATATTCTGACCGAACTGCCGTCGCTGTCCGTGTTCACCTCCCGCCCGTGGAGTTTCCCGGAGGGCGACGGCGAGGCCGCGCTTCACCCCGTCGTCGGCTTCTTCCACATCATCCGTCTGCGCGACTTCAACGACGAGTTCGGCTACGCCAACGGGGACGCGCTCATCAACCACACCGCGAAATTACTGCGGCAGGCCTTCCGGAACAGAATCATTTGCCACATTACCGGGTCACAGTTCGGCATTCTCTGCTACCGGGACGAGGCGGAGCCGGGACTTCGGATTGTCAACGAGGGTTTAGCGGAGTACAAGCCGGATTTCCCCATTGTCACCAAGACCGGATTCGTGGAGTTCCGGCAGGGGGAAAGCATGGTCTCCATGCTGGACAAGGCCAAGGCGGCGCATGACACCATTTACGACCAGCCGGGCGTGTCCTGCAGTTTCTACGACAAGCAAATGGACGCCGACAACCATTTCCGGCAGTACATCATCAGCCATGTGGACGAGGCAATCGAAAAGGGCTGGCTCAAAGTCTTTTACCAGCCGATTGTCCGGACGGTCACGGGCGAAATCTGCAACGAGGAGGCGCTGTCGCGCTGGGACGACCCCGTATATGGCTTCCTGTCGCCCGTGCAGTTCGTTCCGACGCTGGAGGACGCCCACCTCATCTACAAAGTCTCCCTGCACGTCGTCGCGCAGATACTGGAGGACTTCCGCAAAAAGGAGGCGCGCGGCCTGAAACCCGTTCCCGTGTCCGTGAACCTCTCCCGCTACGACTTCGAGCAGTGCGACATGGTTCAGGCCGTCACGGACATGATGGACAAGGCCGGATACTCCCGCGACCTGATTCGCATTGAGATTACCGAAAGCGCGTTCATGGAGAACGAGGAACTCTTAAAGCGGGAAGTCGACCGCTTCCGGGAAAACGGCTTCGAGGTCTGGATGGACGATTTTGGAAGCGAATACTCCACCCTCAACATGCTGCAAGACCTCAACTTCGACCTCATCAAGATTGACATGGAGTTTATGCGGAACTTCTCTGCGTCCGGAAAGAATATGATTATCGTGTCCAACATCATCGAGATGGCGCGGCGCATGGGGATTAGCACCCTTGTGGAGGGTATCGAGACCGAGGAGCATTTCCGGCTGTTGCGGAAACTGGGCTGTCAGAAACTGCAAGGGTATCTGTTCGGCAGGCCGCGCAGTCTGGAAAACGCGCTGGAGTGGACGCTTTCCGGCGAGGGCATCCACTACGAGGACACCGCCGAAACGGCGTACTATGAGGCAATCGGCGGCATTGACCTTAGCGCCGCGACGGAATCCGGCCGCCCCGGCGGGGAGGGCTTCCCGTCCGGCATTCTGGAATATCTCGGCGGGAGGTTCGTGTGTATCCGGGGCAGTGACACGTTTTTGCGGCTCCTTCAGGAAATGGAACTCCTCCCGGCCTCCCGCATGGGTACCGACCGGCAGACCCTGATAGAGCCGCCGCCGCTGGGGCTGATTCAGGCGGCGGGGCGCAGTGGCATGACCGGAGAATGGGTGACGGTGCAGGGCGTGGAAGCGTGGACGCGAAATGTCACAGTCCGGCTCCGGCGGGTGTCGCGGAACGAGACCAACGGCTGTGTGGCGTTCCTCGCCGTGCTGATTCCCCATGCCGTGTGACACAAAAAGGCCTCTCCCGCGACGCGGGGGAGGCTTTGCGCGTTACGGCTTGTGCAGTTCCGTCCGCAGTTGCTCCGTGACGCTCTGCCACGACCGCCCCGTAGCGCGGCAAATCGCCGCCACGCTCTCATATTCCGGCGTAACCCGTGCACCGTCCGGGGCGTCATAGTATTTCACGTCGATTTCCCCGAAACTGGTTTCAACTTTCCCGGAACGCCGGGAAAGCGTCGTACGCGCCACCGACATTCGGCGTATGCCGATTGTGGTTGTGTTCGCGAAAATCAGACGTTCCATCGCCGTCCGGCTGTCTTCCGTACAAAGTACGCTCAACAGATACGCCGGACGGTTCTTTTTCATATAAATCGGCGTATAGAACACGTCCCGCGCCCCGGCGTTCAATAACTGTTCCATGACAAACCCCAACGCTTCCCCGGTGCAGTCGTCGACATTGGTTTCCAGCAAGGTTAAACTGTCGTCCGCGCCGTCGTCGGCCTCAATCAGCATGACGCGCAACAGGCTGGGGCGTTCGTAGGCACGTTTTCCGGCTCCGGTACCCGTTTTGAGTACCCGGAAGCGTTCCGGCAACTGTCCCGACGTGCGGAACGCCGCCGCGATAGCCGCCCCCGTGGGCGTGACAAGTTCCCCGCGCTGTGCGGTTATCGTCAACGGCAGTCCGTGCGCCTGCACGATATTCAGTACCGCCGGAACCGGGACGGACAGAACGCCGTGCTGACAGCGCACACTCCCCGTACCCTCGCAGAGCGCCGGAATGATACATTCCCGTACGCCGAGACTGTCGAAACACACCGCCGCCGCCGCGATATCTACGATAGAATCCGCCGCGCCGACTTCGTGGAAATGCACCTCTTCCAGCGACACGCCGTGGGCTTTGGCCTCCGCTTCGGCAAGAATGCGGAAAATCGTTTCGGCCATTGCACGCGCCGCCGGGGTCATGTCGGCCTTTCCGAGAATGTCCAGAATTTCGGGCAGTCCGCGGTGTCCGTGGTGGTGGTGTTCGTGTCCGTGGTCGTGACTGTGTTCGTGGTCATGGCTGTGACCGTGTTCGTGGTCATGGTCATGGTCGTGATGATGTTCGTGACTGTGACCGTGTTCGTGTCCGTAGAGATATTCCATGTCGTGGTCGTGGTTCTCCTCCGGGAGTATCACGGAGAAGTCGCAGACATCCAGCCCCGCCTTGTTCACGCGCCGGATTTGCGTCCGGACGCCTTCCAGCGGCAGACTGTCTAACATGCGTTGCAAAGCGTCCTTGTCCGCGCCGAGGTCTAACAATGCGGCTACTGTCATGTCCCCGCTGATTCCCGTGCCGCAGTCAAAATATAACGCCTGCTTCATCAATTATTGTCCTCCACAATGGAAATATGCAGTTCCTGTAACTGCTTGTCCGTGACGGTTCCGGGGGCGTCCATCATCACGTCCGCCGCGTTCTTGTTCATCGGGAACGGGATAATTTCGCGTATCGATTCTTCCCCAGACAGCAACATCACCATTCTGTCCAGACCGGGCGCGATTCCGGCGTGAGGCGGCGCGCCGTAGCAAAAGGCGTTGTACATCGCCGGGAATTTCGCCTTGACATCGGCCTCCCCGAGGCGTACCAACTCGAAAGCGCGTACCATAATTTCCGGGTCGTGGTTCCGCACCGCCCCCGACGACAGTTCCACGCCGTTGCAGACAAGGTCGTACTGGTCGGCGGTAATCGTCAGCGGGTCGAGTTCGCCGCGGTGTGCGCGTTCCAGCACGTCCAGCCCGCCCGACGGCATGGAGAACGGATTGTGACAAAATTCCAGTTCCCCGGACTCCTCCCCGATTTCGTACATGGGGAAATCGACTATCCAGCAGAATGAATATTGCTCTTTGTCCATGTGGCCGGGAACCGCCGCGCCAAGCGTCTTGACGAGTACCCCGGCGGTTTTGAGCGCCGTCTTGCCCGACGACAGCGCGACAAACGTATTAGGCTTCAAGCCCAGCGCGGAGACGACTTTTTCCTGAATCGGCGCGACAAACTTGGAGATTCCGCCGACAATCTGACCCTTTTCGTCGACGCGGAACCAGTACGCTTTCCCGCCCGACACGACCTCCACAGAAGACAAAGTGCGGTCAATCCATTTCCGCGCCTCGTGGAAGTCCGACACCACAACCGCCTTGACGGGGCTTTCCGCGAACGGCGCGAAGCCGCAGTCAGACAGTAACGCCGTGACATCCGTTACTTTCAGGTCAATGCGCAAATCGGGCTTGTCGGTGCCGTAGGTCTCCATAGCTTCCTTGTAGGGAATGCGCACGAACGGCGCGGCCGAAGCCCGGTCATAGAGGCCGTACTTTGCGAACACGGGCGGCAGTACGTCCTCTATGACGGCAAACACGTCATCTTGTGTGGCAAAGGCCATTTCCATGTCAAGCTGATAAAATTCGCCGGGGGAACGGTCGGCGCGGGCGTCCTCGTCGCGGAAACAGGGTGCCATCTGGAAATAGCGGTCGAAGCCCGAAGTCATGAGCAGTTGCTTGAACTGTTGCGGGGCTTGCGGGAGCGCGTAGAACTTGCCGGGGTGGTTCCGCGCCGGCACCAAATAGTCACGCGCACCCTCCGGGGACGACGCCGTTAAAATCGGCGTCGTGATTTCCAAGAAACCGTGTTCCATCATGGACTGACGGAGCGCCGCCGTGACCTGACAGCGCAACACGATATTGTTTTTCACTTCCGGGTTGCGCAAGTCGAGATAGCGGTATTTTAAACGCTGTGCCTCGTCCGCTTCACGGCTGCGGTTAATCTGAAACGGCAGTTCGTTGTAGCGACAGCGCCCTAATACCTCCACGCGTTCCGGCACTACCTCAATGTCGCCAGTGGACTGCTTCGGATTCTTGTTGCCGCGCTCGCGGACGGTTCCCTCAACGGAAATCGTGGATTCCTTGGTAATGGCCTTGAAGGTGTTCACGAGTTCCTCCGTCTCGGCGACGGCCTGCGTGGTGCCGTAGAAGTCTCGCAACACCACAAACGCCAGACTTGCCGAAACTACCCGTACATTCTCCATCCACCCGCAGAGTTTGACGCGCTTCCCGGCGTCGGAAATGCGCAACTCCCCACAAGTGTGCGTTCTTGATTGCGTCATGCAAACATATCCTTTCCCTTTTCGGTAACTTATCCCAGAATAATCCGCCCGGATTCGCGTTGCACGAGACCCGCCTTGATACGTTCCAGCGTGTCGGCGGCGGGGAGCGTCGTCTGTCCGCCCGTCGACATGTCCTTGCACGTCACGACGCCGTCGCGAATTTCATCCTCCCCCATGAACACCGCGTACGGAATGCGGAGTTTGTCGGCGTAGCCGACTTTCTTTTTGAACTTGCCGCCCTCGCAATAGAGTTGCGCCCGGACGCCGTTTTCCCGGAACATGGTCGCCAGCGCGATAGCCGGGGACAAATCCTCCGTCATGGGCAGTATCAGCACATCGGCGGGGGCGGTGGGGAGTTCGTCGTTGAGCAGTCCCTTTTCCTGTAGAATGAAAAACAGGCGCGTCAGGCCAATGGAAATGCCCACGCCGGGGAGTTTGCGGTCGGTGTAGTATTCGGCCAAATTGTCGTAGCGTCCGCCGGAACATACGGAGCCGATTTCGGGGAACTCGTCCAGCGTGGTTTCGTAAACGGTTCCGGTATAGTAGTCGAGACCCCGGGCAATGGTCAAATCAACCTTGAAGTGTCCGGCGGGGACGCCGAAACTGTCCAGATACCGGACGACCGTCCGCAGTTCGTCAAGACCCGTGTCGAAGAGCGGATTTTGTCCCCGGCAGGCTTCCAGCGCGTCGAGTACGGCGGCGCTGTCCGCGTCCCCGTCCGACAGGGACAGGAACGTTAAAATTTTGTCGACCTTTTCCGGCTCTACCGCGAAATCGTCCGTGAGAATCGCCCGGACTTTTTCCGCGCCGATTTTGTCCAGCTTGTCGACGGTGCGCATGATGTCGCCGGATTTCTCCGTGAGACCCAGCAGGGCGTAGAAGCCGTTCAGAATCTTGCGGTTGTTGACGCGGATGTGGAAGCGTTGCAGGCCTAACGCGGAGAAAGTCCGGTAGATAATGGCGGGAATCTCCGCCTCGTTGACGACGGACAGCGTACCGTCTCCGATAATGTCGATGTCGGCCTGATAAAATTCGCGGAAACGCCCGCGCTGTGCGCGTTCGCCGCGGTAGACTTTCCCGATTTGGTAGCGCCGGAACGGGAACGACAACTCGTGGCTGTGCAGGGCGACATATTTCGCCAGCGGGACGGTTAAATCAAACCGTAACGCTAAATCGGCGTCGCCCTTCTGGAAGCGGTAGATTTGCTTTTCGGTCTCGCCGCCGCCCTTGGCAAGCAGGACTTCCGCCGCTTCCATTAACGGCGTGTCCAGCGGCGTGAAGCCGTAGAGGGCGTACGTACGGCGGAGGCTGTCTAATATGCGCTCCATCTGCCGTTGCGGGGCGGGAAGCAGTTCCATGAAGCCGGACAGCGTCCGGGGCTTTACAGTGGGCATAATAACTCCTTTCGGGCGGTCAGGCAATCGGACGCGTGGACGGGTTTACAATGCTCCGCCAGTCCAAGTCGCCCCGCGCCAGACCTAACACCAGCATTTCCGCCGTGGCGATGTTGCTGGCAAACGGAATATTACTCGCGTCGCACAGGCGGGAAATGTAGCTGACTTCGCCCGCCATGTTGGTTTGTGTGGGGTCGTTGAAGAAAAGCACCATGTCGAACTCGTTATAGGCAATCCGCGCCCCAATCTGCTGATTTCCGCCGTGGGCGTAGGTCAGGAAGCAATGGACGTGCAGTCCGGTGGCGTCGGAAATCTGGTGTCCGGTGGTGTTCGTGGCGTAGAGGTTATGCTGGGACAGAATCCCCGCGTAGGCGGTGCAGAATTGCACCATCAGTTCTTTTCTGTTGTCATGTGCCATTAGCGCAATATTCATTCAAACGTCCCTCCTCAACGTGGCGTTGTGATTCTTCTTGATAATGTTAGCGGTATATCCGGGGCAGCGGGACATACTCCCCGCCGATACGCCGGGCGATATTGCGGCAGGCGCGCCCCGCCGCGCTGTCCGGCTTGACGAGCGCCCCGCGACAGAGCGCTTTGGACACGGCGTCGTCCTCCGGCACCAGTCCGGCCAGCGGCAGGCCGATATTGTCCATGATATCGTCAATTGTGAGTTCGGGGCGGCGGAACGGCGAAAGCCGCACGCGGTTGACTATCAGCCGCGCGTCGAACGCGTCCAACTCCGTCACGACCCGCTGGGCGTTCCGCACGGATAACGGACTCATCTCCGCGACCAGCAGAACACGGTTCGCGGCTCCGGTGACGAGCCGGAAACCGTCCCCCATGCCGGACGGGGCGTCCATGAGGCAGAAATCAAAGTATTCCCGGATGTGTGCGGCAAGGGCATTCATCTCAAGTTCTGTGACGGATTCGCCGCCCGGGACAGGCGCGTTTAACAGAAACAGTCCCGGCCGCGCCGGATGTTCCGTGGCGGCTTCCTCCAGCGTACAGCGTCCGGCGGCAACGTCCGTGAAGTCCATCAGAGATTGTTCCGTCAGCCCCATGACAAGGTCTAAGTTCCGGAATTCGGTGTCACAGTCCACGCACAACGTACGTTTTCCGGCTTCGGCCAGCGCGGCACCGATTCCCGCGACAAGGGACGTTTTTCCCGTGCCGCCCTTGCCCGACACAAAGCCGATACAGATACCTTGATGTGGCATCCCGAACCCCCATTTATTTACTAAAATCGCGGAACAAAATCAAATCATAGTATATCACTTTTTACCAGTGCTGTAAAGCCTCAAAAATCAAAAAATGCGGCGTTCCCGTTCATATATCCGCCGGACTGGCACAGACTATCGGCGGAGGTGGTCGCGTTGCCGAATGACAAGACGCCTGTCCTGCGGCTGGAACCCGAAAAACGGCTCTGCCCGCTCTACGACCCGGCGACGATAGCGCGTTTCCCTGTGGCCGAACCCGGGGAAATGGGCTTCCGGGTGCTGGACAACTTCTGTGAGGAACACATCCAGTAAAGGAATCTCCCCGTTCTCCGCGCGGAAACGGGGGATTCTTTTTGCCGCCACTTTTCGACCGCTTTTCCGCGCGCCGCGGGCTATAATAGCAGTCAAGGGGGCGGTTGTCACGGTTGTTTACATAGACAGTGTGTTTCTCCTGAACGCGGTCACGGACTGTCTGCTGTTGCTCATCACGGCGCGGCTTGCCGGACTTTCGCCCCGCGCGGTGCCGTGTCTGGTAGCGTCCTGCGCGGGCGGGCTGTACGCGGCGGCGGTGTGGCTCCCCGGCTGGGACTTCCTGACGGCCGCACCCGTGAAATGTGCCGTCGGCGTCGGGCTGTGCCTGATTGCCTTTGGGCGGGAAGATAAACTGGGGCGGCTGACGCTGTTGTTTTTCACGGTATCCTGCGTACTTGCCGGGGCGGTACTGGCTCTGAACCTGTTCACGGGCGCGACGGGTACCGACGCGGCAACGTTTCTATTCGCGGCGCTGGGGGCGTGGCTCCTGCTGGCGGTGTTCTTCCGGACTGCCGCGCGCGGCCACGCCTCCGGGAAGCTGTTCCCGGTACGCGTCCGCGTCGGCGGACGCGTCGCGGAGTTGACCGCACTCCACGACAGCGGCAACACATTGACCGACGGCGGCCAGCCGGTTTTGGTACTTTCGCCGGAAATTCTGGGACAGCTCTTTCCGGCGTTCCTGACACGCGACGCCCTGCGGAATCCGCCGGACTTGCTGGAACCGTGCATGAAGTGTCTGCCGTCCCTGCGCCCCCGCCTGTTGCCCTACCACGCCGTCGGCGTCCCCGCCGGACTGCTCCTGAGCGTCGAGAGCGACTGGGCGGAAATCGCCGGGACGCGTTACGACGGCCTCCGTCTGGCGCTGTCGCCCACGGACTTGGGGCGCGGCTACACGGCGCTTTGGGGCGGGGAAATCATCGGAAAGGATGCGCGTTATGAGGATGTTCGAGGCAATGCGGGACATGGCGCGGCGTCTGCTGGGACAGACGGACGCGGACATTCACTATATCGGCGGCAGTGACACCCTGCCACTGCCTTTGAGCCGGGAAAGGGAGGCGGAACTGTTGGAACGTGCCACGGAAGAGGAAGCGCGACAGGAACTGATTGAACACAATCTCCGGCTGGTGGTCTACATCGCCCGGCGCTTCGAGAATACCGGAATCAACATCGAGGATTTAATCTCCATCGGGACAATCGGGCTTATTAAGGCGGTCGGCACCTACCGCGCCGAAAAAAATATCAAGCTGGCGACGTACGCCTCCCGCTGTATCGAAAACGAGATTCTCATGTACCTGCGAAAGAACGCCTGCCGCAAGGGGGAAATTTCCTTCGACGAGCCGCTCAATACCGATTGGGACGGTAACGAGCTGCTACTTTCGGACGTACTCGGCACGGAAGCCGATATCGTCATGCGGCCGATTGAAGAGGACGTGGACAGGGAATTGCTGTTTCACGCCATCGGACTGTTACCGCCCCGGGAACGGCAGATTATCACCATGCGTTTCGGCCTCGGCGGCGGGCGGGAACGCACACAAAAGGAAGTGGCCGACGTGCTGGGCATTTCGCAATCCTACATTTCCAGACTGGAAAAGCGCATTATTTCGCGCCTGAAAAAGGAAATTCTGCGCCTTTCCTGAATATTTCCGCCACGCCGATTCCTGTTACCTGTTAAACGGGAATCGGCAATTTCCTACCTCTCGAAATGGTAACAATTTGTTTCTGGCAGAAATTACAAAAGATGACAAACAGTGACAAAATTTCCGGCATTTTGCTCTGTGAAAAACTTCCATTTTACGCGGATTTCCGCCACTTTTGGATATTTTGCACAATTGACACAAGAATCGCCAGAATATTTCTGTCATTTTGTGGGCAAAACAGAGATTGACAAATCAAAACAAAACTGTTACAATCCGGTTACAAAAGTTGCAAGGGAGTTGTTCATCACATGGCAAGCGGCAAACCGAAGAAAGAAGGCCTCGTCTACCGGGGACATCCCCTCCGCCGCTCCGGCAACCTGATTTATTACGGCTCCATGGCCGACCCCTATATTGTCATGATGCAAGTCATGGAAACCACCCGCATGGAACCGAAGAAGCCGGACGCTTCCGCGCCCCCCGACGCCGACCAGTCCCTGAACGTCGCCACCAAGATTTCCATCCAGCTCCAGTCCACGGAACTGGACGCCAAGTCCCGCGACCGCGTGATTAAGAAGGGCGAGAAGGAAAACCTCTACACCGCAATGGATTTCGCCTATGTATGGCTTGACCGCGCTTTGAAGGGAAGGTAATCCCGTCGGGCGGAGGCCGGGGTTCGACCCCAGACCCATTTACCACGCTTCAAGACATGAAAGGATGAAATATCTTATGATACACTTTCCCTGCAAAGCGGCTCGCGTGTTCGTGATTTCCGCCGCCACCGCCGCGATGTTATCCGGATTCGCCGCCGCTGACGAACTGGCTGTTGGCCTTGCCAAGACCACCGGGAACGCCCTGAATATGCGCGAGTACCCCACCACGGATTCCGCCGTCGTGATGAATCTGGACAAGGGCAACACGCTCGCGCTGATTGAGCGTACCGAAGAGGACTGGTTCAAGGTAGCCTATGAGGGAAAGACCGGTTATGTTTCCGCGAACTATCTCGAAGAACTCGAAAACGGAGAGTTTGAGGCGCGTGCGCAGGTGAATACCGAGGGCGTGTGCGTCTATTACACCCCCTCCGACGAGTCCGACATTCTGAACACTATCGAAAACAAGGCCTATGTTACGGTGCTGGCCTGCTACGACGGCTGGTATCTCGTGCGTTGCCAGTACGGCACGGAGGGCTACATCCGCAGTGACTACCTCAACCTGACCAGCGTTTCTTCCATCACGGGCGTTTCCTCCGCGTCCGGGAGCAATGCCGTTGTCGCCGCCGCCAAGCGCTATCTGGGCGTGCGTTACGTCTACGGCGGCGCGTCCTCCCGCTCGGTGGACTGCTCCGGCTTCACGATGCTTGTTATGCGTCAGTTCGGTATCAGCCTCCCGCACAGCGCCTCCGGCCAGTGGACAAGCGGCAAGGGTACCAAAATCTACAGTCGTTCCGCGCTCCGCGCCGGAGACCTCGTGTTTTTCCGTGACCCGAAAGTAGCCAGAGGCAAGGCCGCCTCCCATGTCGCCATCTACATCGGCAACAATCAGTTTATTCACGCCTCCTCCTCCAGCCGCAAGGTGACTTACGGAACCCTGAACAGTTCCTATCACAGCCGTTACTACATCGGCGGTCTGCGTCTGGTGTAATGAATCATAAATGCAACGCCGTCCCGTGTTTATCGGGGCGGCGCTTTTGTTGGAAATACGTCAGTACGGCCAGTCCCATTCGACCACGCCGCCGGATATCGCCGTTTTCAATTCCGTGACCGTGCCGCGCCGCGAACTCTCCAGCGCGCATAACCATGCGTCCCGCGACAGCGGCGGAATTTCCGTGGCGCGGTCGAACGCCGCCGGGTTTGTAATCCGCGTCCGGACTGCCCGGTAAATCTTCGACGCCCGGCAGGTCGTGATTCCGTAGCCGCCGTTTGGATTCGTCCCGGAACCGTTCGATGACCAGTACGTGATAATGTCGTCCCGCTTTCCGTTGAGCGTCGACTTCGTGCGGTTCAGGAAAATGACCATATGGCCGCTCTCGGAGGCGGTTTCGTCCGCGCCGATGTGGCGATTCCAGAAGAGTTTCAGAAAGTCGCCCTTGCGGACGCTCTCCCAGCGTTCCCAGTACGCGGCGGCCGTCCGGTACTCGTCACGACTGCCAATATAGAAGTTTGTCCCGGCTCCCAGACGCGCCGCCAGCACCGCGAATCCGGGGCCGTTCGCGTTGGCGCGTCCCCAGCAGCCCTCGCCGTCCGACTGCACAGGCCACGCCGTCCCCTCGACGGTGTACGGCTTCAGATTCCGCCACGCCGCCGGGGAAATGACGCGGTTTGTGTCCCAGTCCGACAGCGCCTTCAACAGCGCCATGTAGCACGCCTCCGAACAGAACGACGGGCGCAATACCGACAAGTCCCATACCGGGTACCCGTCCGGCAACGACAGAGCCTGCTCCATGCCGTCCCACGCAGTGCGGACAAAGAGCGGGTTGTACTCCTTCTTGGTATAGTAGCCGCCGCCGTCCGCGAACTGTTCAATATTCCGGATGAGGATTGACCGGAATTCGGCTTCGGGGTCGGCGGCGCGCGCCGGAACCGGAACCCACGACAGCGTGAACAGCAACGCCAGCAACAGGACGCCCGCGCGCCGGAAAAAGTTCATGTCTCCGCCTCCCCGCAAGCGGCGATTTGTTGAAAAATAAGGTACCATGACATTATGACGCGTTATCCCGCGAGAGAAGTTCCAGCGCGGCTTTGGCGGCGGCCTGTTCGGCCTCCTTTTTACTGCGTCCGGTTCCGCGCCCAAGCTGTTTCCCGTTGACGCGGACTTCCATTGTGAACACTTTCGCGTGGTCGGGTCCCTGCTCGTCCAGCAGTCCGTACGTCATGACATGCTCGGGGTTGTGCTGGATGAGTTCCTGCAACACGGTCTTGTAGTCCTGATTGCGCGTCTCCGGGACTTCCTCCCGGAAGCCGCCCAGCAGGCACCGGTGAATCAGCGCGGACGCGGCCTCCATGCCGCCGTCCAGATAGACCGCCGCCAAGACCGCCTCCACGGCGTCGGCCAGAATCGAGGGGCGCGTTCTGCCGCCGCCCGTCTCCTCTCCGCGCCCGAGGCGCAAATGCTCGCCCAGCCCGATTTCCAGCGCGATTCCGTACAGGCTCTTTTCGCAGACCAGCGCGGCGCGGCTGCGCGTCAACTCGCCCTCCGGCCAGTCCGGGCGCTGACGGTAGAGAAATTCCGCCGTCACAACGCCTAAAATCGAGTCGCCCAGAAATTCCAGACGCTCATTGCTCTGTATATGCCGGGAACGGTGCTCGTTGGCGAACGAACTGTGACATAGTGCCTGTTCCAGCAGGGACGGGTCACGAAATGTATACTGAAGTTTCTGCTCCAGTTCTTGGACAGCGCTCATAATTGCTCAGCCTCCTTGTGCGCCCGGATTGCGTGGCGGGTTTATTTCATGCGTTCGGCGAGGAAGCGCACGGCGTCGCCCACGGTTTTCAGCGCGGGGAGTTCCGTTTCGGGTACTTCCTCAATCTCGAAGCGCTCCTCCATGGCCATGACCAGTTCGACAAGGTCGACCGAGTTCGCGCCCAAATCGTCCTCAAAAGAGGTCTCCATCGTGACGCTCTCCGGCTCCATGACGAATTCTTCGGCGACCAGTTCCCGCATGATTCCGAAAATTTCCTCAACTGACATTTTCAAGCACTCCTTGAAATGGAAAGATTGCGGCGTCCGCCGCGCTTACACATCATACGGTAGTCCGCCGCAACTGTCAAGGGGCGATTGCGTTTTTTTTCAGGGACGCCCGATTTTCATCAGTCCGACGTTCTTTTCCACGTCGTCAATGAATCCGCTTTCGGCGTACTCCTTGGCGCGGAGAATCGCGTTGCAGACGGCGCGGGCGTTCGAGGAACCATGCGCCTTGATAACGGGCTTCGAGACGCCCAAAAACGGCGTGCCGCCGACTTCCGACGGGTCAAGCGCCTTTTTCATGTCGGTCAGGTCGCCTTTGAGCATGGCGGCGGCGATTTTCGTTTTTGGGTTCGTCAGGAACAGCCTTTTGAGTTCCCGCAGGAAGAATTTTCCGGTTCCCTCCACGCTTTTCAGCATGACATTCCCGGTAAAGCCGTCCGTGACCACGACATCCGCCCCGCCTAACATGGCGTCGCTCCCCTCAATGTTGCCGATAAACTGAATCCGGTTCGCCTCGGCGGCCTTCCGCAACAGGGCATAGGCGTCGTGACGCAGGGGGTCGCCCTTTTCCTCCTCCGCGCCGATGTTGAGAAGCCCCACGCGGGGGTTGTCGATTTTGAGTACGCGCTTGGCGTAGTAACTGCCCAGATACGCGAACTGTAGCAAGTCCTCCGGATTGCAAACGGCGTTAGCTCCGCAGTCGCAGAGAATCATTTTGCCCGTCGCCGTGGGGAGTACGGGACCCATGGCGGCGCGGCGTACGCCCCGGATACGCTTGACGACGAGCGTCGCGCCCGACAACAGCGCCCCCGTGGAACCCGCCGACACAAACGCGTCACCCACGCCGTCGCGGACGAGAGTCAGGCCGATTGTCAGCGACGAATTTTTTTTCTTTTTAAACGCGGTGGCGGGCGGGTCGGAGATTTCCACGACTTCCGGCGCGTCCTTGATTTCGACGCCCGCCGGGAGTGTCTTTTCCCCGCAGTCCTCCACGACGCGCAAAATGTCGGCGGTGCGGCCGACAAGCAGGATGTCGACGCCGTGGATTTTATGAGCCTCCAGCGCCCCCCGGACAAGCGCGGCGGGGGCGTTGTCGCCGCCCATCGCGTCTACGATAATTTTCATGTGTGCAACCTCCAAGCGTTATCACAGTTTCGCCCGTATGGCGTCGATGAGTTCCAGAGAACGCCGCGAAATGGCCTCGTTTTTATTCCGCTTGCCGCGTACGCGCCGTTCCAGCGGCGGCATGATTCCGAAATTGATATTCATGGGCTGAAAGACCGTCACGGACGGGTTGGAAATGTAGCAGGCCAGCGCGCCGACGGCGGTTTCCCGCGGGAAGTCGACCGGGGGCAGTCCGGACAGCCGCCGCGCCGTCTCGATACCCACCAACAGCCCGCTGGCGGCCGACTCCACGTAGCCCTCGACGCCCGTCATTTGTCCGGCGAACGAAACGCGGGGGTCACGCTTCAGGCGGTAATACCTGTCCAGCAGGCGCGGCGAGTCCAGAAACGTGTTCCGGTGCATGACGCCGTAGCGCAGAAATTCGGCGTCGCGCAAGGCCGGAATCATGGAGAATACGCGCTTTTGCTCCGGAAACTTTAGATGTGTCTGGAAGCCGACCAAATTATACACGGAACCGTCGGCGTTATCGCGGCGCAACTGCACCACGGCGAACGGTTCGCGCCCGGTACGGGGGTCGCGCAGTCCGCGCGGTTTCAGGGGGCCGTAGGCAAGGGTATCGCGTCCGCGCCGCGCCATGACCTCCACGGGCATACAGCCCTCGAATACTTTCTTGTCCTCGAAGCCGTGTACGTCGGCCTCTTGGGCGGCGGCCAGAGCCTCGCGGAACGCGTCGTACTCCGCCTCGGTCATGGGACAGTTGATATAGTCGGCGGTGCCGCAGTCGTAGCGGGAACCCAGCCACGCGTGATTCATGTCGACGCTCGCGGCGGAGACCAGCGGCGCGGAGGCGTCGTAGAACGACAGCGCGGAGGCGTCGCCCAGCAGGACGCGCAGGGCGTCGGAGAGCGCGTCGGAGGTCAGCGGCCCCGACGCTACCACGACATCGCCGGGGGGAATCTCCGTGACCTCTCCGGGCGTTACCGTGACGTTCGGGTGGGCGCGGAGGCGTTCCGTGACCAGCGCCGCGAATCCGTGACGGTCGACGGCCAACGCGCCGCCCGCTTCCACGCGTGTGGCGTCGGCACATGCCAGAATCAGCGACCCAAGACGCCGCATTTCCTCTTTTAAAAGCCCGACGGCGTTACTTAACTGGTCACTCCGCAGCGAGTTGGAACAGCACAATTCCGCGAAATTGTCCGTGACGTGGGCGGGAGTACGCTTTTCGGGCTTCATCTCGCGCAGGTCGACACAAATACCGCGTTCCGCCAACTGCCACGCGCATTCGCTCCCCGCAAGCCCCGCGCCAATAACGGTAACAGTATTCATGTCGGCTCCTTCTCCGTGTCGGCGGCCTTTTTGCGGGTCGTACGCTTCTTCGGGGCGGCTTCGTCGGCGTCAGCGGCTTTTTTGCGGGTTGTACGCTTCTTCGGCGCGGGTTCTTCGGTGTCAGCGGCTTTCTTACGGGTTGTACGCTTCTTCGGGGCGGCTTCGTCGGCGTCAGTGGCTTTCTTGCGGGTTATACGCTTTTTCGGGGCGGCTTCGCTATCGTCGGCGGTCTTTCTGCGGGTCGTGGACTTCTTCGGGGCGGGTTCGGATTCCGGCTCCGTTTCGTTCTTGTCCGGCCTCTTGTAATATCCGCGTTCGTCTTCCGGCAGGAAGTTCGGGCAATTGGGATTAATACAGAACGCCTTTTTTCTGCCCTTCCCCGACAACTTAAACATGGTCTGTCCGCACTCCGGGCAGTCCTCGGCAAGCGGGATATCCCATGTCCGAAAGTCACAGGTCGCGGTCTTGTACTTGTTCGAGACCTGATTCTCACAGCAGTAATACGTGTAGGACTTGTGCGTGTTCTGGCTGACGCCCGTCCGCTTCATCAGACGCCCGCCGCACTTCGGACACCGCCCCGGCATGACCTCCACAAGCGGCATTGCAAAGCTACACTCCGGATAGCCCGGACACGACAGGAACGGCCCGAAACGCCCCGACTTGATAACCAGATTCCGCCCGCACATCGGGCAGACTTCCTCCGTGACCTGTTCCGGCACCTTGATTCGTACGCCCTCCAACGCGTGTTCGGCGTCCTTTAAATCCTGTTCAAATTTTCCGTAGAACCCGTGCAAGACCGCCTTGCCGGACGTTTTGCCCTCCTCCACGGCGTCCAGTTCCTGTTCCATGCGCGCCGTAAACGTCACGTCGGCGATATCCGAAAAGCGCTCCTTCATCAACTGTGTCACGACACGGCCTAAACTCGTGATGTGCAGATACTTTCCCTCTTTCATCACGTACTGTCTATCCAGAATCGTGGACACGGTGGGGGCGTACGTCGACGGCCGCCCGATACCCTCCTCTTCCATGGCGCGTATTAACGTGGCGTCGGTGTAGTGCGCGGGGGGCTGTGTGAACTTCTGGGCGGCCTCGAAGTCGCGCAAATAGACGGTCTGCCCCTCTTGCAGAGACGGCAACGGGGAATAGACTTCTTCCTTTTCGTCGTCGCGCCCCTCCTCGTAGACCGCCGTGAAGCCGTTGAATTTCAGCGCCGACGACGTGGCGCGGAAAACGTGCCTGTCCGAAGTAATGTCCACGGACACACTGTCGTAGACGGCGGCGGACATCTGGCAGGCCACGAAGCGGCTCCAAATCAGTCGGTATAACTGGTACTGCTCGCGGGTCAGACTGCCCTTGACATCCTCCGGCGTACGGCGTACGTCGCTCGGGCGGATTGCCTCGTGAGCGTCCTGCGCGTTGCCCTTGGCGCGGTAGCGGCGCGGCTGTTCGGGACAGTACGGCTTCCCGTAATGCACCGTGACAAAATCGCGCGCGGCGGCTATCGCCTCCTCCGACAGGCGTAAAGAGTCGGTACGCATGTAGGTTATCAGACCTACCGCGCCCTCTCCTTGAATCTCGACGCCCTCATAGAGCTGTTGCGCGACCGCCATGGTACGGCGCGGCGTCATGTTGAGCTTGCGGGACGCGTCCTGCTGGAGCGTGGACGTGGTGAACGGCGGGGCGGGGTTGCGGCGCTTCTCCGCGCGCCGGACTTGCGTCACCGTGAACGCGCCGTGTAATGTGTCGCGGATAACCGCTTCCACGGCGTCACGGTTTTTGAGTTCGCCCTTTTTGCCGTCGACGCCGTGCCAGTGCGCGGAGAACTGCGACGGGTCGGGCGGCGTCACGGCGGCGGGTGCTTCTTCGCTTTCTTGCGACGCCGCGCGGATGTTGACCGGCACGGGCATTCCGTCGGGTAACGGACGCTGTGCGAGTGCCGCGTCAAGGTTCCAGTATTCCTCCGGCTGAAAGTCTTCAATTTCTTTGTCGCGGTCGTCGACCATGCGCGTGGCGACGGACTGCACGCGCCCGGCGGACAGTCCGCGCCGGACTTTCTGCCATAGTAACGGGCTGAGCTTGTAGCCCACAAGGCGGTCTAAGATGCGCCGTGTCTGCTGGGCGTCCACGAGGTCGGAATCAATCTCGCGGGGGGATTCCACGGCCTTCCGGACGACGTTCTTTGTGATTTCGTTGAACGTCACGCGGCGGGCTTTCGCGTCGGGCAGGTTGAGTAACTGCTTCAGGTGCCACGAAATGGCCTCCCCCTCGCGGTCGGGGTCGGTGGCGAGATAAACCGTGTCCGCCTTCGCGGCGGCCTTCTTCAAGTCCCGGATGAGTTCCTCTTTTCCCTTGATGGGTTCATAGTCGGGCTCGAAATCGTGTTCTATGTCCACGCCCAGCTTGCTTTTGGGCAGGTCGCGCAAATGCCCCATGCTGGCGCGGACTTCGTAATCCTTTCCTAAGTATTTCTCAATTGTCTTCGCCTTGGCCGGGGATTCCACAATGACCAGACTGTGCATGCTAACATCATTCCTCCAATGTCCTGTTACGTATCTATTCTGATTCGTCCCGCGTTTCCACGGAACGCGTATAACGTTTTCCGTCGTGTTCCTTCACATAGCCCTGAATCTGCAACATCGTCAGCTCGGCGAGAACTTGCGGCGTGGAAAGGCCGCTCAGGTCTATGAGGTCGTCGACTTGTACGGGTTCGCGGGCGTCCATGAGGCGCAGAATCCGCGCCTGTTCCGCGGTGACAGTACCCTCCGCGACGGATACCACGGGAAGCGGCGGGGCAGGTTCCGCGCCGCGTGACGTGTCCGGCGCGGGTTCCGAGTTCCGCAAGGCGGTTTTTACGGCGTCCGGCGGCGGCACAATCACGGGGAGTTCCCGCGACGGTTTGAGTTTGTCCGGAAAGCGCGCCGCGTATGCCTCCAGAATGTCCGCGGCGTCCATGACCAGCGCCGCGCCGTCCTGAATCAGCCGATTGCAACCGTGACTTGTGCGGGCGTCAATCGGACCGGGAACCGCGAACACGTCGCGGCCTTGTTCGAGCGCCCGGGACGCCGTAATCAGCGCCCCGCTCCGGGGCGGTGCCTCCACGATGAGCGCGCCAACCGACACGCCCGACAAAATGCGGTTCCGAAGCGGGAAATTCCCGGGAAGCGGTTCCGTGCCGGGCGGGTACTCCGAAATTAACGCGCCTGTCATGGCGACATCTTCGTAGAGGCCGTAATTTTCGCGCGGGTACACGAAATCAATGCCGTTGCCCAGCAGTCCCAGCGTGACGCCGCCGCCCAGCAACGCGCCCCGAATCGCGGCGGAATCGATTCCGCGTGCCAGACCGCTGGCGACAATCGCGCCGCCCGTGGCCAGACCGTAGCAGATTCGCTCCGCGCAGGCCACGCCGTACGGCGTACACTTCCGCGTCCCCACGGCGCTGATGACAATCTCCTCATCGAGTGGCGGCAGGTGTCCGCGAATATAGAGCAGGCAGGGCGGGTCGTAGATGTTCCGCAGGCGGCCGGGGTAGTTCGCGTCCTGAATCGTCAGCAGGTCGAGGTTCAGCATTTGACAGCGTTCCAGCGTACGCTCGGCGGCGTCGAGGGAACGGTTTGACAGGAGCGCGGCCTGTTGCCGGTCGAGGCCTTCCACGAGTGCGAGTTCCGGCGGCTCGGCGAAGTAGACGCTCTCCGGGGTTCCGAAGTGGCGCAGCAGCAGTAACCGCGTCTGATTGCGCAGTCCCGTTAGATGTGTCAGCCAGAGCCAGTATTTGAGCGCCGACATCATGCCCGGTCATCCTTTCTGCCTGTCAGATTATGGAAGCGTCGCCCCGCGCCGATTCCCACAGCGCCACGGCCGCCGCAATCGCGGCGTTGAGCGATTCACAGCGCGCCCGCATGGGGATTTTGAACACGCCGTCACACAGCGACAGCACCGCCTCCGAAAGTCCGCCGCCCTCACTGCCAATGGCGGCCGCGAAGCGCGACAATGACACCTCCCGCACATCGGCGGCGTCGGGACGCAGTGCCGCCCCGTACAGCGGAAGCCCCGAAGCCCGCAGAAGCGCCGACACCTCCTCCGGCGCGGCGTCCCACGTCGGCACGCGGAACAGTGCGCCCATCGTGGCGCGTACGGTTTTCGGGTTCCACAGGCTCGCGCAGCCCGGTAGAAGAAACACGCCGTCCGCGCCGAACGCGTCCGCCGTACGGAGAATCGTACCCACGTTTCCGGGGTCCTGCACGCCGTCGAGTACCAGATACCGCCGCCCGTCGAGAACACGCGGTAAAGGGCGTTCGGGTATCGCGCAGACGCACAGAACGCCTTGCGGCGTTTTCGAGGGGGAGAGCGAACACAAAATATCCGCCGGAACCGACACCGCCCGCACACCGTCGGGCAGTGCCGGGAGTTCCGTTTCAGGCGTACAAATCACGGTTCGGAGAATGCCGTATTGCAAAGCCTCTCCAAACAGTTTCCGTCCGTCGCAGACAAACGCGCCTGTCTCCTGACGGTACGCGCCCGACGAGACAAGTTTCCGCACATGGGCAATGAGCGGATTTTTCCGGCTTGTAAGCAGTTCCATGACGCCATTCCCCCCGCGAAATGATACAACGCGCCCATAATAGCACAGTCCCGGCGCGGATTGCAAGACGCTATGACAAATTTTTATTTTCAGGAAAGCAAGTCAGAGTGTGTCCCGGTGCGGGAAAGGTACAATTCCAAAACATCCCGCCTGATTCTGTACACAAGCAACCAGTCCGGCTCAACATGGCATTCCCGAAAGCCGATGTAATCGCCAGTCATGATGTGGTCGCGGTACTTTGCTTCCAACGTTTCGCCGTTGGCGAGCCTTCTAACAACGGTACGCAGATGTTCGATGTTATATCCCCGCTTTTTAGCAAGTTTCAGGTCTTTTTTGAACTGATTGGAAGCGACAATATCAAACATCTTGCAAAACCTCGTCGAAAAGTTCGTCCACGGAGTGGTAACGCTTGTAAGCGCCGGGATTCCGCCGCATTTCTTCATACTCCGCGAGCGCGGCTTTTGTGACAGTGTTCGGTTCCGGGCGCTTGACTTCAAACGGAATGCCGTTATAGTTGACGGCCGCGCGCAGAAACAGCGTCATAGCCCCCGACATGGTAAGGCCAAGGTCATGAAACAGCGTCTCCGCGTCTTGTTTCAAGTCAGTGTCCACGCGGATATTAATATTAGTAGTTGCGGACATTGCAATCCACTCCTTTCATTTAGCGTCATTATAGGACAGTTTGCAAACATTGTCAACACATCATAACGACAGGTCGGTATCACTTTGTTGTAGGGATTTTCTGAAAAGGGCTGGAAACGGGGAAACGGCATGAATAAGAGCCTGTTCCGGGGTTCAATTTTCGGCGTGATTTTGCCGATTCTCTACAGTTTCTTTCCGTCTTAATCAAGGC
>JAFXQV010000035.1 GCA_017526785.1 Oscillibacter sp. | reverse complement strand
TGCTTCTTTCTTGAAACCGCCCTTTCGGACATTTCGTGAAATCTCCATAGAACCGTGTTCGTATGGTGCTTTCTTTTCGTTACGTTGTTTAATTTACAAGGTACACGCCGCGTTTGCGGAACAAGCGTCAGTATAGCAGATGCCCGGCCGTTTGTCAAGCCCCTTTTTCAAGTTTTTTTGGAACTTTTTTCGAGGCCGTCCGGCCAGTATTCTGTTGTCAGCCGCTGTTCTCGCGGACAGCTTATCTAAGATACCACATCGTAAGCCGTTTGTCAAGCCCTTTTTTGAATTTCTTCAAAAATTTTTCGAGCCGTTCCGACACACAACGCCGGACTGGTATCTTTTCCCGCCGCCCTCCCGGACAGCTTGCATAAGTTACCACACCTAACCCCGTTTGTCAATACCTTTTTTCAAAAAATTTTCGACCTGTGCGGTGAAGTATACTGAAAGGATTTGTTGGCAAGGTTCGTTTTGCCCCTCCGTCGTTACACGACACCTCCCCCGCACGGCGGAGAAACTGGAAAACCTGACATTTTCCGTGGAATTGTCATGTTTTCCCCGTCGACAGTCCCGCGAAGCCCCCTATCTCCCCCACGAAGTGGGGGAATATTGTCATCAGACGATAGTAGGGAGTGCGGGGAAGGTGGCGCGTTGCGTTATTTCCGGGAGTGTTGTACGGCGACGACCGCGCCGACGGCCACAAGCCCTATGACATCGGTCAGGATACCGGGAACCATCATAGCGAGACCCCCGGCGGCAATCAGGACGCGGAACAGCGGGTGAATGGGGCGGAACAGGTAGCCGTTGAGCGCCGCCGCGACGCCGAACAGGCCAATTAGAGACGTGACGACAATCAAAGCGGCCTCCAAGACGCCCTGCCAGCCCACGACATCGACCAGTAGCATAGCAGGGTTCAGCGCGAAAATATACGGCACGATAAACGCGGCGATAGCAAGGCGCGTGGCGTTGAAGGCGGTACGCATGGGCGGGGCTTTCGCGATAGCGCTCCCGGCGTAGGCCGCTAACGCGACGGGCGGCGTGATATCGGCGACGATTCCGAAGTAGAACACGAAAAAGTGTGCCGCCATGCGGGGAATGCCGATTGCCGGATTGGTGAGAATGGGGGCGCATGTCGCCGCCATGATACAGTAGTTAGCGGTCGTCGGCACGCCCATGCCGAGTACGATACAGCACAGCATAGTCAAGAATAGCGCAATCATGGGCTTTCCGCCGGACACGGACACGATAGCGGTAATAAGGCGTGAGGCAAGCCCCGTGGACGTAATGCACCCGGCGACAATGCCCGCCATCGCGCAGGCGACGGCGACGGTAATCGTACCCCGCGCCCCGGCTTCGAGGGCGTCGACGAATTTGACGGCGGTCAGCTTTTCCTCCGGATAGAAGAAGCCGTTGAGGACGCCGACGACGATTGTCACAAGAATGGCAACGGCGGCGGAGTAGGCCATAGAGCGCGTGGACGTGGACACAAGCCATACGAGTACGACCAGCGGGAGAAGCAGGTATATTTTCTTGACGAGTACGCGGAATTCCGGCAACTGCTCTTTGGGAATGCCTTTGAGGCCGAGTTTCCGCGCCTCCAGATGTACGGCGATATAGATTCCGGTGAAGTACAGCACGGCGGGGAGAACGGCGGTCAGCGCGACTTTGGCGTAGCTGACGCCCATGTATTCGGCCATGAGGAAGGCGGCCGCGCCCATAATGGGGGGCATAATCTGCCCGCCCGTAGAGGCGGCGGCCTCGACGGCTCCGGCGAAATCGCCCCGGTATCCGGTGCGTTTCATCATAGGAATGGTGACGGAACCCGTCGTGACGGTGTTGCCGACGGACGAGCCGGAGACCATGCCGCAGAGCGCCGACGAAATCACGGCGACTTTGGCGGGGCCTCCGGCCGACGCGCCCGCGACACAGTTCGCCAGTTGAATGAAGAAGTTGGAAATTCCGGTACGTTCCAGAAACGCCCCAAAGATGATGAACACGACAATATACTTTGCGCAAACGTCAATAGGGGTGTTCATAATGCCTGTTTTGGCGTAGTACATATCGTAGAGCGCCTTTTGGAAACGCGTTGTGGAGAGCGTGTAGACGAGCAGAGCGCCGACAACGCACAGAATCGGCACGCCGACGCTCCGGCGGCAAAGTTCCATGAGCGCAAGAATGGCGATAACCGCCATGGCGACCATGAGGGGCTGTTTCGTGATTGCGGTGGACTGCCGCACGATTTTCGCGGCGTGGAAGGTGTAGTAGAACAGGGACGCCGAACCCGCCAGCATAATGAGAATGTCATACCATGGCATATAGTTCACGCGGACATCCCGTTTCCGCGCCGGGTAGTTGAGGTAGCCGATGATGAGTATCATAGCCAGAAACGCCGTGAGGGTGATTTCGCGCAGGCCGCGGAAAGTCAGTGTCGTGTAGATACAGTAGACGGAGAACAGCGCCATAAGAGCGCGGATAACGAATTTCGGGGTACCGTCCCAGAGGCGCACATTGGATTCCCGGTCGTACTTTTTCATAACGGCGTCGACATCGGACAGAGCGCCGCTGTCGGCGCTGTCATGGGGGAGAATGGAAATTTTGTCGTTGGGCTTCATGAAAAGTCTCCTTTCCTGTCAGCGTTGAAAACGGACTGCGGTGTGTCGCAGTCCGTCACGGTTGGGCAGTTGGTGTTACTTTGTGTCGACATCAAAGCCCTTTTCGGCGAAGTAGCGCGCCGCGCCGGGGTGATACGGCACGGAGGTCACGGACGCCGCGAAATCGAGATTGAGTTCCGCGCCCTTGGCGTGGGAGGCGGTCACGTCGTCGAGGTGTTCAAACACGCCGGAGACGAAGTTGTACACATCATCGTCGGAGGTATCGTCGCGCGCCACGACGACCGCGCCCACGGCGACGGTCGTCACGTCGGCGGGGAGATTGTACGTGGACGCCGGAATGACATTTTGTGTATAGTACGGGGACGAGGCAATCAGGGCGTTGATGTGGTCGTCGTCAAGGCTGATGAGGTAGACCTGTTTTGTCGCGGACAGGGAGGTGATGGCATTGGTCGGAGCGCCCGCGACGACAAACGCCGCGTCGATTTTGCCGTCTTGGAGGCTGTCGGCACTGGTGCCGAAGGACTCGTACACGGGGTTGATATCGGTTTCGGCGTCAATGCCGTAGGCGTTGAGGATGTCGACGGCGTTGAAGTAGGTACCGGAGCCGGCGTCGCCGACGGAGACGGTCTTGCCCACGAGGTCGGCCACGCTTTTGATATCGGGATTGAGCGTGACAATCTGCACCTGTTCGGTATAGAGCGCGGCGACGGTCGAGAAGCCGGGTACGGGGGTGTCAAAGAGGTTGGTACCGCTGTAGGCGTAGGCCATCACGTCGGACTGCACGAAGCCGAGTTGCGCGTCTCCGTCGGAGAGAGCCAGAATGTTGGCCTGAGAGCCGCCGGACGTAATGGCGGTGACATTGGTGTTCGTGACGGCGCTGACCTGCCCGGCGAGGACACTGCCCAGCGCGTAATACGTGCCTTGGTCGCCGCCTGTGGTGAATGTCAGGTTGCCGTTGGAGGCGGCAATGCCGGAGACGCCGCCAGCGTTGGGAGCGCCGGAGCCGCCGCACGCGGTCAGCAGAGCCAGCACAAGCAGGGCGGAGAGCAAAATAGAGAGCTTCTTTTTCATACGCTTCAACCTCATTTCATCAATCATGCAATCCGGGAGAAACATCCCGCCATTTTTGAATTATAACCTGTCCGGATACAATTTGCAAGGATTTTTGAAGGGAGCCATGCAATTTTTTCGAGCTGTGCGGTGAAAATAAAGGAGTTTTCACCGGATGTCATAAACTTAAAAGCACCCCACCCGGCGCGACGCGCCACCCTCCCGCACGCGGGGAGGGCTTCGCGGGACTGCTGACGGGGAAACATAGCCCATTTTGTAGTCCGGCACACTGTCCGGCAGTGCAATTACCGTTTCCCGGTTGCCCATCACTGTCAACAACTTAAGGATTTTACCCCTGTCTCCCAGTTCCGGGAATCGGTTAAAACGACATGGAAAGAGCAGGTTTTCGGGGGCAATGGTTTGGGCTTTTTTCTTAAGTTGTTGACAGTGGTTGCCCATGTCCTCTCCCCTCTCCAAAATGATACATCACGCGTCGGGAAGCATTTTCCGTATGCTCTTTTCCGCCTTACTGCGCGGCAACATTAACTCGTGTCCGCAAGTCAGACAGCGGAGTTTGATGTCCATGCCCACGCGCAGAATCTCCCACGCCTTCCCGCCGCACGGGTGCGGCTTTTTCAGTTCCACCCGGTCGTGTACGTGCAAATCCATAATCGTCCTCCGGCGTTCAACGCTTCCCGTAAATGCCCTCCCAGTAGGCTTTGGCGGCCTGTTCGGTACGGTTGTCGCCCCATTCGTAGTAACGCGTACCCTGTAGCGCGTCCGGGAGATACTGCTGCTCCACCCAGTGGCGCGGATACGAATGGGGGTACTTGTAGTGCTGTTGATTGTCAAAGCCGGACGTGTCCGCGTGGACGTTTTGCAAATGTCGCGGCACGTCCCCGGTACGGCCTTGCCGTACGTCCTTCATGGCCTTGTCGATGGCCTCCACGACGCTGTTGGACTTCGGCGCGGTCGCCAGCAGAATGGCGGCCTGCGCCAGCGGCAGGCGCGCCTCCGGCAGTCCCAGACGCGTGGCGGTGTCCACGCACGCGTTGACAATCGCGGCCGCCTGCGGGTAGGCAAGCCCGATATCTTCACTTGCCGAACAGAGTAAGCGCCGACACGGGGTAATGAGGTCGCCCGCCTCCAGAAACCGCGCCAGATAGTGTAACGCGGCGTCGGGGTCGCTTCCGCGTAACGACTTCATCAGCGCGGAGGCGTCGTCATAGGACGCGTCGCCGCCCCGGTCGTAGCGCATGGCGCTCTTGACGGTAATCTGTTCGGCGTCGGCGCGGGTCAGGAACAGTCTCCCGTCTGCGGGCAAGGCCGCCTCTAAAAGCAGTTCCACCGCGCTGACGGCCTTCCGCACGTCCCCGCCGCCCGACAACGCCAGATAATCGGGAAGCCCCGCCTCCCATTCCAGCGGCAACGCCGAACGCGCTTTTTCGAGTTCCAAGGCACGCAAGACGGCCTTTTTGGTCTCCTCCGGCGGCACGGACTTAAACTCAAAGACCGCGCTCCGGGACAGTAACGCGCCGTATACGTAAAAGTACGGATTCTCGGTCGTGGACGCAATCAGCGTAATTTGTCCGTTCTCCATGAACTCTAAAAGGCTTTGCTGTTGCTTCTTGTTGAAATACTGGATTTCGTCCAGATACAGCAGGACGCCGCCGGGAGCCGTCAGCGTACCGACCTCCGACAACACCTCCTTGACATCCTGCAGAGAGGCCGTCGTCGCGTTCAGACGCCGCAAGGCCTTCTGTGTACGCTTGGCAATGATATTGGCAACCGTCGTCTTCCCCGTGCCGGAGGGGCCGTAAAAGACCATATTTGTTTCGGTGCCGTGTTCAATCAGACGCCGCAACACCGCACCCGGTGCCAGTAAATGCGCCTGTCCTACCACATCGTCCAGCGTCTCCGGGCGTATCGCGTCCGCGAATGGCTGACGCATACGCGCCACCCCCTTTCAATTGTCGTCGTCTCCGTAACGGGAGCCGATTTCCATGCCCGCCAACGTCCACAAAGGCCGCATTCCGCCGCCGTAACGCTTCCGATTGTCCATGAACGACACCCCGTTTGCAAAACTTCCGCCCCGCGCACTTTACAAGCGTGTCCGGAAAAGGTATGATGTACCCACCACGGACAGCGGAGGACTGATAGCATGAAAGAAATCACCATCGGCAAGAACGACGCCGGACAGCGCTTAGACCGTTTCCTGTCCAAGAATCTGCCGCTGCTGCCGTCGCCGCTGGCTCAGAAATACATCCGCCTGAAGCGAATCAAGCTCAACGGACAAAGAGCCAGACGTGACACGCGCCTGTCCCCCGGCGACACCCTGCAATTATATATCAATGACACGTTCTTTGGCAAGGGCGATAACGCGGAAAATCTGTTTTTGGAGCGCTTCGAGCCGAGACTGCACATTGTCTACGAGGACGGGAACTTGCTTCTGGCCGACAAACGCCCCGGGCAGTCCGTACACGCCGACGAGACGGAGAAGGTCAACACGCTGATAAACCACGTTCAGGCGTACCTCTACCGGAAAGGGGAATGGAATCCGGCGGCGGAACAGTCTTTTGCCCCGGCGCTGTGCAACCGGATTGACCGCAACACGGGCGGCTTGGTCATCGCCGCCAAAAACGCCGAAACGTTGCGGATTATCAATGAAAAAATCCGCGCCCACGAAATTGAGAAGTCCTACCTCTGTATCACGGCCGGACGCCCGAACCCGCCGGAGGGGAAAATTGAGGGCTTTCTGCGCAAGGACGAACAAAAAAAGCAAGTCACATTTTACCGCCACCCGGTGCCGGGCGGGCGCTCCGCCGCCACGCTCTACAAGACGCTCCAAACAAACGACGGCTTATCCTTAGTGGAATGCCGTCTGCTGACCGGGCGCACACATCAAATACGCGTCTCCATGGCGGAAATTGGCTGTCCGCTGTTGGGCGATGGCAAGTACGGAAACGGCGCTGTCAACCGGAAATTCCACGAGACGCGGCAGGCGCTCTACGCCTACAAACTGCGCTTCGCGTTCCCCACGGACGCCGGGTGCCTGAACTACCTGCGCGGACGGATATTTACCGTGCCGCGTGTCCCGTTCCGTGACGCCTATTTCCCGGCGGAAAATGTGTGAAGCGCGGCAAACGGACCTTGAAACGGGGTGGACAAGCGGCGGCGCGTCGGCTATAATAGCTCATAGGAAATTTCCGGGAGGCGGGGAACGTGGAGAGCGGCAATGATTTTCGGGAAGTCTTGTGGCGCATGCGGGACAGGTTCGGGCGGGAGGTGTTCCGGAACCCGAAGCGGATGTTTGCCATACTGCGGGACTTGGCTCCCGGCATGGAGGCCGAAAGCAACGTCTTGCGGCAACTGGCGGACAGGGGCTTATTGGAGGAACTGGAACGGCTTTCGGAGTTGGACAAACTGCCGGATTCCGACGGCGGCACCCGGCGCGGGCGCGTCCTGATGAGACTGCACACCTGTCTGACGGACTATCTGCAACTCTCCGAGGAACGCGCGGAGTATTACGCCGCGCTCCTGCTGGACTTGTACGAACTCCCGCACGCGCTCCCGCACCGCCTGCCCGCCGGACAAACGGGGCAACTGGCTTGGACGCTGGACGAACACGGCACGCTGATGGTATTTGGTTCCGGCGCTATGGAGAATTACGCATTCGAGGCCGATACCGTCAACTCCCCTTGGTGGGGACGCCGGACGGAGGTCAAGGCCGTTGTCATCGCCGACGGCGTGACGGCCGTGGGGGATTCGGCCTTTTACGGCTGTTCCGAACTGCGCACGGTCACGCTCCCGGAAAGCGTACTCCGTATCGGGGAATGGGCGTTTGCCGACTGTACGCGCCTCGACGGCGTGACGCTCCCCGACACCGTACGCCGTATCGACCGCGGCGCGTTCTCCGACTGCAAGTCCCTGTCCGAAATCGTCATCCCGAAAGAGGTTGGCATGCTCGAGAGCTGGACTTTCTGCAACTGCGTCCGCCTGCGCCGCGTCGTGATTCCGGAGACCGTCGCCGGAATCGGACAGCGCGCCTTTCAGGGCTGTACGCTCCTGTCCCATGTCCGCATACCCCCCGCCGCGTGGGTCGAGGAAAACGCCTTTGAAGATTCCGTCGTCCTCACGCGCGATACCCCCCGGGACACGCCCGAACCCGAGGACGTACCCGCCCCCCGCTGGAAGCCTATCCTGTTGCCCGACTGGCTCAACGGCGCTATGTATCAGAAATTTTTACTGGCGCTGTTCGCGCTCGTGGTGATTCTGCGCCACGGCCTCCCGACGCTCGCGCTTTTCATGGCTCCGGTGGCGCTGTTGCTGTTCCTTGAACGCTCGTAAATTCTCACAGACAGGGGCAATCACGAAATGACCACAATATATCTCATCCGGCACGCCGAGGCGGAAGGAAACCTGTACCGCGTCGTACAGGGACACCGGGACAGTACCCTGACCGACCGGGGCTGGCGGCAGGTTCGCGCGCTCGAAAAGCGTCTGGACGGCGTACACATCGACGCCGTTTACTCCAGTGACCTGCTACGCGCCCGGGCGACCGCGACCGCCGTCAGCAAGCCGCGCGGACTGGCGGTAATCGGCGTCCCGGACTTGCGGGAAATCCGCGTCGGCGACTGGGAGGAACTTACTTTCGGCGAAATCGCCCGCCGCGACCCCGTCATGCTGGAAAACTTCGGGAAGCATATGGAACTCTGGCACGTCCCCGGCGCGGAATCGCCCCGCGACGTACTCGACCGCGCTTGGAAGTTCCTCAACCGCGTCGCCGCCGAACACGACGGGCAGACCGTCGCGCTCGTGTCCCACGGCTACATTCTGCGGCTCCTGCTGTCCAAAATCGAGGGCATGACGCTCGAAGAGACCGGCACCGTACCCCACGGCGACAATACCGCCGTCTCGCTTCTGGAATACGAAAACGGCGCGTTTCGCCTGATTTTCCGCGACGACAACAGCCACCTGAAAACAGAAGCGTATCTCAAACAGGAAACGTCCAAAAAGCGGAAAAACGCCTTGGAAACCGGGCTGTGGTTCCGGGAACTCCCGCCCGGCAACCCGCTGTACGCCGAACTGTGCGGGGAGGCCTTGCGCGCCGCCGGGCGCGGCTTTGATTTGTCCGACGCCCCGGCGTGTACGACCTTGGCCGCGTATCTGGGCGACAACGTCGCCGGGCTGACGCAGTTTGACCCCGAACCCGGGCGCGTTTCCATTCTGTATCTCCGCGAGGCCTTCCGCCGCAAGGGCATGGGGATACAGCTTATTGGACAGGCCGTCATGGCCACCCGCAAGCGCGGCGGAACTTGTGTGCGCGTCGCGGCTCCGCCGGAGACCGCCCCGTTTTTCCGCGCCTACGGCTTCACGCCCGCCGAACGCCCTGAAAACGGCTACCCCGTCTGGGTGAAAGACATCCGCTTCCCGGAACTCTGAAAAACGCCGTCCCGTATCCCGAAAACGCGGGAAAACCGTAATTTTCTCTTTACAAACGCCCCCGCGTCCGATATAATAGCCGCAGGAATGCCGCATACGTGGAAAGGAACGGAAAAACATGGCTCTCATCGAGTACGATACCTACAGGCAGAAGTTACGGGAACTCAAGCCGGAACTCGACAAGCTGTCCGTCGCGCTGGACTTGGACGGGGCGCGGCAGGAGTCGGCGCGCCTGACCGCCGAGACCGAACAGGACGGCTTCTGGAATGACCTTGCCCGCTCCCGCAAGGTGCAAACCCGCCTGAAGCAGTTACAAAATAAAATCTCCCGGCAGGAAAAACTTCTCACCGCTTGGGAGGACTTGACCGCGCTTTGCGACATGGGACAGGAGGCCGACGACCCCGAAATTTTGGAGGAACTCAAAGGGGAATTTGCCGCGCTCGAGACGCAGGCCGAGGAAAGCCGTATGTCGACACTGCTTTCCGGGGAGTACGACGGTAACAATACAATTTTGCAGTTCCACGCCGGGGCGGGCGGCACCGAGGCGCAGGACTGGGCGCAAATGCTCTACCGGATGTACACCCGCTGGGCGGAGCGCCACGGCTTCACCTACAAGACCCTCAACTATGAGGACGGCGACGAGGCCGGAATCAAGTCCGCCGCGATTTCCATAGAGGGCGAAAACGCCTACGGCCTGCTCAAAAGCGAAAACGGCATTCACAGATTAGTCCGAATCTCGCCCTTCGACGCGAACGCGCGGCGTCATACGTCGTTCGCGGCCGTCGAGGTCATGCCCGAAATGGAGGACGACGACACCATAGAGATTCGGGACGAGGACATCGAAATGCAGGTCTACCGGGCGTCGGGTGCCGGCGGCCAGCACGTCAATAAAACGTCGTCGGCCGTGCGCCTGATTCACAAGCCCACGGGCATTGTCGTCGCGTCACAGCAGGAGAGAAGCCAGTTCCAGAACAAGGACAACTGTATGAAAATGCTCCGCGCCCGCCTGCTCGAACTCAAAGAGCAGCAACACGCCGAAAAAATCTCGGATATCAAGGGCGTGCAGATGAAAATCGAATGGGGCAGCCAGATTCGTTCCTATGTGTTCATGCCCTACCAGCTCGTCAAGGACACGCGAACCGGATACGAAACCAGCGCCATTGACAGCGTGATGGACGGCGATTTGGACGGCTTCCTCAACGCCTACCTGACGAAACTTGCCACCGGTGAGTTACAGCGTTGAGCGCCTCCATGGAAACCGCCCTCCCCTCATCCGGCATGCCGCGCCATTTTCTACCAGTGGCGCGGCGCGCCGGGTGGGGGCTTGCCTGTCATGTTCGACTGCTTTACAGAGGATAAGAAAGGATGTGTGTGTTATGTCCGCACCCGCGGAAAACAAAATGGGCGTCCAGCCTGTCGGACGCCTCCTGTTTGGCATGGCCGTGCCGATGATGGTTTCCATGCTCTTTCAGGCGCTCTACAACGTCGTGGACAGCATTTTCGTGGCGCGCCTCGGACAGGACGCCCTCAACGCCGTCTCGCTGGCGTTCCCGTTGCAAAACCTCATGATTGGCGTGGGCATGGGTACGGCGGTCGGCATGAACGCGCTTTTGTCGCGCTCTCTGGGCGAAAAACGGCAGGATGTCGTCGACCGCGCCGCGAATGTCGGCATTTTTCTAAGCCTGTGCAGTGCGGCGGCGTTCGCGGTGCTGGGAATCTGCTTTTCCGGCGCGTTCTTCCGCGCCCTGACGGAGAATCCGCAAATTATTTCCTACGGGAGCGCCTACACGGGGATTTGTCTGGGGCTGTCGCTCGGCGTGTTCGGGCAGGCCTGCTTTGAACGGATGTTACAGGCCACCGGGCGAACCGCGCTCTCCATGGTGACGCAAATCACGGGCGCAGTCACAAATATCATCCTTGACCCCATACTGATTTTCGGCTTGTTTGGCATGCCGCGTTTAGAAGTCGCCGGGGCGGCCGTCGCCACGGTCGCCGGACAGATTCTCGCCGCGTTGCTGGCGCTGTTCTTCAATATCCGCCGCAATCCCGACGTGCATTTGGACATTCAGGAAGTCCGCTGGCACCGCCGCACTGTGCGGGAAATTTACCGTGTCGGATTCCCGTCCATTCTCATGATGTCCGTGGGTTCCGTGATGAACTTCTTCCTGAACCGGATTCTGATTTCGTTCACAGAGGCCGCTACCGCCGTATTCGGGGCTTACTTCAAGCTCCAAAGTTTCGTCTTTATGCCCGTGTTCGGCCTCAACAACGCCATGATTCCGATTGTCTCCTACAACTACGGCGCGGGGAAGCCAGACCGCATGAAGTCCGCTATCAAACTGGCGGTTGTCTCCGCCGTGTGCATGATGTCCGCCGGACTGCTGGTCTTTCAGTGTGCGCCGGAGGTGCTGTTAGGCTTCTTCGACCCGTCCGACGAAATGCGCGAAATCGGCTATGTCGCCCTGCGCCTGATTAGCCTGTGCTTCCCGCTGGCGGGCTTCGGAATCATGTCCGGCTCGGTCTTTCAGGCAATCGGCAACCCGTTTCATACGTTCATCATCTCCGTGTGTCGGCAACTGGTAATTCTACTCCCGGCGGCGTGGCTGTTGTCGCTGACGGGGCGTCTGGAACTGGTCTGGCTGGCGTTCATCATCGCCGAGGGCGTGTCCATGCTGTTGAGCATTGTCTTTCTGCGCCGGACACTCAGAGAAGCCGACGACAATTTCCGCGCGCGCGGCGTCGCGCCGTGAACGATTCTATTGCAAATGTCTTGACGAATGGAGGCGAACTTATGACAGAGGAAAAAACTTTACTCACCCGTCTGGGGAAGATGTTCCCCGACGGGACTGTGTACGCGAGCCAGTTGCGGAAAAAGGAAAAGCTCCATAGCACGCTGAATCGGCTTTCCCTGTCGGCGGGACAGACCCCCGCGCAATGGCTCGCCGAGCGCGGCCTGATATGGGCGGAGACCGGGTACGTCGAGCAGGATATGCGTCCGCGCGGCAAGACCAACGCCCCCGGCGGCTTCGAGGCCGCCGACTTGGCACACTTCATTTTCCGGAAGTACCCGCTGGCGGGTTCCTACATTCTCACGCCGGAGGAGGACCGCCTGCTTTACAACGCGTCGAAAACCACGGTCAAGCAGTTTCTCCGGGCGGACTACTCCGCAGAGCGCAAGGAATGCGCCGTGCTGGTCTTGGAGGCCATCCGGCTCATTCGCGGCTGGAACTGGCAGGACAGGGACAGCAACGGTGCGGAGAGCGCCTTCTGGCGCTACCTGTTCCAGCAGTTCGGCGTACACACCGAGAACTCGTCCACGGCGGAAGAACGCCTGTTGGACGGCTTCACGATGGCCGTCGACACCGTGATGGAGTTCTACAAGCGCTTTCTGGCACCCAAGGGGCGCTTGCAGTACAGCACCACTTTATTGTTGCACGCGCTCGCGCCGCGCTCCGAGATGGAGAACCTTTTCCGGGAACTGTTCCACTTCTACACGCGGACACTGCGCTACCAGTACCGCGCCGGGGACGTGGGCTTCGGGGTGCTGGCGGAAGACCTGCTCAGCCGCTGGGAGGCCGAGGCCACGGAACGCGACCCGCTCGCCGAGGAACGCAAACTCGCCCGGCCGAAAAGTCATAAAATCGGGCGGCCGCGCAAAGAGGACATGTTCATCAACGAAAGCCCCGCGATTTCCGGCCTTCACACAATGTTCCGCTACCGTCCGGCGTACGCCGTGGCGCTCTGCGACGAACTGGTGCGGAAAATGGACGCCCTGCTCAAAGAGGAAAAGCTGGACACGTCCCGCGATTACTGGAACCAGCTCCTGACGGAGTGGTACCAGCGCAAGGGCGCGGCCGAACGCGCCCGCATTCAGGAGGCGCGCCGCACCAGTCGCGCGGAATACGTGGCGGTGTCGGGCGGGAGCGTGTCCGCGCGCTACGCCATGCGCGGGGAGCGCGTCGGGCTGGAACTGCCCGGAATCCGCCTGCCCGTGTCCGGGGAAGCGCGTCCCGCGTTCCGCGTCTTTCAGGGCGACGCCCTCATTTACGCCGAGACGCTCGACGCCTCCGGCGTCGTCCCCACGACCGCCGGACGCTTCCTGCCCCTCGACGAAACCAAGTACGACTTCTCGCGTCCGCCGGAACTGCGCGTGGAAGTCGAGTACATGGGCGGACTGCTGTACCGCTCCGGGGAGGAACTCCGCCGCCGCTGGCTGTTGTTCGATGAGGCCGGGAACTTCCGGAAACCCAAATCCGGCACGGCGTGGCTCTTCGTCGGCGACGCACAGGAAGTGTCCGTCAACGGCGGCGACGCCGTGCGCTGTGACTTCCCCGGGCGGCTCTACCGTCTGCGCATGGACACCCTCTCCCAACTGTGCGTGGACGGACAGGAAGTCGTGTCGGCGGCCGTCTCCCGCTTCCGGCACCATACGTCCGTCCGGCGCGTGGAACTCGCCCGCGTGGACGTACGCGGCAAGCTCCATGACCTCTATCCGGGCGCGTTCCAGCTTCTTATTAAAATGACTGACCGCGACCGCGCCCTCCGCTACCGCGTGCGGGTCGACGGCGTGGCCTACCCCCCCGAGGCGCTCGAAATCGGGCAGAGTGAGATTCTGTTCACTCCCCCCGACACCCCCCACGTCCCCCACCGCGTGCAGGTATTCAACCAGAGCGGCGTACTGCAGGACGAATACAACTACATGATTGTCAACGGCTGCCGCGTCAGCATGGACAAGCGCCTCTACCGTGAGGGAGCCGACGAGGCCGCCGTGCGGATTGTCTGGAACGGGCGCACCCGGCAATACGCGTTACCGTTGCCGCCCGGCGTGGACAGCGTGTCCCTGACTATGCCCGGGCTGGAATACCCCGTGGAAATCGACGTACCCGTGGTGCATTGCACGTTCCGGGGGCGGAACGCGTTCCTGTCCTCGGAGGCCGTCTGGCACCGCGACATTGACCCCGGCGAAACCGTGGCGCTCCGCCTGCCGTACGGCTGGAACGCGCAACTGATGTTAGGCATTCAGCCCGTACCCGACGCCGACAACTCCGGACGCTTCCGACTGGGCGACATGCTCTCCCGCATGGAACCGCCCGGGAAAGAGGCTCCGCTTTGGATTTCCCTTTGGGACGGCTCCGGCCCCAATCACCGTATCACGTACCAACTCGCCACGCTGATGTTCCGGCCGTCTTTCCTGCGCGACCCGCTCGCGCTCGAAAACGATAAACTGCTCTGGCAGGCGGAGGAAAACTTCGTCGGGGAGGCCGACAGCCGCTTTGAAATCGCGCTGACGGCTCCCGACGGCGCTGTGTCCCGCTTCCAAGCCGGGGTCGCGGACGCCGTGCTTTCCGATGTCCGCGGCTTCCCGGAAGGCCGCTACGCCTACCGGATATTCCAGCCCGATGGCGACGCCCCGCTCTATGAAAGCAGTGTCATTATCGGCGATACGCGGAAGTTCGCCTTTGCCGGGAAGCAGATTGTCATCACCGGGGCGCTGTGCTGGGACTTCGACGCCGACGACCTGCGTACCGTCCCCATGTCGGAGGGCTGCGGCGTTCTGCGCGACATTCACTATCTCGAAAACAGCCTGCCGCCCGGAGAGGATATCCAGACCCCGGAGTATGCCGCCACGCTCTACTATATCGACGACGACACCGGGGACTTGCTCGCCTTCCACGACAAGGCCGACGATTACTTTGAACAGGTCAACCCCGTCACGCTCTGGACAATTAACGAACACCTTTTGATTCTGCAGGGCGCGACCGGGGACACGCTCTATATCGACAACGAAACGGCGACTATCCTGTACCAGAACCCGGACAGCGTCATGACCCGCGACGAACAGCGCGAACGCCTCGAAACCCCGGACTACTTCGAGTACCGCATGGAGGACGCCCCCCGCGAGAATGCCTGACTTTGCGGGGCGCTCCGGCATAAGTTGCAAATCCCTTGACTGAAGCCGCCGAATTTTCGGCGGCTTTCGTAAAAAATTCGACCTGTGCAGTCAAGTATGCTGAAAGGATTTGTTGGCAAGGTTCGTTTTGCCCCTCCGCCGCAAAGCGAATTTTGCCAAGAAACCGTGTACACATACAGAAGTAACTTTTTGTGAAAATAGCGCTTTACAAGCCGGGAAAGCTATGGTATAATCCGCGTTACGCGACCCCGGTGCCATGTTTCGCGGATTGCCCCTTGTCCCGAAACGCGGTTCCGACGGGCATCAGAAAAGAAAGGTGGATTCATCCATGCTGCGCAAAGACCAGAAAACCGCTATCATCGACGCGAACCGCACCCACGAGAACGACACCGGCTCCCCGGAAGTCCAGATTGCCATTCTCACCGAACGCATCAACGTTCTGACCGAACACATGCGCCGCAACCCGCAGGACAAGCACTCCAACCGCGGCCTGTTAAAGATGGTCGGCAAACGCCGGAGCCTCCTCGACTACCTCCAGCGTAAGGACATTGAGCGTTACCGCGCCCTGATTGCCAAGCTGGGTATCCGGAAATAAGACAGGCGGGGTGACGGAGACAACCTCCGTCGCCCTTTTGCGCGTGGGGAGTGCTTTTTGTGTTTGGCACTGCGCCCGCTCCGCCGGACGCGTTGCCAAATGCGAAAAGACCGCTCCCCAAATTCAGAAAAGAATTAGGAGTCTTTTTCATGTCAACCATTATTCATCAAAGAACGTTCCCGCAGTACCGCAAATATGAAATGAACCTTGCCGGACATCCCCTGACGCTCGAAACCGGAAAACTTGCCGAACTGGCCAACGGCGCTGTCATGGTCGGCTACGGCGACACCCGCGTGTTGGTGTGCGTGACGGCCGCGCCGCGTCCCCGCGAGGGCGTCGACTTCTTCCCGCTGAGCGTCGACTTTGAGGAGAAATTGTACGCCGTCGGACGCATTCCCGGCAGTTTCACCCGCCGCGAAGGCCGACCCGGCGAAAGGGCTATTCTGACTTCCCGCGTCATTGACCGCCCCATCCGCCCCCTGTTCCCGTACGACTTCCGAAACGACGTGTCCGTGACCGCCACCGTCATGAGCGTGGAACACGACTGCTCCCCGGAAATCGCGGCCTTAATCGGCACGTCCGCCGCGCTGGCCATTTCGGACATCCCGTGGGCGGGACCCGTCGGCGCGTCCAAAATCGGCATGATTGACGGGCAACTCGTTCTCAATCCCGACAGCGAACAGCGGAAAGTCAGCGACTTGGACGTGACTGTGGTTTCCACCGAAAAGAAAGTTGTCATGATTGAAGCCGGGGCAAACCAGATTGACAACGCCACGATGTTCCGCGCCATCCAGTTCGCGCACGAAGAAAATCAGAAACAGGTCGCGCTTATCAACCGCATGGTGGAGGAAGTCGGCAAGCCCAAATTCGACTACCCGCACGCCGCGTTCAATCAGGAGCTGTTCGACGAGATTGTGTCCAAGTACGAGGACGAGGCCAAGGCCGCTATGGACACCGACGACAAGAACGTACGCGAAACCCGCTGGAACGCCATGGTCGACAAGTGGCGGGAAGCGTATCTGGAAACGTACCCGGAACTTGACCAGTATCTGGAGGAGTTCACGTACAAGTTCCAGAAAAAGATTGTCAAGGCGTGGTTACTCGAAGGCCACCGCGTCGACGGACGCGCAAAGAACGAAATCCGCCCCTTGGCGGCGGAAGTCGGTGTACTGCCCCGCGTACACGGTTCGGGTCTGTTCACGCGCGGACAGACACAAGTCCTGTCCATTGTCACGCTCGACACCCTCTCCGCAAACCAGAAGCTGGACAACATCTGGGAGGACACCGAGAAACGGTATCTGCACCACTACAATTTCCCCGGCTACTCTGTCGGGGAGGCGAAGCCGTCACGTTCTCCGGGACGCCGCGAAATCGGCCACGGGGCGCTCGCCGAACGCGCTTTACTGCCCGTGATTCCCGACACGGAGACTTTCCCGTACTCCATCCGCGTTGTCAGCGAAGTGTTGTCCTCGAACGGTTCCACGTCACAAGGTTCCGTCTGCGGCTCGACACTCGCGCTCATGGACGCCGGAGTGCCGATTACCGCGCCCGTCGCGGGCATTTCCTGCGGGCTGATTCAGGACGACGACGGCGCTTTCACGACCTTTATCGACATTCAGGGCGTGGAGGACTTCCACGGGGAAATGGACTTCAAAGTAGCCGGAACCAAAAAGGGCATTACCGCCATTCAAATGGACTTGAAAAACGACGGCCTGTCTATGGAAATCATCCGGAACGCGCTGGATATCACCTATGACGCCCGTTGTGAGATTATCGACCAAGTGATGTTGCCCGCCATCGGCGCGCCCCGGACGGAAGTCTCCCGCTACGCCCCCAAGATGATTACCATGCACATCGACCCCGACAAAATCCGGGACGTTATCGGCAAGGGCGGAAGCGTCATTCAGAAGATTATCGCCGACACAGGCGCGAAAATCGACATCAACGACGACGGCACGATTTTCATTGCCTGTTCGGAGGCCGCCGGATGTGACGCCGCGAAAAAGTATATTGACGACATTGTGTTTGTGCCGGAAGTCGGGCAACTGTACTACGGGCGGGTCGTCAGAATCATGGCGTTTGGCGCGTTCGTGGAACTCGCCCCCGGCAAGGACGGCCTCGTGCATATCTCGCGCCTCGCCGACCACCGTATTGACCGCGTGGAGGACGCCTGCCGTATCGGCGACATGATGTGGGTCAAGGTCATGGACATTGACGACAAGGGACGTGTCAATCTGTCCCACCGCGACGCCATGCGGGATATCCAGAACCGGGAACGCCGGGGCGGAGCGCGGATGAAGTAAGCCGGAAACGGGAAAAGGACATGTTTTCACGTTCCTTTTCCCGTCCGATAGGATTACAGAAAGGTCAGATTCAAGCATGAATTTCCCGAATATGCAAACCATTGAACGGAATGCGGCGTTATTTCTGGCCGCGTTGCTGTTGGTGTTTCTGAGCGGCTGCGGCGGTGCCGCGCCCGAAAAATCCGCGCCGGATGACGGCGTTTCGGAGACTGCCGAAACCTCGAATGAACCTCAAACCCCTGACGATACGGCCGGACTTCTGGAAATGCCTGCAGAATATGACCCGGTAGCGGTTCGTATCGCGGCACTCAAGGGACCTACTGCCATGGGGCTTGTCGAACTCATGTCGAACGACGCCTACAGCAACTATGACTTCACGCTCGCGGCGTCGCCGGACGAAGTCGCCCCGCGCCTGATTCAGGGCGAATTGGACATTGCCTGCATTCCCGCGAATCTGGCGGCGGTTCTCTATAACCGTACGGGCGGCGAAATCGTGACCTTAGCCGTCAATACGCTTGGCGTACTCTACATCGTGGAGAACGGGAACGCGGTGCAGTCTATCGAAGATTTGCGCGGCATGACTATCGCGGCGTCCGGCAAGGGCAGTACCCCCGAGTACGCGCTTTATTATCTCCTGCGCCAGCACGGCCTCGAACCCGAAATTGATGTCATGATTGACTGGAAGAGCGAACACAGCGAATGCGTTACCGCGCTTGCGACGGGTAACGCGACGGTGGCACTGTTGCCGCAGCCGTTCGTGACCGTGGCGCAAAACCAGTTGGAGGACTTGCGCGTGGCGCTCGACCTGACGCGGGAATGGGACGCGCTCGACAACGGTTCCGCGCTGATTACGGGCGTGGCGGCGGCGCGGCGGTCGTTCGTACAGGAACACCCGGCGGCGGTCGCGCAGTTCCTGAACGGCTACGCGGCGTCCGTGGCGTGGGTCAACGAAAATGTCTCCGACGCGGCGGCGCTCATCGGCGCGGCGGATATCGTCCCGGCACCCGTCGCCGAAAAGGCCTTGCCGTACTGTAACATTGTCTGTGTCAGCGGCGACGAACTGTCGGCGATACTCCCCGGCTACCTGTCCGTACTCCATGAGGCCGCGCCGGAATCCGTCGGCGGCGCTCTGCCCGAATCCGACTTCTACTATCTCGCGGACGCCTCGTGAAAGCAAACTTTCATATCTGGACGGCGTTCTTCTGGCTGACCCTGTGGGAGGGGGTCAGCCTGTTTTTGAATCAGCCGCTTTTGTTGCCGTCGCCGCTGTCGGTCGCGGCACGCCTCGGAGAGTTGGCGCTGACGGCCTCTTTCTGGGAATCGGTGGCGCGTTCGTCGGGACGCGTCCTGTGCGGGTTCGCGCTGGGGTGCGGCGTCGGGACACTCTGCGCGGTCGCGGCCAGCGTGCGCCCCCGCCTGCGCGAAGCGCTTTACCCCGCCGTCGCTACCGTCAAATCCATTCCGGTGGCCTCGTTTGTGATACTCGCGCTGGTGTGGCTTCCGTCGCGGTCGCTGTCGACCTTTATCGCGTTCCTGATGACGTTCCCGCCCGTCTACTTGGGCGTCTTGGAGGGAATCGGACGCGCCGACGCGCAGTTACTGGAAATGTCCCGCGTGTTCGACGTCCCGCTGACGCGGCAAGTCACGGCGATTTACATTCCTGCGATTCTGCCCGCGTTCCGTACGGCGGTTTCCCTGTCCATGGGTCTCTGCTGGAAGGCCGGGATTGCCGCCGAAGTTATCGGACTGCCCCGCGGCACCGTCGGCGAACGCCTCTATAACGCGAAAGTGTACTTTCTGACGGCGGATTTGTTCGCGTGGACGGTGGTTGTCGTGTCGCTGTCGGTCTGCTTGGAACGCGTGTCGCTGTGGGCGCTGGACGCGCTGTCAAGGAGGGTGGGCGCGTGATTGTCGTGGAACATCTGCGGAAATCGTATCAGGGGCGCGTGGTACTGCGTGACGTGTCGTTTGTGGCCGAACGCGGCACCGTGACCTGTCTGGACGCGCCGTCGGGCGGCGGGAAAACCACACTGTTTCGTATTCTGCTGGGCTTGGAAACCCCGGACGGCGGCACGGTCACGCTTCCTCGGCCTTGCCGCTGGTCGGCCGTCTTTCAGGAGGACAGGCTTCTATTAGGGCGCGACGCCCGCTATAATCTCCGATTCGTACTCGGCAGGGCGTACAATGAACAGAAAGCGGCGGCATTGCTGGACGCGTTCGGGCTTTCGGACGCCTTGGCGAAGCCCGTACGCGACTACTCCGGCGGCATGCGGCGGCGTCTGGCACTGGCGCGGGCGTTGCTGACGCCCTCCGACGCGCTCATACTCGACGAACCGTTTACCGGAACTGACACGCGAATCCGGGAACGCTGTCTCGACGCCGTGCGGCGCTACAGTGCCGGACGCGTGACGCTCCTTGCCACGCATACGCGTTCCGACGCCGACGCACTCGACGCCCATATTGTCCCGCTGACATGACAAGCGCTTTTGTCAAAATTCCAGAAATTTTATCTCTCGCGGCAAAATCCAAAAATCGGCGTAAGATGTCCTGTCTCATGAAGTGGAAACCGTCTGACCGACGGCATATCGGTCAGACGGCGTCTTTTTGCGTCAGCCGTAAGCGGTGACGACGCAGTGCATGAAGTATTTGAATCCCAGCGGGTTGGAGTAGAAGCCTTCCACGCTGTCACTCAGCATATACAGGTCGGTGTAGAAGTACAGCGGCGCGATACAGCCCGTGGACATCAGCAAATCCTCGGCGACGTGCATGAGCTGGTAGCGGGTATCGTTGTCGGTGCAGGCCTTAATCGTGCTGATGAGTACGTCATAGGTCTGCGCCCACGTCCCGTCTTGCACGTTGATGTCGTAGCCGTACGGGGTCAAGTCCATACTGTAGGCCGCCACCGACGCGTGGTCGCCCTTGCCAAACTGTACGTCGTTATTGCCGGAAGCGGTCGTCCACATGTCAAGGAAGCAAATGGGGTCGTTGTAGTCGGCGAGCCAGCCGTTACGCGCTATGGAGTAGTCGCCGGTCTTGCGGGTGTTCAGGAACGTTTTCCACTCCTGATTCTCCAGATTGACCGTGATTCCGATTCCCGCAAGCGCCGATTGCAGGTACTCGGCGATTTGCTTGTGTCCCTCGTTGGTGTTGTACAGGTAGGTCAGCGTCGGGAAGTCGGTAAAGGTCTGCGTGGCGTCGTCGAACGTGTAATACTTTTTGAGCGTCTCGACGGCGGCCGCGTAGTTGCTCTCAATGGCGTCCTCGGACACGTCGTAGTAGCCGGCAAAGGCGTCATTGTGTCCGGCGTTCTTGTAGAACTCGGTGCCGTCGGGTTCGGTCATGCCCATGGCCACGAACGACGACGCGGGAACCTGCCCGGCCTGCGTGATGTCGTTGACAATGTAGTTGCGGTCGAACAACAGCGTAATGGCGTTGCGGATTTCGGCTTTTGCGTTCTCGGCCTCGACGCCCGTCAGTTCGCTGGACGCCGGAAGAATGTCCTCGTTGATGTTCCAGCATACGTAATACGTGCCAATCTGCCCCGTGACGACGAACTGCTCCGGGTATTCCTCTTTGAGCTTCGGGATTTCGTTTGTGGGTACGTCGTCGATTAACTGCCAACTGCCGTTCTGGAAGTTCGAGAGCATATTGTTTTCGTCGTCGGAAAGGTAAAATTCCAGCTTCTCCATCGTGACGGAATCGGCGTCAATGTAGTTCGGGTTCTTTTCCATCGTGATGAGGCTGTCATGCGTCCAACTGGTGATAGTGTAGGGGCCGTTGCAGATAAGCGTTTCCGGCTTGGTCGCCCAGCTCTCGTCGGCCACCACGTCCTCCCGGACGGGCATGTAGGCCGGGAAAGCAAGCAGTTCGTTCCAGTAGGCGACGGCGTTGGAGAGCGTGACTGTCAAGGTACGCTCGTCGACGGCCTCCACGGACAGTTTCGCGTCGGGGTTGACGGGGTTGCCGTCGTCGTCGGCCTCCGAAATTTCCTTGTAGCCCTTCACGACCTCGAACATGTAGCCGTAGTCGGCGCCCAGCTCCACGGACGCGGCGCGGTTCCACGAGTACACGAAATCGGCCGCTGTCACGGGTTCGCCGTCAGACCATTTCAGGCCGTCGCGGAGCGTGTACGTGTAGGTCACGGTGCCGTCGTCGTTGGGTACGCCCTCCGGGAGCGCCTCGGCGGCGTCGGGGGAGATAGTCAAGGTGCCGTCGGCGGTCTGGTCCCACTTGGCGAGACCGGAGAACAAGTGGATAATGAGCGTCGCGCCGTCCACGGACGAGTTGAGGGCGGGGTCAATGGAATCCGGCTCGGACGCCAGACAGGCCGCTAACGCGCCGGGCGACGCCGCCACATTGGGTTCCTCGTCGGGCGTTGTTTCGGCGTTTCCGGCGGTACCGCCGCCTCCGCCGCCGCAAGCCGCAAGGGACAGCGCCAGACAGAGTGCCAAGAGCAGTGCAAGAGATTTTTTCATGCTTCATGTTCCTTTCCAGAGATATTTTCAAACCGCGTACGCGGACTTGAACACGGAACGGTCAATTGACCTCGCCGACACGGTGGCAGGCGGCGAAATGTCCGGGGGAGACTTCCTTAAACTCGGGCATTTCGGCGGAACAGGCCTCGGTGGCGTGGGCGCAACGCGTCCGGAACGGGCAGCCGGACGGCGCGTTCAGGGGGCTTGGAATGTCGCCCGTTAGGACAATGCGCTTGTTCGCCCGTGCCGTCTTGGGGTCGGGCTGCGGCACGGCCGACATAAGCGACTTTGTGTAGGGGTGCAAGGGGCGCTCGTAAATCTCCGCGGCGTCGGCAAGCTCGACCATGCGCCCCAGATACATGACGGCAATCCTGTCGCTGATGTGCCGGACTACCAGAATGTCATGCGCGATGAACAGGTAGGTCAGCCCCATTTGCTCCTGCAACTCGTCGAACATGTTGATAACCTGCGCCTGTATGGACACGTCAAGCGCCGACACCGGTTCGTCACAGACAATGAAATCCGGATTCAGCGCGAGGGCGCGGGCGATTCCGATTCTCTGCCGCTGTCCGCCGGAGAACTCGTGCGCGTAGCGGGCGGCGTGTTCGCTGTTGAGGCCGACGCGGCGCATAAGTTCCAGAATCTTTTCCCGGCGCTCGTCGGGACTGCCGTACATTTTGTGGATGTCCAGCGGCTCCCCGATGATGTCCGAAACGGTCATGCGCGGGTTCAGCGACGAATACGGGTCTTGAAAGACCATGGTCGCCTTTTTGCGGAACTCCATAATGTCGGCCTTGGACTGCACGGGCTTCCCGTTGTAGAGGATTTCGCCGCCCGTGGGCTTGTAGAGGTGCAAGAGCGTGCGGCCGACGGTCGTTTTCCCGCACCCGGATTCCCCGACAAGCCCCAGCGTCTCCCCCTTCTGAATCGAGAACGAGACGCCGTCCACGGCTTTCAGGGGCTTTGTGCGGAACATGCCCACCAGCACCGGGAAATACTCCTTCAGGTTCCGCACTTCGATTAAAGGCTGATTGTTCGCCGCCATTACGACGCGCCCCCTTTCGCCGCTTCCATTTCGGCCTTGACGTTCATCCAGCACGCCGCCTGATGGTCGGCGTTGATTTGCGCCCGCTCACAGCGTTGCGACAGGCAGATTTTCATAGCGTTGTCACAGCGCGGCGCGAACGGACACCCCTTCGGCATGTTCAGCAGGTCAATGGGCGTGCCGCTGATGGGTTGCAGACGCGTTCCGGCGCTTCCGGCCGTCGGGATGGAGCGCAACAGGCCTTTTGTGTACTCGTGGCGCGGATTGTAGAAAATCTCGTCGGCGGTACCCTGTTCGCAAATCGAACCCGCGTACATGACAATCACTTCGTCGCACAGTTGCGCCACTACGCCTAAATCGTGCGTAATCATGATGATTGCCATGCCCAATTCTTCCTGCAGGGATTTCATGAGTTCGAGAATCTGTGCCTGAATCGTCACGTCAAGCGCGGTCGTGGGCTCGTCCGCAATCAGAATGTCGGGCTCACAGGCCAGCGCCATTGCAATCATAATCCGCTGGCGCATGCCACCCGAGAACTCAAACGGGTACTGCTTGATACGCTTTTCGGGTTCGTTGATGTTCACGAGGCGCAACATTTCGACGGCGCGCGCTTTGGCCTGTTCGCGGTTGCGGTTCGTGTGAAGCAGGATGGCCTCCATTAACTGGTGTCCGATAGTGTACGTGGGATTTAAGGATGTCATGGGGTCTTGGAAGATAATCGAAATGCGGTTGCCGCGAATGGTTTTCAGCACCTTTTCCCCGGCGTCGACGAGTTCCTGCCCGTCGAACTTGATGGAGCCGGACACGATTTTCCCGGTACGTTCCAGAATCTGCATAATCGAGTAGGCCGTGACGGACTTCCCGGAGCCGGACTCCCCGACGATTCCCAGCACTTTCCGGCGGTCGAGGTTGAACGACACCCCGTTGACGGCCTTGACCTCCCCGGCGGGCGTGAAAAAGGACGTGTGCAAGTCCCTGACTTCCAGTAACGTTGACATGGTTTTCCCTCCCTCAAGTCCGAAGTTTGGGGTCAAAGGCGTCGCGCAGACCGTCGCCGAAGAGGTTCAGGGACAGCACAATCAGCGAAATGACCACAGCCGGAATCACTAACCGGTAGGGATAGGACGTAATGCCGTTGAGGGCGTCAGAGGCCAGAGAGCCAAGCGACGGCATGGGCGCGTTGACGCCTAATCCTAAGAAGGACAGATAGCTTTCCGTGAAAATCGCGCTCGGAATCTGTAGCGCCGTCGAGATAATCACGACGCTGATACAGTTGGGCAAGAGATGTTTCGTGATAATCCAGCGTCCCCCGGCTCCGGCGGCGCGGGAGGCTAAAACATATTCCTGTTCCCGCAGGGACAGAATCTGCCCCCGGATGAGCCGCGACATGGAGACCCAGTACAGCACCCCGAATACGATAAACAGGCTGATAATGTTGCTCCCAATGCGTGCGAATACCGTGCCGTCGATAATCGGCGTGAGGCTGATTTTCAGCACCGACGCCAGCAGAATGACCATGAGCATGTCCGGCAGGGAGTAGATGATGTCCACGATACGCATAATGATAAGGTCGACCTTCCCGCCGCAGTATCCGGCAATGGAACCGATAGTCATGCCGATAACAAGCACAATAATACTTGCGAAGAATCCCACGGCAAGGGAAATCCGGGTGCCGTACACGACGCGGATAAAGTAATCACGCCCGGAGGAATCCGTGCCGAAGATGTGCGGAAAGACCGCCGCGCCGTCCTGAATCCGCTTCTGTTCGGTGCGGCCGTAGGCGAACGGCGCGAGGTTGTTGTAGGACGAATCGACAGGCCGCCCCGGCGTCACGCCCAGCATGCTGTCGTAGGCGTACGGCCAGAACATCGGAATAAAAATCGAGGACAGCGTAATCAGCACAATGACAACAAAACTTGTCAGGGCGACTTTGTTCTTGACCAGACGCTTTACGCCGTCCTTGAAGAACGTGGACGAGGGGCGCATTTGTACCATGTAGGCCTTTTCGGCGTCGGTCGCCGGGAGGAAGGCGTCCACGTCGATATGCAAACTCATATTTTTCATGCCGCGCCTCCTCATTCCAGATTAATCCGCGGGTCGACGACCTTGTAGAGAATGTCGCTGACCAGATTCATGACCACTATCAGACAGGCCAGTACAATGGTCGTCCCCATGACCATGGGGTAGTCTCTGTTCGTGATACTCTGCACGAACGCCCGCCCGATTCCCGGCACGGAGAAAATGCGCTCCACGACAAGCGAACCCGTCACGATGTAGGCCAGCATGGGGCCAAAGTACGTAATGACCGGAATCAGCGCGTTTTTGAGCGCGTGTCCGAAAATGATTTTCATGCCGGAGACGCCCTTTGCCCGCGCCGTGCGGATATAGTCCTGCCCGAGTACGTCCAGCATGGAAGAGCGCGTAAGGCGCGTGATGTAGGCCATCGGATAGAGCGCAAGCGTGATGATTGGCAAAATCAGCCCCGCGCCCGTGGTGCCGTTGGCGGGCAGAACCCTCAGCCGAACCGCGAACAGCACCAGCAGCAGCGAACCCATGATGAATGACGGCATGGACACGAACGCGGTCGTAATGACCATCACGGCGCGGTCAAGAACACTGTTGCGCCGCAGAGCCGCCACGGCTCCGAGTACCACGCCCGCCGCCAGCGCGCTGAACGCCGCCACGACGCCCAGCTTCACGGACGTTTTCATGCCGTCGGCGATGATTTCCGTGACACTGCGGCCTCTCTGTTTGAGCGAGGGGCCGAAATCAAAGCGGGTCAGAATGTCTTTCAGATAGGTGAAATACTGTTCCGAAAGCGGCCTGTCCAGACCGTATTTGGCCTCCAGCGCGGCCTGCGCCGCCGGAGAAATCGCCTTTTCGCCCATGAACGGTCCGCCCGGAACCGCCCGCATGACGAAAAACGTAATGGTAATGACCACCCAGACCGTGAGAATGGCCAGCCCAATCCGTTTGACGATGTAGAGCAGGGTCTTCGAGTTCATATCAACTATACGCCTTCTTCCCCTTTGATTGACGCACACAGCGCGTGCGGGAAACATTATACGCGATTCGCGGCGCGTTTGCAAGCGTCCCGTAAAAATCCCAGCGCCGGACGGGCGCTTGAAATGTCCCGTCCGGCGCATTGCGGTGCGTTTTCGCGTGTCAGAGACGTGGAAAATGTGGTTGTTTTCGACAAAAACTTCTTTTAATGTTGTGCAAGCCTACAAAATTTTCCGACCTGAGCGGTTGAACGTTTGGAAGCCCCCACCCCCTGTCCCTATCCTCTTTCAGGGGCGGGGGAACCAGACCTGAAACCGCTTTCATGTCCTGTAAGTCCCCCCTGAAAGGGAGTATTCTTCGACGCGAATACCCTTAAAAGGGGGGATTTAAGAAAGAAAGCCTGTTCACAAATTTTCCCTTTTTGTGAACGATTCCGCAATGTGGCCGAACGCCGTTATACTTTCCGTGGCGGGCGCATAGAATGGAGAAAAACCCGAGGGGAGTGTCGCGGTTTTGAAGGGAAACATGGAGGAGCGGGCGGAACGCCTCGCCCTGTACATCATAGAGAACCGGACGACCGTCCGCGCCGCCGCGAAGAAGTTCTGCGTCAGCAAGTCCACTGTACATAAGGATATTTCACAGCGCCTGCCGCAGTTCAACCGCAGTCTGTACTTGCAGGCGCGGGAAGTGCTGGAAGTCAACAAAGCCCAGCGGCATATACGCGGGGGCATTGCCACGCGGCGTAAATACCGGGGTGTGTAGGAAATTACCAGACAACGCGCGTCGCGGCGGCTGAAATTCTACTTGTATTTTGTCGGGACGGGGTATATAATGGCGGTATACCGCTTTACATTGACCGTCACAGATAAGGAGAACTCTCCATGCCCGCCGACTTTGAACGTGTGCCGCGACGGCGGCTCCCTCGAAAAGACAACTCTGCCCGTGGGCGTACATCGGAACAGGAACACGCACCGAAACGGAAAGCCCCGTCGAGCCGCGAGCGCGTGTCGCAACGGAAAACGGCGTCAAGCCGTGAGCGCGTGCCGCAACGGAAAACGGCGTCGAATCGTGAACGCGCCCCGGAACGGAAAACAGCGTCGAGCCGCGAGCGCGTGTCGCAACGGAAAACGGCGTCAAGCCGCGAACGCGTACCGCAACGGAAAACGGCGTCAAGCCGCGAACGCGTACCGCAACGGAGACGCCGTGAACGGAAACCGATTGCCCGTCGCGGACAGGCTCGGAGACGCGCCCCCCGTGGCGGCTTGCGTTCCCTGTTCACCCATGTGGCGATACTGGTTCTGCTTCTGCTGGCCGTGGGCAGGCTCGGCGACCGCTTGGTGTTTCAGGAGTTGCAGGTTCGCCACCCCGACCAGATTTCCACGGAACAGGCGGCTTCCGCTGCCCTGTCCGTCGGCGACACCTTGCCGCCGAAAAAGGCCGTCTCCGACCACATCACCGCCGCCGCCCCCGCCCGTGCCGCCGCGCGGAACCGGAAAGAGGGCTTCTACACCATTCTTATGGCGGGCGTCGACGACCACAACGGCGGCAGTGACACCGTGATTTTGCTGTCCGTCGACGCCAAAGAGCATCGGCTGTTCGGCGTCAGCATCCCCCGCGACACGAAAGCCATCGTCAACGGCACCCCGCACAAAATCAACGCCGCCTATAAAAACGGCGGCATGGAGCTTTTGTCGCGGACTGTCGCGGAGCAGATGTCGATTCCCGTCGATTACACGGTGGAAGTCGACCTCAACGGATTCGCGGCCGTCATTGACGCCATCGGCGGCGTCGACTTCGATGTGCCGATAGACATGGACTACGAGGACCCCAAGCAGAACCTGAAAATTCACGTCTCCAAGGGCTTCCAGCACTTGGACGGCGAAACCGCCCTGAAAGTCGTACGCTTCCGGCACAACAGCGACGGCTCCGGCTACGGCGACGAGGACTTAGGCCGTATCCGCACACAGCAAGCCTTCCTGAAAGCCGCCGCCAAGCAAATAATATCCCTCGCCACCTTGACGAAGTTGGACGACATGGCGCGGATTTTCAAGAAGTACGTCAAGACGGACTTGAATCTCCCCAATTTAGCGTGGCTGGGCAAGGAGGCCTTTTACGCCGGGGCGGACGGTATCCAGTTCGCCACGCTCTCCGGGACGTGGAAAAGCCCCTACCTTTACACCGACACCGAAAAGGCCTTGACGCTCATCAACGAACACCTGAACCCGTATCAGGACGACAGGACATTTGACGACCTGAACTTCCCGAAATGAACACGAAAACGCCCGCCCCGCGAGAACGTGGGACAGGCGTTTTTCTGTGTACCCTGTACAATTTCCCATTCCGGAATCAGTCGGCGGGGGAAATGGCACCGTTGGGGCAGGCGTCGGCGCAGGAGCCGCAGTCGAGGCAGACGGAAGCGTCAATCACGTACTGCTCATCGCCCTGACTGATAGCGCCGGCGGGGCAGACATCGGCGCAGGAGCCGCAACTCACACAAGCGGAAGAAATCTGATATGCCATGATAAGTACCTCCAATCAGTAATACATGTATTGTAGCATACCGCCGCGAAATTGCAAGAGGGAAAATCGAAAAATCGCAACAAAATTTCAAGGAAAACATGGGAAAAACGCCAGAATATTAGTTTGTTTGAACTAACCGACGGATTTTGACACATTGCAACGGTGAGAAGGTCAAAAAAAGTCAAAAATATTTTTGAAAAACCCCTTGACAAATCCGGAGGGCGTGCTATAATAAGCCGCAGAAAGGTTAAAGAAAGTCAAAGTCAAGAGCAATCAAGAAAGGCGGTGATTCCGTGGGAATCACAGATTTGATTGCCGCGTTCCTCCAAGGCTCACTCGACGAGGCCGAGGACGGCGTGCTGGAAATCCAGCGCAGTGATTTGGCGCAACGCTTTAAATGTGTCCCCAGCCAGATAAACTATGTGGTTTCCACCCGCTTTTCCCCGGAACGCGGCTATATCGTCGAGAGTCGGCGCGGCGGCAACGGCTACATCCGTATTACCCGCGTACACGTCGACCACGAGACCCTGTTAATGCACGTCATCAACAGTATCGGCGACGAGTTGGACTTCCCGTCGGCGCGGGCGATTTTGGGGAACCTGCTCCACGCCGACGCGCTGGACGAGCGCACCGCCAGAATGTTACTGGCCGCCGTCGGCGACAAGTCCCTTGTCAGTGTCCCCAAGGAAATCCGGAACCGCGTCCGGGCGGATATCCTGAAAAATACCCTCATTTTACAGGTGTAGTCCCCGCGAAAACGCGGAAACTCTCTAACAATGTGGAACCCGTCTCAATGGCGGCTTCCCGGCTTACGAAAATATTTAAGGAGGTCTCTGTTATGAAATGCGAACATTGCGGGAAAAATGACGTTACCTTTGTGTACCGCAGTAACATTAACGGCAAGGTCGACGAGAAACATCTGTGCGCGGACTGCGCGGAGAAACTCGGCTACACGAACAGGGTCGCGGCGCATAACCGCGCCATGATGCGGAATTTCTTCTCGGACGACTTTTTCGGCAACGGCTTCTTCGGCAACAGTTTCTTCGACACGCCGATGTCCACGCTCATGGGCAGAATGCTGGAAAGTCCTTTCGACGACTTCTTCTCCGACATGCCCGCCCTCATGGCGGCTCCCGCCGCACAGCGGGCGGAATCCGAAAAGACGGAAACCACTCCCGCGCAGGACGCCGAACCGAATCAGTACGACCAGCGGCGGCGGCTCAACGCCCTGAAACTCGAAATGAACCGCGCCATTCAGGAGGAGAATTTCGAGCGGGCGGCCGAAATCCGCGACGAACTCCGCCGCATGGAACAGAACGAACAGAAGTAATCCGGCACCGCGCCCCGGTTCGCCGGGGCGGACTTCTCATAAGGAAAGGAAGGTTGCAGCATGAACGAAATTCAATTCACGGCCGACGCCGAAAGAGCTATAGAGTTATCGCAGGAGGCGGCGTCCGAACTCGGACACGGCTATGTAGGCACCGAACACCTGTTGTTAGGACTGATTCGGACAAACCAAGGGCTTGCGCGTGAGGTCTTGACCGAAACCGGGCTGACCGACGATATGATTGAGGATATCGTAAAGAAAATCGTTGGGACGGGGCTTTCGGGGGCGAACCCCTTACAAGGGTGGTCTCCCCGCGCACAACACGCCATTCAGATTGCCAACGAGGACGCCCGGCGCGGCGGTACTGTCCAAATCGGCACGGAACATCTGCTATCGGGACTTCTCCGCGAGGGAAACAATATGGCCGTCCGCGTTCTGCGTACGGCGGGCGTCGACACAAGGACGTTGCTCGAAGCCTTGCGGAAGAAAGTCAGCGACGCCCCGAAGGCGCAGGCCGGGCGTTTCCGCGCCGGAAGCGGCCGCGAGGACGGCGGCGCGTCCGGCAAGACGCTGCAGGAGTTCACGCGTGACCTGACATCCGACGCCCGCAACCACCGCCTTGACCCGGTAATCGGGCGCGAAAACGAGATTCAGCGCGTCATACAGATTCTGTCGCGGCGTACGAAAAACAACCCCTGTCTGATTGGGGAGCCGGGCGTCGGCAAGACCGCAATCGCCGAAGGTCTGGCGGCTAAAATCGCCATGGGCGACGTTCCCGAAGAACTGCTTGACAAGCGCATTTTGTCGCTTGACCTCTCCGGCATGGTCGCCGGGACGAAGTACCGCGGCGAATTTGAGGAGCGTATCAAAAAGACACTCGAAGAAGTCAAGAAGTCCGGCGACGTGATACTGTTCATTGACGAACTGCATACGATTGTCGGCGCGGGTTCGGCGGAGGGCGCGGTAGACGCCGCGAATATCATCAAGCCCGCACTCGGACGCGGGGAAATCCGTGTCATCGGCGCGACGACGCTGAACGAATACCGCCGCTATATCGAGAAGGACGCCGCCTTGGAGCGCCGTTTCCAGCCCGTACAGGTCGGCGAACCGTCGCAGGAGGACAGCCTAATCATCTTAAAGGGTCTCCGGGAGCGCTACGAACAGCACCACAAACTCCATATCACGGACGAGGCCTTGGAAGCCGCTGTCACGCTGTCGGCGCGCTATATCAACGACCGTTTCCTGCCCGACAAGGCCATTGACTTAATGGACGAGGCCGCGTCACGCGTCCGCATGGAGGAGGAGGAACCGTCCGAAGAGCTGAAAAGTCTGGAGGAGAAAATTTCGGCGCTTGCCCGCGACAAGGACGCCGCAATCTCCCGGCAGGACTACGAGACCGCCGCGCAGTTGCGCGACATCGAGAAGAACTACCGCGAACAGGTCGAACTCGAACGCGACCGGCGTCGCAAGAATGCCAAGACCCACCGCGACGTAAACGCGGAGGATATCGCGCAAGTAGTCTCCGGCTGGACGGGTATCCCCGTCACGCGTCTGACCGAGGACGAGGGGGAGCGCCTCCTGCACATGGAGGAAACGCTTCACAAGCGCGTCGTCGGACAGGATGAGGCCGTGCAGGCCGTGGCGCGCGCAATCCGGCGCGGACGCGTCGGGCTGAAAGACCCCCGCCGCCCGACAGGCTCTTTCCTGTTCCTTGGCCCCACGGGCGTCGGCAAGACGGAGCTTTGCAAATCTCTGGCCGAGGTCATGTTTGGCGACGAAAGCGCCATGATTCGGATTGACATGTCCGAGTATATGGAGCGCCACACCGTGTCGCGCCTGATTGGTTCCCCGCCGGGATACGTCGGACACGAGGAGGGCGGACAGCTTACCGAAAAAGTACGCCGCAAGCCCTATTCTGTCGTGCTGTTCGACGAAATCGAGAAAGCCCACGAGGATGTGTGGAATATCCTCTTGCAGATTCTGGACGACGGGCGCGTGACCGACTCGCAGGGGCGGACGGTCGACTTCAAGAATACCATTATCGTCATGACCAGCAACATCGGGGCGCGGAGCCTGACCGCCGCCGGGACGAAACTGGGATTCAGTCACGAGGGCAACGAACAGCAGGACGCCGAAAGCGCGTTCCAGAAGGCGAAAGAAACCGTCATGGGCGAACTCCGCCAGACGTTCCGCCCGGAGTTCCTGAACCGCATTGACGACATTATCGTGTTCCGGGCGCTGACACAGGCCGACATTCAGGAAGTTGCGCGGCGTATGCTGAACACCGTCTCGGAGCGTATGAGCGCAATGGGGATTCATCTGGAAGCCACCGACGAGGCCATAGAGGAACTCGCAAAAGAGGGCTTCGATAGCAAGTACGGAGCGCGCCCGTTGCGCCGCGCCATTCAGAACAAGGTCGAGGACGCCGTAGCGGAGCGTATGCTTGACGGCACCCTGCACGAGGGCGACACCGCGAAACTTGTCTTGAACGAAAACCAGCTTCTTGTCACGAAGTGACGCAAACCGGGCGGGATATTTTATGTCCCGCCCGGCTGTTATGCTTTTCAGGAAGTAAATAACCTTGTAATTCAAGGGAAGCTATCGTATAATGATGGGAAATCGCAATTATTTTGTGCAACGACGGATGATGAAAAAACGCTCAAAAGTTGTAATAAAACTATTGACAACTATTTGGTGACACGCTATAATCATTTCATCCGCCGGATGTGGGGGCGGGTATCTTCCATGCAAATCACGAGCAGATTTACAATCGCGGCACATCTCATCACGGCTATTGACTATTTCAAGGGCATGGGACGGGTAAACAGTGACTTTCTGGCGGGAAGCGTCGGCGTCAATCCAGTGATTGTCCGTACCGTCATTTCCAAATTGCGGGAGGCGGGTATTCTGAAAACGCAACGCGGTTCCAGCGGTGCCGAACTCGCAAGGCCTTTGGAGGAAATCACCTTGTATGATGTCTATAAAGCTGTGGACAGCGTGAACGAATCAGAGGGCTTGTTTCATTTCCATGAGCAACCCAACCCCAATTGCCCCGTGGGGCGGAATATTCACAAAGTCATGGATGACCGGATTATGTCTGTACAGGCCGCTATGGAAGAACAGATGAAGCGCATCACATTCGCGGATATCGTGGCGGACACCAAACGGGAAATTCAAAAGGAGAGCGTAAGTCATGACAAAGATTCTGATTGTCAACGCGAGTAAGCGCAAAAAGGGCAACTCGTACGCGCTGGAACAGCGTTTCAAGGAGGGCATGGAGGGCAAAGCGGACGTTACCGTATTCCGTCTCGGAGAAAAGGACGTGCGGGTATGTCTGGCCTGTGATGGCTGTAAGCGCCGGAACGTTCCGAACTGCGTGCAGAAGGACGACTTCACCGCGCTGATTCCTGAAATTGACACCTGCGACGCCATGCTGATTCTGGCTCCCGTCCACTGGGACCAGTTCCCCGCACAGTTGAAGGCATTCCTCGACCGGACATACTCCTTTATGGATTTCACGCAACCGGACTTTTCTATGGCCGGACGCAAGGACAAGAAACTGGCCGGGTACTTTTTCGCCGGGTTTGGCCCCGTGGACGTTTACACGCAGATGGTCGAAACCAACTTGAAAAGTTTCGCCACCGCCGGGTTCCGTGACTACAAGGCGCATGTCGCCGGGGGCGTAAATGTGCCGGGAAGTATCATGGAAAAGCCGGACGATTTGAAAGCCGCTGACGAAGTCATGGAGTGGTTGCTTGCATAATTCCACGAACCGCCTGTTCCGGGCGGTTCGTTCTCTGTTACCGCGCTGTCAGGGGCGGGTCACTGTCCCACGGGTACAGGAAGCACGGGACGCCCTCCGCCGCCGGGGCGAGTGCGTACATGGGATAGTAAAACGTCACGCCCTCGGCCGTTACGTAATAGTTCGCGGGATTGAAGTACCGCCGCATACGCCGCCGCCAGTCGGGGTGATACCGCGCGAGGCCGCGTTTCTCCTGCCGCTCGATTTCGTCGGCGGCCACGCGCAAGAGGATTTGTTTCCAGCGCGTACGCGGCGGGAAGAAGTCGGACAGCGCCACGGGGAACCCTGTCACGATATCCCAAGTGTCGCCCCAGCGGCGGCGGAACGTCGCGCCGGGCGCGGCGTTTTCCTTTAACT
>JAFXQV010000022.1 GCA_017526785.1 Oscillibacter sp. | reverse complement strand
GTTTCATAAACCGTCAAATTGCACAAAGAAAGCTCCGCATTTTAGAGAAGAAGTGCTTGTCAACCCTCTCTACAGAGGTAAAATCGCGTTTACTACCGCAAGCAATCTGCAAAATTTTGTGCAAAATCACAACGATGAAACAAACGTGCATCGCGCTTGTGTCAGGTCAGAACCACTACGCCTGCGCCCTCGCTCTGGCGCGTTTCGCCGGTCTGCGTCTGCACGAGTGTTTCCGTATCGACACGGCGACCGCAAGACAGGCTCTCCGGGAAAAGGCCATCACTATCAAGGGCAAGGGCGGCAAGGTTCGCACAGTTCCCATTGAAGACGAGCGGATTTCCATGACGTTGCGTTCCCTGCTCACCAAAACCCGGAGCGGCGGTAAGTTGCTGGTTCCGGACGGTATGCCTACCCACATCGCTATGCAGAGAATGGAACAGTTCATCATCCGCAACCGGGAGACTGTGCGGGATAAAGACTCCAAGCGTCCATTGACATTCCATGGTCTCCGGCACACCTACGCCGTCGAAAAATACCGTAACCTCACGGCAAACGGCATGAGCGGTTTGGACGCCCATTTCGCCGTCTCCCGCCTGCTTGGACATGAGCGGCCCGACGTGACCGACATCTATCTGGCATCGGTCAAGAAAGGAGACCGTCATGGCGACTAAATTTCGCTCTTTGGACGACCTTCCGCTCGTACTCCGGGTAGAAGACCTCATGCCCGTCTTGGACATTGGACGCAATACTGCCTATGAACTGATTCGCTCCGGTCAGATTCGGAGTGTCCGCGTCGGACGCAAACTCCGGATTCCCAAACAGGCGGTGGAGGATTTTTTGGCGGGAAAGCCGAAATAAACGTCTACGGCGCTAAAATAAAATTTGACGGACAGCCACGCAGGATGTATGATAGGCAAGGTATGTTCTGCGTGGCGAAAGGAGGCTCTCGTGCCACGCGCAAAAACAACGGGTCGGGGCGCAAACGGCAACGGCTCAATTCGGAAAGTAACCGCCACACGCAACGGCAAGCAGTACGTCTACTGGCAGGCGCGCTATACGGAGGGATACGACCCCGGCACAGGCAAACAAATTCAGCGTTCCATCACTGGCAAGACACAGAAGGAAGTAGCCCAGAAACTCAAGCAGATTACCTTGGACATCGACAACAGCGTCTATCAGTCTCCCAACAAGCTGACTATGGGCGACTGGCTGGACATCTGGACGGGCGAATACATGGGCGATAAGAAGTACCTGACAGTCAAGAACTACAAAGCCGTGGTTGAAAACCACATCAAGCCCGCCTTGGGCGCGGTAAAACTGATGAAACTGACGGCTCCCGCCATTCAGAAGTTTTACAATGACCTCTTGGATCACGGACAGTCAGTTCCGACGCGGGATGAACAGGGCAAGATTCTGAAAAAGAACGGCAAGCCTGTCTATGAAGCCGCTCCCATGGGCGCAAAGACGGTTCGCAACATTCACGGCGTCCTGACGAAAGCCCTCACTGTCGCGGTCAACGTAGGCTATTTACGGATGAACCCGGCTGACCGGGTGACGCTCCCCCGCGTTGAAAAGAAGGAACTCCAGCCCCTGACGGATGAGCAGGTCAAGGTGTTCCTGAAAGCGGCGGAATTAGACCCGCTGGGAAGTCTCCTGATTGTCATCCTTTTCACGGGCTTGCGGGAATCGGAGGCCATTGGACTGACGTGGGACTGCATTGACTTCCGCGCCGGGACAGTCAAGGTGTGCAAGCAACTGCAAAAGCGTCCTTTGAAGGACGGCGGCACAGTATTCGCGCCGTTGAAGAACAACAAGACCCGTATTCTGAAGCCCGCGCCCTATGTCATGGACATTCTGTCGAAGCAGTGGAATATTCAGACGGAACAACGTATCCGGGCAGGGGAGTTGTGGCGGGCTTGGACAAACGAGGAGGAACGTCAAACCGCGCTGGTCTACACTACGCCGGAAGGTAACGACGTATCCCCTACCAGTCTGCGCTACCACTTCAAGAAGCTGGTCACGGCTATCGGCGCGCCGAATATCCGCGTTCATGACCTGCGGCATACGTTCGCCGTGCTGTCCCTCCAGAACGGCGACGACATCAAGACGGTACAGGGCAATCTCGGACACGCCACCGCCGCGTTTACCTTGGACGTGTACGGCCACGTCTCGGAGCGCATGAAGGACAACAGCGCCGCAAGAATGCAGGCGTATATCGACAAAACGACGGAATAAGGCCAAAAATAAGGCTAACAAATCTTGGTCGATTCCTTTTCCCAACTTTATGACGGGGAATCTTGGCGCAAGGCAGGAAAAATCCCCGGAACCGTAACGATTCCGGGGAAACTCCGTGGCAGCGGGTGAAGGATTCGAACCCTCACATACAGAGTCAGAGTCTGCTGTGCTACCCTTACACAAACCCGCTATTTGGAAAGAACAAGTGATATTATACACGCCTTTTTCGGTTTGTCAAGAGCTTTTTCCGCTTTTTGCGAAATTTCACGGAAAAGTCCCCCGCTTCCACAAGTCCGGAGCGAAAATCGGGGTTCAGTCTGTGGCATTTGTCCATTGTATCCGGGGGAGCAATTGAGTAGAATAGCGTCAGAATAGGGTCGTCTCGCGGCCTGTGCGAAGGAAAAGGAAACAGCCAATATGAAAAACACATTTGTGACAAAAGAGCGGTTAGAGGAAATCGCCGCCGAATGGCCAACCCCCTTTTATCTGTACGACGAAAAGGGAATTCGTGAAAACGCCCGCCGCCTGCGGGAAGCGTTCGCGTGGAACCCCGGATTCCGGGAGTATTTCGCGGTCAAGGCCACGCCCACGCCTGGCATTTTGAAACTGCTTTACGAGGAAGGGTGCGGCTGTGACGTATCCTCCATGGCGGAACTGCTGTTGGCGGAGCGGTGCGGAATCGTCGGAGACGACCTGATGTTTTCGTCCAACAACACCCCCGCCGACGAGTTCCGGAAGGCCGACGCGCTGGGAGCCATTATCAATCTGGACGACCTGACGCTGGTGGACTACCTCCGGGAGAGTACCGGACACATCCCGGAGACCATCTGCTGCCGCTACAATCCCGGCGGGATATTCACGCTCGGCGCGACAGGCGAGGGCTTCCAGTGCATGGACACCCCCGCCGAGGCCAAGTACGGCATGACCCGCCCGCAACTGTCGGAGGCGTTCCGGCGTCTGGCGGACATGGGCGCGAAATCGTTTGGCATTCACGCGTTTCTGGCGTCTAATACGCTCTCCAACGAGTATTTCCCGACGCTGGCGCGGATTCTGTGCCGCATGGCGGTGGAACTCCATCAGGAAACGGGTGTCAATATCACGTTCCTGAACCTGTCGGGCGGAATCGGCGTACCCTACCGCCCCGAACAGACCGAAAGCGACATCTTTGCCATCGGGGACGGTGTGCGTCAGGCTTTCGCGGACATTCTCGCGCCCGCCGGACTGGAAAACGTGTCTGTTTATTCGGAATTAGGCCGCTACATGCTGGCGCCCTACGGCGCGCTCATCACCCGCGCCACGCACGAGAAGCATATCTACAAGGAGTATATCGGCGTGGACGCCTGCGCGTGTAACCTCATGCGCCCGGCGATGTACGGAGCCTATCACCATATCACGGTCATAGGCAAGGAACACGCGCCATGCGACCACCTCTACGACGTGGTGGGCGGGCTGTGCGAGAACAACGACAAATTCGCCATTGACCGCCCGCTTCCGGAAATCGTCCCCGGCGACCTGCTCTTTATCCACGACACCGGGGCGCACGGCTTTTCCATGGGCTACAACTATAACGGGAAACTCCGTTCGGCGGAACTCCTGCTCAAAGAGGACGGGAGTATCGAACTTCTGCGCCGCGCCGAAACCATGGACGATTATTTCAGAACCGTGGTCTGGTAACGCGGCTCGCCCCCTTCCGGCGTGTCAGTGCCGGGAGGGGCTTCATCCGGCCAGCAGTTCCCGCACAACTTCCGACGCCAACAGCAGTCCGGCCGCCCCCGGTACGAACGCCGTACTGCCCGGTACCGGACGCCCCGAAGCGCGTGCCGGGGCGTCGTGAAGCGGTTCCAGCGGCGTTTCCCGCGACCAGACGACTTTCAGGCGCGGAATACCGCGCTTTTTGAGTTCCTTGCGCATGACCCGCGCCAGCGGACACACCGACGTTTCCGAAATGTCCGACACTTCCAGCATGGACGGATACAGCTTGTTCCCCGTCCCCATGCAGCTAATGAGCGGCGTCCCCGTCCGGTACGCCGTCTCCGCGAGTGACAGCTTGC
>JAFXQV010000004.1 GCA_017526785.1 Oscillibacter sp. | reverse complement strand
TGAACCCTACCAAGGGCAGACTGTCACCGTCCAGCTAACAGACGGTGCCAACCCGCTGACCGTCTACGGCGGTACGCTCGACGTGACGACGGGCGCGCTTTCCGTGACGTGGGCGAACATCGCAAGCTATAACGGCGAAACGTTGCCCGGACGCTGGATTTCTGACCGTGACGTGTACGCGTCCGGCGCAACGCCCACAACCGGGGCGCAGGTCGCCTATGAAATGGCAACGCCCGTCACGTACCAGCTCACGCCGCGACAACTCGCCACGCTCTCCGGCTACAACGCCGTTTCGACCGACGCCGCAAGCGTCAGCGTGACGTATAAGGCCGACGCGTCCCTTTTGTATGAGGCGCTTACGTATCTGATTTTATCTTTAGGAGGAAACACGCCATGAATTTTTCCATGAGAAACTTTGTCAAGAACGGCTTTCTCAACGCCGTCGGAAAGATGGGGGATTACTGGATTATCCTCAACGCCGCCGGGTGGTTCGACAAGGGCGTACTGCTCGAAACTGACCTTGTAGAGATTCAGGCCGCCATTGACGCGCACAGCGCCGACACCACAGCGCCAAATAACGCGGAACCCGCCCCTGAAACGTCTGTCTGACACGTGGCGTCAGTACAGCAAAATCACAATCAGCGCGGCGGCGGAGAAAATCAGCGCGGCCGAACGCCGGATATCTCCGGCGGCGGAGGCGTCCATTTCCTGCAAACTCCGCTCCAGACGCGCGGCCATGACGGACACGGTACGCCGTATCTGTTCTTCGTCGCCGCGCAGAACCGACGCAAATTCCCGGAGCGTGGCGCGGTCAGCCGCCGACAGCGGCAACGCGTCCGCCTCCCGCGCCCAAATCACGGACGGCGTACGCCCCTGACGTACGCCGCCCGACACTTTCCGGAGAAACGCCGCCGCGTCCGCCCCGCAAGCCTCCGACAGGCGTTCCAGCAGTTCCGGGAACGCCGCCCGGGACAGCCGGATTTCGTCGCCCAAGCGCGACAACGCCCCGCACAAGTCCGACAACAGTTCCCGCCGCCGCCGCCGTTCGCGTACGCTGACATACGTGCCGTAAAGCGCCCCCAGCAGGATACAGACCACGCCCCACGCCTTCACAGTTCCTCGACCTCGTAACGCCGCGCCTGTCCGTCCCGCGCAATCCGCACCGCAAGGCGGAAAATCCCCCGTTCCAGCAGGTCACGATACAGCGGCTTCCCGGACAGCTCCGCGCTCTCCGACGCGTGTACTGTCGCCAGCAGTCCGACGCCGCAACCCGACGCCATGGAAATTGCCCGGATGTCCTCCGGCACCGTGATTTCGTCCACCGCGATTATCTCCGGGTTCATCGCCCTTAACACTATCGGAATGCCCACCGCCTTCGGACACGCGTCCAATACGTCGGTATGTGTCCCCACGTCCATTTGTGCCTGTCCGCGCACGGTTACGGCGACCTCTCCGCGCTCGTCAATCAGCGCCACGCGCCGCCCGTCCGTCGACAGCTCCCGCACGATATCCCGTAACAGGGTTGTTTTCCCGCCGCCCGGCGGCGACAGCAACAGCGTATTCGCAAACTGGCCGTCACGCAACAGTCGCGGCACCACATCCTTCGCAATGCCGCGCCGCTCCCGCCCGATTCGCACCACCGCCGACGAGAACTGCTTCAAATTTGTGTTGCGGCCGTCCTTCATGACCGCCGTCCCGCACAGCCCCACGCGGAACCCGCCCTTGACGGATAAAAAACCCTCCCGCAACGTCTCCGCCGCCGCGTAACGCGAAAACTCCGTGGCGATATCGCACAGCGTCTCCAAATCCTCCGCCTCAGTCCACGCGCCGGTTGACATTTCCCCGTCCGGTAACAGTATCGTCATGACCTGCCCGACGCGCAGCCGGATTTCCTCCGCTATCGCCTGTTGCGCCTCCGGCACCTCCAGCGCCGCCGCGCGTAAGCGGCTCGGGAGTATCGCCGCCGCCGCCCGGTAACGCGCCGCCGCGTCCCGCTGTTCCATGAAGCATCCCTCCATTCTGTTCCACTGTATGGCGGCTCGTCCCGGGTTATGCCATGTCGCGCCGGGCGGGGCGGACAACGTTTCACCGTGCGGGTCGGAAAATTTACAAAACGTTCCTTTTTATTATGCGCTCCCGCCAGCGGTTCCGGTTTCCGCAAAATCTGTTCGCGCTGACTTTAAAATGTGGTTTACAAAATCATGTGTTGGTGTTATACTGGGTGCGTCAGAGAAAACCGCGCCGTTTAAGGGAGGGAGAGACCGTTTCATGGACTTAACAAAAATGCGTGACCGTCTGCGGCACGACAGACCCGTGCCGTGGGAACAAATGCCTGACTTCGCGCTCTATATGGACCAAGTCCTGAGCTACATGGGCAGGCAGGTGATACGATTCGACCGCGACGACACCCTCACGGCCGCCATGGTCAACAACTACACAAAAAGCGGCCTCGTCCCCCGCGCAGAGGGCAAGAAGTACAGCCGCGAACATCTCGCCTACCTGACCGTGATTTGCATTCTCAAGCGCGTCATGTCCACGCGGGACATGGACATGCTCATCCGGGAGGAGTTGCAGGGCGCGCACACCGTGGAAGACGGCTACGCCGCGTTCTGCGACAGCCTCGACAAGGCGCTGAACATCACCGCCGACGAAATGGACAGCCGCGGCGACGCGGACAGCCTCGCCGACGCCGCCATTCACTTTGCCCTGCTGAGTTACGCGGCGGGAATCGCAAGCCGCCGCTATGTGGCGCTTCTGCGTCAGGAAAAGGACGCCGCCAAGAAACGCGTCCGCGCCGCGTCCGAAACCGAACGCGCGGGAAAAGAAAGGGTGGAATCATGAAAGACTTTTGCCTGATGACGGACAGCAGTTGCGACCTGTCGGCGGAACTGGCGTCGGAATTGCGCCTGCTGGTGGTTCCGCTCCGCCTCCATATCAACGGGGAGACGTTCCGGAACTATCTGGACGGGCGGGAAATCGGCTTCAAGGAACTCTACGACCGCATACGCGCCGGGGCAATGCCCACGACATCCGCCGTCAGCGTCGGCGACTTTGAGGCCGCTATGCGCCCCGTACTCGCCGACGGGCGCGACATTCTCTATCTGGCGTTCTCGTCCGGCCTGTCCACAACGTACCAGTCCGGCGTGATTGCCGCCCAGCACCTGCGGGAGGAGTTCCCGGAACGCCGCGTGGAAGTCATTGACTCCCTGTCGGCGTCGGGCGGACAGGGGCTGTACGTGTACCTCTGCGCCAAAGAGCGCGACAAGGGCAGGTCGTTCGACGAAGTTTCCGCGTTCGCCCGCGAAATCGTGCCGTATATGTGCCACTGGTTCACCGTCGACGACCTGCACCACCTCAAACGCGGCGGGCGTATCAGCGCCGCAACCGCGATTTTCGGAAGCATGCTTTCTATTAAGCCCGTGTTGCACGTCGACGACGCCGGGAAGCTCGTCAGCATGGAGAAGGCGCGGGGGCGTAAGGCCGCGATTGCCGCCTTGATTGACCATATGGCCGCGACGGCGCGGGATACCGTCAATGACCCCGTATTTATCACGCACGGGGATTGCCCCGGCGACGCCGAATTTTTGGCTGGGGAAGTCCGCAGGCGCTTCGGCACGAAACAAATTTTCATCAGCTACGTTGGCCCCGTCATCGGCAGTCACACCGGGGCGGGCGTGCTGACGCTGTTCTTTGTCGGGAGGCCGCGATAATGTCCGGTAACACACAATGGCTCACCGTCCACATCGACACGGCGCACAGCGGCCTTGACACCGTGACGGAACTGCTTTCGGGCTTCGGTATCGACAGCGTGTCCGTGGAGGACGAGGACGAGTTCCGCGAATTTCTGGAACAGAACCGCGCCGCGTGGGACTACGTGGAGGAATCTTTGGAAAAGTCCATGCGCGGCCGCTCCCGCGTGACGTTCTATCTCCCGGAGGACGACGACGGCTACGCGCAACTGGCGCAAATCCGGATTGCCCTGCAAGCCCTCAAAGAATCCCGCAACGACTGCGGCGCACTGCTGATGAGTATCGAACATACAGAGGCTTCCGATTGGGAATACGGCTGGAGGGACTACTACAAGCCCATCGAAATCGGGAGCCGTCTCCTGATTGTGCCGAAGTGGGAGGCCGCCGACATTCGCGGACGCGTCCCCGTCGTACTCGACCCCGGCCTTTCGTTCGGCACCGGAGAACACCCAACCACGCAACTTTGCTTGACACTGCTGGAAAAATGCGTACGTGGCGGGGAACGCGTCCTTGACTTGGGCTGTGGAAGCGGTATTTTGTCGATAGCGGCTCTGAACCTCGGCGCGGCGTACGCGACGGCCGTCGATATCGACGAAATGTGCCAGCGCGTCGCGGTCGAGAACGCCGCGCTGAACCAAATTGGCGCCGAACGCTTGACTGTCCTGTGCGGCGACGTGCTGTCCGACGCCGCACTGCTGGACAGTCTCGGCGGCGGCTATGATATCGTGCTTGCGAACATCGTCGCGGACGTGGTAATCTCTCTGACACCGCTGGTACGGGGCTTGTTGGCGGAACACGGGCATTTCCTCTGTTCGGGCATTATCTCCGGGCGGGAGCAGGAAGTAGCCGACGCCTTGCGCCGTAACGGCTTCGACATCCGGGACACCTACAGTAAAAAGGACTGGTTCGCGTACCACTGCGTGAAAGGGCGGGAAACTTGAAACATTGTAACACATCCTGCGGCGGCGACTGCGGAAACTGCGCGGGCGCGGGTACGCTGGAACTCACGGAAGCGGAAATCGTGCTGTTGGGGAAATTCGCGCAAATTCCGTTTTGGCCTGTGGCGCGCCGCGCCGATTCCGAAACGCCCGTCTGTCTGGAATGCGGCGGCATGCGGCCGGAACTGCTGTCGGCTCTGGCCGCGAAAGGCCTCATTCGACTGGATTTCGATTTTCCCTTGACGGGGTTCGATTACGCCGCCTATGACGCGTTCCCCCACAAGGGCAGTATGGCCTTGACCGCCGCCGGACAGAGTGTCATTGAACTGTTGGACGTGCGGGGCGCGGACGAGTGACGCACACAACAAAACCGCCGTTCCCCGGTTTGTCACGGGGAACGGCGTTACTATTTTCTGGAAGCAAAAAATTTGGAAAAATTTCAAAAAAACTCTTGCAATTTGTTCCGGAATCTGGTATCATAAGAAATGTAATGAAAGCCTTGCAAGTCGGTGGACATTACCGGAAACAAAATAAACGGCAAGCCGCAAAGTGTTCGCACCACCTCGCGGCTCTATGTGAGTCACACGCACTCAACACAACAGACGACTATGCCTGCGCCAAGGCATAGTATACCCGTTTTCCCGGACATTTACAAGGGAAAATTACGGGCTTTCCGTCGTCTGTCCGCCTTTCGAGTTTCGGGCGGCGTTGGGGTTCGGCTCAACGCCGCTTTATTGCGTTTCTGTCAGGGATTGCCCGGAATGGGCGCGTGTCCCGTTCCGGACACCAACTGTCGGACGCATCCGAAACGAGGAAGGAAGGAGGAAAATCACAATGAAGAGATTCAGCGGAATGATTCGCGCTTTCGCTTTGGTGATGGTGATGGTCTGCGTTCTCTGCGTCAATTCGTTCGCCATTTGCGAGACGGTCAGCGTGGGTAGCGGTCGGCGTACTGTGAAACTGGAAGCTGACGGAAACAAGGCGTACAATTATGTGACTGTCTGCAACGTAGGCAAAAGGCAGAGCAATGGCACTTACCGCTACAACAACGTCAAGGTTGGTTACTGCATTACTAACAAGTACGGAACCCCCATTTACAGCCTGAGTGGCAAACTTCTTCAGGCAAACCAAAGCACCCAAGTCAAACTCGGCAGGGGCGAAAAAGTCACGTTTTATCTTGACCCTTGCAGAGGCGGCACTAATGTCGTAGTGTCTGGGGGCGCACATCGTATCTAATGTTTCATAGCGTTGCTAAGGTTCCATCTTAGCGAAACGTGGCGCGGACACCGGGACAGGCGTCCGCGCCTCTTGACGCGTATACATGGAGGGGTGGAGTATGGCACTTGAAATTAAACAACCACCGGCTTTAGCCGGTGGTTGTTTAAATGAGGGCTATTCCGCGTTCAGGGCGGCGGACTTGTGACATGACGCAATATGGACGGCTCCGCGTAGGCGGAACCGTCCATTGTACTTGCGTCAGTACGGGTCGTCGGGCTGGCAGGCCGAAAACAAGCCCGCCACGCCGAACGCAAGCCCGACAAGGTTACATATCCCAAGGAACACGTTTTCTTCAATGAACGGAATCCACGGGTCCCACAGATTCATTGTGTAGACCACCAGAAACCCGAACAGAATTAGCGCAATTCCCCGCAGTTTATTTCTCATTTAGCACTTTTCGTAAATCGTGGCGACGCCCTGACCGCCGCCAATGCACAGCGTGGCGAGTCCCTTCTTGGCCTCGGGGCGCTTCTGCATTTCGTGCAGCAGCGTGACAATGATACGCGCACCGGACGCGCCGACGGGGTGTCCCAGAGAAATCGCGCCGCCGTTGACGTTGACTTTCGCCATGTCAAAGCCCAGCTCCCGCGCCACGGCGATGGACTGCGCCGCGAACGCTTCGTTGGCCTCGATGAGGTCGATATCGTCCATGGTCACGTTGGCCTTGGACATGGCCTGACGGGACGCCACCACGGGGCCGACACCCATAATCTTGGGGTCGACGCCGCCCTGTCCCCAGCCGATGAGTTTTGCCATGGGCTTGAGGCCGTACTTCGCCACGGCTTCGCCGGACGCCAGCACGATAGCCGCCGCGCCGTCGTTAATGCCGGAGGCGTTGCCGGCGGTGACGCGCTGCGTACCTTTGTCGGCGGCTTCCTTGATTCCGGTGGGCTCAAACGTGTGGACGACTTCCGGATTGGGGGATTCGGGTCCCACGGGGAACGCGCCGCGCAGTTTGCCCAGCTTGTCCACGGGGGTGAGGCGCGGGAACTCGTCCTTCTTGAACTCTACGATTTCCTTCTTGACCTTCACGGGAACGGGGACAATCTCATCGTCAAAGCGCCCGGAATCCTGCGCGGCCTTGGTCTTGCTCTGCGAGCTGAACGCGAATTCGTCCTGCTCCTGACGCGTAATGCCCCAAACGTCATTGATATTCTCGGCGGTGGTTCCCATGTGGTAGTTGTTGAACGCGTCCCAGAGGCCGTCCTTAATCATGGAGTCGACAATTTTCTTGTCGCCCATGCGAGCGCCCCAGCGGGCTTCCATGGAGGCGTAGGGCGCGGCGCTCATGTTCTCAGTGCCGCCGCATACGACGATATCCGAATCCCCGGCGACAATGGAACGCGCCGCCTCGATAACGGACTTCATGCCCGAACCGCACACCATGCCGACCGTGTAGGCGGGGACTTTGTAGGGAATCCCGGCCTTGATGGCGACCTGACGGGCGACGTTTTGACCCTGCGCGGCGGTCAGAATGCAGCCAAACATGACTTCGTCGACATTCTCCGGGGCGACGTTGGCACGTTTCAGGGCTTCTTTTACCACGATGGCACCCATTTCGGCGGCGGGAACGTCCTTCAGAGAACCGCCAAAAGAGCCGATAGCCGTTCTGCAACAGTTGACAACATAGAGTTCTTTCATGAAATACGCCTCCATTGGTTGAATTCGCCGACCCTTTCTGCCGAACCGTCCGCGACAAGTACCCCGCCGTCACAGCGGGGCAAACGTCGGCTTTCCGCACCATTATAAAGTGTTTTGGTGTCGCCGTCAACGGAAACTTTTCATTTCCTGAAAATTTGTTAAATCTTTAACAAATGCCCCGCGCTTTTCGTCAACTTGACGAAAAAACACGGCCTTTTTATAGCGGATATGCCAGACATTTGGACGCCGCGCCCGAATTTTTCGCTGTCCGGCTTGCTTTCCGGGGTTCCGCGTTGTATGATAGTCCCGTATCATGGAACGAACAGGAGGAGACGCGCATGAAAAGACAATTCCCCGCCCTGCTTCTGACGCTGGCTTTGCTTTTGAGCCTGAGCGCCTGCGGCGGCACGAAACAGGCCGTGAAACAAAGTCCCAACGCCGAAGCCGCGGAACCAAGTCCCGATACCGAAGCCGACACCGGACAGCGTATCAAAGTCGGGCTTGTCTGCGCGGGCGGAGAGGACGACCAAGGCGACACTTACAACTTTATCCGGGGCAGAAACGACGCCGCCGTAATGTTGGCGGCCGAGGGAATCGGCGTCGAATGGCGCGTGATGTGGGACGTTCCCCAAGACGGCGCGTGTGAGGACGCAAACCGCGCACTCGCCGACGAAGGCTGTCAACTGATTTTCAATGACAGCCCCGGCTTTGAGGCGTTCATGCGGAACGTCGCCCCGGAGTACCCCGACGTACAGTTTGTGTCGTGCGGCGGACAGGCGTCACGGGCGGACGAACTCCCCAACACGCACAACGCATTCGCCAATATCCACGAGGGGCGGTATCTGGCGGGCGTCGTCGCCGGACTGAAACTCCAAGAGCGCATGGACAGCGCGGCCGTCATCGGCTATGTGTGCGCGGACACGCGCCCGGAGGCGGTTTCCGGCTACACGGCGTACTTTCTCGGCGTCCGGAGTGTGTGTCCCGGCGTGACCATGAAAGTCTCCGCCGACGCGTCCGCGCTCGCTGACATGGGCTGTGCGCTGATTTCCCAGCACTCCGGCGACATCGAACCCGCCCTTGTCGCGCAGTCGGCCGGAGTTCTCCATACTGGCTACATCCACGACATGACCGCCGCCGCGCCCGACGCGTCGCTGGTTTCCACGCGGATTGACTGGTACGTGTACCTTGACCACGCAATCCGCGCCGTTCTCGACGGCCGCGAACTCGAACAGGACTGGTGCCACGGACTGGACATGTACGCGGTCGAACTGACGCCGCTCAATCGTGACCTGATTGCCGACGGCACCGACGAAGCGTTAGACGAGGCCAAGGCCGCGCTCGCCGACGGCTCGCTACAGGTGTTCGACACCTCTACTTTCACGGTCAACGGCGCGACACTCGACACGGGCGACGCCGTATTTGACGGCGCTTTTCATGAATCCTACTTGCAGTCCGCGCCGTATTTCGCGCTTGCGGTCGACGGTATCGAAAGACTCAACTGACGAACAAAACAGGAGCCGCAACTGTTCGCGGTTCCTGTTTCTTACGCCGTCGCGCCCTGCGAGAGCAGTTCGGCGGCACGTTTCACGGTGGCCGGACAGCGTTCCGGCGACAGTTCCGCCGCCGCCGTCCGCGCCTCCTGTAGCAGTTCCGTGTCGGTCAACAGGTTCGCCACCCGCAACGGCGGCAAACCGTGCTGACGTTCCCCGAAGAAGTCCCCGGGTCCCCGGAGCCGCAAATCTTCCTCGGCGACCCGGAAGCCGTCCGAAGTCGTGACCATCACGCGCAGACGCTGACGCGTTTCGTCGGCGCGGCTGTCCGAAATCAGAACGCAGTACGACTGATGTTTCCCGCGCCCGACGCGCCCCCGCAACTGGTGCAACTGCGAAAGCCCGAAGCGCTCCGCGTTCTCCACAACCATTACCGACGCGTTCGGTACGTCAATGCCCACTTCAATGACCGTCGTGGAAATCAAAATGTCCGCGTCACCCGCCGCGAACGCCGACATAATCCGCTCCTTGTCTTTCGCCTTCATGCGGCCGTGTACCGACAGAATACGCCGTCCCGGGAACACCTTTTCGAGTTCCGACGCGTACTCCGTCACGGCCTTTCGGTCGTCGGACGCCTCCACCATCGGACAGACAATGTAAATCTGCCTGCCCTCCGACATCTGCTTTTCCAGAAAGCCGTAGACACGCGGGCGGTAGTCCCCCGACACGGCATAAGTCAAAATCTTCCGCCTGCCCGGCGGGAGTTCGTCCAAAACCGAAACGTCCAAGTCCCCGTACACGCTCATCGCCAGCGTACGCGGAATCGGCGTCGCCGACATGACCAGTACGTGGGGCTGACGCCCTTTCGCGGTCAGCGCGCCGCGCTGTGCCACTCCGAAACGGTGTTGCTCGTCGGTCACGACAAGGCCTAATGCCTCGAACTCCACGCCGTCCGAAATCAGCGCGTGCGTGCCGATTACGAAGTCCACTTCATGCGCGGCGGCGCGCCGCCGGATGTCGCGCTTGTCTGCGGCGCTGACGGAACCCGTCAGCAGTGCGACGCGTACGCCCAGCGGCGATAGCAACGCCGACAGCCCGTCGTAGTGCTGACGCGCCAGCAGTTCCGTAGGCACCATGAGCGCCGCCTGACGCCCGTTCCGGACGCAGTAGTACACGCATGCCGCCGCGACCATCGTCTTTCCGGAACCCACGTCGCCTTGGCACAGACGATTCATCGGCACGCCCGAACGCATGTCGGCGAACGCCTCCGCGATACAACGCCGCTGCGCGTTGGTCAGTGTAAACGGCAAGGCGTCGTAAAACGGCGACATGTCCGCGTCGGCGAACGCCTCCGCGGCGTCCGACTGACGCCGTTGCCGTACGCCGCGAAATCCCAGCGCAAGCAGGAACAATTCCTCGAACGCCAGCCGCCGCCGCGCCTCCTGTAAGGCGGTTTCATTTTCCGGAAAGTGGATGTTCTCATAGGCGGCCTTGACAGGGCATAATTGGTACGATTGCCGCACTTCCTCCGGCAAAAACTCCGGGATACTCCCGCCGCATATCAACAGCGCCTCTCGAATCGCCCGGCACAACGTCCGTTGCGACACCCCCGCGCTTGCCGGATAGATTGGCCATATGCGCCCCGTCTCCGACTGGCTGTCCGCCCGTTCCGTGACCGGGTTCGACATCGAACAGCCGAACAAATTCCGCTCTACCTTGCCGTAAAGCACGTACTCCGTACCCGGCGACAGCGCCGCCTTCATCCATAGCTGATTGAAGAACGTCACGCGCAAAACGCCGCTTCTGTCCGCCACCGGAACCTGTAGCAAGTCAAGCCCGTCGCGGACACGCGTCACCGTCGGCGGAGCCGCCACAAAGCCCCGTACGCATACCGTCTCCCCGTCCGACAGCGCCGCGATTTCCTTGACCGTGCGCCTGTCCTCGTAGCGGCGCGGGAACCACGTCAGCAGGTCGCCGAGCGTCGCAAGCCCCATTTTCCGGAAGCGCTGCGCATGGCGGGAGCCGATTCCGTGCAACGCCTGTAAATCCGTGGACAGTTCCGCCATACGCCCGCCTCCTTACGTTATCGGTTTCCTTTTGCGCGGTTGTGGGTCTTGCAGAGCATTTGACAATTGGAAGCGTCCGTCATGCCGCCCCTGCTCCACGCGGTCACATGGTCGGCGTCCATCTCGCCGAACTTGTACAGCCGCCGCGCGTTGTTGCCGGATTCCAGCGCGCACAAGGGACAGTTCGACTTGTTCGCGGCTTTCGCGGCGTTGGTCTGCGCCTGCCACACCGCCTTTTTCGTCCGGTCGTCGAACACCCGGATATTTAACAATTTCGTGTCCTGTTCGCCGCCGAGAATGTATTCAAAAATGCCGCGCGCGTCCGTCACCTGCGGGTCGCCGAGCAACTGTTCCACGCGCCGCGCCACATCTTCCCTGTTGTAGGCCTTGCCGTGGTACGCCCTGTAGAGCCGCCCCCAGTCAAGACCACAGACTTCCTTGCCCGTGTACTCGAAAACGGCGTCAATCCAGTCAATCACGGCGTCGAAATGGCGCGTCAGTCCTTCAATGTCGCCGTCGTGGCGGTGCAGTGCCATGTAGCCGTCAATGTCTCCGCCGCTGACCCAGTCCAGCGCGGTTTCCAAGACGGCCTGCCGCTTCGGGTCGCCCCTGACGTACGTTTTCCAGCGGGTCATGTTCGCGTTGCCCGTGTTGGAGAACCGCGCCCGCGCAAGCGTCACAAAAGAACCGTGATAGGACGCGTTGCGCAGTTCCTGCCTGACCAGCGGCACCCCGGCAATATTAATCGTCTCGAACCACTCCTGAATTTCGGACGGTTCGCCCTCGCAGACGTAGATTGTCAGCGGGGATTCCGTGATTTTCTTCTGTTCGTCGGGGGAAAGACTGTTGAAATAGTGCGTTTTCCCGTTGCGCACTACCGGGAATTTCCACGACATGTTCACGAACCGCGCAAAAGACGTAATGCGCTGCTGTCCGTCCAGAACTTCGTACATGCCATCGGCGTTCTTGACAAAGTAAATCAGCCCCAGCGGGTAGCCCTTCAAGAGGGAATCCACCACGGCGACATCCTTCTTTCCGTCGCCGTAAATGTAATTGCGCTGATACTCCGGCTGAATGATGAGTTTGCCGCCCAGCCCAAAAAGCCCCTTGTCCTCGTTCTTGTCGTAGAGAAACCCCTTGCAGATATCCCCGACCGTCCATTCCGTGTGTAGCGTGGTTGTCATGTAACAGCACCTGCCTTTTTCTTGATAAAGAGACGTTTATAGACTCTTTTCCCTGTTACAAGTGCCTGCGCCACTCCGCTTTTTTCATGCCATAATCCCATAGAAAATCCCCTTCCTTCGCTTTCAGTTGCCCCCACAAGTTCAAACTGTTCAGGGTTGTACTTGTCCATAAACGTAATCGGCACGCCCATAACGCCGTCATAGTCCGACGGAATACACTCCGTAAACGGCACTTCGATAGCGTCATAGTTATCATATGTGGGATATTCCAGTTTTCCGAAATCGGTTTCAAAGCGCTTTTTCAACTTCTTGTTGAACTTCAAATTGTGTGCCATTGTATCAAGCAACAATCGTTCGTGCCGTTTTCCGTGGTCAAGGTTCGTGAACCACATAACACCGGAAACCCTGATGAATCCTTCCTTATGCTGTCCGGCTGTCGCATAATCTTCATATTCGGGTGCATAAAAATATCCGACATTATTTTTAAATCCGTATCCCAGCCAAATCGCGTTATTTTTCAAAAGAGGAAAAACTTCCTTGTAGGTAATTGCATTTTGAGTTCCGATAATCACAAACTCTTTCCCGGCACCCATAATCCACGCCAGAAACTCCCGGAACAGAGAAAACGGCGGATTCGTAATAATAACGTCCGCCTCGTCGCGCAGTGCGCGGACTTCCTCCGAGCGGAAATCCCCGTCCCCCTGCAGGTAGCCGTCAAAACGCACTTCGTCCGCGTCGCCCCGTTCCCGCGTCAGCGTGAACAGCTTGCCGTGGGTGTCGTGCTTTGCGGCGTCGAACAGCGGCGACTCCCGTTCAAACAAGGTCAGTTGTTTGTTTCCCGCGCCCTTGGCGTAGGACGTGGAAATCAGCTTCTTTAAGCCGAGATAGCGGAAGTTCGCGGCAAAGTATTTCGTGAAGTTCGACCATTCCGGGTCGTCGCAGGGAAGCAGGATTGTCTTGTCACGGAACACGTCGTGATTGTATTCAATGTAGGCGTTCATTTCGGCCTCGATGTCGCCGTACTGCGTGTAAAATTCGTCGTTCTTGGCGGTTTTCGCGGCGCTCAAACTCGTGTTGTCAGCCATTGGTCAATGTCCCCCTTTGCTTGGTATGTGTCATTGTAGCAGAAACCGGGCGGTTTTGCAATCCCCGGCCTGCATGCGTATTGTAGGACTTTTTAATTTCCGTATTTTGAAAATTACTGGGGGTTGCTATCAAAAATACGCCTTAAAACTTGACACCGACGAGCCTGTTAGTATCTTGCCAACAGGATTGAGATGTGTATGATATCGAAAACGAAAAAAGCCCTCCCCGACGGGGGAGGGTGTCACAGTCAGACCGTCGCGGTATCCGGCTCATTGGCGGGGGCTTCTTTGCGGGGGTTGGCCTCACGCAGTCCCTGTATGGCGGCAACGCCGCAATAAGCGCAGAACAGAAGCGCCTCAATCACAAGGATAACTTTAATTGTCGTCTCGGAAATCAGCGGCGGTTCCCCCGCCGTGGCGGGAATCATCACCTGCACCACATCCGAAGACGCCACATTTTCGTAATACTCGTTCACGGTCAGGTCGATATTTCGCAAGAGTTGGCTTACTTTCTGGTTCAGTTGTTCCAGACCTTCCTTCACGTACTGAATATCTTCCGGTCTGGACGCGCCTTCCGTATTCTGGAAACCCTGAATGACGCTCTCGAAATAGGCGATAGTGCGCGTATAGGAAGCGATAAGCGCCTGCGCGTCTAATTTTTCACGAATCATGGCGTCATAGTTGGCGTTCATATCCTCCGGATTGGATGTCATAGAGGTTCCGTTGTTGCCGCTAAGGATAAGCATGTCATCCTTCCGGTAGTTGTTAATGGAATCCGTAAGGGAATTGAAGCGGGTTCTTTGTACTGCTCTCTGTTGTTCGAGTTGTTCAATCTGCCACTGATAGTACGAAATTTCCGTCTCGGGGTCTCTTTCGGATACGCTGTGAATCACGATATAGGAAGACAGGCGGTCTAAGTCAATCTCTTTAAGCAGGCTCGTGGTGCGCTGGAGGTCTTGGAAAGTCAATCCTGTTTCCGCCGAACGGAATGCGCCTGCGTTGCTTTCCAGTTTTAAAGCACTGTTTTCCAGTTCGGAAAGATAGGAGGCGGCGTCATCTAATATCGTGCCAAAAATGTTCACCGCTTCCGCGTAATCGTATTCGTCGTAGCTGATTGCGTTGAGCGGGTTACTCAAAGTCACGTCGTGGGTATAGACTTTCACGCAGTAGTCCTGATAGGCGTGCAATAACGCGTTCAAGAACGCCATGCCGTCTTTCTTGGAGAGGCCGACATCCGGGTAGTGGAACGAAATCGTGTACTGCGACACCTCGTAACTGGTACCCAGCAGAGAACGGATAACTTCCAGCGTATTGGAGGCGTTCTTATCCAGCAAATCGTAATACATGGAAAGTTCCTCATAGGCGCTGGCGGGAATCATGCCGTTGATTTCCACGGCGTTCTGGAAGCCCTCCATCTTCAGCGCGTCCAGCCCCATTTCGTCCATTACGCCCCGGACGACGCTGGGGGATTTGATTTTCGTGATGTCGTACACCGTGCCGGGGAAAGAAAGCATGGCCTGAGCCGTACTGCCCTCAAGGAACTTTTGCGACAGGAAGCCCGAGGCGCAGGACAGACAGCCAAGCCCCAGCGCCAGACAGAGCCAGAGCGCGAAGAGACGCTTTAAGTGCTTCCCGATAAGGGGGAAATCTACCTTGATTTCGTCCTGTTCCTCGGTCTGGTCATTGTGCATAATTGTCAGGAATACGTTCTTGTCTTCTCCCATCTGCCGTTCTCCCCTCTCGTTGTGAGATGTTGTTTGCCCGGTCATTTTGACACCTGTTCTTTCTCCGTTTCCGGGCGTTTATCGGCGCGGAGAACGTGAAAAGAAGACACAAGAATCCATAAGCCGAACAGGAAGGCCTCCACAGTCACGATGTCCAGCGCCGTGGTTTTAAGGCTGAAGGAAAACGCGCGAATGGTCGGCTCCCGCAGTACCTGAAACGCGTTTTTCAGCCACTCGGACTTGTAGAACTCGTCGGATGTCCGCTGGATATCCGAAAGAAGCTGCTGGATTTTGTCGTCAATGGTTTTCAACTGCGTTTCCAGCATTTCCACGTTTCCCGAAGATTCGGCCGCTTCCAGACGCTCAATCCGCCGATTTAACATAGAAATCTGTTCCTGAATTTCAGAAATGGAAGTCTGACAGGCTACTTTCTCGTTGATAAGGTCGTCATACATCTGGGAGGGCTGCGAAAGTTCAAAGTTGGAGGGTTGCGCGTCGCTTCCGTCTACGGTATCGCCCAGCATGGGGAAGAACGCGTTTGTCTTCACATAGCTTTCAATCTGCGTGTTGAGTGTAAAAAGGCGGGCGTCCTGCTGTTGCAGTGTCCGTTCGGCGTCCTCAATTTTGTATCGGTAGTAATCCATTAGCTTTGTCCGGTCGTTGGTCATATTGTTGCTGATGATGTACGAAGTGACCCACTGCACATTTTCCCGCCGGATGGTGTCAATGGTGCCGATAAGGTCCGTGAAGGAGTATCCGGTTTCACGGGAGACAAAGCGGACGTTGTTCTGGTTGTCCATGTATACCAGATAATCCCGGAGCGCCTGAAGGTGGTCGTCCAGAATTTCCACGGAGTCTACATAGTCGTAGGTTCGGTAATCGGCGTTGCGCAAAGAGTTCTGGAACGACACATGATAGCCGTACTTCTCATAAAAATACGGCTCGTACGCTTTGAGCAGTTCCGCGAGATACCGCGTGGCGTCCTGCGCGGTGAAACCCGCGTCCGCGTAGTGGAGTTTCAGCGTGTAATGAGACGGGAAATAGGTGTTCTCTTTGACCTCTGTCGCCTCGGAAAGTTGGCCTTTGCCGAAAATGGACGTGTTTTTTGTGATTTGCTGAAAGGCGTCGTCGGAGATTTCTCCCTCAATTTCCAGCGCGTTTTGGATACGCTCCACATCCTCGTCGGTGGCGCTCTGCCCCATTGCCTCGGCGGCCTGCCGGATGACCTGCGCGTTTTTCATTTCCGCCGCGTCGAAGCGGTTGCCGCTGGGGTCGTACCCGTTCTCGATACCGGTATAGTTAAACTGCACCCCGGCGGAACAGATTCCACGCTCGGACATGAAAAAAACATGCGCCGCCAGCGTCAGAACAAACGCGATGACAAATGCCGGACACCACTTGCGAAAGGTGTCTTTCAAACGACGCCACACAGAGCGAAGTTCCATAATGTTTCATCACCTCTTAAAAAATCATTTTGCGCATACGAACAAAAGAACGCGCGCCAAGTTGGAAACCGCATGCCGCGAGAGGGATTCTATCATATTCTCCCGAAAGCGTCAAGCCCCGCCTCCGGCAAAACAGGAGGCAAACTTTTCTTTTCCACTTTTTGGAATGGCGCGGGGCTTAAAAGTCCCACAAAAGCGGAAAGTCAGCCGGACAAATTTTTGTGGCATATTGCAAAAACCGTGGCGGATATGGTACAATAGCGCGACGGCGCGCTTTCGCGCAAATCCGGGCAGTTTTCAGAAAAGAACTCTGTCGAGAGGGGGATACTATGCCCGAATCAGTGAAAAGTTCCGAACTGGAACAATATATTGTTGACCATCTGGACGAGGCCATCGAAAAACATTATATCAAGCCCTATTTCCAGCCGGTCATTCGGACGGTCTCGCGGCAGTTGTGCGGCATGGAAGCCCTCGCGCGCTGGGACGACCCGAAATGGGGGCTTCTGCCTCCCGCCAGTTTCATCGACGTACTCGAACGGCACCGGAAAATTCATCTGCTCGACGCCTGCATTATCCGTCAGGTGTGCATGCTCTACCGGGAGGCGGTACAGGGGCGGGGCGTGCTGATTCCCATTTCCATCAACCTCTCCCGGCTCGATTACGAACTCTGCGACATTTTCGCGGTCGTGGAGGAGGCCGTGCAGGCCAATCTCATGCCCCGGAATTTCCTGTGCATTGAGATTACGGAAAGCGCCCTCAACGACAACGCCGCCCTTATGCACCAGTACATCGACCGTTTCCGGAACGCCGGGTATCAGGTCTGGATGGACGACTTCGGGAGCGGCTACTCGTCCCTCAACGTCCTGAAAGATTTCCTGTTTGACGAACTCAAAGTGGACATGTGGTTTTTGAGCGACTTCCACCAGCGTTCCCGGAAGATTCTCTCGTCCATTGTCCACATGGCAAAGGAAATCGAAATCCAGACGTTGGTCGAGGGCGTGGAGACCGAGGAACAGTTCCGCTTCCTGCGGAATATCGGCTTCGAGAAAGTGCAAGGCTACCTGTTCGGGCAGCCCATGCCGTATCTGGACTGTATCCGGCACGTACTCGAGGAGGGTCTTTCCGTGGAAGCGCCCATGCACCGGGGCTACTACGACCAGTTGGGGCGGCTGGACGTGCTGAGCGCAACGCCGTTCCTGTCGCCGGAAGACCGCAAGAGCCTGATTTCAGGCCGCGAACTGAACAGTATCCCGCTGGCGGTACTCGAACTCCGGGACGACACAGTACGGCTCCTGCTGACCAACGATTCCTTCGACGAGGCCTCCGGGGCTATCGACTGGCTGACGGTGTTCGGCAACATCGAGACCGACCCCGACATGCGGGACGCCATCCGCCTGCGGGACATGTCCACACATCTGGAACGCCTGCTGGAAGAGGCGCGTTCGACCGGAAGCGGGAAAATGTACTTTGTCGACAGCGGCGAGTATTTCGAGCTACAGGCCAAAAGGATTGCCGGAAAGGGGAATCTGTGCAGTGTCCTGCTGCGGCTGGACAACCTGTCGCGGGGGGCGGAAATCGACCGCCAGCAGAAATTAGACGAAGGCCTCCGGGCAATTTACGCGCTGTTCGACCAAGTGGCCGTCATGGACATTGACAAGATGTCGTTTACGCCCCTGTACGCCGACGCCAAGGAAGTGCAGGCACCCAGAGAGGAGGACTTGCGGGGCGTTCACCACCGCTACTCCGAGGAGTGGATTTACCCCGAGGACAGGCAAAGGTTCCTGTTGCTGACCGACCCGGCCACCCTCGCCGAACGGGTCGCGCAGTCCGGCCGGGGCTACGTCAGCGCGCACTTACGGACGCGCCTGTTTCACGGAAACTTTGTCTGGAAGCTCTACACCATCCTGCATATCCGCGACTCCGTCTACTTTATCTTAGTCCGGGAGGCGCAGTCGGAGGTCATGGACTTTTTCGCCATCAGCGGCGGGCAGTCCGACGACACGGAGGCCACGTTCCGCCCCGCGTCCCTGTGGCAGAATTTCACGCTCAACAGCTCCCTGAAATTCTTCTGGAAAGACCGTGACCGCCGTTTCTTGGGCGCGAGCCGGAGCTTTCTGGACTTCTACGGCTTCCAGTCCATGAACGACATCCTGCACAAGACCGACGAGGACATGGGCTGGCACCTGCACGCCGACGCCTACCAAGGCGACGAGTGGTCGGTCATCCGGGAGGGCGTCTCGACGCATAACGTACCGGGTTCGTGTATCATACGCGGCGAAAATCAGCGTATCGTCGCCAGCAAAATGCCCCTCTACAACCGCAACGGACGGATAGAGGGTCTGCTGGGCTACTTCTTCCAAGTGGACGAGTTCCCCGGCAGTCAGAGCGTGGAACGGCAGTCGCGGCTCGACACGCTGACCGGGCTTCTGAACGCCCGCGGGCTTGCCGACGACCTCTACTCCTATCAGGACGAATACGAGTTGCGCAAAATCGACTTTGCCCGGATTCACATTTCCGTGAAGGATTTCGACAGCACAAACGAGAAGTTCGGCTATGACTTCGGGGACAGCGTAATCCGCGCCGTGGGAAATTCCATCATGCGCTGTTGTGGCGCGACATGCTCCGTGGCGCGGTGCAACGGAAGCAATTTTGTGGTTCTGACGCAGTTCCACCAGCGGGAGGAACTGGACAATCTGGTTTCGCGTCTGCGGGAGGTTCCGAAAGAAATTCATGTGGTGGACGGCGTGCCGTTCTCGCCGTACCTGTCTTTCGGGGCGGCGGTCTACTCCGACACAAAGAGTATCAGCGAGCAGGCCAGTCAGGCCGAGGCGCGTATGTCTGCGGACAATACCGGCGTCGGCTACTCCGGCGAACTCGTGGAGAACGTCGGCAACCTGTTTCGTATGTACAAACACCTCCCGATTGCCTTTGCTGTGTACTATCTGCCCGCCCCCGAGCAGGACGCCGTGGTACTCTACGCCAACCGGGCATTCTTGGAACACAACAATTACACCCGCGCCACTTTATTCGGCAAGACCGTCCGGGAAGCGTTCCCCATGACCGAGGAAGGCTGGTACGACATGGCACGCCGCGCCGCGTTTTCCGGCGAAACGTCCGAGAAAATCCTGTACTACACCCTTAAAGACTTGCACCTGTACACGACCGCCATGCAGGTAATCGGCTCCGGATACTGCGCCTTTACGTACCAGTGGGACATTCTCCCATCCCCGGATATGGAAAGGTACATCGAAGAACATCCCGAGCGCCGTTCGTCACTCGTGATTGACGATTCCGCGCTCTGAATGCTTAAAAGTTCCCTTGCCCTCCCCTTTGGGGGAGGGTGGCGCGTCAGCGCCGGGTGGGGGACAATGTTCTCAAAAATCAACCGTTCCATTACTCTTAGGGATAAGGAGGCGGGAATACATGAAAATTGGTTCGGTCGAGGTGGCGTCCCGTCTGGCCTTGGCTCCCATGGCGGGCGTCACGGACGCCGCTTTCCGGCGGATTTGCGCCGAACAGGGCGCGGGCTACACCGTCACGGAGCTGATTTCGTCGAAAGCCCTCTGCCACAATGACCGGAAAACGCTCACGCTGTTGCGGCGCTTCCCCGGCGAACACCCCGCCGCCGTGCAGATTTTCGGGAGTGACCCCGTCTGCATGGCGGAGGCCGCCGCCATTGCGCTGGAACGCTCCGGGGCGGACATCGTTGACCTGAACATGGGCTGCCCCATGGGCAAAATCGTCAACAACGGCGACGGCGCGGCGCTCATGCGCGACCCCGAACGCGCCGCCCGTATCGTCGAGGCGGTGACACGCGCCGTGTCGGCTCCCGTGACCGCGAAGTTCCGCCGGGGCTGGGACATGGGCAACTGCAACTGTGTGGAGTTCGCACGTATTCTCGAACAGGCGGGCGTTTCGGCCGTGGCGGTACACGGCCGCACACGCGCCCAGATGTACGGCGGCGCGGCCGACTGGCACTGTATCCGGCAGGTCAAAGAGGCCGTGTCGGTTCCGGTGTTCGCCAACGGCGACGTTTGGACGCCGCAGGACGCCGCCCGTATCCTGCAACACACCAAGGCCGACGCCGCCATGATTGGGCGCGCCGCGTTCGGGAACCCGTGGATTTTCCGGCAGGCCGCCGCCGTGCTGGACGGACTGCCCGTGCCGGAACTCCCGCCGCTGTCGGAACGCCTTGATACCGCCGTCCGGCAAATCGAACTGTCTGCCGCCGACAAGGGCGAGCGCGTCGCCGTGCTGGAAGCCCGCCGCCACTACTGTTACTATCTCAAGGGCGTCCCGCACTCGGCCTATTACAAGGAACAACTCGTACGCGTGAACACGCTGGAGGACGTTTACCGGATTACGGAAGGGATGAAGCGTGACCTGACATGACTGTTGATTTCACCACCACGCCGGAACAGGAACTACTCACGAAGGCCGCCAAGGGCAGTCGGGACGCGTTCGGGGAACTCGTGAGGCGGTACGAAAAGAAGGTGCTGACGCTCTCAAACCGTCTCTGCGGGAATCCCGACGACGGCGCGGACGCCGCGCAGGAAGCGTTTGTATCGGCGTGGCAAGGCCTGCCGCGCTTTCGCGGGGACGCCAATTTCTCGACGTGGCTGTATCGGCTCACGTCCAACGCCTGCATGGACTTACTGCGGCGTCGCCAGCGCCGCGACGCCCGCGCCGGGTTCTCCCTGAACGATGAAGAGATACAGCTTGACATTCCGGACGCCGCCCCCTCGCCACAAGAAACTGTTGAGCGCCGGGAACTCCGGCAGGAGTTACAGGACGCTTTGCAAACGCTTTCCCCCGAACACAGGCAGATACTGATTCTGCGGGAAATCCATCAGCTCTCCTATGAGGAAATCGGGCGGGCGCTGTCACTGGACGCCGGAACCGTCAAGTCCCGCATTCACCGGGCGCGGGAAAGTCTGCGAAAAATTCTCACGGCGCGGGGAACTTTTTTCGCGTCCGGGCGTCTAAGGGACAGGAAAGGAGGGCTGCAACATGAACAGTCATGACAAGTACGCGGCCCTGCTGGACGCGTTCATAGACGGGGAACTGTCCGCGCAAGAGGCCGGGGAAGTCCGCGAACACTTGACGCTCTGCGCGGATTGTCAGGCGTACGTCTCGGACGCGCTGGCCATGCGCGACGCGTTCCCGGACATTGAAGAAACCGTCGTCCCGGACGGCTTCGCGGAATCGGTGCTTGCCGCGTTGCCCCCGCGACAAATCCCGTGGCGGACGCAGTGGAAAAAGTTTATGTTGCCGCTGGCGGCCTGTCTGGCGGTGTTCCTGCTGGTTCGCGGCCTGCCGCGTATCGGCGAAAGTACGGGGAGCGGGGACGTTTACAAAATCGGCGACGCCGTTTCGGAAAGCGTCACGTCCGACACGGACGCCGGAGGCGGAACGCCTATGCTGTCCGTGGCCTATAACCCGGACGACGCCGACACAATGCCGTCTGCTGACGCGGGTTACGTTTCCGACGACGCCGACACGGTGCCGCCTGCTGGCGCGGCTCACGATTCCGACGACGCCGACACGGTGCCGCCTGCTGACACGGGTTACGTTTCCGACGACGCCGACACGGCGGATTATCGCTTCAGCGACGCACCGCAAGCGAACAGTCCGGCGGAATCCGCCGCTTCCAAGAAGTCCGCCCCGGAACAGCAGAGCGCGGCGGAATCCGTTCCCGAAGAGGAAGAAGCACCGGACGGCGTTCCGCTTGCCTCCGGAAGCGTCGACACGGAATCGGCAACCGCGCCGGATACCGTCAACGCCGCCGCGCCGATTCCCGAACCGGAACGCGACGCGTTCGGAGATTCCGTGCCGGAAAACGCCGAAGCCGAATTGTACGCCGCGCCGTCCGTCTGGACGGTACCCGCAGAGGCCGCGCCTCTACTAAAATCGTACGACCGCGCCGGGGAAACTACGTCCGGCGTCTGGTACGCGCTGACAGCGGCGGAGTTTGACGCGCTAAGCCTGCAACTCGCGGACAGCGATATGGAGGCCGTCCCCGGCGGCGACACGCCGCCGACAACCTCGCCGGACGCGGAATATTATATCTTTGTGCCATTGTGAACAGTGCGGAACCGCCGAAAGCGGTTCCGTATCTCTTAACAATTGCCCGTGTAGACGAAAGACAGCGACTGTCGGGCGATATCCGCCAGACGGTACACGGTATCGACGGGCGTTGGGGGCTTGTCGGCCATGCGGTAGCGCGGGAAAAATCGTGACAGGTGCAACGGAATCGAACGGTCAACACCCGACAGCCACTCCGACAGGGCTTGCACTTCCTCCGCGCTGTCATTCTCGCCCGTGACTAACAGGGTCGTCACCTCCACATGACAGCCCGCCTCCGCCGCGATTCGGATATTGCGCTTGACGGTCTCCAAGTCTCCGCCCAGACGCTGATACCATGCGCCCGTGAAGCCCTTTAAATCTATATTCACGGCGTCCAGCAGGGGCAGTAACTCCCGCCACGGCGCTTCCTCTATGGTGCCGTTCGACACCAGTACATTGAACATCCCGCGCCCGCGTATCAGCTTCGCGCAGTCGCGGACGTACTCATAGCCGATTAACGGCTCATTGTAAGTGTAGGCCGCGCCGATGTTGCCGAACTCCCGCAGGCGTTGCGCCTGTTCGGCCAGCGCGTCCGGCGACAGATAAAGCGCCTCCACGCCCTCCGCGCCGGACATGGAAATCTCGTGGTTCTGGCAGAACGGACAACGCAAGTTGCAACCGTAACTTCCCACGGACAGTATCTTGCTCCCCGGGCGGAAGCGCCGCAACGGCTTCTTTTCGATGGGGTCTAACGCGATACCGCTGACTTTGCCGTAGTTCAGCGGCACGACCGCGCCGCCGCGATTCCCACGCGCCCGACAGTACCCGGTCTGACCGTCGTCGAGCTGACAGTGATGGAAGCAGAGCGTACAAGTCGCTTTCATGTGTGGCGCACCACCTCGAAGCGTTCCAGCGTGTAGCGTTCGCGGGAACTGATTCCACCCTTTTGACGCGCGATGTCAATCTGCTGTTCCACGGTGTCCACGCCGTCCAAGTCGGGCAGTAACAGCCCGCGACGCCCGCCGCAACTGACAATCACCCCGTAGCGCTTCACGTCCAGTTCGGCCGCCGATTGGACAGGCTCCGGCGTGCCGAGTACGTCCACACTGTATTCCAGCGTGTCGAGTTCGTCGACCCGAACGGGCGGGAAACGTGGGTCACGCGTCCCGGCCGAAACGGCGTTCTGCACAATCTCCCACGCCACGGAGTCCGTTGTCGGCGCGGTCGTGCCGATACAGCCCCGCAGGCTGTCCCGGACGTGCAGGGACACGAACGCCCCGGCGCGTTTCCCGGTCATCTCCTCCGGCAGTCCGTCCGGGAGTTCCGACAGCGGCTCCTTTGTGCGGACGTACGTTTCGAGAGACCGCCGCGCCAGTTGCACCCACGCGTCCTCCGACTCCTTGCGCCGCTCTAAACGTTCCCGTTCGGCGCGTTCGTACTGTCCGGCGTAACAGCGGCTTGTGTCGCGCCCCGTGACCGCGAACGTCGCGATTCCGTAGCCGACGCCGAATTTCCCTTCATGGACAAGAAACGACGGCTCGACGGATAGCCCGTCCAGCGCGCCCGCCATAATCTGGAACGAACGCAGGCCGCATTCCGCCGCGCGTTCGCATAGAGACGGATTCAGCGTCAGAAAGCGCAGGAAGTCGGCGGATTTCAAGGCCTTTACAATCTCCTCGTCAAATACGGGGCCTTCCGGCGCGTAGCCGTAGGGGCCGTCGTCGCGGAGTTTGTGCGACAAGTCCCCGCTGGCCACGAACACGGCGCGGCGGTTCAAGTTTTCGACGCTCCGCGCCACGCACTGCCCCAAACGGTAGTGCGTCAGCGGGGAGAACCCCGAAAGCCCTATCCGCACTATCGGCGCGTCGACCCCGGCCTCCCGCAGGAAGTACAGCGGGATAAAAGTCCCGTGGTCAAGCGCGGCGTCGCGCTCCCCCATAGTCCCGGCGCGGATTCCCGCCGCCTCGGCCTCCCGAATCAGTTCGCGCCGGAGTTCGATGTCGTATTCCGCCTCCAGACGGGTTTCCGGTGCGCCGAACGACGCCATACTTCCGGCCGTCCGCTTTCCCGGCGGAATGTGGAAGTAGTCGGCGTACATCACCACATGCGGGGACGACACAACCAAGACTTCCGGCTCCCACGCGGCGACCTGACGCGCGGCGGCGCGGTAGGCGTCCGTCACGTTTTGAATTTCCCGTTCCCGGCCGCGCCCGACCGTCGGCAGAATCACGGGCGGGTGGGGGACTATCACGGAACCAAGCAACGACATGGAATCACGCCCCTTTTCGGAAAAATAATTCGGAAACCTCTTTACGATTCTCCAATGATATGTTATGATAACGGCGTAACAATAACAGAGACCCGGCACAATGTCAACGGCGGATTTCACAAAATCCCGTGAAAGCGACGGAAACCGGAACAAAACACAGTTTTTGAGTACGTAAAACAAGCCTGAATCGTAACATTCCGCGACGGGAAAGGCAAATATAACGGAAATGGAGGCGGCGACTTTGCGGAGAATTCTATGCTATGGAGATTCCAACACATTCGGCTACAATCCCCACTCGTACTGGGGCGACCCTTACCCGGATGACGTACGATGGACGGGGATTTTGCAGGCCAACGGCTGGGACGTTATCAACTGCGGCCAGAACGGGCGGGAAATCCCCTCCAACGACGGCGAACTGTCCGCCGTGGAACGCCTGATTTCCAACGCCATGCCCGTGGACATTGTCACGGTACTGTTAGGCACCAATGACTTTCTCACGCACCCCCATTTCACGGCGGAAGACGTGACATCCCGGATGAAACTGCTTTTACAGCGCGTTTTGGCGGCAAACTGGGAAATCCGCGTCCTGCTGATTGCGCCCCCGCCCATGCGCAGCGGCGAATGGGTGCCGGATTCGCGTATTGTCACGGAATCGGTACGCCTCGCGCCCTGCTACCGCGTACTGGCTCGGCAGTTGGGCGTACTGTTCGCCGACGCCGGGGCGTGGGATGTGGCGCTCGACTTCGACGGCGTACATTTCCGCCCGGAGGGTCACGCCGCGTTCGCCCGGCACCTCATGCAGACGCTGGACACCCTGCCCGAACCCGCCGTGAAAATTCCGTAACGCGCATTCAGCGCCCCCTCTGCCGCCGTAAGGCAACAGAGGGGCGTTCGTCTTATTCCAGCGCCCTGGCGGACTGTTCCAGCTTGGCAATGAGTTCGCGGTATTTCTCCACTTTTTCGCGTTCGGCCTTGACCACGTTCTCCGGCGCTTTCGAGATGAATTTCTCATTCGACAGCTTGCCTTCCGTGATACGGAGGCCGTTTCGGGCTTTGTCGAGTTCCTTCGTGATTCTCTCGCGCTCGGCCTGTAAGTCGACTAACTCGCTCAGCGGCATATACGCCGTAGCGCCGTGCGTGACCACGGAGACCAGTCCCGACAAATCCGGCGGCGCGGCGTCCGCGAACTTGACCTCTTTCGCCCACGCCAGACGTTGCAGGAAGTGCAACCCGGTTTGATACGGTTCCGGGTTCGCCGTGACAAGCAGGAGTTCCGCCTTCCGGGACGGCGGCACGTTCATTTCGGAGCGCCGCGTGCGGATTGCCCGTATCGTGTCCATGACGGCTTCCATCGCGCTTTCTTCCGCCGGGAACGACAGCGCGTCGGAATACTCCGGCCACGCGCTTGTCATGATGAAGTCGCCCTCGTGGGGCAACGCCTGATAAATTTCCTCCGTCAGAAACGGCATGAACGGGTGTAACAGTTTCAGAAGCTGTGTCAGCACGTAGCAGAGGACGTTTTGCGCGGTTTCGGCGGCGGCGGGGTCGTCGCCGTTGAGGCGCGTTTTCGTCAGCTCGATATACCAGTCACAATAAGTGTCCCAGAGGAAATCGTAGACTTTCGCCGACGCCACGCCGATTTCGTAACTCTCCAGATTTTCGGTAACTTCCCGGACAAGGCGGTTTAACTTGCTCAACACCCACTTGTCCTCGCGTTCCAGCCGGGACGCGTCCGGGAGTGTACAGCGGTCGATTTTCAGATTCATCAGCACGAAGCGGCTCGCGTTCCAAACCTTGTTGGCGAAGTTCCGCATTGCCTCGCATTTCTCCGTGTAAAAGCGGCAGTCGTTGCCGGGACTGTTGCCCGTGATGAGGTTGAAGCGCAAGGCGTCCGCGCCGTACCGCTCCGCCATTTCCAGCGGGTCAATACCGTTGCCCAGAGACTTTGACATTTTGCGTCCCTTGTCGTCGCGGACAAGGCCGTGAATCAGCACCGTACGGAATGGGACTTGCTTCATGTGTTCACAGCCCGAGAAAATCATGCGCGACACCCAGAAGAAAATAATATCGTAGCCCGTCACAAGAACGCTCGTCGGGTAGAAATAATCCAGTTCCGGGGTTTTGTCCGGCCAGCCCAGCGTGCTGAACGGCCAGAGCGCCGACGAAAACCAAGTGTCGAGTACATCCGGCTCCCGGGTCAGACTTGCACTCCCGCACTTTTCGCACTGGTCGGGGTCTGTCCGGCTGACGGTAATGTGTCCGCAGTCGGCGCAGTACCAAGCCGGGATTTGGTGTCCCCACCACAACTGGCGCGAAATGCACCAGTCATGCACGTTCTCCATCCAGTTCGTGTAGATTTTCGAGAAGCGTTCCGGCACGAACTTCGTTTCACCGTCGCGCACGACCCGCAAGGCCTCGACGGCCAACGGCTTCATTTTTACGAACCACTGCGCCGAAATCAGCGGCTCCACGTCGTTGTGGCAACGGTAACAGGTTCCCACGTTGTGGCTGTAGGGTTCCGTCTTGACAAGGTAGCCCTGCTCTTCCAAGTCCTTGACGATTTGCTTCCGGCACTCGTAGCGGTCGAGACCGTTGTAGGGGCCGCCGTTCTCGTTAATTTTACCGTCGTCGCCGATACAGCGCACGATTTCCAGATTGTGGCGCTGCCCCACTTCAAAGTCGTTGGGGTCGTGGGCGGGCGTCATTTTCACGGCACCCGTACCGAAACCGAGTTCCACATACTCGTCCGCGACAATCGGAATTTCGCGGTTCATAATGGGCAGAATGCACGTTTTCCCGACAAGGTGCTTGAAACGTTCGTCCGCCGGGTTGACGGCTACGCCCGTGTCGCCCATCATGGTTTCGGGGCGCGTGGTCGCCACCACCAAGTCGCCGGAACCGTCCGCCAGCGGGTAGCGGATATACCACAGATGACCGGGCTTGTCGACGTACTCCACTTCGGCGTCGGACAGCGCCGTGATACAGTGCGGACACCAGTTAATAATGCGGCTTCCCTTGTAAATCAGGCCGCGCTCGTACAGGCGGCAGAACGCCTCCCGGACGGCGCGGGAAAGCCCCTCGTCCATTGTGAAGCGGGAGCGGTTCCAGTCGCACGACACGCCTAATTTTTTCTGCTGTTCGACGATGCGCCCGCCGTAGGTCTCTTTCCACTTCCAGACGCGTTGCAGGAACTTTTCACGGCCTAAGTCGTAGCGGGTCTTGCCCTCTTTGACGCGCAAATCCTCCTCGACTTTAATCTGTGTGGCAATCCCGGCGTGGTCAGTCCCCGGGAGCCACAGTGTCGCGTAGCCCTGCATGCGCCGGAAGCGGATTAAGATATCCTGTAGCGCGGCGTCAAGGGCGTGTCCCATGTGGAGTTGTCCGGTGACGTTCGGCGGGGGCATGACGATACAGAAGGGCTTCTTTTCGGGGTCGGGGTCGCCCCGGAAGCAGTCCGCCGCCTCCCACATTTCATAAATGCGGCGTTCGACCTGTTGGGGGTCGTAAGTCTTGGGCAGTTCTTTCGCTGACATGTCAAACACTCCTTTTCGTTGGCATTATTTCACATACCGCACGGACAGCCCGGTTTTCTCCGCGATGAAGTCGCGGAACTGTTCCGGGGTTCCCGCCGCCAGTCCGGCCTTGGGGAACTGTTGCGCGTGCCGTTTGCCGATGATGAACACAAAACTGTCTGTTGTCTCGCCGACAACCCCGATATTTTCGTAACGCATATGGGTTTCGGCGGCCTGCGTCGTGACGATGTACTCCTCCGCGCCGAAACGCGTGTCCGCCTCTCGGGTTCCCGGCAACAGGTTCATGGACGCTATCCAGCCGTTGAAATCGTCCTCGAACAGCAGAACCGACAGAACAAACACTATCGCCAGCAACGCCACAATGTCCGGGTCGAAGTCGCCGCACCACAGCAAAAAGGCTTCCAGCAGAACGTAGGCCGAGACCGCCGTCCAGCCGAACACGCGTAGCGCAATAGACCATTTCCGGCGCGTGGTCTTGCGCAGTACGCGGGACATCGTTTTCAGCGCGTGATGGTCGTAGGCAGAGTGAATCTGAAATTCTTCCATAAGCAACCTCTCTTTCCGGCAAAAAAACGCCCCGGCCTTACGGTCAGGGCGGAAAATTCCGTGGTACCACCTGCATTCGCGTACATGTACGCGCACTCGTATTCCCTGTAACGGGGGAAACCGCCGGGCTTACTCTGTTCAGTCCGGGCGCTCCGGGACGACTTCCCCGCCGTGCCGGGGGCGTTCGCACCAGACACGCCCTCTCTGCGCCGCACACGTTACGGATACTGCTTCCCTTCTCTGCGCCATGATTATGAAAACGGTGACTGTCATTGTACACACCCGCGCCGGAAATGTCAAGAGAAAAACAAAAAAGGAGTCGCGGCGTGACGCACGGCGATTCCTTTTTTGTTCGTGTCATACCGCCCGCGTGACCTTGCCGGAACGCAGACACCGGGTGCATACATATACGTGACGGGGGGAACCGTCCACAATGGCCTTGACCCGCTTGACGTTCGGCTTCCACATCCGGTTGGAACGGCGGTGGGAGTGGGATACCTTGATTCCGAATGTTACGCCCTTGTCGCAAAATTCACACTTTGCCATGTTCGCGCCTCCTTTGCCTATGTTTGTACGCCGTCCGGGACGGCGTAACCGATATCATAACAGACTTTGTGACGGATTGCAAGCAGTTTTTTCAAAAGTTACGGATTTTTTTGGGCGTCCTCGCAAATCCGGGAAAAATTACGCGAACTATATTATTTTTTGCAATTTTGTGTAGACAATTTTTTCTCATCGTGTTATACTGTACCCATACTCGGTAGCGCTGTTCATGCGTTTTTTGGCGAAAGGAAGATGATGATGAAAAAATCTGTCATTGTGTGGCTCCTTGCCATGGGGATGGTGTTCTGTCTGACCGGGTGCGGAACCTACGAAGTCCGCTATGACCCCAACGGCGGAACTAAGGTCTCCGGCGAACTGCTCCAGCAGGTAAAACACGGTCAAAGCGCAACGCCCCCTATCGTGGAACGGGAGGGCTATTATCTGGTTGGCTGGGACCATGAGGCCTCGAACGTCACCGGAAACATGGTCATCGCGGCGGAATGGGAAAAGGGCATCAAAATCGAGTTCGATGCCAACGGCGGCGAAGTCACGTCCGGCAAGGCCGTGCAGTACATCGCCCCGGGAGCAACGCCCGAAATACCTTCCGTGACGCGAGAGAATCTGGAATTTCTGGGCTGGTCTCCGGAGGTCGGCGCGGCGGATAAAGATACGGTCTATCAGGCGCAGTGGCCGAAACAGCCGATGGACGGAAATACGCTTTACAAGCAGGTATCCCCAAGCGTTGTGGAAATTACCGTCTACGATGATGACAATGAGTCTACAGGGCTGGGTACAGGGTTCTTTATTGACGACCGAGGAACGGTGCTGACGAATTATCACGTCATGGAGGCCGCGTATTCGGCGAAAGTCACGCTGGGTAATGAGAAAAAATACCAAGTCACCGCCGTGCTGGATTATAATCCGGACTTGGATTTGGCCTTGTTGGAAACGGACGCCTCCGGCAACGAGTTCGTGAGCATTGCCGAGGGTAAGCCGGAAACCGGCGATAAGGTTTACGCCATCGGCAGTTCCAGGGGATTGACAGGCAGTCTTTCGGAAGGAATTGTGTCGGTTGCTGACCAAGTCAGTGAGGACGTACACTATATTCAACATACCGCGCCGATTTCCCCCGGAAACAGCGGCGGACCGTTACTCAACGAATACGGCGAAGTGGTCGGCGTCAATTCCATGTCGCTGAAAGATTCGCAGAATATCAATTTTGCGATTCGCATTGACCAGATGAGCCAGCTTGACCCCAATAAACGGATGTTGATGCCCGATTTCGGACGTGGGACAGACCCGGAAGTGCGCTTGGATACGGCACGCAGAAGGTTTGTGTCCAATGCTGCTTCGATTGAACAGGAAGGCAATAATAACTGGCTCGCAGCGGACGAACTGACATTGGGAGCATGGACGGCGGGTATCATTTCTGACACAAGTGATGTTGACTGCTTCTATGTAAGCGTCAATTCCCCGCGTCGTATCACCTTTGAAGTCGTACCTTTTCTGAAAAGCGACGCGGAAGAGTTAATTGGTGTCGCGGCCGCCTATGACGGCGAAGGAGACGCGGATATTCTGGGTTCGTTGGAGAACTCATCTTCCTACAGCGCGGACGTGGAAAAGGTCTATGTGCTGGACGCTCCGCAGGCCGGAATTTACTTTGTGGCCATTACGCACGATGACGACTATAGTTTCAGTGATATAGGCTATGTCTATCTGGTAAAGGCGAGCTGAACACAACCCCCGCCGCAAGGCGGGGGTTTCTATGCGTTTGGGAAGCGGTGCTTCTAATCTTTGGTATTGGCGTCCTCGTCGGTCTCGGACAAAACATAAATCGGACGCCGCTTGACTTCCAGATAAGTCTTGGCAAGGTATTCGCCCAGAATGCCCATGCAAAAGAGCTGTACGCCGCCCAGAAACATGACCATGCAGGCCATGGACGGCCAGCCGCCCACGGGGTCGCCGAACAACAGCGTTTTCACAATGACATACGCCACCATCAGCAACGCGCCGACGCACAGCAACACCCCTAACAGCGCCACAAATATTAATGGAGCCGTGGAGAAACCCACAATACCCTGTATCGCGTACACCAGCAGTCCCCAGAAAGACCACTTTGTTTCCCCGGCGACGCGTTCCCGATTCTCGAACGGAAGCCACTTTGTGCGGAAGCCCACCCAACTGAAAATGCCCTTTGAAAAACGGTTGTACTCCCGCAGGGACAGTATCGCGTCGACCATGCGGCGGGACATCATGCGGAAGTCGCAAGCGCCCTCGACAATCTCCGTGTCGGAAATGCGGTTGATGAGGCGGTAGAAGCGCCGGGAAAAGAAACTCCGTAACGGCGGTTCCCCGGTTCTGGACACCCGCCGCGCCGCCGCGCAGTCGTATTCCCCGGTGCGCAGTACCGACACCATCTCCCGCAACATGGACGGCGGGTGCTGTAAATCGGCGTCCATAATCACAACGTAGTCCCCGCGCGCGTGTTGAAGCCCGGCGTACATGGCGGCCTCTTTGCCGAAGTTGCGCGAAAACGACAGGTAGCGGACATGGGAATCTGTCCGGGCGGCGTCGCGCAGTACGGACAGCGTACCGTCACGGGAGCCGTCGTCCACGAACAGCAATTCTACTTTACAGGAAAATTCGTCGTGCAATTCCGCGCTGATTTCGCGGAGCGCGTCCAGAAACAGCGGCAACGCCGCCGCCTCGTTGTAGCACGGCACCACGACGGATATCAATTGAGGTTCCACGTTTGTCTCCTTTCCGGAAACTCTCCACAAATGCGGCGTTATTGTGGAATTTGTTCCACATTTTTCGCCGCGTTGTGGAAAGTCCCGCTACCCGGACAGTTTCACGACCACAACGCCGTCAATCATGCGCACGCTTCCCGCCGCCGGAAAGGCCGGCATGGCTTGTGCCAGTTCCGAACGCGTCACGCCGGATTCCGTGTCCCAGTTTATAGGATATTGCAAATATTTCGTGATATAGCGCCCGAAATTGTACGTTGCGGCGTGGGCGTGCCATAGGCCTGTCTGCGTCCGGAAGCCTCCGAAGGCGTCCAAGGGAACGTCGAGGGGTTCGTTATCGTCGAGGCGTCCGGCGAAGGCTACACGGGTTTCGCCGGGGACGTAGCCCGGCACGCTCTCAATACGGTCGACGATACGCGCCGCTAACATCAGCGTGGACGTTTTTTCGAGGTCTTTCTTCATGTAGGCCTGATTCGCGTAGACGACGTGGTGCCAGAGCAACACCGACAGCAGTACGCACACCGTGACGCGTTCGGCGGAGGCAATCCGGCGGAGGGTGTCGTGTTCGCGGCGCGGCGTGTCGAGCAGGGATAACGGCAGTAAATAGAACAGTTCGCGGGCGTAGGCGGTCAAATCGTGAGCCTCTCCGGGCATGACGAACGCGACGGAGTAGAGCGCGGCGGGCAGGAGTGCCGCGAGGACAAGCAGAAGAATCCGGTTCGGCACGGGGACACGTCCGTTAGAGAGTACGCGGAGCAGACGCCAGAACAACAGCGCCAGCAGGAAGCCGTGAGCAATCGGGCGCACAGCGCCGAGTACGACGCCCGGACGGAACAGGAAGCCGAAAAAGGACGTGTTCGCCGATATGAGGCGTTCCAGCGCGCCGAAGTCGCGGAACGACACCACGTCGCGGGTCTGGGGAACGCGCAGGAGGACGCGGAGGAGTGTCCAGAGGCCGTAATATAAGAGGTAGGAGGCCGCCAACAGTACAAGCGCGGTGATTCCGCGTACAAGGACTGTCCGGAAGCGGCGGCCGTCGGAGGCGTCGCGGATGAGCGCCAGCAGACACAGCACGGCCGTGACCGTGGCGTAGGGCTGGTAAATCGACAGCGACGCCAACAGCGGCAGGACACCGAGCAGCGCGAGGCGTCCGCCGCGCAGGAAGAGAAACGCAGCCGTCGCCGCGCACAACAGCGCGAAGGCGTACTCGTCCATACAATAGACGTACGTCGCGCCCGTGAGGCTGATAGAAATATTGGTGCAGAGCAGTCCGCAGGCCAGACCGACGCCGGAGGGCGTCTGTATGGCGAGCAAATCCGTGACGACGATTCCGGTCAAGCCCATCCAGAGCGTGAACAGAAGCCCGATAAGCCACGGCGCGGCGACCTGTCCTTTACAGGCCTCGTAGACCGGAATCAGGAAGCGCCCGATTCCGGTGTAGAACGGAAAGCCCCACTCCGTGTAATTGAAGTACGACACGGAGTCATGGGAAAAGAACTCGTTGGTGAACAGAAACCCGTGGGCGGCGACGGTACACAGCGCGGCGGAGAAAAACGCGGTCATCCGGCGCTGATTGAGGTCTTGCGGCGTCCGCCGGGGCGGGACATCGGCACCCGGCGGCAGGGCGTTTCGTTTTTCTGACATGGGATTCTCCTGTCACAATAGAAGCGCGGGAACGGTTCCCGCGCTTCCGGCTGGTTGTTGTGTTACTCGTCGACGAAAACTTGCAACGTCACGGTGAGTTCGCGGCTTGGGACGGTAAGGTAACTGCCCTTGTAGTACATGGCGCTGGACGCGCCGCCGTCCAAGTTGAACGCGTCGACACACCCGGCGGCAAGCGCCAGTTCCCGCATTTGCTGTACCGTCGCCCCGGCGGGTACGGAAATCAGCAACAGCTTCCCGTCTCCGTTTACGCCGATAGCGGTACGCGACGAGGACGCGGTTGTGAAGCGGGATTCCGTGAAGCCGTTCTCCAGCGTGGTGACGAGTTCGCCGTCCTTGACGAGCCGGGGCGCGCCGGAGACCATTTCCCGCACGCCGTCGAGGACAAAGCCCTCTTCGTCGGCGACGCGCAAATAGTATTCCATGGAAATCGGGGAACCCTTCTGCGGGATGTGGAAGTAGGACGCGGACGAGTAGCCGCCGCCCATGTAGACGACGTAGCCCTGCGGCGGAATCTTAATCGCCGCCCCCGCGCTGACAGAGTAGAATTCCGTGATGGTGCCTTCGTCGGCGGTCAGCGCCCAGCCGCCGTTGGTCATAATGACCTGTTCGCCGTAGGCGGGCGTATAGAGGACGGAGGCGTTATCGTCCTGTTCGGGGGTGTTGATTTCGTAGACCGACCACTCGTCGCCGCCGGAGGTCAGGCGCGTGAACACGGCCGGGCGTCCGACGTAAATGGTACCGTCGTCCGTGAAGCCGAGGGACGACAGGCCGGAGTTGCCGTACAGAAACACGCCGTCCGACATGACATGGCCAATCGGGGACTGAAATTTGCTGTAGGAGTTGAAGAAATTCCCATTGACGACCGCGACAGCGCCGGAATTTTGTACAATTTTCGTGAAAGAGGCGGTGTGTCCGAGCTGATTGTCCACGAGGGCGGTCTTTACGCGGACTTTCGGATTTTTGGTGTTGACGGTCAAAATGTGCGCCGTGACGAGGCCTTCCGAGGTGTGGACGCTTTTCTTCTCATAGTCAACGGTGGATTCCGCGTCGGCGGGGGGTTCCCACGGCATAGCCGGGAGGGCGGGCTGTCCGCCGCCGGGCAAAACTCCGGCGTTCCGGCCTTCCTCAGCGGTAAAGGCACCCTTTTCAAGTAGGAACTGCGCCAGCGTGGTTTCCCCGCCCTTGACGGGGGAGGTCAGGGCGTGATAGCTCAAATCGACCATGTCGCCGCGGTTCAGGCCGTTGGCCTCCATGGCGGCGGCGTCCGAGGCCGTCACAATGCCCAGCGAGACGGCAAAGGGTACAATGTCCTCCCACGTATAGTCGCCGTCGGCCTCGCTGTAGCCCATGGCGCGGAGCAGGAAGGCGAGGTAGGCGTTGGCGGAGAGCGTCGCGCCGGGCGTGAACGTGGAATTGCTGGTACCCTTCGTGACGCCGCGTCGGTAGGCGTAGGAGACATAGGCTTCGCCCTCCCCGGAGACATCGGTAAAGGGGGAATCGACCGGGGAGGAAAGGGCTTCTTCCTCTTCTCCGAGGAAACGAATCATCATAATGAGACCCTGTAAGCGGGTGGGGATGCGGTCAAGGCTGTAAATCGGGGAACCGTCCTCATCAATCCCGGTACCCCGGAACAGGTGCAGGGCGTAGAGTTTGTCGGCGTTGGCGGTGGACTCCGCGTCGGAACCCGTGGCGAGTGCGCAGGTCAGGCAGAACAGGACGCACAGTGACAGCGCCGTACAAAGCCGGAGCATTTTTTTCAATTGGCATACCACCTTTCTGGAAAAATTTTGAATTTCGGAGAAATATAAAGAAGCCGCATTCAAAGCGGCTTTATTATAACAAAGTCCATGGGCAATTGCAAGCGTTTTTCCGTCATTTGGACGAAAAAGTGCAAAGCGTAAATTTCCTTTTTGTGGGTTTTTTAACGCGAACGGCGGCATTTTTACCACAAATTGGCAGATTTTTGCTTGGCGGCCTCCATAGCGGCGCGGACTGCGCCAGTCGGCGCGGGGCGGTTGTTTTTCGCAATCAGTTCGGCAATCCGGATTTTCGCGGCCTCCAGTTCCTCCCGGAACATCGACGCCGAGACCCGTAAAGCCCCGTGGCCGAGTATAATTAACTGTTCGGGGCCGTCGGAAGTCGCCACGCGTACGCGGTGTTCCCTTGCGATTTCGTACGTTGCGCGCTCAATGTAGGTGTCGGCGGTTTCGGCCTCTTTGGTGTAGACGACGTGGATATTGTGGTAGCGCTCATGGGAGCCGGGGTTTCCGCGTACCTTGTAGGCGTCGAAAACGACAATCACGACACACTCTCTCATAGATTGGTAATCACAGAGCAGGTCACAGAGAATCTTGCGCGCGGCGTCGAGGTTTTCCAGCGCCACGGCCTTGAGGTCGTCCCACGCGAAAATGAGGTTGTAGCCGTCTGCAAGCAGATATTCCGGCCCCGTTGGCTGACGCGGTACCCGGACGCGTTCGGACGGTTCGCGGCGCGCCTCCCGGACTTGCGCTTCCCGGCGCTGTTTGACGGGGCCATAGGTGCGCTCGAAAATGGCCTGTAGTTCCTTGTCCTGTATGTCGCCGGACGGCGCGGAACGCGTCACGGACACGCTTTCCGGGCTTGCGGCGGGTTCCGGCCGCCAGCCGCTTTCGACATGCGCCATGTCCGGGACGCGGTTCCACGGCACGACGTACCCCGCGCCGTGGGCGCAGAATACCGACCCCGACGGGTTGTCGGTATCGCGTTCCGGCTCGTAGCCGATACGCGCCACGATGTCGGCCTGATTCGCGCAGGGGCGGAACGCCGACACCTGACAGGAAAACTGTCCGAGGCCGCGCGAGTAGGCGGCGACCTCCCGGCCGTAGTCTTTGACGGCGACGGCGGGCGCGGAACCCGTCAGCACCACGGAATCCGCGAACGTCTCCGGGGCGTCGGCGTCGCCGCCCATGCGGCGGATGTCGTTGAGGGCGCGTCCGGTCTGGGACGACGGAATTTCCAGCCGGAAAGTATACCACGGTTCCAGCAACACACTTTCCGCCGACATGAGGCCTTGGCGGACGGCGCGGTAGACCGCTTCCCGGAAATCGCCGCCCTCCGTGTGCTTCTCGTGGGCGCGGCCGGACAGCAGGGTAAAGCGGATGTCCGTCACGGGCGAACCCGTCAGAACCCCGATATGTTCGCGTTCGGCCAAGTGCGTGAGAATGAGGCGCTGCCAGTTGCGCGACAGCGTATCCTCCGGACAGGCCGAGGCGTAGCGGATACCGCTTCCGGGCGGGAGCGGTTCCAATAACAGATGTACTTCCGCGTAGTGGCGGAGCGGCTCGAAGTGTCCGACGCCTTCCACGGGCGCGGCTATCGTCTCGCGGTAGACGACCGCGCCGGAGCCGAAGTCCACCGCCAGCTTGAAGCGGTCAAGCAAGACGCGTTTCAGGACTTCCGCCTGAATTTCGCCCATGAGGCGGACGTGTAGCGCGCCGTCCTGTTCGACGCGGAGGGCGGGGTCTTCCTCTTCCAGTTGCCGCAAGGCGACAAGCGCGGCGTGCGGGTCAGTGCCGGGCGGAATCAGTACCTGATAGCGGAACACGGGTTCAAGCAGGAACGCGGTTTTGTCGCGCTCGAAGCCGAGGCCGTCCCCGGCGCGGGTGCGCGACAGCCCGGTAACGGCGCAGACACTCCCCGCCGACGCTTCTTTTACCGTCCGATATTTCGCGCCCTCGTAAACGCGGACTTGGTCTATTTTTTCGTCCGGCAAGTCGTCCCGGACGCAGGATTTCGCGTGGAGCGTCCCGCCCGTGACTTTCAGCCACGTCAGACGGTTTCCGCGCTCGTCGCGGCTGATTTTGAACACCCGCGCCCCGAATCCGGACGGGTACGCCGTTTCGGGAGCCAGTCGGGAGAGCGTGTCCAAGAACGCGCCGACGCCCGTTTCTTTGAGCGCGGAGCCGAAACAGCACGGGAACAGCTTCCGCGCCGCAATCAAAGCGCGGTATTCGTCGTCCGTGACGCTTCCGCGTTCGAGGTAGCGTTCCAGCAAAGTTTCGTCACACAGCGCGGCCTCCTCCGCGACGGTCGCGGCGTCGGCGCTGAAATCCGTACAGCCGCCGTCTAACTTCTCTTTGAGTTGCCGCATGAGTTCGGCGCGTTCGAGTCCCGGCAGGTCTGTCTTGTTCACGAATACAAACACGGGTACTTGAAAGCGTTCCAGCAGACGCCACAGTGCCAGCGTGTGCGCCTGTACGCCGTCCGTGGAACTGACGACCAGCGCCGCGCAGTCCAGCACGCTGAGGACGCGTTCCGCCTCCGACGAAAAGTCGACGTGTCCGGGCGTGTCAAGCAAAAAAACTTCCCTGTCCCCGGCCTGAAAGACCGTAGATTTCGCGTAAATGGTAATGCCGCGCTCGCGTTCAAGCGGGTTCGTGTCGAAGTAGGCGTCCCCGTGGTCGACGCGCCCGGGCTTGCGGACAACCCCGCTTGCGTGCAGAAGCGCTTCCGAGAGCGTGGTCTTGCCCGCGTCCACATGCGCCAGTATGCCGAGTACAAGTGATTTCATCGTCATTCTCCATGAAAAAGCAGCGACAGGAACGCGTAAATTATCGGCTGATGGAGCAGGTACGCCCAGAGGGAGTACCGCCCCATAACCGTCAGCGGGGGCAGGCGCACCGACAACAGCGCGGCGTCTTTCCGCGTGATGTCGTACAGGTAGAAGCCGCTCCAGAACAGGAACAGCCACGGCAGAAGCGGGAAATAGTCCGTCGAGAAGAAGCCACGCTGCGGAAAGCCGAAACAGGCCGTGAAGTCGTCGCGGTAAAGCGCTTCCGGGAGCCGAAACGCCAAAAACACATGTCCCGGGACACGGTAGCACAGCAGAAACAGCGCGAACGCGGCGGACAGTCCGGGGACGGCCGGGACACGTGACAGACGCGATTGCAAAAGCGCCGTCAGAAGCATGGACGCGCCCAGTAAAGACAGTATCCCCCAAAAGACGCGGTTCCCGGGCAGAAACAGAATCGTCACGGCGGAGACCAGCGCCCCGGCGGCAAACACGGTCACGCCGCGCCGGAGCGGGTGTCTCCCGAGGCGGAAACAGTACCCGGACAGCAAAATGAACGTCCAGCAAATGCTCTGTTGCCACAGAAACGCGCCGCGTGAACGGTACCACGGCCAGTCCGCGCCGAACATATAGACCATGTCCCAACAGGCGTGATAGGCAATCATGCTGACGAGCGTCAGGCCGCGCAGAGTGTCGAGGCCGTCAAGACGTTTCAAACGCGCCACCCCCTTTCGTACGCGTCAAGGGTTGAGTTTCTCCGGTTATGTGCCGCGTACGGCTTCGCACAGTGGCCGGAAATCGTTGTCGAGGACAAATACTTTGGCGTAATCAAATTTTTGTCCGCCGAACTGGAATTGATAATCTGATTCTCCCGTGACTTGCGCGGAACGGACGGCAATCATTTTGCCGCCGTTGCCGTACACGCCGCAGAATACCGCCGCGTTCGTGTCGGGACATGTGACATTTGCCGTTACCGCGTTACCGGAGACCGACACGCCGGAAACGGTCACGCCGGACAGGAAATCCACCTTGACGGAATCCAGCGGGGCGTTAAACTCCCCCTTGGCGGCTTTGAGTTGTTCCCACTGCGCCGGGGTTCCGCCATAGTGTACCGTGGCGAGTTTGGAACAGGCGTAGAACGCGGCGTACCCGATTTCGGCAACATTGCCCCCCATGGTAATTTCCGTCAGCGCGGCGCATTCGCGGAACGTGTGGGCGTGAATCGCGGTCACGCCGTCGGGAATGGCAATACGTTTCAGGGACTGGCATTTGTAAAACGCGCACTCCCCGATAACGGTGACATTCCGCGACATAGTGACCTCCGAAAGAGAAGCGCAACCATAAAACGCGTAATCCCCAACGCCCATAACCCTGTCCGAAAGCGTGATTTCCGTTAAAGACGCGCATCCATAGAAAGTCTTGTCTTGGATGACGCTTACGCCGGACGGAATCACAATGCTTTCAAGGCATGAACAGCCGGAAAATGCCTGTACTCCGATACTGATAATAGTATCCGGCATGGTGACTTTTTCAAGGCCTGTACACTTGGAGAATGCGTAATCTGAAATCGTTGTCAGCTTTCCCGGCAGAGAAACGTCCGTGAGTGAATCGCACTCATAAAACGCGGCGTATCCAATGTTGATGACGCTGTCAGGAAGTACGACGCTCGACAAAGAGCCGCACCCGCGAAACGCGGAATCCGAAATGATTGAGAGGCCTTCGGGAATGGTGACGGACTGTAGCGCGGTGTCTTTGTGAAACGCATATTTGCCAATGCTGGTCACGGTTTCGGGAATTACAACATTATCCAAGTGTGCGCAGTCACAAAAGGCATAGTCTGCAATCGTTGTCACTCCTTCGGGCATGTCAACGGAGGTCAAAGAGGACTGGTAAAACGCGGCGTACCCAACGCGTTTCACACTGCCCGGAATGCTTATGGTAGACGCGGGACAGCCTTGAAACGCACGATTCCCGACACTTGTCACGCCATTGTCAATCCAGACTGACCCGATACTGTCTTTGTGTTGGTTCCACGGCGCGGGAGAATCCGCCGTATAGTTCGCCATGTCCCCGGAACCGCTGATGACCAGCGCGCCGAGGCTGTCCAGCGCGTAATTCACGTTCGCGCCGCAGGAGCCGGACGCGATAATGTTTTCTTCCGGCATTTGATAAGGCGCGGTGGAGAGTGTCAGCAGAGACGCGCTTTTGTCGTACAGGTTCAGGTAGTCGATGTCCGTCAAAGTGTAGGTGTCGGACGGCTTATCGGGATTGTTTTTCTGAATTGTGTAGCCCGTTTGCGGGGTGTTATGGCCTTCCAGCGCGTGAACCATGAAATACAGTCCATAATTGCCGTTTTTGGTTCCGTTGCTGTCACACCATGTCACGTCCGTCAGATAATTGTTTCCGCCGAGGGTGACGTGGTTCCACATATGCGCCCCCGGAGTTTTACCCGTCACCAGATAGCAGGCAAATTTGGGGTCGCGGAAAGACGACAAATCGCACAGATATTTGAATGCTTTGGAATAGCCCTCGCAGGCAATATTGGTATCCGGATTTCCGTCAAAGGCGTTGATGAGTTCTCCGGCGGCACTGTTGTTACCGTCGAAGGAGACCATTTCACAAATAGCGTCCTTGTAGGCTTCCAGCTTCTCATAATCGGCTTTGCCCGTGTTCGCGTTTACGATACTCCGGGCATTGCTCCGCACCGTTGCAAGCAACTCCGCGAGGTCGTCCCTTATCTCGTAGTCGCTGACCTTATAGGCGGGGGACGCCGGGAAACGTACAATCACTTCCACGACTTTCCCGGACAGCACAACCGTGTTGCGCGTCATCGGGGTGCCGTAGTAGTCATGCCAGTATAAATCATAAGGGCAGTCCGCTTTCAAACACGCATGAACTTTCGTCAATTTCTCCGCGAGTTCCTCCTTGGTGAGCGAATAATCGCCCAGCGCGCTGATGTTCAGCTTGATTTCCGTACTCTGGCGCTCTCCCGCCGCGACTTCTTGGACGAACGTCTTTAACTTCGCGTAAAGCGCGGCTTCAATGCCGATGAGTTCGTCCCCGACACCGCCCATTAGGGCGGCGTCCGGCAAAATCCCGGCTTCCTGTTCCAGATAGCACATCAGCCGGGTGTCGGCGTCCAAATCGACAGCCGCCGCCGTCGCGGACAGCAAAAGCGCGAACATAACGAACAGGAGCGGACATTTCCAGAAACGTTTCATTCATAACCACCTCGTCATAAAATGCGCTTTGATTGGGCATACGCGGAGAGTGGGGCGATTTTGGCATATGTTTCGACAAAGGGGATAGCCGCTTCATTCCAGTTCCAAGTCGGACAGGCGGTAGGACAGCAGAATCAGGCTGAACATGGCGGCGCGGGCGGCTTCCGCGTTCCGGTTGCGGATGTGCCGCACAATTTCGCGGTAGTCGCGCAGAAAGACGCCCGTCCGTTCCCGCGAGGGGCTGTTGTATTCCTGTATGGAGTGCTGAAGCACGGGCATGAGCTGTCCGAAGAGCGGGTTGTGTCCGGCGGAGGCGATGGTACAGTGAAAGTCGCGCTCGGCCTGTATCACGGACTGCCCCTGCGCGGAAAGTTTCTCCATTTGTTCCAAAAGGGCGTTCATGTGCTGTAACTCCTGCTCGTCGGCGCGGCGGGCGGCGTAGTAGGCGGCGGCGGGTTCCAGCGCAAGCCGGAACTCCATTAAGTCACGGGGGGACGCGTCGGTTAATTCCCGCTCTCCGGTGCAGGGGTCGGCGCGGAGGGCGGGGTCGTTGGAGATAACGTAAGTCCCGCGCCCGCGGCGGATTTCGACCAGTCCGCGGGTGCAGAGAATCCGGATTGCCTCCCGGAGCGTAATCCGGCTGATACCGAGCTCTTCCGACAAATCCATTTCGTTGGGGAGCTTGTCGCCGGGGTGGAAGCGGTGCTGTATGAAAATCATGTCCATGATTTCGTTTGCCGCCTGTTCCGACAGGGGCGAGGATGAGGTTTTCATAAAGGGTTCCTCCGTCATTTCTGGTGCAGAATTTTCCCCAGAACTCTCATGAGTTTTTCCACGTCAATGGGCTTGGCCACATGGCCGTTCATTCCGGCGTCGTAGGCGGCTTTCTTGTCCTCGTCAAAGGCGTTGGCGGTCATGGCGACAATGGGGATTGCGGCGTTCTGGCTGTCCGACGCCCGGATTTTCCGCGCCGCCTCGTAGCCGTTCATGACGGGCATTTGAATGTCCATCAGCACGGCGTCATAGTAGCCGGGGGCGGCGTTGGTGACTTTCTCCACGGCCTCCGTACCGTCGCGGGCTTCCTCGACCTCGAAGCCGCTCATTTCCAGCACGGCGGCGGCAATCTCACGGTTCATCTCGATATCGTCGACGAGTAACAGGCGGCGTCCGTCGAAGTTCGCGGGCGGGTTCTTGTCCTCGGGGCGGGTTTCCGCGCCGTCCGCCTTGCCGACAACGCGCATCATCGCGCTGTGGAGTTCCGACAGGAACAGCGGCTTGTTGCAGAAGCCGTTGACCCCGGCGGCAATCGCCTCATCCTTGATGGACGGCCAGTCGTAGGCGGTCATAAGCAGAATGGGGACATCCGCCCCAACAATCGCGCGAATCTGCCGCACGGCCTCAATGCCGTTCAAGTCCGGGAGTTTCCAGTCAATCAGGAACACTTTGAAATGGTCTTTGGTCTCGTGGGCGTGCTTGGCGCGAAGCACGGCCTCTTTCCCGGAGAGCGTCCAGTCGGAGCGCATGCCCAGTTGTGACAGCAGTTTCGTGGTGCTGTCGCAGGTGTGGAAATCGTCGTCGACGACCAGCGCCCGCAGTCCGTTGAGTTCGGGGATGTGGCGGTCAGGCACGCCGGAGGTCTCGACTTTCATGGACACGTCCACGATGAATTCCGAACCCTTGCCGGGTTCGGTCTCCACGCGGATGGAGCCGTTCATCAGGTCAATGATACTCTTCGTGATGGCCATGCCGAGGCCTGTACCCTGAATGCCGCTGACGGTCGACGTTTTCTCGCGCTCGAAGGCGTCAAAGACCTTTTTCGCAAACTCCGGGGACATGCCGATTCCGCTGTCTTTCACGCGGAGTTCATAGTCGGCGCAGCCGTCGTGTTCGCCAGTGCGCTGGATGACCCGGACGGAAATCTTCCCCCCGGCGGGCGTGTACTTGACCGCGTTCGACAACAGGTTTAGCAACACTTGATTCAGGCGCAGTTTGTCGCAGTACACATTTTCGTTGACCACGTCCACGGCGTCCATGGTCAGTTCCTGTTGCTTGGCCTCGACCTGCCCGACGATGATGGTATTGAGGTCGTGCAGGATTTCCGGCAGGGAGCATAAAGTTTCGTCAAGCTCAATTTTCCCGCTCTCAATGCGGCTCATTTCGAGTACGTCGTTAATCAGCGCCAGTAAGTGGCTGGAGGACGCCTGAATTTTGCCCAGATACTCTATGACCCGTTCCGTGTCTGCGGGGTTCCGGAGCGCCAGATTTGTAAAGCCGATAATGGCATTCATGGGCGTTCGGATGTCGTGGGACATGTTGGAGAGAAACTCGCTTTTCGCGGCGCTGGACTTCTCCGCGATACGCGCCGCCTCGCGGAGCGTGTCACTTTCCCGCGACTTGCGTTCCAGCCCAATCAGCAGGAAGCCCCCCGCGAATACCGTCAGCGTCAGAATGAGAAACACCATGATAACAAGGAGGCTGATATGCTGTACGCCCTGCATGACGACGGTTTTCGGCACGTAACCTATCAGGTGGTAGTCGCTGCCGTGAATCATGGCGGCGTAGAGCATGACTTCCCCGATACTCGAAGGCCGGAACAGTGCCGCGCTCCCGGAATTGTAGAGCCTGCTTTCCAGTTCCTGAATGCCCGTTTCGACGGACTTTTCCCGGAGAATCCAAGTCGCGTCGGAGTATATCGGAAGGGACGTGACGATGACCCGCCCGGAGGCGTCGGCGATACGGGTTCTCCCGCTCCCGCCGTAACTCTGGACGCCGAAGCGCTCAAAGAGTACGCTTTCCGGGTAGAGCCTGTAGACCACGAACAGAATATTGTCGTCACGGAAGGCCGGAACGCAGAACATCAGGCCTTTTCCCGGACAAAACGAAATGGCGTTTTCGCCGTGGACGGCCTTTTCGATACACGGGAAGTCATCGGCGCTGTAGACCTCCCCGTAGAACGGACTGCCGTCTATGCGCTGTACGCCGATTCTCCCGGCGTAGTCGGCGCTCTGGATGGCGCGGAGGGCGTCGGCGCGCATGCCCTCAATGCGGGGGAGTTCACTGGCGACCGTGTAGAGGGCGATTAACTCTGTCTGAAACTGCCGTTCGGTCAGTTCGGCGAGGGTTTCGGCCTGCTTTTCGCCCTGCACCTCCATGTAGACGTTTAGAAGCGTGTCCACCCGCGCGTAGAGGAACACCCCCAGCAGAATCAAGGCCGCCACCAGAGAGCCGAGTATCATGGACAGCCGAAGCGTACGGCGTTCGAGCAGTTTCCGTATCATTCCATAATCACCCCGTCCACAAACCAGTACATTCCGTACAAAAGCTCCCTGTCCGACAGGTTCTCGTGTTCGCGTACCTGAACCGTGCCGTAAATATCGGTGACGGAGCCGAAAAACACGTCAAAAGTACCATTCATCAGCCGCCCCATTTCGGCGTTCACGAGGCGGCGCGTGCTGTCCGGTACAAGTTCCGTCAGCGGGGAGAGCGCCACGAGGCCGCTTCGCAGTCCCTCCCAGTAGTGCCGCCCGGTGAACTGACCCCGTACGCACTCGCCCAGCCGTTCCTCGAAAAACGGCTCCCACTGAAAGACGCAGGCCGTCAGGTAGGTGTCCGGGAACAGTTCCCGGTTGTCGTAGTTGTTCCCGATGGTGTAGACGCCGCGCTTGTCGGCGACGCGGAGCGGCGAAATGGCGTTGACGTGGAGCGTCAGCACGTCGATATTGTGCGCGTCCAGCAGCATGGACGTGACGGACGCGGCCTTTTCGGCGCTGTTCCAGTCGTTGATACGCCGTACGTACACATGGGCGTCGGGGTTCGTTTTCCGTACGCCGATGGTGAACGCGTTCAACTGCCGTATGGTCTCCGGGGTCAGGAACGCGAGGACGTAGCCGATTTGTCCCGTTTCCGTCCGCGCCCCCGCCACAAGCCCCGACAGGTACCGCGCCTGATACATCCGCCCCAAGTACGACGCGTAGTTTTGCGCCGATTCCGTCCCCGACGCGTTCAGAAAGTACACATGGGGATACGCGGCGGCAAGCTCTGTCAGATACGGCTCGTATAAGTAGTGGTCGCAGACAATGACGCGGTAGCCGTCCTCAATCATGCGCCGCGCCATGGCGGGGAAACTGTCGTCAAAGGGTACCTTGTCGAACCATGCCAAGTCCAAGCCCAGCTTTTGGCAGGCGGCGGCCAGCGCCTCGTACTGCGCCTGCGTGTAGCTTCTGTCCTGAATACTGCCGTTCAGCAACGCGCAGACCCTGATTTCCTTTTCGGCACGCGGCCGGAGAAACGTAAACAACAGGCCGAACACGCACAGCAAAGCGAATACGGCAATCCAAATCCGTTTTTTCATGAATCCGCGCCGCCTCCTTCCTGAACGGGTTCCGAAATCGGCGGGAGTATGGCGTCCAAGGCCTTTTGGGCGGCTCTCTGCGCCTCGTCCAAGACCTCCTGCGCCGGGAGGTTCTCAATCTGAATCCGGTCTGCGGCGCGGATAATCGCCTCCCGGATGGTGCCGCCCGTCGGGTCGGGCGGGTACGCCGACGCGTGGGCGCTCTGCAGAAGCGGCACGTCCGCGTCCGGGTTCCGCGAAAGGTGGGACTGATACTCCGCGTCGTCCAGCACGCCCTGATTGACCGCGATATAGCCCGTGCCGACCGTCCAGCGGACTTGCGCGGGTACGTCGATTAGGTACCGGATAAGGGCGTAAGCCCCGGTCTGGCGCTCCAAGTCGGACGTGGACAGGACATTTAACAGCAGAGCGCGAGCGCCCGGCCGGGCTTCGTCGCCGTCGTCCCACGCGGGCTGCTCCATCATCCCGACGAGCCCGAAATCTAAATCCGCTTGGTCGCCGGAGGAACCCGTATAGCCCCCGGCGCGGCCTTCGAGTACGTCTTTCCGGGTGTGGTCCCACGACTCCCAGCCGTAGCCGCCCGAATGGACACGCATTGTCTTTTCTTCATGAATCCACTGCCGGAACGCCTCCCAGACTTCGACCCATTCCGGCGTGTTGATGGTGACGGTTCGCCCGTCCTCCGAATAGATGGCACCGCCGTTCGAGAGCGCGGCGTCTATCATGCCCTCGTGACCCCACATCGGCTCCCAGCCGTATTCGTATAACTCGCTGTCCCGAATCGCGGCGGCGGCCGACGCGAGGTCGTGCCATGTATGAATATCCGCCGGGTCGATTCCCGCCGCCGCGAACGCGGCCTTGTTGTAGTACATGACATAGGTCGTGCCGTAAAGCGGCATGGCGAAAATGTTGCCGTCCCCGGACAGACCCTGATTGTAGTACACGGGCAGGAAGCGCGACGGGTTGAAATTCGGGTCACGGCGCAGAACCTGCGTCAAGTCGACCGTCAAGCCCTTCTGCCGGAGTTCGTTGGACGGGTCGCGCTCCAGCACCACGACGTCGGGGGCGGTATCCGTGGCAATGGCCGCGTTCACTCTGCGGTAGAGTTCCGGGAAAGTCTCGAACGTCGTCATTTTCACGTAATACGTCTCTTGGGACGCGTTGAACGTGTCGACGATATCCCGCATGACGGCCAGCGGCGTGACGCTCCCGGCAAACCAGAAATCAACCCGCGTGGCGTTCGTGGGAAGTTCCGCCTCTGCTTGGGCGGTATCGCGCGCTTCGGGCGTCGGGGGCGGGTCAGCCCTCCCGCACGCCGCAAGCGCCATTACCAGTACCCCGACGCAGAACAGCAATATCACGCGTTTTTCCTTCATACCGTCACGCCCCTTTGCGCCTGAAATTTCCGTATTCCTGATTATAACGTCTTTTCCGCGTAAGGTCAATGGGATTGTTTATCTTGCGTCCCGCGCGGCCATGGCACAGCAGGGAGGCGTTACAGAGGAAAAAGCGTTCGGGAGGTTCACAGAGACGACACGCGAACGCCGGGATTTCCGTTTGGAAAGTCCCGGCGTCGCCGTTTTTGTCCAGACAAAATCCGCTTAGCCCCACATGGCCGACAGCGTGGGAATGACCTGTTTCTTCCGGGACATGATTTTCGGCAGGAACGCGCAGTTTCCGGCGTCGTCCTTGATGTTGAACGCGTGCCGGATACTCTCATCGTCGCCGACAAAGAGCAGTTGCGTGCCTTCCAGCAGAACGTCGGTAATCATCAGCACAACTATGTCGAGTTTGCGCTTTTCGCGGTTGGCCTTCATGGCTTTGAGGAATTCGTCTTTCCGCTTGAGGACGCGGTCGGAGTCCATGCAGGTAATTTGGCTTACGGCGAGGCTGTGTCCGGCGATATGGAACTCTTTGTAGTCGGTGCCAAGCATGGCCTCCACGGTCTTGTCGTCACTGCTGGTGGCGGAGAAAATAGCGCGCCCGAGTTCGTCCAGCGACACGTCCGCGATACGCGCCAGACGGGCGGCTACATCTTTGTCGCGCTGTGTGCAGGTCGGCGACTTGAACATGACGGTATCGGAGACGATTCCGGCGGCGAGCAGTCCGGCGACTTTCTCCGTGGGCATCATGCCCTTTTCCTGATACATGCCCGCGACAATCGTACACGTACTCCCCACGGGTTCATTGCGCACATACACGGGGTTGTTGGTCTCGATGTCGGCCAGACGGTGGTGGTCGATGATTTCCATAATGCGGGCTTCCTCCAGACCGGGTACGGACTGGGCGCGCTCGTTGTGGTCCATGAGAATGACGCGTTTCCGGCGCGGGCGGAGCAGGTGAAAGCGCGAGAGCGTGCCGACGACATGCTCATTTTCGTCAAGAATCGGATAGGCGCGGAAACGGCTTTCGAGTACGGCGTTCTCCACGTCGGAAATGTAGTCGTCCAGATGGAACACGGTCATGTCGGTTGTTTTGCAGATATGGGAAATCGGCTGGGAGTGGCCAAGCAGGTGGACAGTGTGGTAGGCGTCCATGGGCGTGGCGATAATGCAGGTGTCCCCGGCGCTCTCGAGGATTTCCGGCGCGACCTCCGCCTGACAGACTATCGCGCAGTCCACGCCGATTTCAATGGCGCGGCGCAGCATCTTCGGCTGGTCTCCACAGATGACAATGGAGTTTTTGTCGGAAAAGAGCAGGTGTTCGCGGCTGGAAGGCAGGGCAATATTGACCTCCCCGGAGATGGTGTCCCGGATTTCCCCGCCGCGGTGGAGAATCTTCCCCTCCAAGACCGAAATGACATTGTAAATCGGCACGGGCTGAATCATGGAATTATGGACACACTCCATGTCGTAGTTGGCGACATCCCCGGCGGAGAGCATGCCAAACAGGGTGCCGTCCTCGTTGACCACGGGCAGGACGGAGATATGTGCCGTCTGCATGGCCTCGGCGGCGCGGCTGATGGTCGCGGCGGGGGAAATCATCGGCGGCGTGTCGAAGTCGAGGTCACGCACCTGATTGCGGACGTTGTTAATGAGGACGGGCGGCTCGGCGTTGAAGCGGTCAAGTATCAACTGCGTTTCGTCGCTGACACTTCCCAGACGCGCCGCGACATAGTTTCGCTCGCCCAAGGCGTTTTTGAGCGCGGCGTAGGACAGCGCGGAGATGATGGAGTCGGAATCGGGGTTTTTGTGTCCGGTGATGTAGACGGTTTCCATGAAAAGTTCCTCCTCGTCGCAATTTGGGCGTTCTTCCGGCAGTATAGCACAAAAGACGCTTTCGGGCAAGGGAAACAGCGGAAAATCTCCGGGCAATGTCCAAAATCTGGCATTGCGGGTCGGGATGGAAAAAGTTTTCAAAAAATTTTCAAATTTTCCGGGTGGAAATTTAAGAAATGCTATTGAAAATTTCCGCGCCTTGCCGTAAAATACGTGAAAGCCTATGCGGAAAGGAGCGTGGACGCCTTGCGGGTCATCACGGGTTCGGCGCGGGGGACACGCCTCCGCGAACTGGAAGGGCGCGACACCCGCCCGACAACCGACCGCGTCAAGGAAGGCCTGTTTAGCGCCATTCAGTTTGACATCGCCGGTAAGCGCGTGCTGGACTTGTTCGCCGGGACGGGGCAGTTAGGCATTGAATGCCTCTCGCGCGGGGCGGAATCGGCGGTTTTCGTCGACAACAGCCCCAAGGCCGCCGCGCTTGTCCGGGACAACCTCCGCGCCGCCGGACTGGACGCCCGCGCCGTCGTCCTGCAAACGGACGCGCTCGACTTCCTCTCCCGGACGCCGGAACGCTTCGACCTGCTCTTTCTCGACCCTCCTTACCAGTCCGGACTGCTGGAAGAGGCCATAAAATGCGCCATAGCATTTGACATTCTGAAACAACGTGGTATAATAGTCGCCGAACACCCGGCAACGGCACCCTTTCCCGTACCGCCGCCGCCTTTTTATGTCGGGCGTACTTACCGCTACGGGAAAATCGCCGTCACGCTCTGCCACAAGGATGAGGTTTCATGAAAATTGCTGTCTGCTCCGGGAGCTTCGACCCCATCACGCTGGGGCATTACGACGTGATTGCCCGTACGGCCGCCCGCTTCGACAAAGTGTGGGTCTGCGTCAGCCCGAACGCCGAAAAGCGAAACCAGATGTTCACGCCCGAACAGAAATTGATTCTGGTTCGCGCCGCCGTGTCGGACTTGCCCAACGTGGAGGCCGAACTGTACCCCGGCCTGCTGGCGGATTACGCCGTCAGCCGCGGCGCGGCCGCCATTGTGCGCGGTGTGCGCGACGGCACAGACTTCGACGCCGAATACCAGCTTGCCTTGATTAACCGGGGCATTCATGAGGGGTTGGAGACCTTATTTTTACCCGCAAGCCCCGCCTTTCGGCACTTCAGTTCTTCCATGGCGCGGGAGATGATACGCTATCGTCAACCGCTTGAAAACTATCTGCCCGGGGCCGTCATTCCCCTGGTGCGGGATATGATGAAGTAAAAGGAGAATGAAAAATGGCCAATGAAGTAGACCGTCTGATTGACATGCTCTATGAGAAAATCGAGGAAGCGCGCCCCGTCGCCTTGCAGACGGGGATGTGCAAAGTTGACCGCGACGAGGTTCTTGACCTGCTCGACGAGTTAAAGGCACAGTTCCCGGTGGAGTTCAAGCGCTCACAGGAACTGTTGGCCGCCCGGGACAAGTTCAAGGACGAGGCCAAGCGCGAAGCCGACCGCATTGTGAGGCAGGCCGAACAGACCGCCCGGAAAATGGTGTCGGAAAGCGAAGTCGTCTACAAGGCACAGGAGCAGGCACACCAGATTATCGCCCGTGCCGAGGAACGCGCCAGACAGCTTTTCCAAGTGGCCAACGAGTACGCGGAAGACTCCCTTGCCCGCACCGAGGAAATCATCCAGAAGGCCGCCAACGAAGTAAAGGAGAACCGCGCCCGGTTCCGCACGGTCTCCGCCGCCAAGATTCAGGAGAAGCGCGAGAAAATAGCGGCCAATCCCGAAGCCCCCAAGTCCGACGCCTGAACATGTCCATAGCGGATACCGGAACCTTATAAAATTGTCATAAGTTGGAAACTGGTTTGTAACTTATGCGTCCGTATTTTTCCTTGACACATAGCGCCCGGTCGAGTATACTTTGCAACAAGGTCTGGCACGGAGGATTTTATAAGTTTTCGGTACGGCGGGTGGGAAATATAGAATATGCGTTCTAATTCCGCCGCCCGGAACCGGAAAACGCAAACTTTTTCCCTTTTGCCGCAAAAAGGGCTTGCCAATTCCGGTGAACGCGGCTATACTGGACATACGCTGGGAGCGTGGAACGGATATGAGCAACGAATACCGCCACACGCCGGTTCTGCTGGACGCCTGTCTGGAGGCGCTGTCTGTGCGGCCGGATGGCGTGTACGTCGACGGCACCCTTGGCCGTGCCGGACACGCGTCCGAAATCGCCCGGCGTCTGGCTTCCGGACGCCTCATCGGCATTGACCGCGACCCGGAGGCGCTGTCGGCGTCGGCCGAGCGCCTCGCGCCGTGGCGCGAACGCGTGACGCTCCTGCACGGTTCCTTTGCCGACCTTGCCGCGCTTCTGGACGGTATCGGCGTCCGGGAGGCCGACGGCATGCTGTTTGACTTGGGCGTGTCGTCGCCGCAGTTAGAGAACCCGAAACGCGGTTTCTCGTACCTCCACGACGCGCCGCTGGATATGCGCATGGACCCCGCCTCCCCGCTGTCGGCCTACGACGTGGTCAACACGTACCCCGGCGACGAACTCCGCCGCATTCTCTACGAGTACGGAGAAGAACGTTACGCCCCGGCCGTCGCCCGAGCGATTGTCCACGTACGTGAGACGCGTCCTATCGAAACCACTTTGGAGTTAGCCGACATTATCCGCGCCGCGATGCCGTCCCGCGCCCTGCGCGAGAAACAGCACCCCGCCAAGCGTTCCTTTCAGGCCATCCGGATTGCCGTCAACGGCGAACTCGACGCGTTAGAACCCATGTTACGCGCCGCCGTGGCGCGTCTCAAACCCGGCGGACGCCTTGCCGTGATTACGTTCCACTCCCTTGAGGACAGAATCGTAAAACGGACATTCAAAGAATTTCAACAGGGCTGTGTCTGCCCGAAAGAGTTTCCGGTGTGCGTGTGCGGACGGCGACCGACAGTCCGCCCCGTGACCCGGAAACCCGTCACGCCCGGCGAGGCCGAACTGCACGACAATCCCCGCGCCCGGAGTGCCAAACTCCGCGCCGTGGAGAAGCTCGACACGTTCGATATACAAACAAAGTCAGTCTGAACACTTTCGACAGAGGGGGCGCAAGGCCTCCGGAAACGTTTGTGAAGGTCGGACGCGCCCCGGCGCGGCTGTACCGATATAAAGAACGGCGCGGGGACGCGCCGCGCAGAAGGGGGAATTGCCATGGAGTTGGTGGCGAGGGAAGAGCGTTTTGTGCGAAGGACCGCTATGAGCGACAACCTGGCCAGAGGACTGGATTGGACGATAAGACAGCGGGAATTGGAACAGGCCGGCGAGTTGACCTATCAACACAGACGCCGGAAAGCCCGTGCAATGGCCGGGCGGAGAGCGGCTACAGTACAGGTCTCTCTCCCCGCGATTCTGGGCGTTGTGGCGGCGCTCGCGGTTGCCATGCTCGTGCTGATGAACTGCATTGAGCTGACCCGTCTTTCTTCCGAGACGGTGCAACTGAAGGGCGAACTGCAAAGTCTGGAGACCGAACACGCGAAATTGAACGCGGAATACGAGCAGATGTTTGACCGGGCGACCGTCAAGGAAGCCGCCGAGGCCGCTGGAATGTCCGTACCCGCCGCCAGTCAGGTGGCGTACGTGGACTTGTCCGAGGGTGACAATGTTGTCGTCTACCAAGAGGAGGAGAGCGGCGTACTTAGCGGATTCATGCTTTCCGCGTTACACGGTTTTGAGGCCATGAAGGAATTTTTCAGCTAACCGCCGCATTATAATGAAGCAGCGCAGCCGAAACCATTCCGGGCCGCCGATATTGCGACACCGACGGAGAGCGAGAAGCGCGGCTTCTTGCTCTCTGTTCGTCCGCGTTGAGAAGTATCCCCGGAACCGCCGTTCCGTTATGTTCAGGAGGCAACTATGCCTGATAAAATTTTCGACATCCTGCGCGGCATGCTGTCCCGGGCGGGGGCGTTCCTGCAAGAGGCCGTGTCGGACTTGTTCACAAGCCCCGACGTGTACACCGCCCGCCCGTCGCTCCGCGTCAGCGAGGAGTCGCGCCGCGCGAATCAGGTCATCCGCACCCGTATTTTGTGGGTCATGACCCTGCTGGGCGTCGTGACGTTCGCGGCGCTCTTTTTCAAGCTCTATGATTTGCAAATCCGCCAGCACGACGCCCTACAGGAACGCGCCGCGCACCAGCAGACCCGTAGCGCCGTCATTACGGCGTCCCGCGGCTCTATCTTAGACCGTAACGGATATGTCATGGCGGCGTCCGCCACGGCCGAGACCGTCATCATATCCCCGAAGGAAATAGAGCAGTTCGTGCAGAAACAGCAGGAACAGCAGAAATACGACGCGGCGGTGGCCGCCAAAAAGAAAGCGGACTACTACCCGCCCCGCCTGCTTGACCAGTCCTACATCGCCAGAGGCCTGAGCCGGATTCTGGAAGTCGACCAAGGTTGGATTGTGAAGCAGATGGAGAACACAAGAAACCAGTACGCGATTATTAAGAAGAAAGTCGAACAGAAAACCGCCGACGAAGTGCGGGCGTTCATGAACGGCCTGATTGACGAAGAAGGCTACGAACTGACGGAAGAAAACCTCAACGGCAAAACCGTCCTGAAATCCGACCACAAGTCCAGTCCGAGACGCCTGCAGGGAATCTGGATGCAGCCGGATTCCAAGCGCTACTACCCCTATAACACGCTCGCGGCGAACGTGCTGGGGTTCGTCAACGCGGAGAACGTCGGCGGTGTGGGGCTGGAATCGAAATATGAATCCGACTTGCAGGGCGTGTCGGGCATGACCATCACCGCCAAGAACGCCAAGGGGACGGATTTGCTCTACCAGTACGAGCAGTATTACGACGCCGAGGACGGAAACACGCTCATGCTGACCATGGATGTCACGGTGCAGACGTACCTTGAAAAGGGCTTGCGCGACATGATTGACCGCTACGACGCCGCCAACGGTGCCGCCGGAATCGTCATGGACGTGACCAACGGCGCGATTGTCGCTATGGCGTCGTACCCCGACTACGACCCGAACCAGTACAGCATGATTCTGGACACGTCCCTACTGAAAAAGGTGGAGCAACAGCAACAGGCCATTGACGCCAAGCGTACGGAGTACGAGACCGAGGAGGCGTACGAGGAAGCCCGCGCCGCCGTCCTCAACGCCGCCATGAACACGCAGTGGCGCAACAAGTGCATTGACTCGACCTATGAACCCGGTTCGACGTTCAAGCCGATTACGCTTGCCGCCGGGCTGGAGGAAGGCCTGATTAGTCTGGATTCCACATTTAACTGCACGGGTTCCATACGCGTCCCGGGCTGGTCAAAACCTATCGGGTGTTCCAAGCGGAGCGGACACGGCGTGCAGGACTTGAAGACCGCTACCGGGAACTCGTGCAACCCGGCATTCATCACCATGGGACTGAGCATCGGCACGGAGACCTACTACCGCTACCTGAAGTCGTTTGGCCTCATGGACAAAACCGGAATCGACATGATAGGCGAAGTCACGGGCATTTTCGCGAGTGAAAGCAGTTTCAACTCCAACGTGGTTTCTCTGGCGTCCTACTCGTTCGGGCAGACGTTCAACGTCACGCCGATAGAGCTTATCCGGGCGCAGGCGGCCTGCGTGAACGGTGGCTACCTCTACACGCCCTATATCGTCGAGAAGAAACTGGATGGCAACGGAAATCTTGTCTGGCAGCACGACGCCACGCCGATTCGGCAGGTGGTCAGCGAGGAAACGTCGGCGGTTGTGCGGGAATGCTTGGAGTACGTGGTGGCGAAAGGCACCGGGAAAAACGGCCAAGTCGCCGGGTACCGTATCGGCGGCAAGACCGGAACCGCCGACAAAACCGGCTCCAAAACCGCCGACAACCCCCGGGGCGATGTCGTGGTGTCGTTCATGTGCTTCGCCCCGGCCGACAAGCCGCGCTATATCATGCTTCTGACACTCGACACGCCGAGCCGTGACACGGGCGTGTATGTGTCGGGCGGCAACATGGTCGCGCCGACGGCAAGTCAGGTCATGGCGGACATTCTGCCGTATCTGGGCGTGGAGCCGGAGTACACCGAGGAGGAGCTTGCACGCGTGGACGTGGCGACGCCCAACGTGGTCGGCCGTACGCGTGACGAGGCCATAGAGCGGCTGACACACGCTTCGTTCAGCTACCGCGTTGTCGGCGACGGCGACAACGTTACCGACCAGACCCCCGCCGGGGGCGCGATTGTGCCGAATAACGCCCAAATCATCCTGTATCTGGGGGAGAAGAAGCCGGATGATTTGTGCAAAGTCCCGGACGTGCTGGGAATGAGCATGGAGAAGGCCAACAAGGCCTTAGTCGACGCCGGACTGATTCTCCGCGTTTCGGGTACGACGCGCGGCGCGTCCAATCTTCTGGCAATCCGGCAGGACAAGGAACCCGGCACAAGTCTTATAGCGGGAAGCGTCGTAACGGTGCAGTTCGGGGACGGTACGGTACTCGACTAATTGCGCCATTGTAGAAGCGAGAGCAGAGAAAAGAGGCATTTACTATGAAACTCAAAGACCTTTTGAAAGGTTTGGACATCATTTCCGCGACCGCGGACATGGAGCGCGACATTCCGTCGGTCTGTTACGATTCCCGCACGGCGCGCCCCGGCGGGCTGTTCGTCGCCATGACCGGGTATGCCGCCGACGGACACGACTTCATCGCGCAAGCCTACCACAAGGGCGCTTGCGCGGCGGTGTGCGAACGTCCCCCGAAGGACGGTATTCCCTATGTGCAGGTACGCAACTCCCGGCGCGCCTTGGCGGTCATCGGGGCGAACTTCTACCGCCACCCCGCCGACGCCATGACGATGATTGGCGTCACTGGCACCAACGGCAAGACGACCACGACGTACCTTGTAAAGGCCATTCTGGAGAAGAGCGGCGGCGCAAAAGTCGGGCTTATCGGCACAAATCAAAACCTAATCGGGGACGAGGTTCTCCCCACGGAGCGCACGACCCCGGAATCTTTCGAGTTACAAGGCCTGTTTGCGCGCATGCGCGACGCGGGCTGTACGCATGTCGTGATGGAGGTCTCGTCCCACGCGCTGTATCTCGACAGGGTATACGGCGTACACTACGCCGTGGGCGTTTTCACGAACCTGACGCAAGACCACCTCGACTTCCACAAGACCATGGAGGCCTACTGCGACGCGAAAGCGATTCTGTTCCAGAACTGCGACAAGGGCGTATGCAACGCCGACGACCCGTGGACGGAACGCGTGACAAGACACGCTACCTGCGCGGTGTCCACGTTCGGACGCTCCCCGGCGGCCGACTTACGCGCCGACAACATCGAGTTGGCGTCCGACCATGTGTCATTTACGGCGGTGACGCCCCGCGCCTGCGTTCCGGTGCGCGTGAACATCCCCGGCGCGTTCATGGTCTACAACGCACTCGACGCGCTCGCGGCGGCGCTGGCCTTGGGAATCCCGCTGGACAAAAGCGCGAAAATTCTCGCCACTGTCCCGCACGTCAAGGGGCGCGTGGAGGTCGTCCCGACGCCCGGCCAGCCCTACACGGTGCTTATCGACTACGCCCACACCCCCGACGGCCTCGAGAACGTACTAAAAAGCGTCAGGGGCTTCGCGAAAGGCCGGACAATTGCGCTATTCGGCTGTGGCGGCGACCGAGACAAGACAAAGCGTCCGAAAATGGGCGCGGTCGCGGCCGCGAACGCCGATTTTGTGGTCATCACGACGGACAATCCCCGCACGGAATCGCCCTCGGCCATTATCCGCGACATTCTCCCCGGCTTGGAGGGTACCAAAACGCCCTATGTCGTCATTGAAGACAGAGTACGCGCTATCCGCTACTGCATGGACAGCGCCCAGCCCGGAGACGTAATCGTACTCTGCGGCAAGGGTCACGAAACCTATCAGGAAATCGGGCAGGTGAAATATCCGATGGACGAACGGAAAATTGTGGCGGGGTATCTGTCGCCGACGGCGCGGTACTTCGGGAAAGGAAAATGATTTTCCGCTTGCTTTCCGCGCCGCTTTATGGTATCGTACGCGGCAGAGTAATTCATAAAGGAGCGTTTGAAACACCGTGACAGCCTGTCTTGCATTTCTGGTCAGCTTCGCGCTGACGCTCGTTCTCGGACACTACGTCTTGGAGGAACTGCGCAAACTGCACGCCGGTCAGGAAATCCGCGCCGACGGCCCCACTTGGCACGCGAAAAAATCCGGCACGCCGACCATGGGCGGCATTATGTTCATTATGGGAACCGCTGTCGCGGTGTTCGCGTTCGGCCTGCCGTACATGCGGGCGGGGGTCTTCGTACACCTGTATATTCTGCTGTTCGCGCTGGGCTTCGGGGCTATCGGCTTTGTCGACGACTTCCAGAAAGTCCGCCACCACCGGAATGAGGGCTTGACCGCCCGTCAGAAACTCCTCTTACAACTGGCCGCGTCCGTCATCTTCCTTACGATTATGCGCCATGAGGGATTCCTGAAAAATACGGTCTACGTCCCCGGCATGGACATATCTTTCTCGTTGAACTGGTACGTCTATCTGTTCTTCGCGGCGTTCGTAATCGTGGGGTGCGTCAACTCCGTGAACCTTACGGACGGCGTGGACGGCCTCGCGGCGACCGTGACGCTGGTTGTCATGGGCTTTTTCGCGGCCGTGGCGCTGACGTGGAACCCCGACGGCGTGCAAGGTCTGTTTCCGGCGGCAATGGCGGGCGGTCTGACGGCGTTCCTGTTCTACAACGCGCACCCGGCGGTCGTGTTCATGGGCGACACGGGCAGTCTGTTCTTGGGCGGAGCCGTCGCGGCGCTGGCCTTCGCTATGGATATGCCCTTGGTGCTGTTGCCCGTGGGGATTGTCTATATCGCCGAAACCATGTCGGACATTATCCAAGTGGGCTACTTCAAGGCCACGCACGGCAAGCGTATCTTCAAGATGGCACCGCTTCATCATCATTTGGAGCTGTCCGGGTGGAGCGAGTGGAAAGTAGTGGGCGTGTTTTCTGGGCTGACGGCGGTGTGCTGTCTGGTGGCGTACATGGCGGTACGGAACCGCTACGGCGCGTGACATTCACGAACGGAAGGAGGCGTCGGAATGGCGCGACGACAGCGGGATTTATGGCTGAGACTCCGGGACGCGGCGGACGTACTGCGCGGAAAGGCCGCGGTATCCGCGCCGAAAGAGCCGCCTCCGACGCCGGAGCAGCGGCAGGCGCGCAAGAAGAAAGAGAGCCGGGACAGGCAGGTACGCGAGAAAGTGCGCGAGAAAGAGCGCGAAAGCCGCGAACTTGCCAGCGGCCCGATTGACTTGCCGTTTTGCCTGCTGGTGTTGCTGTTGACGGCGGTTGGACTGGTCATGCTGTTGTCGGCCAGTTTCCCCTCGGCCTACTACGAGAAGCAGGACCCGACCTATTTTTTCCGGCTTCAAGGCCTCTTTGCGCTGACGGGCGTTTGCTTCATGCTGATGGCAAGCCACATCAACTATGAGCGCCTGCGGGCAGTCGCAAAACTGTTTCTGATAGTGTCCATTGTCATGTTAATTTTAGTGCTGATACCCGGAATCGGCAAGCTGAGCCACAACGCGCGGCGCTGGATTGGCGTGGGGAATCTGTTCCGGTTCCAGCCCTCGGAGATTACGAAACTCGCGGTCATTATCTGGTTTTCGGCCGACATCTCCCGCAAGCGCGACAAAATGCGTACGTTTCAGGAGGGCATTCTGCCCTATATGAAAATTATGGGCGTTATCGCCGTGCTGATGATGATGGAGCCGCATTTGTCCGGAACGATTCTGATTCTGGGTACGGGCGCGGTGCTGATGTTAGTCGGCGGTATCGAACTCAAATGGGTGCTGGGCGCGGTCGGCGGCGCGGGGTTCGGGGCGCTTCTGATGATAAAAGGCGTTATCCCGTACGGTCAATCGAGAATTGCCATGTGGCGGAACCCCTTCATTGACGCGCAGAATCAGGGATACCAGCTCGTGCAGAGCCTGATTTCGATTGGTTCCGGCGGCCTGTTCGGCGTCGGGCTGGGCAAGAGCCGCCAGAAGTTCCTCTACCTGCCCGAAGAACACAACGATTTCATTTTTGCGGTCGTCTGCGAGGAACTCGGGCTGATTGGCGCGACATTAATTATGTTGCTGTTCGCGGCCATGATTCTGCGCGGCTACTGGATTGCCCTGCACGCCAGAGACCGTTTCGGTAGCCTGTTGGTGACGGGCGTCATCACACAGATGGCCATGCAGACGTTTTTCAATATCGGCGTCGTGACGGGATTCCTGCCGACAACCGGAATTTCCCTGCCGTTCTTCAGCTACGGCGGCACGGCGATTCTGATACAACTGGCGGAAATGGGGATTGTGCTTTCGGTGTCGCGCCAGATGAAACTATGACGGGGGGCGTACGGGCATGAAAAAGGCTTGGAAACGGGTGCTTTTCACCTGCGGCGGCACGGCGGGACACGTCAACCCCGCCCTCGCGCTCGCGCAGAGAATCGGGGAGGAATGCCCCGACGCCGAATTCCTGTTTGTGGGCGCGGAACGCGGCCTCGAACGCGATTTACTCGAAAAGGCCGGGTACCCGTTCAAGACAGTACACGTATCGAATTTTCACCGCTCTTTCGCCGTGAAAGAACTGCGTCACAATTTAGTCTCCGTGTTCAACTTGGCGCGTTCCCCGGCGGAGGCCAAGCGGATTCTGTTGGAGTTCCGCCCGGAAGCGGTCATTGGCACGGGCGGATACGCCAGTTATCCGGCCGTCAAGGCCGCCGCGAAACTCGGCATTCCGACGGCGGTTCACGAATCCAACATGATTCCCGGCTTGACCACGAAACTTTTAGAGCCTGTCGTAGACCGGATTATGGTGGGCTTTGAGGCCTGCCGCGCGAATTATAAGCACCCGGAGAAAGTCATCGTCACGGGGACGCCCGTCCGGGGCGACTTCTTCACGCGTACGAAGTCCGAAGCAAAGCGGGAACTCGGCGTGGACGACGGAAAGCCGCTTGTGGTGTCGTTCTGGGGTTCGCTGGGGGCGTCGGGCATGAATCGGCAAATGGCCGACTTCATCGCGCTGGAAGCCGTCAAGACGCCGTTTCATCACATCCACTCCGCCGGGAAGGCCGGATTTCCCGTGATTCAGGCACTCTTAAAGGAAAAGGGCGTCGACGCGTCGTCCGTTCGGCTGGTCGAGTACCTGTACAATATGCCGCTTGTCATGCGGGCGGCGGACTTGGTAATCTCCCGCGCCGGGGCGTCGACGCTCAGCGAGTTGACCGCGTTGGGCGTCCCGGCCGTACTGGTGCCGTCGCCGTACGTGACGAATCATCATCAGGAGAAGAACGCGAGGGCGTTAGAGGAAGCCGGGGGCGCGGTCGTGCTGACGGAGCCGGAGTGTTCCGGGCAACTGCTATTCAAGACCGTCAGCGACGTTCTGCGCGACCCGGCGCGGCTGGAGCGCATGTCGGCGGCAATGGCGTCGCTGGGTATCCGCGACGCGACGGAACGCATTTTGGACACCGTGGAATCCATCGAAAAGTAACCGTTTTCGCGCTCTCCCCATAGGATGAGACGGACCCGCCGCCCGACGGGTTACGCCTATTTTGTGGGGGAACGGCTATGAAAGAAATCGTAATCCGGGGCGGACGGCCTCTGTCGGGGGAAGTCCGCGTGCAGGGCGCGAAAAACAGCGTCCTGCCGATTCTGGCGGCGGTGCCGCTGGTCGACGGCGTTGTGACGCTGACGCGCTGTCCGCGTCTGCGGGACGTGGAAATGTCGATTTGCATTCTGCGGGAGCTGGGCTGTTCGGCGGCGTGGGACGGCGACACGCTCAATATCGACACGGCCTCTTTCCGTGGCCGCCCGATTTCCGAAACGCTCATGCGCGAAATGCGCTCGTCCGTCGTATTCTTGGGCGCGATTCTGGCGCGGTGCGGCCGGGCGTCCTGCGGCATGCCCGGCGGCTGTGACCTCGGAGCGCGTCCGATTGATTTGCATTTGTCCGGACTTCGCGCCATGGGCGCGGACGTTCAGGAGCGCGGCGGCGTGCTGTGTTGCGACGCCTGCCGCCTGCGCGGAGGCGATATCGTGCTTCCGGTGCCGTCCGTGGGCGCGACCGAAAATCTTATGCTGGCGGCCTGCGGCGGCGGCGGCGTGACCGTTGTCCGCAACGCGGCGCGGGAACCCGAAATTGTCGACCTCGCCGGATTCCTCAACGCCTGCGGCGGCGACGTGCGCGGCGCGGGTACGGATACCGTCGCCGTCGCGGGGCGGCCGCTCCTGCACGGCTGTACATATCCGGTCATGCCCGACCGGATTGTGGCCGCTACGTATCTGTGCGCGGCGGCGGCGGCGGGCGGAGAAATCTTCCTGCGGGGCGCGGAGGCGCGGCACCTTGACGCGGCGCTGTCCGTACTGCGCGAAAGCGGCTGTCAGGCCACGCCCGACGCGAACGGGATTCGCTTCCGGGCGGCGTCGCGGCTCAAAGCCGTGGAACCGATTCATACCGCGCCGTACCCGGGATTCCCGACCGACGCGCAAGCGCTGTTTATGGCGGCGCTCCTCCGCGCCGACGGCACGACCATCTTTGAAGAAAACCTGTTCGAGAACCGTTACCGACACGTCGCGGAACTCCGCCGCATGGGCGCGGACATCCGTGTTTTCGGACGCGTGGCGGTGGTCAACGGCGTGGCGTCCCTGCGCGGCGCGGCGGTGGAGTGTACGGACTTGCGCGGGGGCGCGGCGTTGTGCGTGGCGGCGCTGTCCGCCGACGGGGAAACCCGTGTCGGAAACCTGCGCCACATTCAACGGGGCTATGAGGACATCGCCCGTGACCTGTCCGCGCTGGGCGGGGATGTGGAACCTATGTGAAATTGGGCGGGAAATTGTACAGGAGACAAATTATGGCAGAGGGCAAGAACAGCCGGAGAGGCAACCGACAGAGCGGACATCAGCGGGAACGCCGGAGCCGTGACAAGCGCCGCGCCAATATCGCGCGGGAACCGCGACCCGTCCGGGACGCGGGGCGGGAACGCGTCCGGCGTCCCAGACGGCGGCACAGACGCGTCCACACCGAGCGGGGCTATCTGTCGCGGGTGCTGTCCTCGCTGATTATCGTTGTCATGGTGCTGTCGGCGCTGATTATGTTCTTCCGCGTCAAAATCGTGAACATCACGGGCGCGCACCGCTACAGCGACGCCGAAATTTTGTCCATTGCGGGCGTTTCCGACGGGCAAAACATGTTTTTAATGAACAAGTACCGCATGGCCGAAAGGCTCATCCGGGAGTTGACCTACTTGGAGGATGTCCACATCAGCCGGAATTTCCCCGACACGCTCATTATCGACCTGAAAGAGTGCGTCATTCCGCTGGCGGTCGCGCAGGACGGCGCGTGCTGGCTCGTCAGCCCCAGCGGGAAAATTGTTGACCGCCTCGACATCTCCGCCGCCGACGGCTACGCCCAGATTACGGGCTGCCCGATTCTGTCGCCGTCCATCGGGACACAGATTGCCTTGCCGAGCGAGTATCTGCCACAGCAGAGGAGTTTAGTCCGACTTCTGACCGCGCTGGACGAAAAGCAGGTTCTCGACGACGTGGACGGTATCCGCCTCGACAAGCACGACTGCATTTTGGTCGACTACGGCGGGCGCTTCACCGTCAAGTTCCCGCTGGACGCCGACTACAATTTCAAGCTCCACGCGCTGGAAGTCTATATCTCCGGGGAAAAGATTCAGGACAACATGACCGGGACTTTCGACCTCACCCGCGACGACAAAAACTATTTCCAGCCGAATGTCCGCTGAGAAATCTTTCCGTGTTCCGGGGGTTTTGTAAAAAAATCGTTAAATTTTGAGAATGGGGGCTTGACCGGACAGGAAAAGTGTCATACAATAGAGCGGACGCAAATCATACAAACAACGGCGGAACCGTTCGCCGATACAAAAGGCAGGAGGCAGTAACATGGCATTTGGATTAGACACGGGACCCGAAAGCGTTGTCAACATCAGGGTCATTGGCGTCGGCGGAGCAGGCAGTAACGTCGTCAACCGCATGGTCAATTCCGGTATCAAGGGCATTGACTTCGTGGCGGTCAATACGGACAAGCAGGCCTTGAACATCTCCAGCGCCACTTCAAAAATCCAGATTGGCGAGAAACTCACGCACGGACAGGGTGCCGGGTCCAATCCGGAAGTGGGACGCAAGTCCGCCGAAGAGAGCCGTAATCAGCTTTCCAAGGCGCTTGAAGATACGGACATGGTCTTTATTACCGCCGGAATGGGCGGCGGCACCGGAACGGGCGCGGCTCCCGTCGTGGCCGAGATTGCCAAGGAAATGGACATTCTGACCGTCGCCGTGGTCACGAAACCTTTTGGCTTCGAGGGCAAGCAGAGAATGCGCTGTGCCGAGGCGGGTATCGCCGAACTGGAAAGCAAAGTCGACTCTCTGGTGATTATCCCCAACGACCGCCTGAAATTCGCGACTGACCAGAAGATTACCTTTGTCAACGCCTTTGAAATCGCCGACGACGTGCTGAAGCAGGCCGTGCAGTCCATCTCCGACCTGATTCGGGACACCGGCTTTATCAATCTGGACTTCGCCGACGTGACCGCCGTCATGAAAGACGCCGGCATGGCGCACATGGGCGTCGGGCGTGCCGGAGGCAAGAGCAAGGCCGAGGAGGCCGCCCGTATGGCGATTTCCAGCCCGTTGCTGGAAACGTCCATCGAGGGCGCGCGCGGCATTCTGATTAACATCACGGGTTCCCCGGACATCGGTCTGGAAGAAGTCGACCAAGCGGCCAGTCTCGTACAGCAGGCCGTACATCCCGACGCGCTGACCATCTTTGGCGCGACGTTCGACGAGAACATGGACGACGAAATCCGCGTGACGGTCATCGCCACGGGCTTTGACAAGGCCAAGTCGAGTGTCGACGCCCCGGCCGCGCAGCCCGTCCGGGCGGCGGTTCCCGTGTACACGCCCGCGCCGGAAGCCGTTCCGGTATCGCAACCCGTCGCGGCTCCCGCGGTTCAGCCGTCCCCCGCGCCCGTCGTACAGCCGGAACCGTCCCCCGCGCCGACCGTGGAGGCCACTCCCGCCGCCGACCCGCAGAAGTCCGCCAACAGTGACGACGATTACTGGGGTTCCCTGTTCAACATCTTCAAAGACCGTCAGTAATGCGAAAATGCCCCTCACGGGATATCCCGTGGGGGCTTTCCTACACCCGTTATTCAGCACACGAATTTTCGCTTTCCTTTTTGCGGATTTAGTATAAAAATGGGACGCTTTCACCGTTTGGAAAGGAGCAATTATGAATGATGAAAATATTGTCCGGCTGGATTTTGGCGACAAGGAATGCCAGATTTTCCCTTATGAAAGCCCGTTTTCGCCGGATATGTCGACGCAATATGAAAAGCTGGAGATTTCCGCATTCAGCAAGGGGCAAATTTCCGCCCTGTATCAACAGATTCCGTCTATGGTGGCGGCCAATACGTTGAAAGACGCCTACTATGTCGCAAAGTGGCCTGACGGAGTTCCGCATAAGCTGGTGAAATTCGCGGACGACAGCGGCTACATGAGTACGGTTAGAGGGCAGGGCGGAAAGTTCGCGGGTCACGCGCATTTTCAGCCCTTGAGTACACAAGCGGTTGTTATGATGGGATTCGCGGCGATGTCCATTGTCACGTCTCAATATTTCCTCACAGAGATTAACCAGAAAATGACCAGAATCACGCAAAGTATTGACCAGATACTGGCGTTTTTGTACGGGGACAAAAAGGCGGAGCTTTTGTCTGAACTCAATTTCGTCAAGTACGCCTACGAAAACTTCGCGTCCATGATGGCACATAGCGAACAACGCGCCGCGACGATTCAAAGCCTTCAGGGAACACGGAAAACGGCGATTCAGGATGTTGAATTTTATCTCAACGACTTGTATGCCACCGTACAGAACGCGAAAACGGGCGATATAGAACAGGCGGTAGAAAAGGCTTTCCAAATCCGCCAGTGTCTGGACCTCTCCATTCAACTCTACATGACCGCAAATCTGCTGGAAGTCTATTATTCCCAAAACTACGATTCCGAATACTTGCGCTATGTGGAAAATGATGTAAACAAGTATATTGGAAAGTACGAAAAACAATTAATTGCCAATTTTAACGCGCTGAAAATGGCAATAGCCGCCTTCAAGCCGAAAATCGGAAAAAAGGTGGACACGGAGGGACTGACGCGTGATGTCAATCAGACAATCATGTATCTGATGGAGAACGAATGCGAGGAACTGGAAAACAAATTTGAAACCTCGTTGTATTCCGCCGAAAAGCCAGTGGAATACTGCATTGCCTCAGATGGCACTATATATCTAAAAAAATCGGCCTAAAGAGGGGAAATTTCTCTTTTCCAAAAATTCGGCACCACAAATGCCGGATTTTGTGTCGGTTGATTTCGGCGCGGCGGCACATCCTAAACGCGCCGACGCTCACGGACGAATCCAGCGGAAACGGCGGAAAATCATGGTTTCCAAAGGGGTGATTCGCTTGTATGGAGCGTGGGCGAAACGGATATGCGGCATGGCGGCGGCGTTGCTTCTGTGCGTGGCGACCGCCGGGGCGGCGGAAATGAACGGCGTCCGCAGTCTGATTCCCGTGGGGCATACCGTCGGAATCAAGCTGTTCGCGAAGGGCGTCATGGTCGTGAAGCTGACCGACGGCGGCACGCCCGCCCGAAATGGCGGTCTGCGTACGGGTGACGTTATCTTGCAGTGCGGCGGGACGCCCGTCACGTCCGTGGAGCAGTTCCAAAGCCTGTTGCAGGAGGACGGCGCGGCGGATTTGCGCGTCAGCCGCAACGGCGGGGAAGTGACTGTCCGGGTGGAGCCGGAGCGCAACGAGGACGGCGTGTGCCAAATCGGCGCTTGGATTCGGGACAGCATGGCGGGCATTGGAACCCTGACATGGTACGACCCGGAAAGCCGCAAGTTCGGGGCGCTCGGACACGGCGTCACGGACGTTGATACCGGGCTGTTAATGCCGTTTCATGACGGTTCCGTGTTGCCGTCGACGGTCAAGGCCGTCAAAAAGGGCGCGCGCGGGGAGGCCGGGGAACTGCGCGGGGAGTTCGACTTAACGCGAGACCTCGGCGCGCTCTGCGCCAACACGGACAAGGGCGTGTTCGGGACGCTGACAGAGGCCGATATCACGGGGGAACCCGTGCCGATTGGGGAACCGTCAGCGGGCGCGGCGCGGATACTCTCCAACGTGCGGGGCGACGAGGTGAAGCCATACGCGATTGAGATTACGCGCGTTCTCCCGGACGCCGGAGACGGGCGCGAACTCGAAATTACCGTCACAGACCCGGAACTGCTCTCGGCGACGGGCGGCATTGTGCAGGGCATGAGCGGAAGCCCGATTGTGCAGAACGGCAGATTTGTCGGCGCGGTGACGCATGTTCTGTTACAGAACCCGGCGAGGGGCTACGGAATTTCCATGACAAGCATGCTGGCCGCGATGTAATACGGCACGGGGCTGTCTCAAAGAATGGGGCGGCTCCGTTTTTCTGTCACCGCCGGGGGCGTCCGCGCCTATACTGTCCTGTGGGGCTTCGCGCCTAATTCGCTACGGAACAGGAGGGGGCGCAATGCCGTTGACGCTCTGCCGCGCCGCGCTGGGTACGGGATTCACTTTCCTGATGACCACGCTTGGTGCCGCGATGGTGTTCGTTCTGCCCGGGGAACAGCACCCGCGTTTACAGAAACTTATGCTCGGCTTCGCGGCGGGCGTCATGACCGCCGCTTCCGTCTGGAGCCTCTTAATTCCCGCCATGGAGCAGACGGAGGCCGAAAATGTCTTTCCGGTGTGGCTTCCGCCGACGCTGGGCGTACTCGCCGGGGCGGCGTTCCTGATTGTGCTGGACGCCGTGATTATCTGCCGCGTGAGTGTGCGGCGTCAGAACGCGCTCTTAATGACCGCCATCACCCTGCACAACATCCCGGAGGGCATGGCGGTCGGGCTGGCGTGCGCGCTGTCGGTGAACGGTTCGGCGGCGGGGGCGGCGGCGCTGGCGCTCGGTATCGGTATCCAGAACTTCCCGGAGGGCGCGGCGGTGTCCCTGCCGATGTGCCGGGAACGCGGCGGGCGTGTGCGGGCGTTCCTGTGGGGGACGCTCTCCGGCGCGGTGGAACCGCTTTTCGGACTGCTGACGGTCGGCGCGGCGTCACTGGCGCGGCCGCTTATGCCGTGGCTGTTGAGCTTCGCGGCCGGGGCTATGCTGTGCGTCGTCGCGGAGGAACTGACGCCGCAAGCCCAAAGCCGCGCCGGAACCTGCGGATATTTGTTAGGATTTCTCCTGATGATGGCGCTGGACGTGGCGCTGGGGTAATATCTTCCAAATACTGTAAAAGCCTCTTTTTTTGTCGAAATTCGCGCTTGTAATGGATTCAAAAGGCCGTAAATCACACAATCCGGCAATCTGACGCGTAGCGAGGGCGCGGATTTCATAAAAATTGTGCTTGCTATCCGGCTTTCGGCGTTGTATACTATTTCCGTATGACTTTTCACCCGCTGTCCGCGGCGACGCGGCGGCTGTTAAGCGTTTGCCGAAAGGAGTTCGATTTTCTGTTATGCGTGATTCTCTGAAAGTTCCGGCGCTGCTGGACTTGTCCCATACGCTGGCGGCTCCCCTGCTGGAAAAGTTCGAGTTCCCGTGGGAGGCTCTGCCCGAAATCAGCACGTTTATTCTGACGCTGGCTCCCTCGCTGGGCGCGGACTACGAACAGGTGATTCCGTCCGTGTGGGTACACAAAACGGCGGTCGTCGCCCCGACGGCGTTTCTGTGCGGCCCCTGTATCATCGGGGCGGAAACGGAAGTGCGCCACGGCGCGTTTGTGCGCGGCTCGGCGCTGGTCGGCGCGGGGTGCGTCGTCGGGAACTCCGTGGAACTCAAGAACGCGATTCTCTTCGACGGCGTGCAGACGCCGCACTACAATTACGTCGGCGACAGCATTCTGGGCTACCGCGCCCATATGGGCGCGGGGAGCATTACCAGCAACGTCAAGAGCGACAAGACGCTTGTCACCGTGAAAGCGGAGCCGCCCATCGAAACCGGGCTGAAAAAGTTTGGCGCGATTCTGGGCGACGGCGTGGAAGTCGGCTGTAACTCCGTGCTGAATCCGGGCTGCGTGCTGGGACGCCGCGTGAGCGTGTATCCGGTCAACTGCGTGCGGGGCGTGATTCCGGCGGACAGCATCGTGAAAACAGGCGGCGTGGTTGTCCGGAGGCAAAAAGAATGGGGGGCTTCTTAACATGGGTAAATACTTCGGGACGGACGGCTTCCGGGGGGAGGCCAATAAAAACCTGACCGCTGACCACGCCTACAGAATCGGGCGCTTTCTGGGCTGGTACTTCGGCGAACAGAAGCGCCGCGACGGACAGCCCGACGACGTGCGCATTGTCATAGGCAAGGATACCCGGCGTTCCTCGTACATGTTCGAGTTCTCGCTTGTGGCGGGGCTGATTGCCTCCGGCGCGGACGCCTACCTGCTCCACGTCACGACGACGCCTTCCGTGTCGTACATCTGCCGCGTGGACTCGTTCGACTGCGGCATTATGATTTCCGCGTCCCACAACCCCTATCAGGACAACGGCATTAAACTGCTCAACGGCCACGGCGAGAAAATGGATGAGGACACGATTTCCCTTGTGGAAGCCTATCTGGACGGCGCTGTGGAGGCGTTCGGGCGGACTTGGGTTGATATTCCGTTTGCCCTGCGCGATAAAATCGGGCGTACGGTGGACTACACCAGCGGGCGTAACCGCTACATGGGCTATCTCATCTCGCTGGGGATGTACTCGTTCAAAGGAAAAACCGTCGCGCTGGACTGCGCCAACGGCGCGGCGTGGGAAGAAGCGCAAGCCGTCTTTGAGGCGCTCGGCGCGAAAACACTCGTCATCAACGCCGAACCCAACGGACTGAACATCAACGAAAACGCCGGGTCTACGCATCTGGAAGGCCTGCAACGGTTCGTGGTGGAACATCAGTGTGACGTGGGCTTCGCCTACGACGGCGACGCCGACCGCTGTTTGTGCGTCGACGAGAAGGGCGGCATTGTCACCGGAGACCACATCCTGTACATTTACGGAAAGTACATGAAAGAGCGCGGGAAACTGCTTGTCAATACGATTGTCACAACCGTGATGAGCAACTTTGGCCTTTACAAGGCGCTCGACGCCGCCGGAATCGGTTACGCCAAGACCGCCGTCGGAGACAAGTACGTGTATGAGTACATGGTCAAAAACAACTGCCGTCTGGGCGGGGAGCAGTCCGGACATATCATTTTCACCAAGTACGCCAACACCGGGGACGGCATTTTAACGTCTCTGAAGATAATGGAGGTTCTGTGCGCGAAGAACTGCCCCATGAGCAAACTTAGCGAGGGTCTGACCATTTACCCCCAACTGCTTGTGAACGTGGAGGTACACGACAAGGCCGCCGCGATGGCGGACGAGGAAGTGCTGGCAAGTGTGCGCAAGGTGGAGGCGGCCTTAGGCGACAGCGGGCGGATTTTAGTCCGGGAATCCGGCACGGAGCCGCTTGTCCGCGTCATGGTCGAGGCCGAAACGGGCGCGCTGTGCTGGCAGTACGTCAACGACGTGGTGAAGGTGATTAAAAGCCGGGGCTACGCGGTCAAATCCGAGTAACACGTCCGGCGACTGTTGAGGTGTTTCTTTGAAAAATTCCCCGATACGCAATGCCCCGCCGCTGTGGCTTTGGGTCACGCTGACGGCTCTGCCGCTTGTGCTGACGTTCGGCTTTTCGTCGCAGGACGCCGAAACGTCCGGCTCTCTCAGCCTGATGATTGTAAAATGGCTTGTATCTGTTTTCCCGCCGCTCTCCGCGCTGGACGCTGAATTTCTGCATGTCGTTGTCCGCAAGTTAGCGCACTTTACGCTCTACTTTGTCCTCGGCTGTGGACTGCGGGGGCTGTCCACGTATCAGCGGCGGTTCCCCGCCGTGCCGGGGGTCATTGCAAGCGGCGCGTTTTTCGCGGCGCTGGACGAGTTCCACCAGCACTTTTCGGCGGGACGCGCCCCAAGCGTGTTTGACGTGGCGCTGGATACGTGCGGCGTCGCGGCCGGGTGCGCGCTGATATCCCTGCTCTTCCTCCTGCTGACGCGGAGACGCGCCGCGTCGGCCTGAACCCCGTACAAAAGAACCAGTCAAGAGGTGAAACCACCGTGGAGTATCTCCCGTCTTTGGAAAGCACAGAATTTGGAAAAATAATCGCGGCGGCGCTGGTCTCCATGATTCCCGTGCTGGAACTGCGGGGCGGAATCCCGTTTGCCGTGGGGCTTGGCCTGCGCCCCGTCGAAGCGTGGGTTGTGTGCGTCCTCGGCAATATGCTTCCCATCCCCCTGATTATTGTCTACATCCGCCGGATTTTCAAATGGCTCCGCGCCACGTTCCCGCGTCTGGGCAGTTTCATCGACCGCCTCGAACGCAAGGCACATCTCAAGAGCCGGACTGTGTTAAAGTACCGCTACTTTGGGCTGTTCCTGTTCGTGGCGGTTCCGCTGCCCGGTACGGGAGGCTGGACGGGCGCACTCGTCGCCGCGTTCCTCAATATGCGCCTGAGAAACGCCCTGCTCTCGATATTCTCCGGCCTGATTGTCGCCGGGTTTATTGTCACGTTCCTGACAAGCTCCGTAGCCTCGATTTTGGGATAAGCTGTCAAATTCACTCACAACAGAAGGGAACCGTATCATGAAAGGAATTGTACTCGCGGCCGGAAAGGGAACCCGCCTCTATCCCATGACAAAGCCGGTCTGCAAGCCGCTACTCCCCGTCTACGACAAACCTTTGATTTATTACCCGCTCGCCATTCTCATGCAGTCGGGGATTTCGGACATTCTCGTGATTGTCCCGCCCGGAGAGGAGGCCGCGTTTTCGGCGCTTCTGGGCAACGGCCAGCAATTCGGACTGAACATCTATTACGCCGTCCAGCCCGTGGCGCGCGGAATCGCCGACGCGCTCTTGATTGCGGAGAGCTTCGCGCGCGGCGACCAAGTGTGTCTTGTGCTGGGTGACAACATCTTCCACGCCCTGACGCTGGAACGCACCCTTAAAAAAGCCGCTCAAAATAACACTGGCGCGACCGTATTTGGCTACTGGGTCGAGAATCCGTCGCCGTTCGGCGTGGTCGAGTTCGACGAGACCGGAAAGGCCATTTCCATTGAGGAAAAGCCCAAGCACCCCAAGAGCAATTATATCATTCCCGGCCTGTACTTCTACGACCAGCAGGCGATGGAAATCGCCCGGCACCTGAAACCGTCCGCGCGCGGGGAACTTGAAATTACGGACGTAAATTTGGAATATCTCCGCCGGGGACAGTTACAGGTTATCCCGCTGGAAAAGGGCTTCACTTGGCTGGACGCCGGAACCGCCGACAGTCTGCTTGACGCCGCGCGGACTATCAAGGAATTGCAGGAACACAGCGGACGCTATATCGGCTGTCTGGAAGAACTCGCTTTAGCCGAAGGCTGGATTTCCCGCGAACAGGTTCACGCCATGGGACGCGAACTCGGCAAGACCCTGTACGGGAAATATTTACAGTGCCTCTAAAATGACAACGCCCCGACGGGATTTCCCGCCGGGGTGTTCCGTATTTTACGCCAGTCTGACCGCCGTGCCGTAGGCCACGACCTCCGCCGCGCCCTGCATGATACTCGACGAACTGAACCGGACATTGATTACCGCGTCCGCGTTCAGGGCTTTCGCCTCGTCGACCATGCGCTTCATTGCGATTTGACGCGCTTCCGTCAACATCTCCGTGTAGCCGACGATTTCCCCGCCGACAAGCGTTTTCATGCCCGCCATGAAGTCCCGCCCGAAGTTCTTGCTCTGCACGGTGGTTCCCTTCACAATGCCCAGCGCCTCCGCGACTTCCCGGCCGGGTACGTAGTCAATGTTCAGCAACAGCATAATTCGTCTCTCCTTTGTCAAGCGTGATTCCGTATTCGTAAATGGCGTCACTGGGAAGGTCGATATCCTCATTCCAGTAAACGCAAGTACGGCTCTGGTCTAACTGCACCTGCCGGAACAGTCCCGGCACGTCCTCCAAAAGACCGTAAGACGGAATTTTCCGGATATTCTCCGACACATCGTAGATAACCTGTTTCCCGTCGTCGAACACCGCGAAAAGACGGTAATCCGACAGCGGTTCCAACTTGCGGATTCTCGGTATCATAGGCGGTTCCTTTTACAGCGGCGGCAGTTTGCGGATTTTTTGGCTTTCCCACATTTCCTGAAGCTCATTCTGGTGCAAAGCAAGCCATTCCCGCACCAGTTCCTGTCCCTTTCGGGGCAAGTCGCCCTGTATCATTTTCATGGTCTTGATGTTAAACGCGCCCATGCAGTCGCCATATATGGCGTGAATGCGGCTGGGTTCATGCTCGCTGTCCTTGAAATACATCTTAATGACAATGCCATAAAAGCGTGTAATTTCGGGCATATTGGTTCCCCTTTCGTCAGTATTTCGCGGCCTCGTCCTCCTCGCCGCCGTCGATTTCGTTCAGGCGCTGACGCAACGCCGCCAGTACGCCCACAATCGCCGCCAGCGGGAGTATTGCGCCGAGCAGCAGCGGAAAGCATACGACAAACGCTTCCGGCTCCAACGTCAGAATGAACAGCACGAACAGCGCGTATCCGCCCATGAGTGCCGCCATGACCAGCGCCGAAAGCCACGCGCCCAGCTTCTTTTTCCCTCTGTCCGATTTCATATGCACCCCTTCTTTCCCGCTGACAGTGTAGCACAGCGGACGCCAAAACGCAAGCGCGGCTATCAAAATTTCGCGCGGCACTGGAAAAGCCGGACATCCTGTGGTATCATGTGCCACGGGTGATTTTATGGAAACCAAAGAAACATTGCTCTTGAAATTAGGGGAAGTCGTGCTGAAAGGCCTGAACCGCCGGGCGTTCGAGGACAAACTATTGTCGAATGTAAGCCGGCGTCTGCGGCGCTGCGGCAGTTTCCAAGTTTATATGCGGCAAAGCACGATTTACGTCGAGCCGCTGGGCGTCGACTGCGACATGGACGCCGCTTTCGACGCCGCGCGGCAGGTGTTCGGCGTCGTACGCGTGGCGCGCGCCATGCCGTGCGAACGCGACCCGGAGGCAATCCGGGAGGCCGCCGCGCGCTATCTGGCCGCCGAATTCGCCAAGGCGCGTACGTTCAAAGTCGAGACCAAACGCGCCGACAAGCAGTATCCGATGAACTCCATACAGGTCAGTCAGGCCGTCGGCGGACTGCTGGCCGAGACGTTCCCGGATGTCCGCGCCGAAATGCGCGACCCCGATTTGACGGTCTACGTCGAAATCCGCGAGAAGGCCGCGTACGTGCATACGCCGTCCGTAACCGGGGCGGGCGGACTGCCCGTCGGCATGGGCGGACGCGCGTTGAGCCTGATTTCCGGCGGACTGGATTCCCCGGTGGCCTCTTGGATGATTGCGCGGCGCGGCGTCGAACTGGAATTGATTCACTTTGTCTCCCCGCCGTACACCTCTCCGCAGGCACAGGACAAGGTACTACATCTTGCCAAACTGCTGACGGCCTCTTGCGGGCGCATGAAAATTCACATCGTGCCGTTCACGCGCATTCAGGAGGAAATACGCAAGCACTGCCCGGAGGCGTATTTCACGCTGATTATGCGGCGGTTCATGATGCGCCTGTCCCAGTCGGTGGCGAAGCAGTCCGGCGTGACGGCGCTTGTCACCGGGGAATCACTCGGACAGGTGGCCAGCCAGACCATGAAGGCCTTAGCCGTGACGGAAAGCGTCGTGTCGGTTCCGGTTCTCCGGCCGCTGATTGGTATGGACAAAGTCGACATCATCCACATGGCGCAGAGAATCGGAACCTATGAAACGTCCATACTGCCGTATGAGGACTGCTGTACCGTGTTCACGCCGCGGCACCCCGCGACGCGTCCGGCACTGTCGGAAGTCGAGGCGGCGGAGGCCGCGCTGGACGTGGAGACGCTGTGCGCGGAGGCGCTGTCGGGTACGCAATGGCAGTGGGTGAAGCCGTAACGGCGGAAAGGGGACATCATGGCGCATATCGCGGAAATTATCGCGGTTGGTACGGAACTCCTGTTAGGGAACATCGCCAACACCAACGCGCAGGAACTTTCACAGGCTCTTTCGTCGCTGGGAATCAACGTCTACTGGCACACGGTCGTCGGCGACAACGCCGGACGCCTCCGGGAAGCCGTCGAACGCGCCCGGAACCGCGCCGACATCATCATTACAACGGGCGGCTTGGGTCCCACGTACGACGACCTTACCAAACAGACCATTTGCCGGGCGTTCGGACGGGAATTGGTCTTGCACCCGGATATTGTGGCACGAATCCGCGCCCGGTATGAGCGCAACTTACACAGTCCCATGCCCGAAAACAACGTCCGTCAGGCGGAATTGCCCGTGGACTGTATCATCTTTGACAATCCCGTCGGCACCGCGCCCGGGTGCGCGTTCGAGGAAAACGGCGTACACGTTCTGATGTTGCCGGGGCCGCCGTTTGAAATGCGCACCATGCTGGAACGCTGGGCGATACCCTACTTGCGGCGGCTGTCCGAAGCCGTGATTGTGTCCCGCGACATTATGACTTTCGGCATGGGCGAGAGCCAGATAGAGGCACTCTTGCGCGACAAAATGGAACGCATGACCAACCCGACACTTGCCACGTACGCGAAACCGAGTGAAGTACGCCTCCGCGCCACGGCGAAGGCCGCAAGCGCGGAGGCGGCGGAAGCGATGTTGTCCCCGGTGGTGTCGGACGTGACGGCGCTGTTAGGCGATATCGTGTACGGCGTGGACGTGCGGGGGCTGGAGTATGTGTGCGTGTCGGGACTGCGCGAACGCGGTTTGACACTGGCGACCGCCGAAAGCTGTACGGGCGGACGCCTCGCGGCACGTCTGACGGCGATTCCGGGCGTGTCGGCGGTGTACCGTGGCGGCGTGGTCAGCTACTGGACGCAAATCAAGGCCGACGTGTTAGGCGTCCCCGCCGACACTCTGGACGCTTACGGCGCGGTGTCCGAGCCGACGGCGCGGGCTATGGCCGAATGCGTGTGCCGCGTGACGGGCGCTCCGGTGGGCGTGTCCGTGACGGGCGTCGCGGGGCCAGACCGCGACGAGCGCGGCGTGGACGTGGGTATCGTCTACATCGGCCTCGCCACGCCCGACGGCACTTTCTGCCGCGCTCTGGACTTGGGCAACCGCCGCCGCGACATCCTGCAAAATTTAGCGGGCAACCATGCCTTTGACCTGTTGCGCCGCTGGCTGTCCGGTCTGCCGCTGGAACTGTAAAAATGCCCCCTCTGTTGCCTGACGGCGACTTGTGAAACGGGAGATTAACAGAAACGGTGATGAACATGCAATATCGGTTATCCGAGATTATGGACATTATAGGAGGAGGTACACCTAAGACAAGTGTCCCCAACTATTGGAACGGAAATATTCCATGGCTTTCTGTGAAGGATTTTAACGACGATAGACGATATGTCTATACTGCGGAAAAATCAATTACAGAGGAAGGCCTAAAACACAGTTCCACAACCTTATTGCAAAGAGATGATATTATCATATCCGCAAGAGGAACCGTGGGCGAACTGGCTATGATTCCATATCCTATGGCCTTTAATCAGTCGTGTTATGGGTTGAGAGCAAAACCTGAAATTGTAGAGAGCGAATTTTTATATTATTTGCTCAAGTACAATGTCAGATTGCTGAAAAACAATGTACATGGAACGGTATTTGATACCATTACAAGAGATACCTTTCATTGTATAGAGGTCAATGTTCCTGACAAGTCAGTGCAGAAGCAAATTTCTGAACTTCTATGCGCCCTTGACGATAAAATCGAACTCAATACGCGCATAAATGAGAATTTATCGCAACAGGCGCAGGCGATTTTCAACAAAAACTTCCTCATTGGGGAATCACTGCCTGTAGGCTGGTATAAAAGCAACCTGTCTTCTATTGCCCATTACTTGAACGGCCTTGCTATGCAAAAGTATCGTCCCATTGCAGGGGAGACGGGGCTTCCCGTTCTCAAAATCAAGGAACTTAGACATGGGATGACCGATAGCAGTTCCGAGCGTTGCACTGCGGATATAAAGCCCGAATATATTGTGCATGACGGAGACATTATTTTTTCTTGGTCGGGAAGTTTGCTTGTTGATTTTTGGTGTGGCGGTGACTGCGGATTAAATCAACATCTGTTCAAAGTAACGTCAACGCAATTTGACAAGTGGTTTATTTACGCATGGACAAACTATTATCTCCATCATTTCATAGCGGTTGCCGCTGATAAAGCCACCACTATGGGACATATCAAGCGTGATGAACTCGATAAAGCGGAGGTAATTGTTCCGTCTTCCGGTGACTATATGGAAATTAGCGCATTTATGCAACCACTTTACGATTCAATCATTAGTAACCGGATAGAATCAAGAAAATTATCAGAACTCCGCGACACCCTTTTACCGCGCCTGATGTCGGGGGAGTTGTATCCGTAGAATTTCCGCGCCGGGGACAGTCAGAAATATGTCGTTACTCCGAATCCGGGCTACTAATGGGCGCGTTGCCCCGCCCGAGAGGGCGTTACTTCACGGCGTTTCGGGGAGCCAGTCGGACGTAATTTCCCGCGTGGCGTACGCGTTCAGGCGCATGTCGGCGACGTGTCCGGCCTGATACTCGTAATAGGCCTGCGCGCCAATCATCGCGCCGTTGTCGCCGCAGAGTTTCAGCGGCGGCAGGTACAGCCGGATTCCGGCGCGGTTACACGCTTCCTGCAAGTCGCGCCTGATAAACGTATTCGCCGCGACGCCGCCCGCCGCGCACAAGACCCGGCGTCCGGCGAGTTTCGCGGCCTCCATGGTGCGCGGCACCAACGTCTCACTGACAGCGGCGATAAAGTCCCGCGCCAGCGCGGCGCGGTCTAACGTTTCTCCGGTCTGTTCGGCGTGGTGGGCGATGTTCACGACGGCCGTTTTCAGGCCGGAGAAACTCATGTCCAGCGGCGCGCCGTCGACACGCGCCGACGGCAACTTGTACACGCCCCCGGGTGACTGCTTCGCCAGTTCCTCAACAGGTTTCCCGCCGGGGTACGGCAGTCCCAAGACCCGCGCCGCCTTGTCGAAACACTCTCCGGCGGCGTCGTCCCGCGTGGAGCCTAAAATCTGCATGTCCGTGTAGTCCCGCACATCGACTAACAGCGTATTCCCGCCGGAGACCGCCAGCGACAAAAACGGCGGTTCTAATTCCGGGAACGCCAGATAATTCGCGGCGATATGTCCCCGGATGTGGTGTACGGGAATCAGCGGGACGCCCAGCGCCAGCGCCATGGACTTGGCAAAGCTGACGCCGACGAGTAACGCGCCAATCAGCCCGGGCGCGTACGTGACCGCCACGGCGTCGATATCGGCGCGGGTGCAATGCGCGTCGGATAGTGCCTGTTCGGTCAAGGCGACAATGGCCTCTGTGTGTGCGCGGGACGCGATTTCCGGCACGACCCCGCCGTAAAGCGCGTGGACGGGTACTTGTGACGCCACGGCGTCGGACAGCACGCGGCGGCCGTCCTCCGTGACCGCTACCGCCGTTTCGTCGCACGATGTCTCAAAGGATAATATTTTCATTGCGCGGCCTCCTTTAGGCTTCCCATTTCACCGGGGACGGCGCGCCCGTCGTTCTGCGCGGAATCTGTATATAACGCCCGTACTTGTCGGGCGTGAAACTGGTTTTGTAGATTGCGGCGTGTTCGCGGCAGATTTCGGCGTCCGGGCGCGGCGTACGTGACCAGTAAATGGTCTTGTAGTGTACGCCGAAAATCTCCGTGTCGAAACCCGCCAGCCGCGCCCCGTTGCGGAGATAGAAGCCCATGCGCCGCGCCGCCATGGCCGGGTCAGGCGCGTGTTCCACGGCCTCCACTTCCCCGATAATCACGCCGTCCGGGTACTTGTTTAACATGACTTGCAACATATACGCGCCAAGCCCCGTATTGCGCCGCGAGTGCGTCACACAGAGGTAGTCCAGCAACATCCACCCCGGACGCCCCAGCCACAGAAAGCACTCCCCGGCGATTTCCGCGCCGTCGTAGAGGCACAACGGCGCGTATTTGCCGCGTCGCGTCATGTCCACGATGTTCCGTAGCGGTTTCAGTTCCTGCGGCGGGAACGCTTCCGACAGGTCGCGGTCGTACACAAAACGCAATTCGTCGGCTGTTGGTGTTCTCAAGTTCATTGTGTCACGGTTCATTGTCAAACGTCCTTGTCATAATCAGCGCGTCCTCGGTGGGGTGTTCGTAATAGCGCTTGCGGCGTCCGACGGCGCGGAATCCGCGGCTTCCGTACAGCGCGATTGCGGCGTAATTCGACGCCCGGACTTCGAGTGTCAGAAACGCCAGATTGTTTCCCTGCGCGAAATCCAAAAATACCTGTAGCAGTTGCGCCGCGACGCCCTGCCGCCGACAGTCCGGGCGTACGGCGATATTGTCAATGGAACCTTCGTCTAAAACGACGGTCAGCCCCGCATACCCGGCGACGTGTCCGGCGTCGTCGAGCGCCACAAGGTACGCCGACAAATCGTTTTTGAGCGCCTCCGACAGCAGATTCCGCGACCAAGGGTCAGTGAAGCATACGCGTTCCAGTGCCGCCACTTCGTCCAAGTGTTCCGCCGTCATGGGTTCGATTCGCACCCGCATTCGTTCCGACATATTACGCCCCCTCTTTTGCTTCCAGCCAGTTCCGCCCCCAATGGGCGTCGGCGGTCAGCGGCACGGACAGCGCCGCGACGCCTTCCATCTCCTCGCGGAGAATTTCCGCCACCTGTTCCGCCTGTTCCGCCGGACAGTCTACGATTAACTCGTCATGAATCTGTAGCACGAGTTTCGCGGCGGGACACGCCGCCCGGAGACGCTTCCAGACCGCGCACATGGCCAGTTTCATGATATCGGCCGCCGTACCCTGTACGGGCATATTCAGCGCGACGCGCTCCCCGAACGCCCGGCGCGTGTGCTGTGGCGACGACAGTTCGGGCAGTTCGCGGCGGCGGTGAAAGAGCGTTTCGACATAGCCGCGTTCCCGCGCCTGTTGTACGACGCTGTCCATATAGCGCCGGACGCCCGGAAACGCCGCGAAATAGCCGTCCATATAGGCTTTCGCGTCGGCGACACTCACGCCGATGTCACGCGACAGCGAGAACGCCGAGATTCCGTACACAATGCCGAAGTTGACCGCTTTCGCGTGACGGCGCATTTCCGGCGACACGTCCCCCGGCGCGACGCGGAACACCTGCGCGGCGGTGGCGGTGTGAATGTCGGTGCCGTCGAGAAACGCCCGTTGCATGGCCTCGTCCCCGGACATGTGCGCCAGAAGCCGCAACTCAATTTGGGAGTAGTCGGCGTCAACAAGCACATTTCCCGGCGACGGCAGGAACATTTTCCGGATTTCGCTTCCCAAGTCGGTACGCGTGGGAATGTTCTGTAAATTCGGTTCCGTGGAACTCAGACGCCCCGTCGCGGTGACGGTCATTTGGAACGATGTCCGGACGCGCCCATCCGCGCCGATTGCCTTTAACAGTCCGTCGGCGTACGTGGACTTGAGTTTCGTATACTGACGGTAGTCCAAGACCGCCGCGACAAGTTCGGACTCGTTCCGGAGATTGTCCAATACATCCGCGTTCGTTGACCAGCCCGTTTTGGTTTTTTTGCCGTGCGGAAGCTGTAACTCGTCGAAAAGAACGGTGCCAAGCTGTTTCGGGGAATTGATATTAAATTCATGTCCGGCGAGTGCATAGATTTCCTTTTCCTGTTCGCGGATTCTGTCCGACAGGAGTTGCCCGAACGCCGAAAGCGCGTCACGGTCTACCGTACATCCGGCCTGCTCCATGTCGGCGAGGACGCGGCACAACGGCATTTCCGCGCTTTGGTACAGTTCCGTCAGATTCCAGTCGCGGAGTTTGGGCGACAGAATGTCGCGGAGACGTTCCAGCGCGGCCGCCTCCGCCGCGAGGTCACTGTAACACGCTGTCGCGGGCGCGTCCAGTAGTGAGAGCTGTTCGCCGTCGCCGGACGCCGCCCGGGCGATTGTGAAGCCGCCGTATTTCCGGCAAAGTCGGTCGAGGTCGTACTGTCCGGCGGTGGCGTCGAGCAGGTACGCCATGAGCATAGTGTCGTCCGCCCAGCCGTCGGGCGACGCCCCGTGTTGTGACAGTTCCCGCATAGTGTCCTTGACGCCGTGTCCGACCAGCGGCAGCGAGCCGTCAAAGAGCGTCCGCAGTGCGGCGTCGAAGTCGCCCCGGAACGCGGACGCGTCCAGCGCGTAGGCGGTGCCGGACTGCCAAAGTACGACAAGCTGTAACTGTGTGTCCGTGCTTGCGAACACGTCCGCGCCGCGCAGACGTTCCCGCGCCGCCCGTACGGCGTCGATGTCCGCGAGCGGCACAACGTCGCCCGTCGCCGCGACGGGTTCCGCGTCCGGCACGACCTCCGGCGGCGCTTGCAGGTGCAGGCGCTCCGTCAGCCTGTGGAACTCCAATCTTTGGAACAGCGCATAGGCACTACTACCGGGTTCTCTCCGAAGATTCGCCTCCGGCGCGAAGTCTATGGGAACATCCGTCTTGATTGTCGCCAGCCAGTAGGAATGTCTGGCACTGTCCGCGCCCGCCGTCAGTTTTTTTATGACGCCGGGTTTCGCGTCGATGTCGGGCAGACGCCGATACAGGTTTTCAATGGTCTGATACTCTTGTATCAGCGCGGAGGCGGTCTTTTCGCCGACGCCCGCGACGCCCGGGATATTGTCCGACGCGTCGCCCATAAGCGCTTTCAGGTCTACGATGTTCTCCGGCGGGAAGCCGTACTTCTCCCGGAACGTCGCCGGGTTCATCTCAACGGGTCCCGCTCTGGAGAGCAGTAAGACCGTCACGCGGTCGCTGATGAGCTGTAGGATGTCGCGGTCTCCGGTCACAATCACGCACTCCCAGCCCGACGCCTCACACCGCCGCGCAATGGTGCCTATCAGGTCGTCGGCCTCGTATCCGGCCAACTCATAGCGCGGGATGTTCAGCGCGTCGAGAACCTCTTTCAATACCGGAACCTGTTCCCGCAAATCGTCGGGCATGGGCTTTCGGTTGGCCTTGTAGGCCGCGTCGGCCTTGTGGCGGAATGTCGGCGCGTGTACGTCGAACGTCGCGCATAGCGCCTCCGGCCTCTGCCTGTTTTCAATGGGGAGAACCGTGTTCAGAAAGCCGAAAATGGCCTGCGTATGCAGTCCCTCTTTGGTTATCAGAGGAGCCACGCCGTGATAAGCCCGATTCAGGATACTGTTCCCGTCAAGCACCATGAGTTTCACTTGTTCCGCCTCCCGTCCGTGTTTCCCACAGTATACCGCATGCCGCGCAAAACCGCAAGCGGGTTGTCACGGCTTTGTCACCAAAATGTTATTTACAAACGGCGCGGAAAGCGGTACAATGGCGCGGCAAGGGAACCTTCGCAAAATCGCAATTTATAGAAAACGAGGCTGTATCATGAAGAAAAAAACGATTATCATCGCCGCCGCCATTGTGCTTATTGTCGCGGCGGGGCTGTTCCTGTACCGTCACCGCGGCGGCGACATTACCGGCGTCACGACCTACGCGGGGCGGAACACCATCATCATGAACGGCAAGGCCGGACAGCCGCTTTTCTCCGGTTCCGGCTTTCTGACCGTCGGCGAAGGAGAACACATCCACATGGAGTACGCGCTGAGCGCGGGCAGTTTCGACGTTTACTTCAACGCCGACGAGGACGCCGCGAACGCTTACGAAAATATGGATGTGGAGAACCTCCCCAGCGTCGAGGACATGACCTCTGACGCCGCTTTCGGGCAGAATGGCGTCGAGGGCAAGGGCAGTCTCGACTTCGAGGCCGACGCCGGACAGTACACGGCACATTTTGTCTTTCACGACACCATCGGCAAGGCGACCGTGACGGCGCAAAAGGACAAGTCATGACGCGGCACCCGGTCTTGTTCACGGCGCTTGTGTTCTTGGCCGGACTGCTGGCGGCGGTTCCGCTGTATATCCTTGGAACCGCGTCCGGTCTCGACGAGGACGCCGCCGGGGCGCTGGCGCGAATTGTCGTCGGGCTTGCGTTGCTGGCGCGGTTCCGGCGCGGTATCGCGTGGCGGCAGTCACTGCGCGGCCTCCGCTGGGCATGTCCGGCGCTGGGCGTCGCGCTGTACAACGTCGCCCTGAACGCCTCTGCCGGAATGCCGTTGCGCGGCGCGGCGGAATTGCCTTATGTGTTGCTGCTGGGTCTCGCGCCCGCCGTGTTCGAGGAGGCTATCTTCCGGGGCGTCGCAATCGCGAAACTCCGCGCCGCGAACAACGCCGACGCCCGTACATTATGGCTTTCGGCGCTGTTGTTCGGCGCGGCACACCTGACGAACGTCGCCGGAATGTCCCCGCCGGACGTGCTGTTACAGACCGGATACGCCGTGGTTATCGGGCTGTTTCTGGGCGCGGTGTACCTCAAAAGCGGCGATATCGTGTCCGTAATTCTGGCGCATGCCTGCGTGGATGTCAGCTATCAGATTTTCGCGGCGCATAGCGGAACGGCAAGCCTGCTGTTTTTGACGGCGTTCTGCTTGATTCTGCTTGGCCTGACCTGTTACGCGCTTTGGCTGGCGGGAATCGTGCCTTTTTCGGGCGCGGAAAAAATTTCCTCTTGACAAGCCGCTCAAAATGTGGTATCTTATCATTGTTAGTTAAAACTAACTCTCCTTGATACCTCCTTTTTCCCCTCACAGACAGTCCCCGGCACGTTCTGCCATTACGTGCCGGGGACGTTCCATATTTTCCCGCGCATGTTTCGCCGCGTTCCCGCACAAGATACCCTCGCGGCGGGCGAACACCGCCACGGAAGGAGCGCGGCCATGGTCAACAGACGCACGGACTTGGCGCTGGAAGCCTTTGAACTCTGGCGCGAGAGCGCCGAAGCCACCACGCGCTTGACGGGCGTCCGTTCGCGGGAGCGCAAATCGGAGGGCTATCCGGTCACGAAAGTAGAAATACTGGACAGGCGCGGGGAGCAGGCGTTAGGGCGTCCCGCCGGGACGTACGTCACGCTGGACTTGACCGCGTACTGGAAGCGTACGCCGGACTTTTTCGCCCGCGCCGTACGCGCAACCGGACGGGCGTTGAAAGCGCTTCTTCCCGAAACGGACGGTGCCGCGCTGGTTATCGCGTTGGGCAACCCCGACATGACGCCGGATTCCGTGGGGCCATTGGCGGCGGAAAGCGTGCTGGTCACGCGGCATTTAATTGAGGCGATGCCGCGCCAGTTCGCGGGATTCCGCCCCGTGGCGGCGTTCCGGACGGGCGTACTGGGTACCACGGGCGTCGAGACGGCGGAAGCCGTCCGGGCGCTCGTCGACAGGATACGCCCCGCGCTCGTGATTGCCATTGACGCGTTAGCGTCCCGCCGCAGGGCGCGCCTTTGCAACACGGTGCAGTTGTCGGACACCGGAATCTTGCCAGGTTCCGGCGTCGGCAACCACCGCGCCGCGCTGGACAGACAAAGCGTCGGCGTGCCGGTTCTCGCGATTGGCGTGCCGACGGTTGTCGACGCCGTGACACTGGCGGCGGACTTGCTGGAGGAACACGGACACGAACTCGACGAAACGGCGTTGCGGAACGGTCACGACGGCCTCATGGTGACGCCGCGCGATATCGACGCGCAAGTCCGGGACTTGGCAAAAGTCGTCGGCTACGGCGTCAACTGGGCGTTGCAGGACTTGGAAGTAGAGGACATCAACGCTCTGTTGTCCTGAAAACAGAGGGGGCAGTTTCTGTCCCCTCTGTCGCTTTCACATGTTCTCCGCTTTGGCATAGAATGGAGAGAACGCGTCGCGACGCGGATTCTCTGTCAAAGGAGGCATTCACCGACAATGGAAAACACAGCGAAAAAGAAATCTTCCAATTCGGAAACATCCGATTATGCACCCGCCACGCCCGTTACGCTGGAAGCCGCGGAAGCGGATACCGTACGCGTACCCGTGCCGGAGACTATGGAACGCATGCCCGCGCCGTCGTCCTGCGGCGTCGAACGCGGCGCTCTTCCCGGCCAGTGCGCCCCCATGGTCTTTCCCTACGTCCCCATGCAGGGCAAAAACCCGGTTCGATACAGCCGTATGGAGGCACTCGAAACCGGTACCCTCTTCCCCGGACTGAATCTGCCATTCAAAGAGGCTATCCAGCGGCGGACACAGTTAAACAATACCGCCCTCGTCGAACTCATGGCGCTTGATTTCGCCATTCAAGAGTTAGGTATCTATTGCACGACATAACCAAATCACTTCAAAAAAATTTCGAGAGCAAACGGCTCGCGCCCGTTGCGCTCGTACCAGATTACATCCACAACCCCCTGCAGGAGGGCGTTTCTCCCGGCACCGTCCGCGCTTTCATAGACTTGCAAAAGCGCGTGGATTCCATCGGCTTGTTTTCTTTTATCTTGCGCGGAAAGCCTTTCCATCTCCTGCAACGCCTCCTTCTCCCGTGATTTCAGCGCGGCCATGCGCCCGTTTGCGGCGTCCATCCGTTCCCGGAAGACTGCTTCGGAGTATGTGCCGCTTTCCAGAAAATCGTAAAGCCGCGCCTGTTTCCGCTTCTCCGCCGCAATGGAGTTCCGCGCCGACGCAAGGCGCGCCTGCGCCTTTGCCAGCGCGTCAGCGGGCTGTTGACCCGGTTCCATTTCAAGCGCGCATAGGATGTCCCGCAAACCCTCAATGACAGCCCTTTCCACATCCGCATAGTTTGCCAGCGTGGAACAACGCCGCCGACTACAGCGCAGATAGTAATATCCGCTGTTCTGCTGACGCTGCATATACTTCCCGCAACGCTTACAGCGGACAAGCCCCGCGAGCGGAGATTTTATCGTGCCGTCGAAACACGCCGGACGCCAGCGGGCTTTCCTAATAGCCTTGCACTCGTCAAAGAGTTCCTGACTGATAATCGGGGGGTGAATCCCGTCCGTGACCGTCCATTCGGATTCCGGACGCGGGAGAGCCTGCTTCCGGCGTTTTCCGTCAGTCCATTGCGTCTGATTCCAGACGATTTTCCCCGCGTACACAGGGTTTCGCAGGATGTTAAACACGGCCGTCTTACTGAACACTTCCGCCCGACGCGGACGCGCTCCGGCCTCGTTCAGCCGTGCCGCTATCGCGTCGCTTCCGACGCCAGACCTGTATAAGTCGAACATCATGCGGACAAACCTTGCTTCCGGCTCGTAAATTTCCAGCGTGTGTCTGTGGTCAATGACACGTTTCCGATATCCGTAGGGCGTCGGGGCAAGAAACTGCCCCTCTTGAACGGCGCGCGCTATGCCGCGCTGCTGGCGCTCTCGGATTTTTTTGTACTCGTAATTCGCGAACAGGCCGCGAAGCTCCACCATGAGTTCGTCTGATTCCTCGGAAAAGTTATACGTCTTCCCCGGCGTGACAATCAGCGTCCCGGCTCTTTTGAACGTCGCCCAGATTTGTCCACGCTCCCACGTCTCACCTCTGGACAGGCGGTCAATGTCCATGCAGAGTACAGCTTGATAGCGTCCGGCCTCCACGGCCTCTAAAAGCCGTATCATCTCCGGGCGTGCGTAGAGGCTCCCGCCGGACTTCACCTCCTGAAAGACTTCCCGCACCCGGATGCCGTTCCGCGCCGCGAACTCGTTTAGCGTCTCACGGTGCCGCCGCAGTATCTCCGCCGTGTCCATGCCCTCCTCGGCGCGGCTCTTGCGCAGGTACATAGCCGCCACTATCCCGACAGTTCCATACACGCCAGCCTCCTTTCCCAAAAATACACGCCCGCCGGGACTGGTTCTCCCGGCAGGCGCTGTATCACGACGTACCCACATTGTACTTTGTGCCAATATTTACCAGCTCCACGCCGATTATGATACCACATTCCGGCGGGGGCGTCAAGGGGCGATTGACGGGCAAGGAACAGAAAGGAAGGTCATATGATGTTACCGAAAGGCATACGCCGCTTGACGGAAACGAGGTGGTGATTCTATGGACAGGGGATATCCCAGCGGATGGACGCCGCGCCACGCGGCCTACGATGTCACGGAGACGCAGGTTCGCGGCGGAACTGTGCGGGTACACACACCGCGCCGGACGGAGGCGGAAGAAGCCGCTTTCCGTGACGGCGTGGACAGCGCCATTCAAGCGGCCTGTCCGGGATGGAGGCTGAAGCGTGACAACGAAGCGGAAGCAGTCGTTTAAGCGGACTGAGGTTGTCGCGAAATACCGCTTCCTCCAGACGCAATTCCATTTTTCCGTGAATCCGAACCGCTTTTGTTTTCATAATGCGCCTCACACTCTGCCGCCGCACCCGAAAGGGCGTATTTTCGCCCGAATTACTTGTAACTATTCAATCAGGGCAGGGAAAAGGACGCCGTAAGCATTGCCCAGAAAGGCATCCTTTACAGCGGTGAAAACATTGATGCCGTGCTTTTTAACGGAACCGATGAATGACATAATCGTAGCGAAATCATCGGCTCCGGATAGGGTTCGCATACAGCCGCTCGGAGGGAAACGGGCTGGTTTGGCGCGAATTGGGAAACCGTGTGGGACAGCGTAAAATCGTTCTGAAAAAGCGAAAAACCCGTAAATCGCAACAAAAAGAAAGGTTGAAACGACACCAGCGTGGTATCATTTCAACCCTTCTTTTCTGGCGGAGAAGGAGGGATTCGAACCCTCGAGACCCTTTAGGAGCCTACATGATTTCCAATCATGCGCCCTCGACCAACTAGGCGACTTCTCCACGACATAATATTCAGTTCCACCAACTGACAACAATACAATTATACCAGAGAATTTAAAAAAGTCAAGCCCCAATATCAAAAAATTTGAAAAGGCAAATAAGGCGCTGTGTGTGCCTGCGCGCCTCTCTCAATCCACGGAGAATGTATCGGAGTAAAAGTCTCTCTTTCCACGCAAACGCCCCAAAAAAGCGGTTGCGAACCCGCCCGGAAAATGATATACTGTGGCAATCCCCGCGAGGTGTGCGCGGAATGGGGAGGCCGTTATGAAACAAAATCCGTTGTCCCGGCTCTTGGAACCGAATATGAGGCTGTACTTTCTCTTTCTTCTGCTGTTCGCGGCACTGGCTTTGACGGTCAGCCCGGCACTGGCGGGTTTTGAACTGCTGGTATCCGGAATACTTTACTATTTCTTCCAGCGCGGGAACAATCAGCGCCGCGCCCGCGTCCTGCAATACATCGACAGTCTGACCGGAAGCGTCGACACGGCGGGGAAGTCCTCTCTCATCAATTCCCCCCTGCCGACCATGGTACTCCGCCCCGACACCGAAGAAATCATATGGAGCAACGAAAGTTTCCTGCAACTGACGGGCATTCGGGAAGGCCTCTTTGAAACGCTCATCCGCGACGCCGCGCCGGGGTTTCAGGTGCAATGGCTCTTGGAGGGCAAGCGCGAAGCCCCCGAACGCGTCGAAATCAACGGCCGCCGTTTCCGGGTGTTCGGAAGCATGACCCGGCCGCGCGGCAAAGGCGAACAGAATCTGATTGCCACCACGTACTGGATTGACACCACCGACGCCGACGCGCTCCGCAAGATGTACGAGGACAACCGCCCCGTAGTGGCAATCATCGTGCTGGACAATTACGAAGACCTGTTAAAGGCCTGTCCGGAAGTCCAGAGAAGCGCCTTACTGGCGCAGTTCGAGGAAAGGTTAAACCGCTGGGCGTCAAGCGGCCTATTGCTCCGTACGCAGAGAGACCGCTACCTGTACATCTTTGAGGAAGCGTGGTACGAGCATCTCATAGAGGAAAAGTTTTCGATTCTGGACACCATCCACGAAGTCAAGGCCGACAGTATCAGCGCCACGTTGTCTATCGGGGTGGGCGTGGGCGCGGAGAACGTCGCCGAACTCTACAAGACCGCCAACGTGTCGCTGGAAATGGCGCTCAGCCGTGGCGGAGACCAAGCCGTAGTCCGGAACAAGGTCGATTTCGACTTTTACGGCGGGCGCTCCAAGACCGCCGAGAAGCGGACGAAAGTCAAATCCCGCGTCATGGCCACGGCGCTAAGCGAGATGATGTCCGACGCGAAAGAGGTCTACGTCATGGGGCATACGTTCTCCGATATGGACGCCGTGGGCGCGGCGGCGGGCGTCTGCTGCGCGGCGCGGAAGCGCGGGAAAGAACATCATGTGGTTATCAACGCCGACCAGACCAACGCCCGGAGCCTGTTTGACAAGCTCCGCGTACTGCCCGAATACGAGGGGGTGTTTCTCGACCCCGGCGAGGCCTTCCTGCGCATGCGTCCGGGGACGCTGTTGGTCGTCGTGGACACCAACCGCCCGGAAATGGTCGAGAGTCCCGATATTCTGGAATCCTGCAACCGCGTGGCGGTCATTGACCACCACCGCCGCGCCGCGACGTACATCGAAAATCCGGCGTTCAGCTTCCACGAGCCTTACGCGTCGTCGGCGTCGGAACTCGTCACGGAGCTGTTACAGTACATGGTCAACCCCGACGACCTCTTGAAAGAGGAGGCGGAAGCGCTTCTGGCCGGAATCGTACTCGACACGAAACATTTCGCGCAACGTACCGGGGGGCGTACGTTCGAGGCGGCGGCGTTTTTGCGGCGTTCGGGAGCCGATACCGAGGACGTACAGAAACTCTTCCAGAGTGACTTGCAGACAATGGTCGCCCGCTACGGAATCATCCGGCAGGCCGAACTCTACCGGGGCGACATAGCGATTGCCGCCGTGGACGAGGACGGTATTGACCGCGTAACGGCCTCCATGGCCGCCGACGAACTGCTGACGCTAAAGGGCGTACAGGCCTCTTTCGTGGTCTACCGTATCGGGGATGCGGTCATGCTGTCGGCGCGTTCCATGGGGGATGTCAATGTGCAAATGGTACTGGAACCGTTAGGCGGCGGCGGAAACTCCACCGTCGCCGGGTGCCGGATTCCCAATGCGACCGTCGACGATACCCGCAAGCGTTTAACTGATTCGATAGACGCCTATTTCAAGAAATGAGGAGGGTTTTACTATGAAAAAGCAAAATTTTCTGGTTCCCGTTCTCTCGCTTCTCTTTCTGACGCTTCTGATGATTCCCGTACGCGCTGACGACGCCGCCTTTTTGGCTCCGCCGCCGGAAGATTCCGCCGACGCCCCGCCCGAAGATTCCACGGACAGCGCCGCCTTTTTAGCGCCGCCGGAGGACTTCACGGACGAGGCCACAGCGCCGCCGGACGAGGCCGCGCTACTGGCGACGACAAAAGCCTATGGCGAGTGCGGAACCGGTATGGCGTGGCGGCTCGACGTGGACGGCGTCATGACCATCAGCGGCAAGGGCGCTATGGCGAACTATTCCAGCGGGAATGTGATACCGTGGCGGAACTACCGTCTCGACATCCAGAAAGTCAACTTTGAACAGGGCGTGACGCGTGTCGGCAATTACGCCTTCTGCGACTGCAAGACGATTACCGCCGTCACCATCCCGCAAACGCTCAAGGTCATTGGGGATTCCGCCTTTGCCAACTGCGAGTATTTGTCGGATATCGCGTGGACGGAGGGGCTACAGGAAATCGGCAACTACGCCTTCACAGGCTGTATCGCAATCAAGAATCTGTCCCTGCCGAAAACCGTTTCCAAACTGGGACAGGCGTCCTTTTCCAAGTGTACCCGGCTGACGGACTTTCAGGCCGGAGAAACCAAATTTACCGAGACAAAAGCCTATTTATTCAAGGACTGTACGAACCTGAAAACGGTTGTGTTTCCCGAAACGCTCAAAACTATAGGGCAGGAGACATTTTCCGGCTGTTCCGCGCTGACGGATTACACGATTCCCCCGAATGTGACGAAAATTGCCTCACAGGCCTTTAAAGGCTGTAACTGGGTGACATCCATCGAACTGCCCCCGAAACTGTCCACTATCGAGGAGGGCGTATTTCTGGACTGTATCGGGCTGGAATACGTCGTGATTCCGGAGAGCGTGAAGACTATCAAGAAAGGCGCGTTTACGAACTGTCCCGCCCTGAAAAACGTGTACTACGCCGGGAACATCATGCAGTGGGAGGCCGTCAGCAAGAACGACTTCGCCGACATGATACAGCGTAACTACATTGAAGTGCATTACGGAGAAGCGCCGCCCGTTTCCACGGCGACCATTGTCAGTCTGAGTATCGCCAATGGGCGCGTGACTGTGGATGTCGGGGGCGAGCCGGAAAAGGGCAGTACGCTGTTTATCGCGTCCTATGACGCCGACGGGTGTTTTCTGGGCGTGGACACACACCCCATTGACGACCCCAACGCCTACACGGTTTTCGCCAAGGAGGCGCATACATTGACGGTGTTTCTGCTGGATTCCCATCAGCGTCCGGCCGCCCCGGCGGTGTCGAAAGAGGTACCCGCAGGAACCTGAAACAGTCCATAGAAATTTTCATTGATTTGATAAGGAGAAACCACCATGAAAGTCATTTTGCAACAGGACGTACGCGGCAAGGGCAAAAAGGGGCAAATGGTCGAAGTCGCCGAGGGCTACGCCCGGAACTACCTGCTCCCGCGCAAACTCGCGCTTCCCGCGACCGCCGACACCATCAACACCATGAAAATGCGGGAAAAGGCGCAAAAGGCCGAGGAAGCCCGCCTGAAAGCCGAGGCGGAAGCCACCGTCGAGAAACTCAAAAGCTGTCAGGTGCGCATGACGGCGCGGGCGGGCAGTAACGGCAAACTGTTCGGCTCCATCACCACGCAGGAAATCTCCGACGCGCTGAAAGAGCAGTACGGCGTGGAGATTCCGCGCCAGAAGCTGGTCTTGGAGAACCCCATCAAGGCCTTTGGAAACTATGAGGTCAAGGCGAAATTCGGCTTTGAAATTAGCGGAACCGTGTATGTGGCGGTTTACGAGCAGAAATGACGCGTCCCGGGGGTGATTCACCATAGCAAATGAAGATTTGCTGCTCCGGCAGGCACCGCACTCCGTCGAGGCCGAACAGGCCGTGTTGGGCTCCATGCTGATTGACCCGGACTGTGTGAAACTGGTCATGGAAAAGCTCCGTCCGGCGGACTTCTATTTGGAGACGAACAAGGAGATTTTCGAGACCATTTACACCATGTTCTCCTACTCCCGCCCCATCGACGGCATTACCGTCGCGGAGGAAATGCGGAAAAATCGGCGGAAGCAGAAAAATAAAAATGAAACCTATGACGAGACGACGACGCGCTCCTATCTGGCGCAACTCATGGAGATTACGCCCACGAGCGCGAACGTCATGGAGTACGCCGGGATTGTCGCGGACAAGGCGCTGCTGCGCGCCGTGGCGGAGGCGGCGTCGGAAATTACGACGCTGGTACAGGAGGGAACCGGGGAAGCCCGCGCCATTTTAGAGGCCGCCGAACAGAGAATTTACGCTATCCGCAAGGGGCAGGGCGCGAAAGGCCTCGTGCCGCTGAAACAGGTTCTGCCGGATGTCTTAGACCGTCTGGGCGAGATGAGCGAGACCGAAGACCATTTGCCGGGACTGTCCACGGGGCTTTCGGCGATTGACCGGAAAATCATGGGGCTGAACCGCTCCGACCTCATACTGCTGGCGGCGCGTCCGGGGATGGGCAAAACGTCCATGGCGCTGAACGTGGCGCTGAACGTGGCGCGGAGTACCGAAAAGACCGTTGCAATTTTTTCGCTGGAGATGTCCAAGGAACAGTTGGCGACGCGTATTCTGTCGGTGGAGTCACTCGTGGACAACTACCGCCTGAAAACCGGGGAACTGGACGAGGCCGACTGGGAGAAAATCGCCGCGTCCGTCGTGACGTTGAGCCGTATGGACATTCTGCTGGACGACGACCCGCTCTTGACCGTCGCCGACATGAATGCCAAGTGCCGCCGCCTTGATAATCTGGGGCTTGTCGTGATAGACTATCTGCAATTGATGAGTTCGAGCGGGAACCGTTCGCGGGGCAACGAGAACCGACAACAGGTCGTGTCGGACATGTCGCGCATGCTGAAAATCATGGCGAAGGAATTGGACGTGCCTGTGGTGTGCCTCAGTCAGTTGAGCCGCGCCAACGAGAAGCGCGACGACAAACGCCCGCAACTGTCGGACTTGCGCGAATCGGGCGCTATCGAGCAGGACGCGGATATCGTGATGTTCCTGTATCGCGACGACTACTACAACGAGGATTCCGAAAAGCACAACATCGCGGAGTGTATCGTAGCGAAGAACCGCCACGGCGAGACGGGGACTGTCGAACTGCGCTGGATGCCACAGTATACGATGTTCGCCACGTTAGAGCGCCGCGAGGACGAGTGACAGGAGGCGTTGCCATATGCGTGACATTTCCGGGTGGCTGCCCGAGGCCGAGGAAAGCGTGCTGTGCGGCGTGTCGGGCGGCGTGGATTCTATGGTACTGCTGGACTTGTTGCGGGACTGGTGCGCCCGACACGGCGGAAGCGTCACCGCCGCGCACTATAACCACCATTTACGCCCCACGGCGTACCGTGACGAGTGCTTTGTGCGCGACTGGTGCGCCGGACACGCAATAGCGTTTGTCAGCGGCGGCGGGGACGTTCACGCGTACGCGGCGCGGGAGGGGCTGTCCGTCGAGGAGGCCGCCCGGAAACTGCGCTATGCCTTTCTGCGAACGGAGGCCGAAAAGCGCGGAATCGCCCGTATCTATGTGGCGCACCACGCCGGGGACAACGCCGAGACCATTTTGTGGCACCTGATTCGCGGAACGGGTCTGCGCGGGCTGTCGGGAATGTCTCACGAACAGGGCGGGATTGTCCGGCCACTGCTGGACGTGCCGCGCTCCGAAATCGAGGCGTACGCCGCCCAGCACGCCATTCCGCATGTCGAGGACGAGACGAACGCCGACCCCGGCGCGGCGTCAAGAAACCTCTTGCGGCTGGAGGTCATGCCGCTGTTGCGACGCCTGAACCCGAAAGCCGAGGAACACTTGTGCGCGGCCGGCGGACACGCCGCACTGCTCCACGCGTCGATAGAGGCCGAGGCGCGGCGGCACATGGCACGCGCCGAGACGCGTACCGGATTCGCGGCAATGCCCGTCCGGGACTTGTCGGACGCGCCGCCGGAACTGCGCCCGCTGATTCTGCTGGACTTGCTGGAACGTATCGGCGCGGGGCGAAAGGATGTCGGGGCGGCACATCTCCGCGCGGCGCTGAACCTGCTGGACAGCGCCTCCGGCAAACGCGTCGACCTGCCGCACGGCGTGACGGCGGCGGTACGCGACGGCTGGCTTGTGCTGGAAACGCGTCCGGTCGCCTCCGGGGAACGGACGCTGGTACCGGGTATCCCGCTCCGCTGGGGCGGCTACGAGTTGACGTTATTAGACCGTGCCGACGAAACCGGACTTGCACTCCGCGCGGGTAACGATACTGTCACCGTCCGGCCGTGTCCGGCCGGGGAACGCTTGACGCTCCCGGGAAGCAACGGAAGCCGCACCGTGAAACGTCTTTGCGCCGACCGCCGAATTTCCCTGCGCGAACGCGACACGCTCCCGGCGTTCTACGTCGCCGGACGCCTCGCGGCCGTATGGCGTATCGGCACGGACGCGGCTTTCGTACCCGACAGCCCCGAATGCCGCTTTATCCGCGTGAAATATCCAGTTTGTGGGAAATGACGGAAAATTTCTGAAATGGAGGCCATGATTTATGAAAAATGAGTTGACAAATGACATTTTAAAGGTACTATATACAGAGGAACAAATCCGGGAACGCGTCCGGGAAATGGGCGAGGAAATCGCCGAGCGCTTCGCCGGGACACGACCTCTGTTTGTCGGTATCCTGAAAGGCTCCGTACTGTTTCTGGCCGACCTTATCCGCGCCTGTCCGCTCCGCTGTGACTTGGAGATGATGGCGGTCAGTTCCTACGCCAACGCCACCAAATCCTCCGGCCGCGTCCGTATCAATCACGACCTGCAACAGGACATTCACGGGCGGGACTTGATTATCGTGGAAGATATCCTCGACTCCGGCAACACACTCGCGTTTCTGCAAGAGTACCTCAAGGCCAAGGGCGCGGCGTCCATTACCATTGTCACCCTGCTGGACAAGCCGTCCGGACGCCAGAAGGCCGTTAGCGCCGATTACGTCGGCTTCACCGTGCCGGACGCCTTCGTGGTGGGCTACGGCCTCGACTACGCCCAGCTCTACCGCAATCTGCCCTACATCGGAATCCTGAAACCGGAGGTCTACGAATCCTAAGACGTTCACTCACAAAAGGGGGGGTTTTTTTGACACGACGAGGCAGTAATTTCAGTGTGCTGTTGGTGGCACTGCTGGCCACTCTGCTGTTGAGCTGGGTCTGGCAGTTGAACAACACCCGGCCGGAAATTGAGTATTCCCGCGTCCGTCAATTGTTCATGCAGGAAAAAGTGGTGTCCTTTGTCGTGGAGGACAACACGCTGACGCTCAATCTGCGCGAGGAACTCAACGGTAGTAAAGTCGTGCATTACGACCTCTACGACTTCCAGCTTTTTTACAACGACCTCAACCCGCTTGTGGAGGAGCAGTACGCGAACGGCATTATCCAGAGTTACAACTATCACCAAGACCACTCCACAGACTGGCTACAGTTGCTCATGCCGTGGGGGCTGGCCGCGCTGATGATTGGCGTCATGTGGTATATGATGTCGGGGCGCGGGCAGATGATGGGCGGCGGCGTCGACAGAATGGCGCGCTTCGGCATGGCGCGTACGCGTACGCTCTCCGAGAACGACAAGCGCATTACGTTCGAGGATGTCGCCGGAGCCGACGAGGAGAAAGAGGAGCTTTCGGAAATCGTGGACTTCCTGAAAGACCCTGAAAAGTATGTGCAACTCGGGGCGCGTATCCCGAAAGGCGTGCTTCTCGTGGGGCCTCCGGGTACCGGGAAAACACTGCTTGCGAAAGCCGTCGCCGGGGAAGCGCAAGTCGGGTTTTTGTCGATTTCCGGCTCCGACTTCGTGGAACTCTATGTGGGCGTGGGCGCGAGCCGCGTTCGAGACCTCTTTGAGCAGGCCAAGCGCACGTCCCCCGCTATCGTGTTCATCGACGAAATCGACGCCGTGGGGCGTCAGCGCGGCGCGGGTCTCGGCGGCGGCCACGACGAACGCGAACAGACATTGAACCAGTTACTGGTGGAAATGGACGGCTTTTCGTCCAATGAAGGCGTCGTCGTCTTGGCGGCGACCAACCGCGCCGACGTTCTCGACCCCGCCTTACTCCGTCCCGGACGCTTTGACCGTCAGATTTACGTGGGGCTTCCCGATATCCGGGGGCGGGAGGAGATTCTACAGGTACATTCCAAGGGCAAGCCGCTCGCCGAGGACGTGGACTTGCACAAACTCGCGCAGGGTACCGCCGGATTCACGGGCGCGGATTTGGAGAACCTTGTCAACGAGGGCGCGCTGCTGGCCGCCCGGAAAAATCGCCCGTTCATTTCCATGGATGACCTGAAGTCCGCCGAAATCAAGGTCATTGCCGGCCCCGAAAAGCGAAGCCGCGTAATTCCCCAGCACGAACGCGAGTTGACCGCGTGGCACGAGGCCGGACACGCCGTGGTCATGTACAGTCTGCCCGGACAGGACCCCGTCAGCCAGATTTCGATTGTGCCGCGCGGCACGGCTGGCGGCATGACAATCTCTCTACCGGAAGAAGACCGCTCGTTTCTGTCGCGGCGCTACATGGAGGACAAAATTGTGTCGTTGCTGGGTGGGCGCGTCGCCGAACAGCTCTGTATCGGCGACATCTCCACGGGTGCCAGTAACGACTTACAGCGCGCCACCGACATTGCCCGAAAAATGGTCGCCTCCTACGGCATGAGTGACCGCCTCGGCGCGGTCGCGTTCGACACCGGACACGATGAGGTCTTTATCGGGCGCAGTATCGCGCAGGGGCGCGTGTACTCCGAATCCGTCGCGGCGGAGATTGACCAAGAAATCAAGGCCGTTTTGTCGAACGCGTACACCCGTTGTGAGGAGATTCTAAAGGAACACCGGACGCAGTTGGACGCCGTGGCGCGGTACCTGCTCGAACATGAGACGATGGAGCGTGACGCGTTTGTCGACGTGATGAACGGCGTCGAGAACCCGCCGCCGCCGCTTCCGAAGTCGGCCGCCGCCGAACCGAAAGCCGTTGAGAGCGCGTCCGACAGCGCCGCCAAGAAGGACGGACGCGCCACGACGCCCGTACTGTCACGGATTTTGAGCCGGAACGCGAAGCGCTCCGGGAAACCGGAAACCGCCGCGAACCCTCCCCGGCAGAAATCCGGCGACACTCCGCGACAGAAACCCGCCGACAGTCCGCAACAAAAGACCGTCGGCAGTCCGCAACAGAAGCCCGCCGACAGTCCGCGACAAAAACCCGGCGACAGTCCGAAGCAGAAGCCCGGGGAAACGGTCACGCTTGACAAGGACGCGCTTCCGAAGAACGCCCCCCAAAAGCCCAAACGCAACGCCGAAGCGGGTAAAGTGAAGCATGACGCCGAAACGGACAAGCCGAAACGCGACGCCGAACCCAAAAAGCCGAAACGCAATGCGGAACCCGTCAAAGACGAACAATCCCCCGAACCGGAAACGAGTACGAAACAGTAATCAGGAAGCCGTCCCACCCGCAGGAATGGGACGGCTTTTTATTAGTGTAAATTGAGTTCCTCCGGGAACAGAAAGTACGTGAATGTCCCGCTTCCAAGAAGCGTGTCGCGCTGGTCGGTGATTTTGACCTCAAAGGCGGCGGTCGTCTTGCCGTGGTGCAGTTCGGTCGCCACGGCGGTGAGAATGTCGCCCGGAACCGCCGCGTGGTAGTAGTGGTAGGACGCGTCGAGCGTGACGACCTTGTGTCCGTACGTATGCGCCGCAGACCCGGCGGTGCTGTCCGCCAGCGTGAAGTAAACGCCGCCCTGCGCGTAACCCAGCGGGTTTGTGTCGTCGACTTCCACGGTTTTCCGCGCCAGCGCGTAGCCCTCGCGCAGTTCCTCCAGCACAATCCCAATGCGCGTACTGAAGCGGTTGTAGTGGTTGCGATAGTCAATCAGTTTCTGAAAGTCCATACATTGTTCCCCCGACACTGAATTTCAGACCAGTTTCTCAAAATAGAAGTACGTGTCATCCTCCCCCACGCGCCGCATGCAGGACGACAACATCTTGTAGGACGCGCCGTTTTCCTTAAAACACTTGGCAAGTACCCGGCTCAAATGGACTTGGTACAGTCCCCACTCCGCGACCGCCGCGAATGCTTCCGTACCGTAGCCATTCCCGGCGTATTCCGCGCTGACGCGGCACCCTAATTCGGCGCTCCCGCGACAGTCGAAGTTGTACAGCACCGCCTCCCCGATAAGTTGCCCGTCCAGACGAACGGCGAAATTCGCCGCCAGACGCCGCTCGAAGTCCCGCGCCGCCACATCGTAGAAACTGCGCGGCGTGATGGGGTCTTTCAGTCCGGCAACGTCGTCATAGCCCCACCAGCGGTTCCGGGTTTCGTCAAGGACAAGGGCGTTATACGCCGGGATGTCGTCCTCGGTTATCGCGGAGAGCGTCAGACGCGCCGTTTTGAGTTCGGGAATCGCGGCAACGTGCCGTAAGAGTTCGTTTTGCGGTTCAAAGCAGTATTTCGGCGCGAGGCGTACCGGGGCGTATTGCAGTTTTGACATACGGAGCCGTTTGTCTCCGGTGTCCTCCTCCCGGTTGATAATCCGGCAGCCCTCCCCGAACGCGCTTGCGAATTCCTGTACCAGTGCCGGGTATACGCCCGTATACGAGTAGAGCGCCTTTTCAACGTGAATTATCAGCGTGCCGCCGCACTTTTCCGCCAGCGTCAGCGCAATCAGTTTGTCGCCGTCGAAGAAGCCCCCCGACAGAAACCACGGCTTGTCAACAAGTTTCAACATCCGTTTGGAGTACGTCAACTCCCGGACAGCCTTTGCATTGTCGCCCTTGGAGAACTCCGCCTCGAAGTCGCGCCAAAACCGCTCAATGGCCGGGGAATCGTCCTTGCCCAGTGGACGGAATACCGCGTTCGGACACATTGCCCGGAATTTTTTGATATGATTCCGCTGTCCGGAGTAGCGCCGCCCACTGAATAACTGCAAGTCGCGGGGGTCGTAGAGGTAATCCTGCCACTTGCGGATATTGCTCACTCTCGCGTAGGGGTAGCGCGACAGCAGTTGCGCCGCCTTGCGTTCAGGAACCACCGTAATCCAAAGCTGTACACCGCTCGACAAGCACTCCTGTTCAATCGCGCATAACGCGGCGTCCTCATCGCCGCCGGGGAGCGCCACCGGGTAGTCAAACACCCAGTGTCCGTCGTCCTCGTTGCGAATCACCAGACATCCAGCCACTTCCGCCCATTGCGATTTGTACTTATCGCGCCACATGAGTTTCCCGCCCAGCGAATATTCGGACAGTTCATAGTCACACGCCGCGTAGTAGCGCCGCAGTCGCGCCCCGTCCCTTTTGGTAACTGGTTTGAATTGTATCATACAGTACCGGCCTCCTTGTCACGCCCCCTATGATACCCAATTTCCGCCAGAATTGCAAGGCTTTTCTGATTACCGCAGAATGTACACCCCCGCCAGTACAAGCGCAACGCCGACAACGCCCGTGACGCCGATTGCCTCGTGAAACACCAGTACGCCCGTCAGCGACGCCACCACGGGTTCCAGACTTGCCATAATGGACGCGTGACCCGGTTCGACCCGCGCAAGTCCGGCGGTGTAGAGCAGGTACGGCAGGACGGTCGAAAACACGACCAGTCCGGCGGCCGCGCCGAGTGTCGCCGGGGACTGTAACGGCGTCATATGCGCCGGACGCAGAAACACCAGTGACGCGCTTCCCGCAAACAGGAACGTCCACACGGTGACGGTCAGCGCCGACGCCGACGAGAGCGCGTAGCGCCCGAAGATACTGTAGAGCGCGTAGAAGAACCCCGCGCCCAGTCCGTACAGGACGCCCGCCGGGGTGACGGTCAGGCCGCGCTCGAACAGTCCGCAGACCAGCGCACAGCCGCAGAGCGTCAGCGCAAGCGCAAGCAGTTTCGGACGCGTGACGGGTTCCCGCCACAGCAACGCCGAGAGCGCCACGACGAACGACGGCGCGGTGTAAAGCAGTACCGACGCCACAGACAGCGAACATATTTTTTGACACGAGAAGTAGCAGACCGTGAACAGTACCACGCTCACGACGCCCGTACCGAAGAAGTACGGCAGGCAGGCGCGTTTCACCCGGAACACGGAGCGGTCACGCGCCAGAAACACCAGTGACAGCAACACCATGCCGCCGAAGTTGCGTATTACGACAATGTCCGTGGCGACAGCCCCGCCGCTAACAGTCGGCGGTTCCAGAGTCCGATAATGCCCCACAGCGCCGCGCCCGTCAGTATCGACAGCGCGGCGCGTTTGTCTGGTTTGCTCATTTTTCGCCTCTCAACTCAATGATTCGGTCACGCAGTGCGGCGGCGTACTCAAATTCCAGCATTTTACTTGCCTCTTTCATGGCCTTTTCCAGCTTACGGATTTCGGCGTCACGTTCGGCGTCGGACAGCTTCCGCGCCTTGACGGGTTCTCCCACCGCCGCCTTTGCGATACTCAGCGTTTCCCGCACGTCCTTGACAATCGTTTTCGGCTCGATGCCGTGGGCTTTGTTGTAGGCGTCCTGTAGCCCGCGACGCCGCGCCGTCTCGTCCATTGCCCCGCGCATGGCGTTCGTGATTTCGTCGGCGTACAGGATTACAAGCCCGTTGGCGTTGCGCGCCGCCCGCCCCATGGTCTGTATCAGCGACGTTTCCGAACGCAGAAAGCCCTCTTTGTCGGCGTCCAGCACCGCCACGAGACTGACTTCCGGCAAGTCCAGCCCCTCCCGTAACAGGTTGATTCCTACTAACACGTCAAATTCCCCGAGCCGCAAGTCCCGGATAATCTCCATACGTTCCATAGTCTTGACATCCGCATGCAGGTAGCGGACTTTCACCCCGGACGCGTGCAGATATTCCGTGAGATTTTCGGCCATTTTCTTTGTCAGCGTCGTGACAAGGACACGTTCGTTACGTCCGGCGCGGGCTTTGATTTCGGAGAGCAAATCGTCAATCTGTCCCTTGACGGGGCGCACTTCCACACGCGGGTCAAGTAAGCCTGTCGGGCGTATGACCTGTTCTACAATGTTGTCGGCCTGTTCGCGCTCGTACTCTCCGGGCGTCGCCGAGACAAACACCGCCTGTCCGATACGCGCCTCAAATTCGCCGAACATCAACGGCCTGTTGTCGTACGCGCACGGCAAGCGGAAACCGTACTGCACAAGCGTTTCCTTTCTGGCGCGGTCGCCGTTGTACATGGCGCGTACTTGCGGAATCGTGACGTGGCTTTCGTCCACGAACAGCAGGAAGTCGTCCGGGAAGAAGTCAAGGAGCGTCATGGGCGCGGAACCTTTCGGGCGGTTCGAGATAATCCGGGAATAGTTCTCAATGCCGGAACAGTAGCCGATTTCGGATATCATCTCCATGTCGTATTCGGTGCGCTGCCGGATACGCTGTGCCTCCACAAGTTGGTTGTTGTCGGTAAATTCCTTGACGCGTTCCTCCAACTCCTCCCGGATTTGGACGAGAGCGCGTTCCATTTTGGGCTTTGTGGTCACGAAGTGGCTCGCCGGATAAATCGCCACATGTTCAAAACGCTGATTGACCGTCCCCGTCACGGGGTGAAATTCGCTGATACGCTCGATTTCGTCGCCGAAGAACTCCACGCGGATTGCGCGGTCTCTGTAATAGGCGGGGTAAATTTCCACGGTGTCGCCGCGCACGCGGAAACGGTTCCGGTCAAAAGCAACGTCATTGCGCTCGTAGCGGTTTTCGACGAGACGCCGTAGCAGTTCGTCGCGGTTGAACTCCGCCCCGACGCGCAGGGAGATTACGAGGTTTGCGAAGTCGTCCGGCTCTCCGAGGCCGTAGATACAGGACACCGACGAGACCACAATCACGTCCCGGCGTTCGAGTAAGGCGCAGGTCGCCGAAAGCCGCAGACGGTCGATTTCGTCATTTGTCGCGGCGTCTTTTGCGATATAGGTGTCAGTGTGGGGGATGTAGGCTTCCGGCTGATAGTAGTCGTAGTAGCTTACGAAGTATTCCACGGCGTTGTTGGGGAAAAACTCCTTGAACTCGGCGCAGAGTTGCGCGGCAAGCGTCTTGTTATGGGCTAATACGAGTGTCGGGCGCTGTACGCGCTGAATCACGTTCGCCATGGTGAACGTTTTCCCGGAACCCGTGACGCCTAACAGGATTTGATTCCGCAAACCGTTCTCAATGCCTTGCGCCAGCGCGTCCACGGCCTCCGGCTGGTCGCCGGAAAGTTTGTAGTCTGAAACCAGTTCAAAACGGGGCATAGTCGATTATCACTCCATTCTTTCCCGAAGCGTTCCCGGAAACGGTCTCCGACAGCGACACAAAGTCGTCGTCGGACACAACGACGTAGTCACGCAGCGAGACCCGGACGGTATCGAGTGCCGCCCGGAGTTTTTGCGACAGCGCGCGGTCGTGTTCCGACAGCGCGACAAGCCCGCCCGTCTGACGGCGGCATACCGCCACGCCGTCCGCGGCGGATTCCAGCGCGGCCTCCAGCGTACGCCGCACGGGGTCCGCGCCGTCGAGCGAGTAGCAGGACAGAAACGTGTTCCCGCTCAAACAGAGTACGTGAAGCGTTTCCCACGGCTGTCCGCGTACCAGTTCCATGAAATACCGCCCGATGTCGCAGGCCTCCGCGAACATGTCCGGACAGTGTTCCATGGTCTCCAAAAACATCTGGCGTCCGGTCTGCCCGACGAGTGCCAGAAACACGGCGGCGGATTCGCTCAGGCCGCCCACGGTCTGCAACTGTCTGGCGGACGACGACAACAGGTGCCGAAGGGAGCCGTATTTGTTCAGGAGAGTTTCCGACAGGGCGCGGTTGTCCCTCCGCGGGGAAACGTAACCGAACAACAGTTCTAATGTTTCCTCCGCAGAAAGCGCCTCAATGCCGACCTCGACAAAGCGCTGCCGGATATCCTCCAAACGGGTTCGCGGGGTCTGTTCCATAACGCTTCCGCTCCTTCGGGAATTTGACAAACCATGAAAGGGCAACCTCATCGCTGAAGTTGCCCCACTTTCCCAATGGGTTTCAATTATCAGTCCTTTTTGAGCGACTGTCCGAACTTGAGTTCATCCAAATGCGGCGCGTCGGGTTCGGGCTTTGTGTCCGGCTCGGCGGGCGCGGGTTCGGGCGTTGCCTCCGCCTCGTCCTCTGCCGGAAGCGTCACATTGACCTGCATTTGGGGCAACTGTTCCAGAAATTTTATCTCCTGCGCGCACAGTTCGCGCCCGGAGGCGATGAACCGCGCCATTTCCGTACGCGCCCGGCGCATACGCTCCTCTAACTCGGCCACTTCCCGGCGGCAGTCGTCGCGGCGCGCTAACGCTTCGTCGCTGGCGTTGGCAAGGATTTCGTCGCGGCGGGTCTCGGCGTCTTTCAGGATTCCCTCGGCGGTTCTCTGGGCGGCGAGTAACGCCGAACGCATGGCCTCCTCTGTGGCGCGGTACTCCTCCACCTTGTCGACCATGACCTTGAGTTTCGATTTCAGGGTAGCGTTCTCGTTGTGGAGCGCGGAGTAGTCCTCGGCGACGGCGTCTAAAAACTCCCCCACGGCGGAGACGGAGTACCCGCCCAAGAGGGTCTTTGTGAAAGTGTGACCGGAGATTTCCTGTGGTTTAAGCATAATGTATCCCTCTCTACGATTGATAAGCGGTCAGAAGTACAGGCCGCTGCTTTCCAGTTCGTCAATCAAGTCCCCCTCGATTTCCACATGGTAGGGGGTGATTAAGTACGTGTTGGCGGCAATTTTCTTGATTTTGCCCTCCCCGGCATAGGTCACGCCGGAGAGGAAGTCCAAAAGGCGCTTGGCCTCCTCCCGGGGCGTGGATTCCAGATTCAGCACGACCGTGCGGCGGCCTTTCAGGTGGTCGGCGATTTCCACGGCGTTCTCGAAACGTTCCGGTTTCATCAGCATGACCTTTAACTCGGTGGTGGCGGGGATGCTGACCAGCTTGCCCCGGCGCTCCTCGCCTCTGGGGCGGCGTTCCTCATAGGAGCCGCGACCGCGCGTGTCGGTGTCCTCGTCCTCGTCGGCGTAGGGGTAGTCGTCCTCGTCGGCGTAGGGGTGAGTAATCTTTTTCAGCTCCTCGAAGATGTTCATGACGTAGCCCCTCCTGTATCATAATGGCGCGCCCCGAAAATGGCCGTGCCAACACGAACCATCGTCGCCCCGGCGCGAACGGCGTCCTGATAGTCGCCGCTCATCCCCATGGAAAGTTCCATGGACACATTATGAAACAATTTTTCCCCAATGTCAACAGAAAGAGCGCGGACTTCCTGAAAATAACGCAAAGTCGCGGGGCGGTCGGCGTCGAAAGGCGGAATTGTCATCAGTCCGCGCGTCCGGACGTGGGGCAGTGTCAGGGAGAGTTCCGCCGCGCGGAAGACTTCCGGCGGCGCGAAGCCGCTCTTTGCCTCCTCCCCGGCGACGTTGACCTCCAAGAGAATCGGCTGTACGAGATTGAGCGCGGCGGCGGCCTTCTCGATTTCCAGCAGAAGCGCCTCCGAACCCACGGACTGTATCAGCGCGACATGCCCGACGACCTGCCGAACCTTGTTGCGCTGTAAATGCCCGATAAAGTGCAACGGCGCGCCGTCATAGGCGTTTTCGGAGAGTTTGGCGCGCATTTCCTGCACGCGGTTTTCCCCGAGCGCGTCAATGCCCGCCGCGACGGCCTCCCGGCAGGCGGCGGCGTCGTTCATCTTGCTGGCGCCGACCAGCGTAATGTCACGGCCTGTCCGGCCGGTTTCACGCGCGGCGGCGTCGATTTTCTCCCGCACAAGCGCGATATTTTCCGCAATGGACATTCGTCCCACTTCCCTTTCGTTCTGTTTCTACTCAACGCGCGATGTCCCCAAGCCCGGTGACAATTTTGCCGTCGTAGAGGTCATGGGCGCGCACGATGACCTCGTCCCCGGCGCGGACGCGCAGAACGTCGGACGCGTCGGGCGTGGCGCGGACTAACAGGAAGTCCTCCCCGGTATAGAACACCTCCACGGGCTTGAAGCGGGCTTCCGTGCCCATGACGCAGTAAAGCCCCTGCCGCTTTTCCTCGTCGTTTTCGGACGGCAACAGGCGCAACGCCTCGCGCGGCACGCGCAGTCCCTCCATGCTCCCGAAGACCAGCGACGCCTTTTGACGCCGCAGCAGCGTAACGTCGGACAGATACTCCTTGCAGCGCAGCACCACGACGGCGCGTCCGTTCTCCTCGTTGCCGACCATGTAGAGTTCCACCGGAAAGTCGCGGTCAATGCCCCGCGTGAAGCGCAGTACCGGCGACGCGGACGCCGCGCGGGTGCGCAGTTCCTCCACGCGCTCCATGGGCAGTATGGCGGCGTAGTACCAGTAGTCGCCGTAGACGAGTTTCCCGGCGGGGGATATCGCTTGTTCGTCGGGGTCAAGCGCCGCGAAGGCGGAGGGCGTCAGTTGCGGGAGTGTCGCGGGGGTCAGAAGCGCCTCGTAGCCGTCCGTGACCGACGAGTACAGCCCCGAGCGCGACGCCGTGATTTTGCGCACTTCCGTTTCGGCGCGGCTCCGCAGGGATTCCAGCGAGCTTTCCAGTTCCCCGATTTCCATGTCAAGGTTGTCGAGGTCGACGGGGGTATAGTCGCGCTTTAGAACCATGGCGCGGAGTTGCGCCCCCTGTTCGCGGGCGCGGTCGAGACGCCCCGCCGACAGCGCGGCGCGGTGCTGTAACATCGTCTGGAAAATCTGGCTGTCCATCCGGGACGACACCTCCGCGCCCGTGGCGGTCGCCCGCGCGTAGCGCAACTGCTCCAGACGGCGCTCCACGGCGTCGGTCTCCGTCTGCATGCGCAGTGCGTCTTGGTCGGCGTAGACCCGTGCCACGGTGCCGTGTACGGAAACGCGCTCGCCCTCGGCGCGGCTCGGACGCACAAACGTTCCGTCGTCGACCGACAGCGCGGCCTCCTCCCGGACGACACAGCCGTTGAGTTCCATGCTCTCCTCGAAGCGGTAGAGCCACACGACCGTGGTCGAAAAGGGGTCGTTGAAGTAGCGGTAGGTCTGGATTCCGAAGTAAGCGGACGACAACAGTACCAGAAGCCCCACCAGCAGGCGGAACCCCCAGCGGCGTATATTCATCGGCGGTAACCCCTCTCTGTCTTTACGGAAAGTCCGGAGCGTGTAAGCGCTCCGGTGATGTAGGTTTGGACTGTTACAGGAAGGCGCGCTCTTCGGTCAGGTCGACGGGGCGGGACGGGGCAATGGTGGAAATGGCGTGCTTGTAAATCATCTGCTGGCGTCCCTCGCTGTCGAGAATCACGGCGCAGGCGTCAAAGCCCACAATGACGCCGCGCATCTGAAAGCCGTTCATGAGAAACATCGTGACGGGGATTCTGTCGCGCCTTGCGCGGATGAGGAAAAGTTCCTGTAAATTGGCCTTACTCTGCATGTCTAACACTCCTTTTTCTGTTTGTCGCCCCGTGACCGGGCGCACGCGGTACGGGGTACCTCTCCCGTACGGCGTCCGTCCGGAACGGCGCGCGACGCGGACAGCCTGTCCGCGCTCTTAGCATACGCCATTCCCTAAGCAATAATCTGTCGAAACTCGGACTATCTCTGAAAAATCCCGCCCCTCCCAGCGTTCCAGCCAGTAAATGTCCCGGTTGCGCCGGAACCACGTCAACTGGCGTTTGGCGTACTGCCGGGTACGAAGTTTGACCTCCGCGACGCCATCCGCTAATGTCTTTTCGCCGTCGAGTACGGGCAGGAGTTCCTTGTACCCGATAGCCTGCAGCGCGGTGGCGTCACGCGGCACGCGCGCCGCGAGTACCCGGACTTCTTCCAGCAGTCCGGCCTCCATCATGCGGTCTACGCGGCGGTCTAAGGCGGCCTTCATCTCGTCGCGGTCGCGGTAACGCAGACCCAGCCAAACGGCGCGGTAGCGCGGCGGCAGGGAACGCGTGGCGGCATTGTGCGCCGTAATCGTGGTTCCGGTCTCACGGTAGACCTCCAAGGCGCGGAGGACGCGCTTTTCGTCGGCGGGGTGAATCCGCGCGGCGGCGTCGGGGTCGACGGCGCGGAGTTCGCGCAACAACGGCGCGATTCCGTCGCGGCGCAGTTCGTCCTCTAACGCGCGCCGGGTCTGGCCGCCGCTCTTGCCGGGCGCGAATCCGTGTTGACGCAGCAGCGCCTCCATCCAAAGCCCGGTACCGCCGACCAGTAGCGGACGTTTCCCGCGTGCAAGAATGTCGTCGACAATCGGCGCGGCGGCGTCCACGTAACGCGCCACTGACCATGATTCCGCAGGGTCGGCAACGGCTATCATGTGATGTGGGACGCCGCGCATTTCGCCGGGGGTCGGCGCGGCGGAACCGATAGCCATGCCCCGGTAAATCTGCATGGAGTCGGCGGAGACTACTTCCCCGTGGAAGCGTTCGGCCAGCGCGACGCCCAATGCGGTTTTGCCACAGCCGGTCGGCCCCGTGACACAGATTATCGGCTCGGGCATGCCAGCGCCTCCTCTCCCGCGACATGGGCATATTTCATTAAGATAATTCGTAAAATCGGCGGATTTTTTCGGGGTCGCGGCGAAAAAATTTAGACATTGCACAATTGAAACATCCGCCCCGCCGCCCGGGCGGCAGCGTGTCACGCTATGGCAACGCATTTTATACCCTTTTGAAAAGTTTTTCAATCTCCAATTTCGTGATTTTTGCGGCGACGGGGCGTCCGTGCGGGCAGTACCGCACTTCCCCGCTCTGGACTTTGTCCACAAGGGCGCGCAATTCCCGCGGCGACGTGTCCTCGCCGCCCCGAATCGCCGACTTGCACGCCATTGTCCGGTATAAGGCCTCCCGGCGCTCGGCGGTACTGCGGCCGCCGCGCAAGTCCTCGGACAGTTCCTCCAACGTGGCGGTAATGTCGCCCGGGTCGATGTCGGACGGAATCTCGCGTACCAGTAACGTATTCCCGCCGAAGTCCTCATACGAAAATCCCAGCGCTTCCAGCGCTTCCAGATTGTCCAGCAACAGCGCGGTGTCCTCCCGCGACAGCTCCACGGCCACGGGCTTTAACAGCGTCTGCGGCATGGGCGGGGCGTCGCCGGCCTGCAACGCGTCAAAGCGGACGCGTTCATGCGCGGCGTGCTTGTCAATCAGGAACAGGTTCCCGGACGCGTCCTCACAGACAATGTACGTCGCCAGCACTTCCCCGGCAATGCGCCACGGCGCGGTACGGGGTTCGGGGAGAATGTCGCGCTGTCCGGGAATGGACGGCTTTTTCGGCGTGTCGGGGACTGCGGACGCTTCCGGCGTGTCGGGGACTGCGGACGCTTCCGGCGTGTCCGGAACTGCGGACGGTTCGGGCGTGTCCGGAACCGCGGACAATCCCGGCGCGTCGGCGAACCCCGGCGGGACTTCCAGCGTGTCCGGCGTCATGGACAGTTCCGGCGCGTCCGGAACTGCCGCCGCGAACATGTCCGGCACTGGCACCGATGTCGCGGGTACGGGGATTGTCTCCACGTCCGTGAAACGGTTTTTCGTCGCGGCCTCCTGACGGTACGCTTTCGCGTCCATGCTCCGGAAAAACGGCGCGGCGCGTTCCGGCACGTTTTTTCGTGGCGCTTGCGGCGTGACAGGCTTTTGTGGCGCTTGCGGCGTGACAGCGCCGCCTTTCGCGTTCAGGTCGTCCAACACGGTGTGGTACACAGCCCGGAATACGTCCTGCTCCCGCGAAAATTTGACTTCCGTTTTCGCGGGGTGCACGTTTACGTCGACCATGTGCGCGGGCATGGTCACGGACAGCACACAGCCCGGAAATTTGCCCTTCAACATCTGATTCCGGTACGCCTCTTCCAAGGCCGCCGTCAGCAGTTGCGACTTGATAAAGCGTCCGTTCAGGAAAAACATCTGCATGGCGCGGGAACCGCGTCCGTACGCCGGGGACGTGGCGAAGCCCGATACCACAATGTCGCCGCCGCGCCCCTCTATCGGCAACAGGGAACGCGCGAATTCCCGCCCGTACGCCGCGTAAATCGCCGATAGTAAGTTTCCGTCTCCGGGCGTCCGGAACGCGTTCACGCCGTCCTTGTCGAAGCGAAACGCAATGTCAGGATGTGACAGCGCCAGATGTTGCACGAGTCCGTTAATGGCGGCGGTCTCCGCGCTGTCCTTGCGCATGAACTTCAGCCGCGCCGGGGTGTTGTAGAACAAGTCCCGGACGGTAATCACGGTGCCGTCGGGGGTTCCGGCGTCCTCGACGCTTCCGAACTCGCCGCCCTCCACGCACAGCCTGCAGCCGATTTCCGCGCCGCGCTGACGGGTCTGTATCTCCACGCGGCTGACGGCGCAGACAGCCGCCAAAGCCTCCCCGCGAAAGCCCAGCGTCTCGATACAGCCGAGGTCGTCGGCGGAGCGTACTTTGCTTGTGGCGTGGCGCAGAAACGCCGTCGGGAGTTCGCCGGGCGCTATCCCGATTCCGTCGTCCCGGACGGTGATACAGCGCATGCCCCCGCGCTCAATCGACACGCTGATTGTCTTACTCTGCGCGTCAATGGCGTTCTCGACAAGTTCCTTAACCACGCTCGCGGGGCGCTCGACAACCTCCCCCGCCGCGATTAACTCCGCTACGTGATGTTCCAATACCCGAATGCTCGCCATGATTATTCCGCCTTTCGCAAAGCGCGGACAAGCGCTTCTAATTCCCGCCCGGCGTCGTCGGTGTCGGCCGAACGCAGAAGCGTATTTTTGCGGTCGGTCTCGATATTGACCACGCGCCCGGGGTACTCATGCCCGAAGGCGTCGCGGTTCGGCCAGCAGTACACATTCCGAATCGACGCGCACGGAATCGCCCCGCCGTCTATGACAAGTTCCGTCTCGGAGAGCGTCCACGCAATCCGGCGGACGTTCCCGGACGGGTTCAGGCGTCCGTACGCCGCCCGGCACACTACATACGCCGTCACCGCGCCCGCCGCCCCGCGTACCGCGCCGCCGACATCCAGAAAGCGGAGTACAAGCATTGTCAGCGCGAACGCCGCCGCAAACGCCGCAAGTTCCGCTTTCCGGTTCCGCTCCTTGACCGTGATTTCCCCCGACATGGCCTCATATCCTTTCCGTGAAACTGCGCGCATGCCCCGCGCAGTTCGCCGCCTCTCCGGGTCGCGCGATTATCCCGCGTTGTCAGCGTTCACAAAGAAGTCACGTCACTTTACCACTTTCGGGGCGTTTCGTCAATCGCCTTGCCGATTTTCTCGGGCGCTTGAACAAAAAAGTGTCTCTTTTTCACATATTGCTCAAAGTTCAGCGCGGAAGTTTGTGCAAAGTAATGATACTTTCCGCGCGTCGGGCAAACAAATTATGCCAGAAACCGCGTACGCGTAAAGGGCTTGCAATTGACGCGGAAATCCTGTACAATACCGCCTTGTGGGGTGAACGCCCCCACGGGCTTTTTGTCACACTGACCCTACGCGGCAGTGATGGAAAGGAGTACACGACATGAAAAGAACCTTTCTCGCGCTTCTTGCGGGCGCGGCGCTGTTCTGCGGCCTGCTGACAGGCTGTGGAAGCGGCGGAAACCCGCCCGAACAGGAAGCCGCGCACGCCGATGAATTGTACGTCGGCATTGCGCAGGACCTCGACAGTCTTGACCCCCACAAAATGGTGGCGGCAGGAACGAAAGAAATCATGTTCAACGTGTTTGAGGGGCTTGTGAAGCCCGCGCCGTCGGGAGACCTCCTCCCCGCGCTCGCCGAGAACTGGACGATTTCCGAGGACAGACTTGCATACACGTTCCGCCTCCGGCCGGGCGTGAAGTTCCACAACGGCGCGATTGTCACGGCGGCGGATGTGGTGTACTCGCTGGAGCGGGCGTCGGGTACGTCGGGCGCGGCGGATATCGTGACCGTGGACGCGCTCTCGAACATTACCGCTATGGAGACGCCCGACGAAATGACGGTCATTCTGCGGCTCGCGGAACCGTCGAACGAGTTCTTGTCGTATCTGACGGCGGCGGTTATCCCGGCGGACTACGACCAACAGGACACCGCGCCAGTCGGCACGGGGCCATTCCGGTTCGTGTCGCGTACGGCGCAGGAGTCCGTGGTTCTGGAACGCTTCGACGACTACTGGGGCGGCGCGGCGGCGCTCAAAACGGTCACTTGCCGCGTCATCGAGAACGCCGACAGTATCCTGATGAGTTTGCAGAGCGGAGCCGTGGACTTGTTCGCGCACTTGACCATTACGCAGGCGCAACAGCTCACCGCGGACTTTGCCATTGAACAGGGCGCGATGAATCTGGTTCAGGCGCTCTACCTCAACAACGCCGTGGAGCCGTTCAATGATGTGCGCGTCCGGCAGGCGCTTTGTTACGCCGTTGACAAGCAGGCGATTATCGACCTTGCCTTTGACGGCTTCGGCTTCCCGATTGGTTCCAGCATGTACCCGGCTTTCAGCAAATACTTCGACGACGCACTCACGGACTACTACCCCCACGACACCGAAAAGGCCAAAGAACTGCTTGCCGCCGCCGGATACCCCGACGGATTCTCCATGACGATTACCGTACCCTCGAACTATCAGCCGCATATCGACACGGCGCAGGTTATCGTGGAGCAGTTAAAGGAAGTCGGCGTACGCGCGGAGATTCTCCCCGTGGAGTGGGAAACGTGGCTCAGTGAGACCTACACCGGGCGGAATTTTGAATCAACGGTCATCGGCGTGGACGCGTCGACCATGACGGCGCGGGCGCTCTTGGAGCGCTTCACGTCCACGGCGGGGAACAACTTCATCAACTACAATAACGAGGCCTACGACAACCTCTTTCAGCAGGCGCAGGCATGCACCGACGACGACGAACAGACAGAGGTCTACCGCGCCATGGAACGCAACCTCACCGAAAACGCCGCCAACGTCTACATTCAGGACATGGCCGACCTGTTAGCGGTTCGGCACGGACTGGCGGGCGTCCGGTTCTACCCGATTTACGTGCTTGACCTGTACGGGCTTCACTGGGAATCATGAAATACGCGTTCCGGCGTCTTTCGGCGCTGTTGCTGACGATGTTTTTAGTGTCGCTTTGCACCTTCGCGGCGTTCTCGGGGATATCCGGGAGCGCGGCGGAGGCGCGTTTAGGCACGCAGGCCACCCCCGAACGCGTCGCGGCACTCCGGGAGGAACTCGGCCTCAACCGCCCCTTCGCCGTCCGCTACGCCGAATGGCTTTCGGGCTTCGCAACCGGAAACTTGGGCGATTCCCTGACGTACCGCCAGAACGTCGGCGGACTTCTGCGCGACAAAGTGCTTGTGTCGTTACTGCTAAGCGGCATGAGTTTCGCGCTGATTGTGCTGTGTTCGATTCCGCTGTCATTGCTGGTGGTACGCTGGGCGGGTACGCCGCTCGATGTCGCGCACACACTATTGAATCAGTTCTGCATGTCGGTTCCGCCGTTCTTCACGGGGCTGTTGCTCTCGTGGGTGTTCGGCGTGGCGTTGCACTGGTTCACGCCGGGGGCGTTCCCGGGGCTGTCCCGGACGGGGGACGCGTTGCGCTTCCTGCTGTTCCCGGCCGTGGCGATTGCGGTTCCGCGTACCGCCATGACCGTGCGCATGTTGCGCGGAACGCTTCTGCGCGAACTGAACCGGGATTACGTCCGGACGGCGATTTCACGCGGCAGTGACCGGAGTTCCGTACTCCGGCGGCACGTCCTCAAGAACGCGCTGACGCCAACCGTCGCGTTTCTGGCGCAGATGATGGCCGAGATTGTCGCGGGCGTCATTGTGGTGGAACAGGTTTTCGGGGTGCCGGGCTTGGGGCGTATGCTCGTGGTGTCGATTTCCAACCGGGATTACCCGGTGGTACAGGCAATCGTCGTCATACTGGCCTTTTGGGTCGTGGCGTCGAACACGGTCGCGGACTTAATCAACGTCCGCATTGACCCGCGCCTCGCAGATATTTAACAGAGGTGAAAACATATGCCTAAAAGACAATCCAATATGGAACTGTTGCGTATTGTCAGTATGTACCTGATTATCGTCTTTCACGCCGCCTTCCACAGTGGCTTCCTCCTGTACCCCCCGCCCACATATTTGACCTATAATATACTAACGGTGCGGATTTTCTGGTTTTTCGGGGAATGGGGCGTGAATCTGTTTGTCCTGATAAGCGGATATTTTCAGGTCAACGGCCATTTTAAATGGAAGAAACTGTTTCTTCTGCTGGCGCAGGTATTGTTTTACTCCTTGCTGGGAAATCTTGCCGCCTTTTACACCGGGGCGGTTCAATTTTCCGGATTTGCGGTTGTTCTGAAAAGAAGCGCCTTTCCCATTATCCGCTCTCAATACTGGTTCGCCACGGCCTATGTTATCATCTATCTGCTCAGCCCCTATATGAATCTGCTTATCAAAAGCATGGACGAAAAAACGTTCCGGCGTCTGCTATTCACATTATTATCTCTATACTGCGTTATCCCCACTTTTTGGGGGTTAATCATAGGAAATACGGAAAGCAGTCTCTATTACAGTCGGCTGATATGGTTTTTCATTATATATTTCATAGGCGCGTATATCCGCCTGTACCCGTTGCCGTCCCGCTTCATGAAGTATCCGCTTCTCTGCGCTCTGGGTACGTTCGCCTTTATGGTGAGTTCAATCTTCGTGATTTACGCGCTGAATCGTGCGTTGGGGAGTACGCAGGAAATCGCCTATTTCTGGCCGCCTAATACTATCCCTATGCTGATTCTGAGCGTAAGCACGTTTTACGCGTTTCTGCAACTGAATATTCCTTATGTTTCATGGATAAACTGTGTGGCTTCCACTACTTTTGGGATTTATCTTTTCCACGATGGAATACTCCGGCAATGGATATGGAAAACCTTATGCCGCTTCACGGAAAGAGTGGATTCGCCTGTGCTGATTCCGCAAATCTTAGCCGTATGCGCCGGGATTTTTTTCGTGGGGATGACGATAGACTTCGCCCGTCAGGCGATAGAACGCGTAACGCTGAAAAAATGGCTCTCGTCGGAACACTTTCTCCGCTTTGAAACGCGTTTCGATGTGAACCCTACGAAAAGGAAACTATGAAACGGAATTATTATCTTTGCGCCGGACTGGTTCTGACCGGCTTTCTCGCGGCGGTGACGCTCGCGGGCTTCTTCTGGACGCCCTACGACAGCGCCGCCATGAGCGCGGACAAATTTCTCCCGCCGTGCGCCGCGCACATCTTCGGAACCGACAATTTCGGGCGCGACATCTTCTCGCGCGTCATAGAGGGCGCGGGAACGTCGTTTGTGATTGCGCTGTCCACAATCGTTATCGGCGCGTCGGGCGGAATCGTACTCGGCGCGGTCACGGGCTATTTCGGCGGCCTCGCCGACGAAATTTTAATCCGCATCGGCGACGCCCTGACGGCGTTCCCCAGTATCTTGCTCGCGCTGGTCGTGATTAGCCTGCTCGGCCCCGGCAAGCCCGTCAATCTCGTGCTGTCGCTCGGACTGGTCTTTATCCCCAGTTTCGCCCGCGTGACGCGTGCCGCGTTCGCGGAGGCGCGGGAAATCAACTATGTAAAGAGTGTGCGCCTGATGGGCGCGTCCCACGCCCGGATAATGCTTGTCCACATCCTGCCGAACACGACGCCCGTACTGCTCAGCGCCCTGACAATCGGCTTTAACAACGCCGTCTTGGCGGAGGCGTCCATGAGTTACCTTGGAATCGGCGTGACGCCGCCGGACGCGTCCTTGGGCTACATGCTCTCGGAGGCGCAAAGCGTATTCGGCCGCGCCCCGTGGTACGCGCTGACGACGGGCGGCGTCATGATACTGTTCCTCTTCGGCGTGGGGCTTATCGGGGAGGGACTGCGCGCCCGGGAAGGAGAAACTTTATGAATGCGCCGCTGTTGAAAATCGACGATTTGCGCGTCCGGTTCCGCAACCGCGACCGCGACGCGGTGGCGGGGGCGTCGCTGTCCATCGGACGGGGGGAGATTGTCGGACTCGTGGGCGAATCGGGTTCGGGCAAGACCGTCACGGCGATGAGTGTCGCGGGACTTCTCCCCCGGAAGCGTTGCGACTACTCCGGGACAATCCTGCTTGACGGCGTGGAACTGCTCCACGCTGACCGCCGCGTTTTGCGCGGCATACAGGGGCGGTCAATCGGCGTCGTGTTCCAAGACCCGCTGAGCTGTATGGACCCGTTAATGAAAGTCGGGGCGCAAGTCGAAGAAACTCTGCTCTTGCACACAGACTTGTCGAAGGCGGAACGGCGTCAAATGGCGCTGGACGCGTTAGCGGCCGTCGAACTCCCGAACCCGGAACGCGTTTATGACAGTTGGCCTCACGAGTTGTCGGGGGGCATGCGGCAGCGGGCTTGTATCGCGGCGGCGGTGGTGATTCGCCCGGCGCTGTTACTGCTGGACGAACCCACGACCGCGCTTGACGTGACGGTACAGGCGCAGATTCTGGAACTCTTAAAGAAGCTCAACCGCGAAAGCGGCGTTTCCATGCTGTTTATCTCGCACAATTTGGGCGTTGTGCGGAAACTCTGCGCCCGCGCGGCGGTCATGCAAAACGGCGTGATTGTGGAGGAGGGCGACACCGAACGCGTATTCAGGCACCCGCGCCACGCCTACACGCGCCGTTTAATTGACGCAATCCCCACGCGGGACGGCAGAAGGGAGAGCGCATGACACGCGAACCCGTTTTGACGCTCCGGAACGTTGTCGCGGGGTACCGGGAGGGCGGACTGTTCGGGAGGCGTACGTTTCACGAAGTCCTGCACGACGTGTCCTTTGACGTGTACCGGAACGAGATATTAGGCCTCGTGGGGGAATCGGGTACCGGGAAGTCGACGCTTGCCCGCGTGATACTGGGCATGGTCAAGCCCGAACGGGGCGAAGTCGTACAGCGTACCGAATACCCGCAGATGATTTTCCAAGACCCCTACAGCTCCCTGAACCCGGCGTACCCGGTATCGTGGATACTCGAAGAGCCGTTGCGGCTCGACGGCGTGCGGGACATTCCCGAACGGCGGCGGCTTGTCCGCGAAATGCTCTCGCGCGTCGGACTGCCCGACGAGTGCCTGTACGCGAAGCCGTCGGAGTTGTCGGGCGGACAGCGCCAGCGGGTTTGTATCGCGGCGGCGCTGTTGCGGCGTCCGCGCTTCCTGATTGCCGACGAACCTGTGTCCGCGCTTGATGTCACGATGCAGGCGCAGATATTGGCGCTCTTGAAGTCCTTGCGGGAGGAATTGGGATTGAGTTTCCTGTTCATCTCGCATGACCTGAACGTGGTGTACCAACTCTGTGACCGGGTTCTTGTGATGAAACAGGGGCGCGTCGTCGAACAGGGGACGGTGGCGGACGTGTTCGCGCGTCCGCGCCACGCCTACACCCGCGAATTGCTGGCCGCCGCAGAGTAACAACAGGCCGGACAGGGAACCGTTTCCTTGTCCGGCTTACTATTGTCACCCGAAATATGCCTGCATGCACGCGGCTTTCAGCGTTTCCAGTTTGTCGACGCTGTTTTGAATCGCAAGTTTTGATTTGTCGCTCTGTTCCACAAACGCCGCAAAGCGTTCTTGTAAGTCAAGCGGGGGAACTGCCACATTCAACACTTTTAATTTCGCGCCGGGTAAATGCGATATTGTTGCTTTGGCTCCTTCAATGGAAGCAAATCCGCCGTGGTCACAGTTATACTTAAACCACCATGCTAAATAGTCAGGTATGATATAGTTTTTGTTACATCGTACCCTATGAATAGCTTTTTGAAAATAACAAGGCTGTGTTTCATTGTGCCATACTGCGCAACGGCCTATTTCCCCGCCCTCACAAACGAGTAAATCGCCGTCTCTTAGTGAAAATTCGATTTGTTCCTCTTTACTGAAATCCATTTCGTTCAATTTGTCCAAATCAAATCGAAACCATTGGACATTAAAGTTTGCTAAATACGGGTATTGATAGTTTCCTGTCTGTTGTTTTGCGTCCAGCATTTTTCCAAGGCGGGAAGTTGTGATTTTAGAAAACTGGTATAAAGGCCAGTCTCGGTTATTCCAAACTACGTCGCCGAACAACTCCACAAATCGGGCTTTAACAAGTTCATCCAGTTTGACAAGTTGCCGTTTACGGAGGGCAAGCAGGCCGCTGATTTTATCCAGTGTTCTGACGGCGGATAATTGCGCGTCTAACGGCGGAATCTCAATTTCTTTCTGGGACAGAACCGCCTTGTTCAGCGTCAAGCCCAATACCGCCCTATTCGTTCCGGCGCTCCAGTCCGTGCCGCTGAACAGATAGTACAGATAACTGGCGTCAATGTCCAAAACATGTTTATCAATAAAGGCCATAATCGCCTCGTTGGTAAACATATCTTCGGCCGTAATCGCCGCCCGGCCGATGGACAGCTTGAAACTCATAATGACAGTTCCCTTTGGAACGGCCTTTATGCCGCTTTCCTGTACGCCTCTGTCGGTGATACATTCCTTTGTGGTGCGGATATACTTTTCCGCGCCGCTGATGTCGGCGATAGAAACCCATTTGTGATTTCCGCCCCAATAAGAAAGCTCGTTTCTGGACGGGGTTTTCCCCATTTGTAGGTCAAAAATGTCCGATAACTTTACTCTCATTGCGGCACCTCACATTTCGGCGTTGCCCTCCCCCGTGTCGTGCGGGGGAGGGCGTTACAGTTATTGCGCGGGGGTTGCCGTATCGGGTTGGACAGGTGCCGCCGTGTCGGTGACGGGTTCCGGTGCCGTGTCGGTGGCGGTGGGGGTCGGCGTTGCGGGGGCGGGGTCGTACTCGAACCCGGACGCTGAAATCAGTTCGTCGCCCGCGAACGCCTCACAGCGGTAGCGGATACGGTCGCCGACGTTCAGCAGTACCGCCGTCGGCACGGACGCCGCGTCGAAATCCAGATACCCCGGAACGTCCGACAGCTTTACATAGTAGTGGGTGTCGCCGCCGATGACCGACGACCGGATGTCCGTAATGACGCCGACCGCCTCGTACTCGTCGACGGGTTCTGCCTCAATGGGGCTTGCAAGCGTCTTGTCGATAATGCCGCGGCTGGCCAGTGTCTGGCGGTAACTGTTCTCGCAGTCGGCGACCGTGGAACCCGTCGAGACAATGTCGTACTGCTGGACATTGACCATGGCGTACATTTTCACAAGGCCGTCGCCGCCTTTGAGCGCCATAAAATACGTGGGCTGGCTGGCAATGTTCAAAAGTAGCGGGAATGTGGCCGTGTAACGCATTTGCTGAATCTGGCTCTGGGCGCTGTCCATGGCGGAATACTCCTTGGCACCCGCGATGGAGTAGAAACGCGTCTCTTTCGTGCGCTGGTTCGAGAGAATGAAGCCAATGTTGGATTCGTCGGAGGTCACGGACGTGACGCCCGTGTACATATAAACGTCGTCGGCGATTGCGATATAGTTGTAGCCCTCCGTGGTGACGGTGACATCCCGCTGTCCGAGAAGCGAGTTCAGGAACCCGTTGTGATAGCGCCCGTAGAAGTCGTACTGCTGCACGATGATTCCGGCGGAGTAGAGCCTGTCGACCCATTCCGGCACCTGCTCCATGTAGGAGTGTTCGCCCGTGATGGAGTTCACGAGTACCGCGCCCTGAATGTCCACGCCGCCGAACAGGCCGATTCTCTTAATTATCCGCGAGCAGACCCACCACGGCACGCCGTTCTCGTCGAGTTCCAGCACCGGCGCGTCAAACATCATGGTAGGGTAGTGGAAGCGCAGATAACGGTAGAGATTGCGCCCGAAATGTTCGGCGGTGGTGTACTTCATGCCCTCACTCAACCGCACGACTTCGGCTTCCCGCGTTACCATGTCAATGACGATATAGGCCGGGAGGCCGTTTTTGCGGTTGTTGAACCACTTGAAGATGTCGCCGTAGGCAAGCGACGTGACGCGTACCGGACGCCCCCGGTAGTTGATTTGCGTGTAGGACGGCAGAATCTCGAACTGTGACACCATGTCGGCGAGTTCGCCCAAGCGCCGATTCCCGAGTAACGCGGCGGAGTTGGCGTCGAGCATGGGGATTTGGTCGTAACTGATTTCCTCGACCTCCGCCGCGAAGTCGCCGGACTGAATCGGGAGCAGTGCGCTGTAGCTTCCGGCGCGGATGACCACCCACGAACTCAACATGCCCCCGGCAATCACGGCGCACAGAAGCAGAACCGTGAAAAACGGTATCCGGCACTGTTTGGCGACGAACCGCACATAGCCGCCGACGCCCTCTCCCTGAAACCCGGTCGTGAAAACGGCGCTGGCGCAGTAGGTGGCGCAGAGCAGGAAGATGAAGAAATAAAAGTCCCCCGTGTGCGGGTTGATGGCGGGCAGTTCGAGATAGAACCACACAAGCCCGACAACTAGTGTCACCAGCAGATTAATGAGTGTGCGCGTGGCGGCGTTGCCGATGGGTCGACGCGGCGGACGCGGCCGGGGCGGCGGGAAATCGCCGTTGAAGTCGCCGCCGAATCCGTCGGGCGGGAACGACCCACCGAAATTGAAATTGATAAAAGGCACTCAAAACGCCCCTTTCTCCGAAAAAATACGGGTTCGCCGGAAACCAGTATATTTTGCGCGGCGGGAAAAGTCAAGGGCTTTTTGCGGGTGCGATTTGAAGCGCATGACAAACGCTGTCCTCGAATCTCTGCGCGGACGGGCATTGTGTCTTGACATGCTCCCAGTTTGCTTTCAGGGTTTTCAGGAACTCCCGATAAACCGTGACATCTTTTTTGTTTCCTTTTCTATGGATTCTCAAACCGTGGTACGCCTTTGATTTCGCGATAACTGTCTCATAGGGATTTAGAATCGCTTCCGGGTTGGGCGTCTTGTCATACGCGGAGATAATCCACGCTTCCATGCTGTCGCAGATAATCACGGGGCAAATCCTGTCGGACGCCGCTTTCGGGGCTTTCAGCAAATCGAGAATCAACCGGGAGAGGTGGGAGGTATACCCGTCGGGATTCGGCGCGTGTTCCGGACAGGGAATTTTCACAGGGCATGTTTTGGTGTCGCAACTTAATGGATTCACCGTCTTTTGCCCGTAGTGCTGACAATTCCGGGCGGACGGACAGCCGGACATGCAATGCACAATCCTGTTATCCTCATTGCGGGAGACATCCCCGTCCAAATGGATAATCAGCAAATCCACTTTAACCCTGTCCACGACAAGAAATTGTCCATCGTTGTTCCAGTCCAAAGCGCTGTCTGGTGAACCGTGGGCTTGGCACCATCGGAGGACACCTTTCCAGCCCGGTCTATAGAGACTCTTTTTGAGGTCATGGCTCGGCTGAAGGGGAAGGCAGTCTCTGCAGCCGATAATGTGACGAACGATGCCATTCAAAATCAAGTAATCGGTATTCCCCTCGTAGACAATGCCGATTGACAAATTTTTTGGGTTTTCTTCGCTCATAGGAGGGGGACACCTCCCAAAAGGCCATTCACCCAGAGCCGCGACGCGGGTTGTTCCTGTTTGAGCAAATTCGTGGTCAGTTCCACCCGCTTCACGTTCGTTTTCCCGCTTTCAGAATCGCGTTCGACGGTAAAGAGGCGGATGTCGTCGTTACTCAAATCCAGCCCGTCCAGCACAAGGGGATTGTGCGTCGTCAGAAAGACTTGCTTTTTCTGTTCCAGAATCAGTTCGCAGAAAGTCTCCGTCAGGTGTCTGGCAAGGCGGGGATTCAGGGCTTGGTCGAAATTGTCCACGGCGAACACCGGCGGCGCGTCCGGGTGCATGGCCAGCGACAGCAGGAAAAATACATACAGCGCGCCTTCGCTTGCGTCGTAGGCAGTAAACCGGGCGGTTGATTTCATATAGCGGTCTTGAAACTCGATGACATTCCGGGTGGTGGGAATGTTGGCGTTCAGGGTGCTTTTCTTGGGTTCCGTGATTTTGACGCTTTGCAGCCAGTCAATCATCTCCAGAACGTCGTCCATATACAGACTGCCAAAGTACGAATCGCCCTCTTCATCTGTCCGTATTAACTCTTTCATGGCCTCTGCCAGCCGTCCGCCGTTCAGTCCGACGGGTTCGGTCTGGTTCGGGTCGGGAATCGTGCCGCGCAAAACGGGCGTCGTCGGCTGATAAATGCCATACGAGGCTATATATTGTCTGAACTTTTCATAGGCGTCAATACCACTGTCTCCGGCGTGCTGTGCGAATATGTCATTCGAGAAACCAGACAGGAAATACATGTCTAAAGGCGTTATCGAGGGGGGCAGTCCCCGGTCAAAGAGCGTGTCGCCGTCTTTTTTATAGATAAACTGATTTGTGAGCCAACGCCAAACGGGTTTGGGGGCAAGGTCGGGAGTCCGTTTTTCCGCCGTCTTTTTTGAGTGTCCGCGTGCGGTTATGCGATACGGCCCAAGTCCGGCACGGCACGAAAATTTTGCCGTGTTCTCGCCTTCGTTCTCCACCCAGTCCAAGGCAAAAGACATCGTTCGCTCCGGTTTATCATCAACAAAACTTGAACGGTACAATTCCGGAACACTGAGACGGATTCCGCGGCGCTGGAAGCGGTCTTCGTTTACCGCGCCGGACATGGCGGCGGTGCAAAGCCCCAGCGCTTCCAGAAGCGCGGTTTTCCCCGAACCATTCGCACCAATGAACACGTTCACGCGCCCCGGCTCAAACGACACGTCGCGGAGTGACTTGAAGTTTGTAAAATGGAGTTTCGTCAATTTCATTCCCCTGCACCTCTCTTTATCCGGTAGTATATCATATTCGGAAAGAGAAATGCAAGCCTTCCGCGCAACGGGAAAGCCTCCGAAACCCGTTCGGGTTCCGGAGGCTTTTGTTTTGGAGGTGACACCCGGATTTGAACCGGGGAATCAGGGTTTTGCAGACCCTTGCCTTACCACTTGGCTATGTCACCGGGTGGCGGATAAAAAAATGGAGCGGGCAACGAGGCTCGAACTCGCTACCTCCACCTTGGCAAGGTGGCGCTCTACCAGATGAGCTATGCCCGCATGTGGTGCCCAGAGCCGGGATTGAACCAGCGACACACGGATTTTCAGTCCGTTGCTCTACCAACTGAGCTATCTGGGCGAATTTCTATATTCTCCGACGAAATCCCGCCCAGATACCGAAACCGATTCCAAAAGTGGCGACCCGGAACGGACTTGAACCGTCGACCTCTAGCGTGACAGGCTAGCGTTCTAACCAACTGAACTACCGGGCCGTGTAATGGTGGGAACAACTGGACTCGAACCAGTGACCTCCTGCTTGTAAGGCAGGCGCTCTAACCAGCTGAGCTATGCTCCCGGAATCGGTTTGCCTCATGTGCGGCAACGTGGGAGATTATACACGATACGGGAGTGTTTGTCAAGCCTTTTCCGAAAAAATTTTTGACCCTTGCGCTTGACGCGTGTAACAGTTCAGACGGAGAGAAGCAAGGACAAGTCCTATAAGGATTGTCTGGGCGTCACGCTGGAGAAACACATTCAAGGTTGCATATATGTAAAGCCTCCCTGTCAGCGCGTGACAGGGAGGCTCCCCGTTATCCGTTGGCCGCCTCGCGCGGGAGACTGTTCTGCAAGGTCTCCAGCGCTTTGAGCATGCCCTTTCTGGTTCCCCACGCCCGGCGCACGTCGTCGGGGTCGAGAATGCGGCAGTGCTTCGTCAGTTCGTTTTGCTGCAAGCGCCAGCCGTTACTCTCCGCGAGTGTGTCCCAAACCAGTTGCCCGCCCATCGTCGGCGTGGGGATGTTCGGAAGCGAAATCTCCGTGTCCAGAATCTCGTTCAACTGCCGCACAAGCGTGGGCGTCGTCGACAGCGCCGCCAATACCTTGATAAAGTTCACCATTCTGCAAAACCACCTTTATATGGCATACGGGAATCGATTTGCTATGATACAGGAAATCCCGGAATTTGTCAATATTTGTCAGCCAAAATCGGGTGTTGTGAAAATTCCACAATTTTCCGGATGAATGTTATCAGAATTGACGATTGCCAAAATTTTGACAATATGGTATCATATCGTTTGCAATGTGAAACGGCGGGTCGATTGCGGGAAAGACCCGACATTTCCGCGCTCCGCGGCCGCGGGGTGAAAAGAAAGGGGTATTCTACTATGGCGAATGCGAAAATTGGTATCAACGGTTTTGGACGGATTGGCCGTCTCGTTCTGCGTGCCGCTATGAAGCTCGACGGCGTGGAAGTCGTCGGCATCAATGACCCGTTTATGGACCCGGAATATATGGTCTATATGCTCCGGTATGATACCACGCACGGCATGTATCCCGGAACCGTTGAGGCCAAAGACGGCAAGCTCGTCGTTGACGGTCATCCTATCACCATCTTCACCGAGATGAAGGTCGGCGATATTCCCTGGTCGAGCGTCGGCGCGGAGTATATCTGCGAATGCACCGGGCTCAACCTCGAGGCCGCCAAGTGCGAAGGCCACATCAAGGCCGGCGCGAAACACGTTGTCATGGGCGCTCCCTCCAAGGACGGCTCCCCGATGTTCGTGTTCGGCGTCAACCACAAGAAGTACACCTCCGACATGACCTATGTCTCCAACGCTTCCTGCACCACCAACTGCCTCTCCCCCATTGCCAAGGTGCTGAATGAGAAGTTCGGCATTGTCAAGGGTCTCATGACCACCGTGCACTCTGTCACCCCGACCCAGAAGCTCCTCGACGGCCCCTCCAAGAAGGACTGGCGCGGCGGCCGTGCCGCTACCGGCAACATTATTCCGTCCTCCACTGGCGCCGCCAAGGCCGTGGGCAAGGTCATTCCCGAACTCAATGGCAAGCTGACCGGTATCGCCATGCGCGTTCCTACTCTGGACGTGTCCGTGGTCGACCTGACCGCCATTCTCGAGAAGCCCGCTTCTTACGCCGACATCTGCGCCGCCATGAAGGAAGCCTCCGAAGGCGAACTCAAGGGCGTTCTGGGCTACACCAATGAAGAAGTCGTGTCCTCTGACTTCCTCGGCTGCACCAACACCTCCATTTTCGATGAGAAGGCCGGCCTCTCCCTCGATGACCACTTCTGCAAGGTTATCTCTTGGTACGACAACGAGTGCGGCTACGCCAACAAGATGGCTGAACTCATCCGCTATATGTACTCTGTGGACAACGGCTGATTTGTCCGAAAACACGGCGTGTTGACGGGAATCCCCGCGACATGCGCTCCAACAACAATCAACGCCCGTCGGGTTTCCGGCGGGCGTTGTGCTATGTGCGATTTCATGAGATTGTGGGCGTTTTCTGTAAAATGGTCGTCCATCCGCCGTGTTCTCTGGAAAGCGTATCTTCGCAGACGTTCACCAGCAGGACGTTTAAATCTTCCGCCGACATATTGTTATAAGAGAACAAGCCAGCCTGATTGAAGTAGCAGTACAGGGTATGAATGAGCGTTTCACGGGTCGTCTGATAGGTAAGCCACAAATCGCGGTAATTGTGAAGGGCAATATAGGCGTTGATTCCCGTGACGGAAGCGCCCAAAAAGGCAATGATTACCTTGACGGCGGTACTGTTTGCGCCCACCGAAAAGACGGGAATCAACGCGCCCAGAAGAATCGTAGCCGCCATCAGGCGAAAATACATCGTCCGGTATTGCGTCACTTTCTTTCCGTACCACGCCATTTGGGGGAGTACGCGGTCAAGCAGGTAATTCCGGGTCTCCTCGTCCTCAATCTGCATGACCCGTTTCCGGATTGCGGCGTCTCTGGAACTGCCGCCCGACGGCGGGGTGCTGTCGTCCGCGTGTTCGACATGTTCCGTACTGTCGGCGCGTGCGCGGAGCGCGTCTTTCAGGCGGTCAAACGCCTTGACATAGAATTTCGGTTTCTTCTCCTGTTCCCGCGACTCCGTGTCGACCTCGGCGGACGGACTGCGGTGAACGCCCAGCGTGATTTCCTTTGTTTCCATAGTGAGTTTCTCCATCTCTGTGACTTCTTCTGATTCCGGCTCGTCCGCGCCAAACGTCCAGAAGTCGTCCGATTCGTCGTCGGCGGCGTCCGGTTCCGGCGTGCCGGAATCGTCGCCGATTTCGGGCGCGGTGGTGTCGGTGTCCGGGGTTTCGTCAACGGACGTTTCCGGGGTGGCGTCGTCGACGGTCTCCGACACGGGTTCTTCCGGTGCCGCGTCATTGTCGGCGTCCTCGGATGTCTCCGCGCTGTCCGCGTCCGCGTCGGTCTCCGGTTCGACGCCGTCCGCGTCACTGTCGCCGGGTTCGACACTTTTCACGCCACTGTCGCCGGGTTCGACGCTTTCCGCGTTACTGTCGGCGGATTCGACGCCGTTCGCGTCACTGTCGGCGGGTTCGACGCTTTCTGCGTCTGACGTTTCGGCGGGTTCGGACACGGCTTCGGCGTCGTCCGTGTCCGGCACGTCAACGGGCGTCGCGGCGGCGTCAACGGGCGTTTCCGGCGTCGCGGCGTCGTCAACGGATACTTCCGGCGCTTCCGTCTTGGACGGTTCCACCGCCTTTGACGCGGGGACATAATCCTCCCCCACGCGGTCAAACGCCGCCTTCGCGCGGTCAAACGCGCTCTTTTCCGGTTCCGGGACGCGGTTCTTCTTTCCCATAGCGCTGAGGCCTCCTTAACGAATTATTCGGGCTGTCCGGCAATGCGTCCCGTCCCCGGCGGTTTCCGGTTCCCAGTATACCGCATATCCCGGAAGCAAATCAACAAATAAAGGGCTACAAATTGACAACGAAAAGCGAAAAATGGTAACAAATGTCAAATTACAGGAAGCCATCCTCGGCGTCGGGTTCCTCCCAGATACTGCCCGCCGTGGAGTCCTCGCCGGGTACAAGCGATTCCCAATACTGCCCGTACCGCCGCGCCATGTCCGGCGCGGACGGCGTAAAGCCCGCGTTCGCAAAAAGTTCGGCCGCCTCCAAGCCCGTTAAGTATTCCAGAAACGCGGTCGCCGCCAGCGGGTGCCTGCTCTCCGACAGTACCGCCACGGAATACGCGATATCCCCGTCTGCCGTCTCGATGATGTCCAGCCCGTCGGCGTCCGTACGGTAGACTATGCCGCCGTCGACCATCCCGGCGCGGATACGCGTCACGGCTTCCCGCGCGTCCAGCGCGTACGAGACACAGCGCGACAGCGCGGATTTGTTCAGGGAGTGGTACGAAAACAGTTTCTGCGTGTACGCTCCCAGCGGGTCACTGATATTCGCCGCCGCGAGGCGTACACTCCGCTGACGAATCAGGGAGGCCATGTGCGCGAAACTCCGTATCTTGCGCGGGTTGCCGTCCGGCACCGCCAGCACCAGTGCATTTTCCAGAAACTTCACGCGGCTGTTGTCCGACAGGAACCCGCCGCCGTCGAGCGCGTCCATCACCGCGTCCGAGGCCGACACAAACAAGTCACACGCCGCGCCGTCCCGGACACGCCCCAGAAGCGCCGCCGACGAGCCGAACTGAAACCGCAGCCGGATTCCCGGATAGGCGTCCCGATAGCGCGCGGCAAGCGTTTCGCATATGCCGGAGAGCGAGGAGTCGGCGAAAACCGTCAATTCCACGTTCCGGAGTTCTTGGAAAGTCTCGACGCCGTTTCTGTCCGCGCCGCCGCAGGCCGACAGCAACAGAAGCGGACAGAGTAACAGCAACAATCTTTTCATGTTCCCCACCGTTTCCCATTCTATGGAAGTTCCGCCAGCGGAATGACCGCTTTTCGCGCTATTATACACGTATCCGCCGGAAATTGCAAGAGATTCGTAACTTTTGCGCGGATTCGGCGTGTTTCATAAAAGCGTCCCGCGTTTTTATGGAAAGCGTCAAGAAATGCCGCCGTCCCGCAGAACACCCGCGCGCTTCAGCGCAAGCGCCAAGGCCGGAATCAGCACAATGTGCAGAATGATACCCGGTATCGCGTTCGTGACCGCGCCCGCCAGAAACGCCGAAAACGGGAATGTGGAGCCGCTCAGCCCCGCCAGCACGAACCGCGCCGCGCCCCACACCAGACGCCCCGCCACCATGCCACACAACAGCGTAACATAGAGGAACGGCGTTGTCTTCGGGAACTTGCGGTACAGCACCGACGCCACAAGGCCGTATGTCGCCAGCTCAAAGGCCATGGCGAACGCGCCGGGCATGGCCGGCATGTTAAAGAGCAGATTCCGGAGCAGCGGCGCAATGAAAGCCGTCAGCACCGCGTACGGCCATTCGCAGAGGAAGCCGCACAGAAAGACAGGAATGTGCATGGGGCTTAACGCCTTGCCGATTTGCGGGATGTGTCCGGTGACGAACGGCAGAACCATGCACAGCGCCAGACATACCGCCGATGTCGTCAGTTGCCGGATTTGCTTCCGGGTCATGGGATGTTTCGATGTGGTTTCCATTGTGATACTCCCTTTCCGATATGTGATAACCCCCTCCCCTTGCGGGGCGGGGGACAGAGTGCGGAACACTTACAAATTTTCCGCGACAATCGCACAAAAACGCTTGCATTCCGGCGGCGGGTGTGGTATAGTGACGGTGGAAACACGGTAAAGGCGGCAGGCCGCCGGGTAGCCTACACCCAAACGGCCATGCGTCGAGTGCTACTACCACTCAACAACAGCGATTTATGAGAATGAATCGCACCGCAAGCCCTATTATACCCGTACGCCCGTTTTTTTATCAAGGGTACAGCGGGGAAATGTGTCATGCAGGGGCTATGTGGTTGCCTTGCGTAAAGGCGGCGTTGAGTACGGTACTCAACGCCGTTATTGTGTTTCCGGCAGACCGGACGGGCGGAACGGCGGAATTGTCCGGCGTTCCACGCCCCCGGCTGTCGGACACGTTCAACGCTCGACACGGAGGGGTTGCTATGAAGAAAAGACTGTTACAGATGTTTTTGCTGTGCTTGCCGCTGGCGGTTCTGCTGACGGTGAGCGCGGGGGCGGAAGTCGTAAAAAATGGTAAATGTGGCGACAATCTTACATGGACACTGGATGATAAAGGCGCACTTATCATCACGGGAAACGGCCTCATGTCCAATTACAACGACCCCCCGTGGGGTAAACAAATTTTCTCCGCTACCGTTGAAAGCGGGGTAGGCAATTTAGGAAACAATGTGTTTTCGGGCTGTAAACAACTAACTCAAATTAATCTTCCTGATGGTTTGACCAGTATTGGAAGTAGCGCGTTTAACGGGTGTGGCAGTTTATCTAATATTTCGATTCCTACCAGCGTTACATCCATTGGCAATAATGCCTTTGCGCAGTGCAAAGCATTAAGTGCGGTTGTAATTCCGTCCGGCGTCAATAGTATTGGCAATGGCGCTTTTCAGGGCTGTCAAAGCCTTTCCAACGTCACAATTTCAGACGGAGTAATGAACATTGGCAACGGCGCATTTCAGGATTGTACCACTATAAACGCCATCACAATTCCCGAAAGCGTTACCAGCATTGGAGACAGCGCATTTGAAGGGTGCGTTAGTTTGGGAGGTATCAGCATTCCCGCCAGTGTCACCAATATTGGTGTAGAAGCGTTCCTGAATTGTACCAGTTTAAGCAAACTTACGATTGCCAACGGCACAGTTAGCATCGGAAATTCCGCTTTCAATCAATGTAAAAGTTTAAGCGAAATCGTGATTCCCGATAGCGTGACGCGAATTGGAACATACGCATTTAAAAACTGCGTTGGTGTGAGTTCTGTAACGCTCTCCAAAAATCTTGTAAGTATTGAGGACGAGACGTTCAGAGGTTGCCAAAGTTTAAGCCGTGTAGAAATTCCTGCCAAGGTTACACGGATTGGAAATGCCGCATTTCAAAATTGTAGCAGTCTCAGCGCTGTAACGATTCCAAAAGGTGTAACACGAATTGGAACAAGCGCATTTCAAAATTGCAATAGTCTGAATAACATATCAATTCCAGACACCATTACCCGCATTGAAAACGCTACATTTGAAGGATGTACCGCGCTTAGCAATGTCACGATTCCAAATAACGTCATTAGCATTGGGAACAGTGCGTTTGAGAAGTGTAGCGCATTAAGCGGCGTTATTCTCCCGGACAGTATCACAAACATTGAAGCGGAGGCCTTTTGCGGTTGCTACAGCCTTAACCGCTTGACCATTTCCGCAAACGCAACCAGTATTGGAAATAGCGCGTTCAAAGATTGTCGCAGTTTGGACATTGTAACGATTCCAGACAGTGTGACCAGTATTGGAGAGAGCGTCTTTCTCGGTTGCACAGGTCTAAAAAGTGTGACATTCTCCAAAAACCTTACCAGAATTGGAGCAAACGCATTTCAAAATTGCACAGGTCTAAGCGCTGTGATAATCCCCGACAGCATTACCAGCATTGAAAACTCATCATTTTATGGGTGCAGTGCTTTGAGCCGGGTTAGCATTCCGAATAGTGTAATCAATATTGGAACCGAAGCATTCCGGGGTTGCAAAAATCTTAGAAACGTTGTCATGGCTAACAGCGTTACCCGTATTGGCAAGTCCGCATTTTATGATTGCGGCAGTCTCGTTGGACAAATTGAGGTCTATTTCGGCGGCAACGAGGCGCAATGGAAAGAGATTTCTATCGCGGATAACAACGAACCGATTCGCGCCGCCAGTATGCACTATGATGTATCCGGTCAGGACTGCACAATCAACAGTATTTCACTCCGCGACAACGATGGAAATATGCTGAACGCTTTGCCCGTTGCTTCCTGTCTGGTAACGCTCTCTATTACAAATCTTGGCGTTGCGGGTTCTCCTATTGTGCTTTTGGCGTCTTATACGGCTTCTGGACAGTATCAAGGTCTGATGTACGTCACGGTCAAAGAACCGTTGGGCGGTACTGTGGAAGTTACGCTTCCCGTGGACAACTCCGGCGGGAACATCGCGCAGTTAAAGGCGTTCGCGGTCAATTCGTTCGCCGACATGTCCATGATTGGCAATCCGGTCAGTTTCCCGGCGTAAGTTGCGCTAAGGAGGCGGTATCGTGATTGTTAGATACACCTTAAAGCGGGGAACGCCTCTCACGCCGGAGCAAATCGCGGAGATTGAGGAGGCCGCAAAATATCCCATTGTCTTTGACGAGGACTGCCCGGAAATGACCGAAGAGCAGTTACGGCAGTTCAAGCGGGTGAACCCTCTCCCCGGCGACGCCAAAACCGGATAACGGTTGCCCTCTCCCGTATGCGCGGGGGAGGGCGTTTTGTGTGGGAAAAGGGCGGCAGGCAACGAAAGTGACGTTTGAGAAAGCGCAAATTTCCGGCACGGCGGCACAGTTTTTTGTTTACACCCCCGAAGAATTGTGGTATACTGTCAAAAAACGGAGCGCGGGCGGAGCGTAAAAATGTGGCACTGACACAAAATCACAAAGAAGGACGCCGTTCCCGTGGGCGTCCTTCTTTGTCGGCTGACAAGCGATAAGGGGTGGTATCTGATGTCGGGACAAAAACGCGCAAGCGAAAGGAAAAAATTGGAGCGCGTCGTGCAAGCACTGGCGTCCGCGTGGCACGCCCAACAGAAAAACGGCTCCATGTTATGGATGCTGGCCGCGTACTATCACAGAGCCATATGTAATTATCTTCGGACAAAGGCGGGGGTCAGCGGACTGCGGATGTCGCAGGCGGAGGGGTATCTGCGCGAATTTCTCGCGCTGGAACAGCGTTGCGACAGTGAACGCCTCCCAGAAATCCTGAAGAACTTCCTCCGGGCGGGACTGTGGATAGACGACAATGGGAAGCACAGTCTGACGCGCAAGGTCTTGGCGCGCTATCCGCTGGTACTCCTCGCCGCCTCGCGGCAGGCCATACGGGATTTCAGGGACGCCCGGCCGGAAGCCGACTTGCGCCATATGCTCATGCGGGAACAGTTCCCGAGCCAACAGCTTTTGAAGGGCGGCTTGGAGAAGGTCTGGTCGGTCTGGTACGTGCCGCAGGCGATTCGTACAAGCCTTTCCCTGTTGCTGGCCTTGAATCCGAAAGACGAGTACCCGGAGGCGCGGGCTATGCGGCGTCACTTTATTCTGCACCTCGGCGGGACGAATACCGGCAAGACCTACGCCGGATTTCAGCGCCTGATACGGGCGGAAACGGGCGTGTATCTCGCGCCGTTGCGCCTGCTGGCGCTGGAGGCGCAGGAGACGCTACTTGACGCCGGGCTTTACTGCGGCCTGACCACCGGGGAGGAGGAGGACTACAGGGACGACGACACCCACATTGCCGCGACCGCCGAAAAGCTGAACCTGAAACAGCGTTACGAAGTCGCGGTGATTGACGAGTGCCAGATGATAGCCGACAGCCAGCGCGGCTACGCGTGGACACGCGCCATTTTGGGCGTACAGGCACCGGAAATTCATCTGTGCGCCGCGCCGGAGGCGGAAAATATTCTCTTGCGCCTTATCGAAAGCTGCGGCGACAGCTACGAAATAGAGCGTCACAAGCGGCAAACGCCCTTAGTCTGCATGACCCACGCCGTGAGCCCGGAGCGCGTCCAGCCGGGTGACGCCCTGATTACGTTCTCGAAAGTGGAGGTTCTGAGCGTCGCGGAGGACTTGCGGCAGGCGGGCAAGGAACCCGCCATTATCTACGGCGCGCTTCCGTACGCGACGCGCCGGAAACAAATGGAGGGCTTCTTAGAGGGGCGAATGCGGTATATCGTGGCCACGGACGCCATTGGAATGGGGCTGAATCTGCCGATTCGGCGTGTTCTCTTCATGGCTACGGAGAAGTTCGACGGCGTGGAGCGGCGGGAGTTGAAGCCGGAGGAGATACGCCAGATTGCCGGGCGCGCCGGACGGTTCGGGATGTACGATACGGGCTACGTCGGCGCGACGGAGAACATAGGCGCCATTCGCGCCGGACTTCGCGCTTCCGTGCCGCAAATTTCGTATGCGGTCGTGGGCTTTTCGGACATGGTTCTCAAAGCGGACTTCGACCTGCTGGAAGTCCTCAGCGAATGGAGCAAAATGCCAGCCCCGGAGCCTTACCGGAAACTGGACATCTCCCGCTATCTTTCCGTCATCTCGAAAATGCGCGAAACGGGCTTTTCGTTCTCCAAAGAGCAGGAACTCCGGGCGGCCAACATCCCCTTTGACGAAACGGACGATTCTCTGTGGGAATTGTTTTTTCACTTCTTGCGCGCCTTTCAGGAGGGGGAGCGTATCGAACAGCCCGGCTTCCCCGACAACGGGGAGCGGACGCTTCCGGAACTGGAGGCCTATTACCGGAAACTTGACCTCTACTTTTCCTTCTCCAAAGCCTTTGGCTTCCCCGTGGACGAGGAACGGCTTTATGACACCCGGGAACAGGTCGCGAATGAGATTAACGAAATCTTGCTTTACCGTCTGCGGAGTAACATCCGCTTCTGCAAGCGGTGCGGAAAAGCGCTGCCGCCTCATCATCGCGGGAATCTCTGTGACGAATGTTTCCGGAAAGAGAAATTTTCCTCTGCCCGTCCCGTCTGGACTTCCCGCAACCAGCGTTAAGACGCCGTACAGTTTGCGTTGTCACGCAGCGCGGACACCGGGGCAGGCGTCCGCGCTTTTCGGTTGCCGTCAGACGCGCTTCCAGACCGCGCCGCCGGGTACGTCCGTCAGTTCGACGCCCTTTTCCCGCAACGCGTCCCGGATACGGTCGGCCTCCGCGAAATTTTTCGCCTTTTTCGCCTCGTACCGCGACAAAATCAACGCTTCAATGTCTGTGTCGGCTCCGTTTTCGCCCGTAATCGTATAGCCCCCGTGCGACGCCGACGCGCTTTGGCGTTCCTGTCGCCGGATTGCCTCCGCCTTGTCCAGCAGGGACAGGCCTAAGACGCTGTCATATCCGCCGATGATGGCAAGTTTCGTGGCGTCGCTTGCGTCGGCTTTCAGCGCGTCGTACACCGCCGAAAGCCCCGACGCCGTGTTTAAGTCGTTGCCCACAACGCTAATGAACTTCTCCCGGAAAGCCTGTACCGCAGAATCGTCGACTGCACCCGCGTCGGGATTCAGTGCCGCGACACGCTTTACAAGTTTCCGGTACGCGCCGCGGGCGTTATCCAAATTCTCCCACGTAAACACCAACATTTTCCGGTAGTGGCTCTGCAGGCAGAAGAAACGGTAGTCGAGCGGGTCATAGCCCTTTTCTTCGAGCAGGGAGACCGTCAGAAATTCCCCGGCGGACTTGCTCATTTTGCCGTCGGACGTGTTCAGGTGCGCGACGTGGAACCACCACGGACACCACGCGTGTCCTAAATAACTTTCGGACTGCGCGATTTCGTTCGTATGGTGCGGGAAAGCGTTGTCGACGCCGCCACAGTGCAGGTCTAAATACTCTCCGTTGTACTTCAACGAGATTCCGGAACACTCAATATGCCAGCCGGGGTAACCGGTTCCCCACGGGGAATCCCACTTTAACGCTTGGTCTTCAAATTTCGACTTCGTGAACCATAACACAAAATCGTTGCTGTTGCGCTTGTTTGCGTCGGCCTCCACGCCGTCCCGTACGCCGACTTCCAGCGCGTCCTTGTCGTGGGCGTTGAAAACGTAGTAGCGCGGGAGTTTGGACGTGTCAAAGTAGACGTTGCCCCCGGCAAAGTAGGCGTACCCGGTATCCATCAGGCGCGTGATGATTTTGATATACTCATCTATACAACCCGTGGCGGGCTGTACGGTGTCGGGACGCTTGATGTTGAGCTTGCGGCAGTCGTCAAAGAAACAGTCCGTGTAGAACTGGGCAATTTCCATGACGGTTTTGTGTTCGCGCCGCGCACCCTTTAACATTTTGTCCTCGCCCTCGTCGGCGTCGGATGTCAAATGCCCAACGTCCGTGATGTTCATCACGCGATTGACGCTGTACCCGGCGTAACGGAAAAACTTTTCCAGCACGTCCTCGCAGAGATACGAACGCAGATTCCCGATGTGCGCGAAGTGGTACACGGTGGGGCCGCAGGTGTACATTTCGACATGTCCGGGGGTGTGGGTCGTAAATTCGGCCTTGCGGTGCGTCGCGGAGTTGTAGAGATACATATAACTTTCCTCCTGAAATTATATCACATAATCGTCGTATTCCTCAACGGTGTGCATGGGTTCGGTGTGCATGTCGAGTTTCTTTTCCAGTTCGGCGACACGCGCCGCAAGCGCGGCGATTCTGTCCAGCGTGGGATTCCGGACGCTGGTATGGTCAACGTCGTCGGCGTAATAGACGGGTTCCCCGGCGCGGCGCACAATCTGCGCGGGGACGCCGACGGCGGTACAGTTCGGCGGCACCTCCCGGACGACGACCGCCCCGCCCGCAATACGGGCGTTGTCGCCGACGCGGAAGGGACCTAACACTTTCGCCCCGCAACCCACAAGCACGTTGTCGCCAAGTGTGGGGTGACGCTTGCCCTTGTCCTTGCCGGTGCCGCCGAGGGTCACGCCCTGATACAGGAGGCAGTCGTCGCCGATTTCGGTTGTCTCGCCGATAACGACGCCCATGCCGTGGTCAATGACGAGGCGGTGTCCGATGACCGCGCCGGGGTGGATTTCGATACCCGTCCAGAAGCGCGACCACTGCGACACGCAACGTGCCAGAAAGCGCAAGTCGTGCATGTAGAGCCAGTGGGCGAGGCGGTGCCACAGAATGGCGTGTACGCCGGGGTAGAGCAGGAAGATTTCTAACTTGCTTCTTGCGGCGGGGTCACGGCGCTGGTACGCTGCAAGAAGTCCGCCAAGACGTGTTACGCGCTTATTCATGATAACGATTCTCCTTTTGCCGCGAAAAGCCGCCCCCCGTACGGCGTACGTACGAGAGGCGGCGTGACCGCGGTTCCACTCTCATTTCTCACTCAAACGAAGTCCAATTCCGGGGACTGGACGCCCCGCGCTCCCGGACGCACTTTCCCGGCTCCCGCTGTGCGTCCGCTTCCAGCCTGTCGACGGGCGCTCTCTGTCCGTTGGGATGTCCGGTACTCTTTCCGTTCACCGCGCTATGGTCTTATGACAGTATATTACCGGAAGTCCGCGCCCGTGTCAAGGGTTCGGAGAAAGTTTCGCTTGCCTTTTGTGCGAAAAGACGTATAATCAAAATACCGCGTCTCCGCCCCGGACACGCTCCACGATAAAGGAGGAATCGCCTTGCTTTACAACTCCATTCACAATAAATGGTTCCGTCTGCTGACGGCCATTTTCGGCACGCTCATCATGTGTCTGTCACAGAATCTCTTCATTGTCCCGCTCCACCTCTACACGGGCGGCCTCATGGGGTACTGCCAGTTCTTCCGGACGCTCTTGCAGGACTTCGCGGGCTTCTCGTTCGGCTCCACGGACATTGCCGGAATCCTCTATTTCCTGTTCAACATCCCGATTCTCATGCTCTCGTTCCGCTATCTGGGACGCCAGTTGACGTTCCGCACCATGGTTTGTGTGGCCAGTTACACGGTTATCTACAGCGCGCTTCCCGTGCCGGACGCGCCCCTTGTCGACGAGTATCTGACGGGGTGCCTGCTGGGCGGCATTCTCAACGGCCTCGGCGCGGGACTGGTGCTGACGTGCGGGTGCAGTACCGGGGGACTGGACATCGTGGGGCTGATTCTCAGCAAGCGCGGCAGTGCGTTCACGGTGGGGCGCTTCTCCATTGGCTTCAACGCCATTCTGTACGGCGCGTGTCTGCTGTTGTTCGTGCCGGAGGTCGCCATTTACTCCGTGATTTACAATTTCACGTCGAACATGGTTCTTGACCGCGTACACCAGCAGAACGTCACCATGCAGGCGCTGATTTTCACAAAAGAGGACGAGCAGAAGTTAGGCGCGTTCATCATGGAAAAGTTACATCGCGGCGTGACGTACTGGGAGGGAACCGGGGCGTATACCGGAAGCCCGATACATGTGCTGTGCGTCAGCCTCTCCAAGTACGAGATAGAGGAACTGCTTCACGCGGTACACAACATCGACCCCCACGCCTTTATAACGGTACAAAAAGGCGTGCAGATTTACGGCAACTATCACCGGAAAATCGAGTGACGCGGCGCATTTTGCCGGACAGGGGCAGTCCCTGTCCGGTCGAAATGGGAGTCCGCGAACGGCGCGGGAAACACGAGTTCCCGGCGGCGACATCCTCGTTTTCAAGGACTCCGTGATTATGATTGCAACGTTTCCTGAAGAAGCAGGTTGGTGAACTTTCTGGCTCCTGTTCGGTTGAGGTGGTCAGAGTTCATGAAGAGAGAGTAATCATGTATAAACCGACTGTCCGCAGAGTAATCATAGTATCGAACGCCCGTAGTGGTCGTAATCTCACGGATGATGTCGTGAAATTCCTCCAAAAATCCGGGGGCGGTTTCCATGACGGCGTCGCTGTACTCCGCTAAAAAGGGCGTCGTCACCAGTACAGGTTCCACGTCTCTTTCGCGGCAGAACGAAATCATCTCATAGAGCGATGTAATTTCCTCCTGATTTCTGATTCTGGCACCGGAGTTGTCTAACTTCTCCACTATCAGATGAGCGCGGGAACGGTCGTGGGCGTCATGCTCCAAGGTTTCTGTATTAACCGTTCTGTCCCGGTTATCCGTCTCCGTCGTGGCGCTTCTTTGCATAAAAATGAGCAATAAGTCCTCTCCCTGCGTCATAGAAGGGAAGTATTTCGCAAACAACGACGTTTTCCAGTCATATTCCTTGATATATTCCGGCGGAAGGAAACTGTAGTATCTCGCGTTTTTCGAGGCAAACGTCTCGGTTTTCGTCTCATCTATGCCAAAAAGAGAAAAATAGGATACAACAAGGTATGCCGTGCCTCCTGCCGCCAGTTTGTCTCCATAGTATCGCATCAGTCTGTAGTCATAGGAGGGAAACTGGGCGGTCAAGGAGAAGTTAAAGCAGATTTTGTCTGTAACATCTTCGTAATCAAACCCGCACTCGCCGTGGCTGGAGCCGAAAGTGCTGATTTGAATCTGGTCGGGGACGTTCAGAAAGCGCTCCGTGACATCATCCTCCGCCACCATCAGATACGCCCCGTTGATTGCGACTGTGATGGAGCCCACAATCAAAAAATACAGAAAGAGCGTGGTCAAAAATTTTTTCATCGCATATCAGAACTGAAAATACACAAATTCAGTCGCTACTCCTTTCTTGGAAAAGAACAGGATGATTAATCCGATTACAACGTAAAAGCTCCACCGGAACACACGGGGCCACACCTCTATGGCGGCGATTCCGTCGCCGCCGTTTTTCGCGCCCCAGTAGTCCACGATTCCCAACGGCGCGAAATAGAGCGCGCAAAACAGCGCCAGACGCTTGACGGATATCACCACGCCCAGACCGTCGCGCAGATAGCGCACCGGATGCGTTGCGCCGTCCAACATATGCAGGAACACATAAAACGCGTCCGACATGCTTTCAGCCCGGAAGAATACCCACGCCAGCGCGACAAAGCAGAATACCATCAAAACCCGCAGACAACGCGAGAATCCTGTTTTCGGAGCTTTGATTCGCAAGCCATATTCCGCAATCTGCGCAAGTGCGTGTACCCCTCCCCATGCAACAAATGTTCCATTTGCCCCATGCCACAGTCCGCTGACGAGGAAGGTTACAAGCAGATTCCAATAGCGCCGAATCTTCGAGCCTCTGTTTCCGCCCAGCGGGATGTAAACGTAATCCCGGAACCATGTGGACAGGGAGATGTGCCAGCGTGACCAAAATTCCTTGACGCTTGCGGAAAAATACGGACTGGCAAAATTGCGCATTAAATCAATGTCCAGCAGTTCCGCCGTGCCGCGGGCGATGTCCGAGTAGCCGGAAAAGTCACAGTATATCTGGAGCGTGAAGAAAAGGGTTGCCAAGACAAGCGAAAAGCCGTGGTACTCCGGCAGCATGCCGTAGACTTTATCCACATAGACGGCGATTGTGTCCGCCACAATTACTTTTTTGAAATACCCCCACACCATCAGCTTCAAGCCGTAAATTCCGCGCTCACTTTGGAAAAAATGCTCCGCCTTTATCTGCGGCAGAAGGTTTTGAGTTCGCTCAATCGGGCCGGCAACGAGTTGTGGAAAAAAGGAAATGAATGTAGCGTACACGCCCAGATTCGGTTCCGCCTTCACTTCCCCGCGGTATACGTCGATGACGTAACTGAGCGTCTGAAAGGTATAGAAAGAAATGCCAACGGGCAGGAGCAGATTCAACGTGACCGGGTGCAACGGAATGGAAAAGGCCGAAAGCAGTCCGGAGAGGGATTCAAAGAAGAAGTTGAAATACTTGAAAACAAACAGCGTACTCAGGCAAAGCAAGAGCGAGACAAACAAAATGAGTTGCTTTTTGCGCGCACTTTTAGTTTTTTCCATCATAATGGCCGCAAAATAGGAAACCACTGTTGTAAAAACAATCAGCACCACATACTTGACATTCCAACTCATGTAGAAGTAATAGCTGGAAAGAAGCAAAATCATCCATCGGAACCTGTGCGGAGATATCCAGTAGAGCGTAAAGACAATGGGCAGAAAAAGCGCAAAATGGAGCGAGTTAAAAAGCATAACATACGACCTCTATTTTTCGTAATACATTTACGGTTCATTTGGGAAATACCTTTTATAGTAAACGACTTTGAACGTGTCGCCCCGCCTCCCAGATGGGAAACGCTTGCACGTATTCAAGCCCTAATATCCTTCAGTTCGCGCAAATTTCAAACTATTTGGACGGCTTAAAGCGGCAAAGGCAAGGATGTTTACCATAATATTATACCCAACTCCATGCTATTTGTCAAGAGCCAAGTGAAAAAGGTCGGTGTAAAATAATTGTAGGACTTTTTGATTTCCATATTTTGGAAATTCAAATAGGCGTGAAATGAGGGTTGCTATCCAAAATGCGCCTTGAATCCCCGCCAAAATTGCCTTGCGGCGTTGGCAAAATATGCGCTTTACGGCGGCTCGGAAAAAGTCCTGCAATAACTTGACACCGACGAGAATTTGAAACCGATTGACATTTCCCGGGAAAGGCGCTATCATAGAGCCGGACAAGACAGGGGGGTGACAGCGTTGATTTATCTGACCGGAGACACGCACGGCGATTTCCGGCGCTTCCGTGAGGGTTCGTTCCCGGAACTCGACCAACTGACCAAGGCGGACTACGTGATAATTTGCGGGGACTTCGGCGGCGTCTGGAATCAGAGCCGCGAACAGCAGTATTGGCTCAACTGGCTGGACGAGCGTCCGTTTACGACGCTCTTTGTCACGGGGAATCACGAGAATTACGACCTGCTGGCGGCGTTCCCCACGGAGGAATGGCGCGGCGGCACGGTACAGCGTATCCGGCCTTCCGTCATCCACCTGACACGCGGGCAGGTGTTTGAACTGGACGGGAAACGCTTCTTCACAATGGGCGGCGCGGCCTGCCACGATATCCCGGACGGCGTACTGGAACCCGACGACCCGCAGTTCCGCAAGAAGTACCGCGAACTCCAGCGCCGGAACGCCTATTTCCGTATCAATCATGTGTCGTGGTGGAAAGAGGAACTCCCCAGCGCCGACGAGTACGAGACCGCGCTGGACACGCTCGAACGCAACAAGTGGCAGGTGGATTACGTCGTCACGCACTGCGCCCCGACTTCCGTACAGCACACACTCATCCATGACGGCTACGAATCCAACGAACTGACGGATTTTCTGGACTCGGTCTCCAAGCGCCTGCAGTTCCGGCTCTGGTTCTTCGGACACTATCACAGTAACTGCATGGTCAAGGAAAAGTACATCCTGCTCTATGAGCAAATCGTGCATTTGCAGACATGAAGCGAGAAACCGGCGGTTGCCCCGCCGGTTGCGCGTTTTATTCGTCCAGAGCGCCGATACCGCGCAGAAAGTTGAGTATGCGTTCCACGTCGGCCGACACGACGCCGATTGACGCGTCACCCTCGGCGTACATGTCGGCAATGATGGATTCCGGGGTAGTCTCGCGGCGGAGACGGTCGACGACAAAGGCGGCGGTCTCGTTACTCCGTACCATGCCGCCGAATGTCGAATCATCCGCCGCGAATGAAATTTTTGTGTCCCCGATGGTTCGCGTCAAAAATCCCTGTTTCAGTTTCACGAACAACGCCCCCTCCCCGAAAGAAACCGTGCCATAACGTCCACGATAATTATACCGTGTCCCGGACAGGATTACAAGCGCTTTTTCCGTGCTGTACGGGTACACGGTTGTCGGGCGATTTTGGACGGCGTTTCCGCGCCACTGAATGCGTCGGGCGGGGGCTTGCGTTTTAAATGGCCTCACGGATACGGCGTCCCATTTCCTTACACCCGATAACGGCTTCCCCGCGCCGGGCGATGTCGCCGCAACGGTACCCCGCCTTTAATACGGCGTCCACGGCGTTTTCAATGGCGTCGGCCTCCGCCGACATGCCGAAGCTGTTGCGCAGCATCATGGCCACGGACAAAATTGTAGCAATGGGGTTGGCCTTGTCCTGCCCGGCGATATCGGGCGCGGAACCGTGGATAGGCTCGTAAAGTCCGCGTGTGCCGTCGCCCATGCTCGACGACGGATTCATGCCGATTGACCCCGTAATCTGGCTGGCCTCATCGGAGAGAATGTCGCCGAAGAGATTTTCCGTCACAATCACGTCGAATTGACTGGGGTCGCGCACCATCTGCATGGCGGCGTTATCCACGTACATATGCAACAATTCCACGTCGGGATACTCCGCCGCGAGTTCGGACACGACCCGACGCCACAGGCGCGACGTGTCCAGCACGTTGGCCTTGTCCACGGACGTGACGCGCTTCCGGCGCTTGCGGGCAAGCTCGAACGCCACGCGCGCCACGCGCTTTATCTCGTGTTCGGCGTAGGACATGACATCGACGGCCTTCTGTTCGCCGTTCTCGTCGAAAGTCTTATGCTCTCCGAAGTACACGCCGCCGATTAACTCCCGCACCACCACGAAGTCAATACCCCTTTCGGCGATATCCGTACGAAGCGGACACGCGGCGGCGAGTTCCGGAAACACTTTCGCCGGACGCAGATTGGTATAGAGCTTCATACCGCCGCGCAGTTTCAGTAAACCGCGTTCGGGGCGGTTTTCGGACGGCTGGGCGTCCCACTTGGGGCCGCCGACCGCGCCGAGTAACACGCTGTCCGAGTTCAGACAGGTTTGCAGGCTCTCGTCGGGCAGGGGTACGCCGAAGCGGTCGATTGCGTTGCCGCCCATGGGCGCTTCCAGATACGTGAACTTGTGGCCGAACTTCTCCGCCACGGTGTCGAGAACGGACAGCGCCTCCCCGATAATCTCGGGGCCGATTCCGTCCCCGCGAATGACCGCTATCGTCTTTTCCATTGGTTGTCCTCCTTACGATGTTTATTTTGCGGCTTTGGCTTTCAGGGACGCCATGAGGCCGCCCTTCTCAATCATGTCGCGGATGAACGGCGGGAACGGTTCGGCCTCGAACGTCGCGCCCGTGGTCTCGTCGGTAATGGTGCCTGTGTTGAAGTCGACCGAAACCGTGTCGCCGTCCCGAATCGCGGCGGACGCGGCGGGGCATTCCAGAATCGCAAGCCCGATATTAATCGCGTTGCGGTAGAAGATACGCGCAAAACTCGCGGCGATTACGCACGACACCCCGGACGCCTTAATCGCAATCGGGGCGTGTTCGCGGGACGAGCCGCAGCCGAAATTCGCGCCCGCTACCATGATGTCGCCGTCACGCACTTTCGACGGGAAGGCGCTGTCGATGTCCTCCATGCAGTGGGACGCAAGCTCTTTGGGGTCTTGCGTGGCGAGATACCGCGCCGGGATGATAACGTCCGTGTCAACGTGGTCGCCGTACTTATGCACTGTGCCTTTCGCGTTCATGTGAAACCTCCTTGTCAGACGTGGTAAGAACCCATGAGGCCGGGGTTATCCTGCGTGGTATGGCCGTCCTGTCCGGACAGGCGGTAACTGCCCATCAAGCCCGCGTCCACGGGGTTAATCTCCGGGAGGTCGTCGGGGTGCGCGATGTGACCCATGACGCCGGACGCCGCCGCCGTCGCCGGGGACGCCAAATATACCTCGCTCTCGACATGTCCCATACGCCCGACAAAGTTTCGGTTCGTCGTGGACACGCAGCGCTCACCCTTGGCAAGAATGCCCATGTAGCCGCCCAGACAGGGGCCACAAGTCGGTGTGGACACAGTACAGCCCGCGTCCATGAAAATATCGGTATAGCCGCGCCGGATACTCTCGCGCCATACGGTGGGCGTCGCGGGAATCACGATGCCGCGGATGCCGGGTGCCAAGTGACGCCCTTTCAGAACCGCCGCCGCCGCCGCCAAATCGGGCAACTGTCCATTCGTACACGAGCCAATCACAATCTGGTCAATGGCGATATCGGAACCCTCATGGGCGCTGTGGGCGTTTTCGGGCAGGTGCGGATAGGCTACCGTACAGTCCACGTCGCCGAGATTGATTTCTATGGTACGCTCATAGTCGGCGTCGGGGTCGGCCTCGACGGCGTTCCAAGGACGGTTGACGCGGTTCCGGACGTAATCCCGCGTGATTTTGTCGACGGGGAAGATACCGTTTTTCGCCCCGGCCTCAATGGCCATGTTGCAAATCGTCAGGCGGTCGTAAATCGAGAGTTCCGCGACGCCCGGCCCCGTGAATTCCAGTGACTGGTACCGCGCCCCGTCCACGCCAATCTTGCCAATCAGCGTCAGAATTACGTCTTTCCCGGAGACGTACGGGCGGAGTTTTCCGGTCAAGTGTACCCGAATCGCGGAGGGGACTTTGAACCACGTTTCACCCGTCGCCATAGCCGCGCCCATGTCGGTGGAGCCGACGCCCGTGGAGAACGCGCCCAACGCGCCGTAAGTGCAGGTATGGGAATCCGCGCCGATGACGGCCTCACCGGGGGCTACAAGCCCCTGTTCCGGGAGTAACGCGTGTTCAATGCCCATTGTCCCCACGTCGTAATAGTGGTCGATGTCGAAACGGCGGGCGAAGTTGCGGCACTGCTGACACTGTGTGGCGGCCTTAATGTCCTTGTTCGGCACGAAATGGTCCATGACAAGGGCGATTTTCGACTTGTCAAAGACGGTATCGAATCCGGCGGCCTCGAACTCGTTGATAGCGACGGGCGTCGTGATATCGTTGCCGAGTACAAGGTCAAGTTTCGACTGGATAAGTTGTCCGGCGCGGACTTCGGGCAGTCCGGCGTGTTGCGCCAGAATCTTTTGCGTCATGGTCATTCCCATAAATACTCCTCCTCACATGATAGGTCTTGATAACGGGCGTTCCCGAATCAATGCAGGGAAAGTAAACGAAGTTCGAGTTTCTCCCACAGGCGGAACACGCGCCCAAACAGCGCGTCGCCGATACGCCACACAGATTTCTGCAGTACGCTCGTATAGAATACGCTCAAAGCCAGGGAACACAGGAACAGCGCGGCGGAATAGGCAAAAATGCACAAAATTATATGGCTGTACCCCCCCTCTATATAGATTTTTTGCCAAATCCATGGACGAAAATACGTGCGTACGAGGTCATTTTCGTGGATGAGATAAATAAACAGCGAATGGCCTGCAATATTGTTAATCAGGCGGCTTTGCATGGGAATACTTCTGGCAAGGTTCAGCAAAGCGATGACGATAAGAAACAGGAAGGGATTATAAAAGGAATATCCCAACATGAGCGGATACAGAAGCGAGGATGCGGAGGGAACGCGCAGACTCAGGGCATAGAGAAGTGATGTAAAAAGCGCGAGGCTCGAGGCGCTGAAAATCAAAAGCACGAGATTTTTCTTCACGTCCGCGCAAAAATTTTTCAGGTAAATTTTCATATAGCCGATAAGAAAATAGAAAACTACCCATATAGCCAAGTTGCACCTTATGAAAGCGCGGCTAATCAGCCCGAGGGCAAGCACAGCGCGGAGCATATTGCGCTGGTTCATCCGTCGAATCAGGAAGTTAAGGGAGGGGTAGAGGAACAAAAAGAACAGGTAGTAGGTAACGTACCAGTTTCCTTGCGCGAGTATCGGGAAGAGCTGATACAAAATCCGGGAAGCGGGAAGGTTTCCCTTCAATATCAAAGCCGTCAACAGGCAGATACTCCAAGACAGCGCCCATGTATCCGAGGCAATGCGCGTCATTTTTCGCGTTCCCCCGTGATTCGTATCCAGCAGGAACCATGCCGAGCAGAAGAAAAAGATATGGTTTCCCAATGTCCCGCTGTAACGAAAGCTCATCAAAAGGAACTGCAAAAAAGTCATTCCGGTGTCGGAAGGCATTCCTATCACGTAATCATGATAGGGAATATAGAGATTTTCGACTTGCAATGTCTGCGTGACGTGATTGAAGACAATCAAGAAAATCGCCAGAATTTTGAGCAGTTCCACGCCGGATTGACGCTCCCGATTGGCGGGAAGCGTGACAGTGTTCATAGTTGATTCCTCCTCTAATCGCCGACGTAGTAGAAGACTTCCTCCAGTTTTATGGAGAGGTCGTCAAACAGCGTACAGCGAATATCCGTGACGACTTCCGCTTTTTCCTCATCCGTCATGTCGTCCAGTTCATAAGGGCGGTAGTGATAGTACACATCGCGGAGCGTAAACGCGCCGTCTTCCAGTACGTATTGCTCAATAGAACGGCCTACCGGGTCGACAATCCAGTATTCCCGGACGCCGCAACGCTCGTAAACGTCCTTTTTGTGTCCCTTATCGCGTTTGGCGGTACCCGGCGACAAAACCTCTACCACCAAATCCGGCGCGCCTTCCACATGTGTGCGCTTTACTTTGCTTTTGTCGAAAATTACTGTGAAATCCGGTAAAAAATGGTCTTTCTCCGTCAGCCAAGTATCAAAATGGCACAACGGGCGCATTTCCTTTTTTCCGTACAGATAATTGCCAAAAATAAAGCAAAGATTCCCTGAAATCGAGTTGTGATTGAGGGACGGACAGCGGTTGAAAACAACCGCCTGACCGTCAATCAGTTCTTCCCAGCGTTCTAACGTTTCGTCCATGGGAGCCAATCAGTACACGTCGCTTGCAAAGACGAAATCGCCCCAGTCGGTGGGCATGGCGGTCACGGTCGACGAGATATTCCCGGACTCGATAATCTTATTGATTCCGTTCACGTACGCCCGGATAGACGCTTCAATCACGTCCGTGGAAAGCCCGGTGCCGGTATAACTCTCGCCGTCGCCGACGGACACTTTCACAATGGCCTCCCCGATAGCGTCCTCTCCGTCGGTCAGCGCCGTGAGGCCGTAACTGTCGAGGCGGACATCCATGTTTAACATACGGTTGACAGCCTTGAAAGCGGCGTCCAGAGGCCCCGAACCAATCGCCACGTCTTCCATTTCCTTTCCGTCGCGTTCCAGCTTGACATAGGCCGTGTTCGGGAGGCCGTTTCCGGTGTTGATAACGTGCCGGACGAACTGGCAGGAACCCGCCGTACGGACTAAGTTTTGACCCTGCAAGACCAGCGCTTCCAAGTCAGAGCCGGTAATGTTCTTCTTTTTGTCGGCGAGGTCTTTGAAGCGCACGAACACATTTTCAAGCGTGGCGTCGTCGAGGTCGTAGCCCATGGAGGCAAGTTTGTCGCGGAGCGCGTGTTTGCCGGAGTGCTTGCCCAGAACCATGGTATTCTGCGGAATGCCGACATCCGTTGACTTCATGATTTCGTAGGTCTGCGCGTTGGAAATCACGCCGTGCTGGTGAATGCCGGATTCATGCGCGAAGGCGTTCGCGCCCACAATCGACTTGCTCGGCGCGATAGCGACGCCCGTAATGTTACTCAAAAGTTTGCTGCTGCGGTAAATCTGCTTGGTGTTGACGCCTGTGTCGGCGTCGTAAATGTCCTTGCGTACGCGGAGATTCATCACGATTTCTTCCAGACTGGCGTTCCCGGCGCGTTCGCCGATTCCGTTTACGGTGCATTCCACCTGCGTCGCGCCCGCCTGAATGCTGGCCAGCGAGTTGGCGACCGCAAGCCCCAAATCGTCGTGGCAGTGTACGGAAATGTCCGTGTTCTCGATACCCTCCACGTTTTCGCGGAGATACGTTATCAGCGCGGCCATTTCCTGCGGCATGGAGTAGCCGACGGTATCGGGTACGTTTAACGTTGTGGCACCCGCGCGGACGGCGTTTGTGTAGCACTGCGCCAGAAACGCCCAGTCGGAGCGGGACGCGTCCTCGGCGGAAAACTCGATGTCGTCGCAGAAACTCTTGGCGTACGCGGTCATATCGCTGATACGCTGTAACACCTGTTCCCGGGTCATTTTGAGTTTGTACTGCATGTGTATGTCACTTGTGGCGAGGAAAACGTGAATCCGGGGATGTTTCGCGCCCTTGACGGCGTTCCACGCGGCGTCAATGTCGCCCTTCGTGCAACGGGCGAGACTGGCAACCGTGCAATGTTCGACGGCGGCGGAAATCGCCTCCACGCTCTTAAAGTCCATCGGGGAGGCGATAGCGAATCCGGCCTCTATGATGTCGACGCCCAGCTTTTCCAACTGCTTGGCCATTTCGATTTTTTCGGGTAGGTTCATACTGCAACCCGGCGACTGTTCCCCGTCGCGGAGCGTGGTATCAAAGATTTTGACGCGTTTCATGAAAACTCCTCCCATCCGGTTTCGCGGGCTGACAAAACGCCCTCCGTCTCCGTGTAAAGAGACGGAAGGCGTACAAAGTCCCCCGCGGTACCACTCTTTTTGACAGGCTTCGCCTGTCCGCTCCCGGAATCCGTCAGAATCCCGCCTCTCTGGTAACGGTGAGGAAACCCGTCCCCGCCTAACCGACACGGCGTGCCGTCTCAGCGGAACCGCTCGGGAGCCAGTGACGCCGACATACTCCGTACCGCCTCGCAGCCTCCGGCGGCTCTCTGAAACTTCTGTATGCGGCTCTTTCTCCGTCCACGCGTTTTTGTGATGACATGTGACAGCATAACAAAGAATCCCGCGTTTGTCAAGAGAAACTTTTGCCGCGTCGCGTTACCGTATGTGTAAAGGAATCATTGGCAAAGTCCGTTTCTGTCCCCTCCGTCACTCCGTGACACCTCCCCGCCGTGCGGCGGAAGCACAAAACCCGACATTTCTTTTGAAATTGTTACGTTTTCCTCATCAGCAGTCCCGCGCCGGGTGGGGTGCCGAACTTTTGTCTGTCCAGAAAATCTTACACATACGAAATTCTCTCGACAAGGCTGGAATTTTGTGCTATACTCAGGAGGCCGCGTCGAGGAAACGCCAGTCAGAGGAAAGGGGAGCAAGTGAATGAACCGTAGTTACAGGCCGAGATATCACGCCAGCGTGATGTCCGGATGGGCCAATGACCCGAACGGTACAATTTTCTATGGCGGAAAAGCGCATCTCTTCTATCAGCACTACCCCCACAAGGCCGAGTGGGGAACCATGCACTGGGGACACTTCACAACGGAAGATTTCGTACGCTGGGAGAACCTGCCCATTACGCTCGTACCCGACCAAGATTACGAGGTCATTTGCGGCTGTTGTTCCGGCTCCACGATTGAGAAGGACGGCAAGCTGTACCTGATGTACACGGCCGCGCAGCCGGACTTACAACGGCAGTGCGTGGCGGTGTCCGGCGACGGGGTACACTTCGAGAAAGACCCCGGCAACCCGATTCTCACGGCGGACATGCTCAACCCGGAGGTGTCCCGGACGGACTTCCGCGACCCGCGCATGTTCAGGAAAGGCGACTGGTACTACATGATAGCCGGGGCGCGCGTGCTGACGCCCGAGGAGGCCGCCCGTGACCCCAACGGCGGTTACGTCCAGCCCCCGCCGGACACGCTCCCCGGCGCTTCCCCGTCGGAGGGACATGTCTCCGAGGGCGAACCCCCCAAGACCGGATACGGCAACATGATTCTGGCCAGAAGCAGGGATTTGTATCACTGGGAGTACGTCGGACACCTCATCCACGAACAGCCCGAATATGACCTTGCCTACTACCGCCTGAACGGCGTCTACGAATGCCCGGACTACTTCACGGACAACGGCGAGGAAGTGTTACTGTCCAGTCCGCAGAACCTGCCGCGCATGGGCAACCGCTATCAGAATATCCACTCGTCGCTGTACATGCTGGGCAAGTTGAGTTTCGAGACCGGGCGCTTCGATGTCCGGAAAATTGAGGAAATCGACGCTGGCTTTGACTTCTACGCCGCGCAGACGCTCCGCGTGCCGGACGGACGCGTTATCATGATTGCGTGGAAAGAGATGTGGGACAGGAGCTTTCCCACGCGCCCGGAAGGCTGGGCGGGTACGTACACCCTGCCGCGTGAATTGACCGTGCGCGACGGCTGGCTGATTCAGAAGCCCGTACGCGAAATCGCGGCGTACCGTCGGAACCCGGTCTCACGCGACAGTCTCGCCGTGGAGGACGCGTCGGTGTCCGTGGACGGAATCTCCGGGGACGTTATCGAGCTTCGCGTCACGCTTGCGCCGGGTACGGCGTCCAAGTCCGGCCTGAAACTCTTCAAGGGCGGCGAACACGAGACCCTGCTTTACTACGACCGCGCCCAAGGTACGCTTGTCTTTGACCGCGGCCGCGCCGGGCGGGAACTGGAAGGCCGCGAAAAGGACGTTGTGCGCAGATACCTCGATGTCGGACAGGTCGACGCGCTCGAACTGGATTTGTATTTGGATGTCTGCTCACTGGAAGTGTTCGTCGACGGCGGAAAGCGTACCATGACCGGGAACGTATACCCTGACGTGGGAACGGATGTCGGCGTGGAATTTTTCGCGGAGGGCGGCGCGTGCGAGTTCCGTTCCGTTGAGAAATACGATATTGTCGTGTAACGACGCGAGCCGGAATCAGAAACTGTGTTCTGATTCCGGCTTTGTTATCTATAGGCGGTTCGACGCCGCGCCCGTCGCGCCGTGACAAGTCCGGCAAGGAGTACGGCGGCGGAGACGCCCAACAACGTCCATGCTTCCGCGGACAGGTGTCCCGCGCCGGGGGAAACGCTGTCCGCGCCGCCGAACGGGTCGGGGAATCCGCCATTTCCGCCACCCGGAAAGCCGTTGTTCCCGTCACCGCCGCCCGGGAAGCCGCCGCCCGGAAAGCCGTTGTTCCCGTTACCGGAACCCGGAAACCCGCCGAAGCCGTTACCCGGAAAGCCGCCGTTTCCGCCGCCGGAAAATGTCGGACGCCCGTCCGGCTGGCTGACCGTTTCCGCGCTGTCCGCGCTGGTGCCGTTAGAGGTCTCGTTCCCGGCACTGCCGGAACGTACGGTACCGGAATCGCCCGTTTCAGTGCCGGAACCTCTCCCGCCGGGACGCCCGCCCCCGAAACCCATACTTCCCATGTCGGAAATCGTCAGGGAACCCGTGTCAACCAACGCGGAACTGTCGGCGCTTTGCCCGTCGTCGGTCGCCGGAATCACGCCGCCAAGCTGTCCGCGTACGCTCTCGGTACGCAGTTCGCAGAACGTCCGCAACGTCTCCGCGCCCTTTGTAAACTCCTCATAGGTGCAAAACTTTGTGGGGTCGCGCTCGACGTACGGCGCTATCAGCGTACAGGCCTCGTCAATGATGGAGGACGCGTCCACAGTATCGAGAAAATCGTGAAAATACGCGTGGTATAATTCGGTATATTCGTCCTGTTGCAGGAACCAGTCGGCCATGGGGCGGTCTCCGTCGCCGGAGACTGACAGCGGCGTGTCGATGGGGTCATTGACGCTCCCGGACGCGCTCCCGCCCTGAAAGCCCCCGAACGCAAGATTATAGTCCCACGGAATCATGGAAAGCCGCCCGTCCTTCTCGTACAGGTAGTAATTGTGAATCATGCCGCCCGTGTAGCTGTCGCCGTTGACGACGTAGTTATGCACCACGAAGTAGCGGAGCGCGGCGTCAATGTCCACGACGCTTTCCAAGTCGGACATCTCCCCGAGAGCCTTTAAGGAGGCAATCAGACGGGATTTGTCGGCGTCCGTGACATCGGTTTTCGCGTTGCCGAAGATACTGCCGTAACTGTCGGGGGCGTCGTCGGAATACTTCAGCTTCACGTCGTCACTGCCCATGCCGCGCATACCGCCGCCGTTCCGGCCGCCGAAGCCGGGGAAAGCGCCGCCCGAAGCAACCGTATTTCCGGGGAACGGAAAGCCGCCCATGTCACCGGGATTTGGGAAAGCGCCGCCGGAGTTGACCGTATTCCCGGGAAACGGAAAGCCGCTCATGTCACCGGGATTTGGGAAAGCGCTGCCGGAAGCAACCGTATTTCCGGGGAACGGAAAGCCGCTCATGAAAGCACCGCCGGAGTTGACCGTATTCCCGGGAAAGGGCATATTGCCGCGCCGCGCGGCGCTTTCATCGGACTTGCCGGAAACGCTGCTTTCGTTCGCGGATTCGCGCTCCCACTCGTCCATAAACTCCGACATCCGGAAATCCCGTCCGCGTCCGGGGCCGCCGCCGAAGCCCTGTGAATCCGGCTTGTAGAGTTCGCCGTAGTCACTGCCGTAATTGCGCTGTAAAAATGAATCCTCCACGCCCTCGACTGCCAAGTAAAGCCCCCAGTCCTCGCCGTTGACCGTAATCCAGACGTAAGAGCAGAGCGGCGCGCTCACGCCAAATTCGCCCATCATGCGGTAGACCAGATAATCTTTCATGTAGGTGTTGTCCTGAATGATGTTGTTCAGGCAGAGCTTGTCAAGGCCGTGATAGGTTTTTCCGGTCTCGTAGTGGTCGAATTCGAGTTTCAGGCTGTAGCGGTCGCTGTCCATAGAGCGGACGGTCGTCAAGGACGTGTTGCCCTTGGCGCGGAGGCCGACGTTTTTGTAACTCTCGCTGTCAATCACGACGGAGCAGGCCGCGTATTCCTCATTTTCGCAGGTGTCCAGAAAGCCCTCCCAGTCGTCGATGACAATCGACAGTGTGTGAACTCTCGACGGGTCGAACAGGCGGCTCTCGTAGCCCATGGCGCGGGACGCGGCGTCCAGTCCGAGCGCGGCACCGTTCATGAAAAGCGCCGTCAGCAGTAACGACGCAATCAGAACCGCGACACAGATTCGGTCGAAATTCTTGTGCGTACTCATCCCATGTAGTCCCCGTTGTAGCTGACCAGTACGGCACTGCTGACGCCGTTCAGGTCAGAAAGCGCGTTGACGAAATCGGTGTTGTCGTCTTTGAGACGAATTTCCGCGTTGACCTCCACGGCACCCTTGCGGGCGGTCTTGCTCTTGACGACACAGCGTGACGTGTTCGCTTTCAGGTAGTCCATAGCGCGCTTTTCGCTCTCCGCGCCGTCGCACTGCAACACGACGATGTAGGGATTGACGGCGGATTTCTTATTGACGAACAACAGCAGAACCACGCCGATAAACACACTCCCGATGACGGCAAGCGGAATCATGCCGGCGGCCAGCACGATACCCGCCGCGATTGACCAGAACAGGAAAGCGATGTCCAGCGGCTCTTTAATGGCCGTGCGGAAACGCACAATCGACAACGCGCCGACCATGCCCAGCGACAGCACGACATTACTTGTCACGGCCAAAATGACCAGCGTCGTAATCATCGTGAGGGCGACGAGGGTCACGCCGAAGCTCGACGAGTACAACACGCCTTGATAGGTTTTCTTGTACACATAGAAGATGAACAGGCCGACGCCGAAGGCCAGTAACAGGGACAAAAGCATGTCCAGCGGGGTGACGGCGGAGACGTTGTCCAGAAAGTTGGACTTGAAAATGTCGTTGAAGGTCATGTCGGTTTTCTCCTTATATTGGTGTCAGGCTCAGCCGTAAATACGGCACTGCGCGTACTTGGAAAAGGCGGAGGCGTGGCGGCCGGGAAGCTGTACGGCGTCGCGGATGATGTCGGGCAGGTAGGCGTCCCACTTGACTTCCATCAAAATCGGGGCGTCCCCGGCGGGAATCGTGGGGCAGTCGGGGTTGAGGAAGTCCGTACACCGCAAGCCCGTTCGGATGTCGTAGTCAAAGGTGACACGCACATTTCCCGGCGCGTAAATGAACGGCTCGCGGGTGTAGTCAACAATTGTCCGGGGGCGGAGTCCGGCGCGGAGCTTGCTGTAGAGTTCCTCGACCAGCGGACGCCCAGACGATAACATCCAAGTTATGTCCCCGTCGACAATGGCCTGCGCTTCCTCCGCCGTCAGCGCGGCACTCGCTTTCGTACCTAAGCCGTTGCGTTTGCTCTTCTTCTCCAGATGTATCACGCTCGTGTCGCGGTTGTAGTAGCGAATCCGGAACTTCTCGCGGCGGTTTACGCCGTCCAGCTTTTCCCGGAGCGCCTTGTCGGAGAGCGTGTCAAAGTACAGACTGCGTATCAAATAGCGTCCGTCGACGGCGTGGGGGTCGGGACGCGCCACAGCCCGGAGGCGCTGGCGGAGTTCCAGCACGTCCGCCCACGTCAGTTCGTGTTTCCACTCGTGCCGATATTGCATTGCGTCAACTCCTTTCTTTCTGTCGGCACAGTATAGGGCATGTCGCTTAAATGAAACTGAAATTTGCGGCGGTTCCGGAAAAATTAGGCACCCGCGCGGTGAAAATAGCGGATAATTTCCGGCATTTTGTCCCTGTCCTTACCTCCGGTCGATTTCTTAAAAAAGAAAGAGGGCAATTCTTCTAACCGCCAAACCGTGTACCGTGACAGGGCGGTTTCTCTTCCTATCCGTTCCGTAAAAGTACACCATCCCTTCTTGCCCCAAAAGTCCTGCAACGGACACTTTCCGATTGACAAAGCGGCGCTTTCGTTATACAATGCCCGTGCGAGTAAGACAGGCGGTCGCGTGGACACGCCGAAAGGCCGTCCATGAGGAAAGTCCGGGCTTCACAGGGCAAGGATAACGGGTAACGCCCGCCGAAGGCGACTTCAGGAAAAGTGCAACAGAGATATACCGCCGACGGGCGCGCTATTTCGGTGCGTCGGTCGGCAAGGGTGGAAAAGTGCGGTAAGAGCGCACTCGACGACGGGGAACCGCTCGTCGCTGTAAACTCTATCCGAAGCAACACCGTGGACTGGAAGCATATGGCCTGCCCGGCCGCTTCCCGGAGGTGGCTTGAGCGCGTCGGCAACGCCGCGCCCAGATAGATGACCGCTTAATACAGAACCCGGCTTACAGTTTTGCTCGCACAAAAAAGCGTCGGAGGCGATATCGCCCCCGGCGGCTTTTTGTTACTCGTTGTCCCAGTTGTGCCAGACGCTTTGCACGTCGTCATTGCCTTCGAGCATATCGATGAGCTTTTCCATGTTCTTGATGTCGCCCTCGCCCGAAAGCGAAATGTAGTTTTGCGGCACCATCTCGACTTCCGCCGTGACGAACGTGTAGCCCTTTTCCTCCAGCGCCTTCACAACGTCGTTGAAAGAATCGGGGTCGGTCGTGATTTCCAGCGCGGAGCCGTCGGCCTCGAAATCGTCCGCGCCCGCCTCTAAGGCGTCCTCCATGACCTTGTCTTCGTCAAAGTCGCCGTCCTCGTTGTCGATGACGATTACGCCCTTGCGGTCGAACGACCAGCTCACGCACCCAATCGCGCCCAGATTGCCGTTGCACTTGTCGAACGCGTGCCGGACTTCCGGCGCGGTGCGCTGTCGGTTGTCGGTCAGCGCCTCCACAATCACAGCCACGCCGCCGGGGCCGTATCCCTCGTACGTGACGGCCTCGAAATTCTCCGTACTCCCCGCGCCTAACGCCTTGTCAATCGTACGCTTGATGTTGTCGTTAGGCATGTTGACGGCCTTCGCCTTGGCGATAACGGTAGCCAAACGGGAGTTATTGTTAGGGTCGCCGGAGCCGCCGCCCTCTTTGACGGCCACAATGATTTCTTTCGCAATTTTTGTAAAAGCCGCGGAGCGTTTCGCGTCCGCCGCGCCCTTTGTTTTCTGGATGTTATGCCACTTGGAATGTCCGGACATACGATGATTCCTCCTGATTAAATTCCGTTTTCCGCGTCGCACTCGAACCGGACGACATCCCGGTGCAGTGCCGATTTCCAGACACGCAGCGCCGGAAACTCCGTACGCAACTTCGTGACAAGCGTCTCACAAACCGGGTCTTCCGTCGGAAAGTGTCCGGCGTCGATGAGGTTCAGCCCCGCCGCCGCCGCGTCAAGAAAGGCGTGGTACTTGATATCGGCGGTCACGAACGTGTCACAGCCCGCGCACAAGGCCGCGTCGGCGTACTCCCCGCAAGCGCCCCCGCCGACGGCTACCCGCCGGACGGGCTTCCCGGCGTCGGCGTAGCGAATCCCGCGACAGCCCAGCGCCGCCAGCGCGTGCCGCACGAATTGCCGTAACGGCATGGGTTCGGGCAGTTCGCCCACGCGACAGATATTGTCTCCCCTCGGCAGAAGTTCCGCGCCCGACAGCCCCAAGACCGCCGCCAGACGGTCGTTGACGCCCCCCGGCGCGGCGTCAAGGTTTGTGTGCATGCAGATACACGAGACCCCGCCGCATAGCAGTTTCATGAGTAGCCGTCCCTGCGGGGTGTCGCGGCGCACACTCTGGACGGGGTGCCAGCGGCAGTTCATCACCGGATGATGTGCCACAATCAGCTCACAGCCGCCGTCTAAGGCCTCCTCCGCGACGGCCTCCGTGATGTCCAGCGCCACTAACACGCGCCGTACTTCCTGTTCCGGGTCGCCCAAGAGGTGTCCGACATTATCCCAGTCGGCGGCAAGCTCTTTCGGCGCGAGTCGGTACAGAAACGCTTCAATTTCGTGGACAGTTGGCATGTCGCCAAGCCTCCCTCATTTGCAAAAGTTCCGTGAGAATGTCCCGGAGTTCGTCGGCCTTGACGGCGTTGCCGGGGTCGCGGCTTCCGCGGTTCAGTCCGGCTAAGGCGTTCTGTAGCCGGATGATTTTCTCAATCAGGTATCGGTCGCCGAGCGGGTCTTGTAACAATTTCGCGCCGCCGTACCACTGCCCCGGCGTCAGACGCGTTTCCCCGCCCGACGCCTCCATGACCGGATACAAAATGCCGCGCTCCTGTACCAGCGCCTCCCGGCGGATTGCGTAGCCGTTTTCGGAGAGGTAACGGCGCAGTGTCTCTACGCGTGTCATAGGTTGCAACAACAGGACATGTTTTCCGTCGCGTGTCCACGGGGCTTTGGCCAAAATAGCCGCGATATTCTCCCCGCCCAGTCCGGCTATCGTGATTGTGTCGGCCTCCTCCGGGCGGATTCCCGAAAGCCCGTCGCACAGCCGGAACACAATCCCCGACACGCCCCAGAGTTTCGCCGTGGCCTTCGCCCGCCGCAACGGTTCGGGGCGTAAGTCACTGGCAATGCACCCGTGAACGCGTCCGCGCAACACGAGCCACACGGGCAACAGGGCGTGGTCAGTGCCGATATCCGCGAACATAGCGCCGTCCGGAACCCAGTCCGCCAGTTGCCGCAGACGGGGCGTCAGTTCCAATTGCTTCATGGTCTGTCTCCAAGGGGACAGGGCGCGACGCCCCGTCCCCGAAATCCGTTCAGGCCTCTTTGCGGTTGGCCTCCTCGTTGACAAGCTCAATGAGTTTGTCAGCGTCGACGCCGTGGACGTAACAGGCCTCCTCGACAGTCTCGCCCCGCGACGCCGGACAGCCTAAGCAGTGCATGCCGATGGACATGAAAATGGGCGCGGTCTGCGGCGCGATGTCCAGAATGTCGCCGATAACCGTGTCTTTGGTGATGTTTACCATGGGAATTTCCTCCACTTACTCGTAAATTGAATCGGAACGGGGTTATTATACGCTTTTTCCAGCCCCGATTCAATAGGGAACGTCAGAAAGTTTTGTCGTCAGCCTACTTTCGCCTCGAAGGGGTCACACACCGGGCGGCAGTCGTTGTCATACAGCATGACACGGGCGGTTTTCGCGTTCGGCGACAGCGTGACTTCCACGCTTCCGGCGCTGGCTTCCACGTCCCGCAAGTTCGCGGACAGGAATTGCCCGTTGGTGTCGAAGTACGCGACAGCCACAGTCACGGCGGCGGGATTGGTCAACGTCACGGACAGATTGCCGTTGTTGGTCACGGCGTCTGTAATGGCGTACACGACGGGCGCGGGGGCGTTTTTGTCGGTAAAGTAACCGGGCGCGGACGCCGTATCAAGCCGGGCGTATGTCGCGTCAACATACGTCTCATCGTATTTTGTCCCGTTGCCGCCGACAAGGGATGTGCAACCATAGAACATTTTATCCCTTTCCGTCACGGACGCAGTTGTGAACTTGTCGGAGGCGTAAATTGTTTTCAGCTTGGAACAGCCGGAAAACATACCTACCATATTCGTGACATTCGCGGTATCGAAGTTGGAGACATCCAGCACTGTCAGTCCGCTACAGCCGTAAAACATATGAGCCATATCCGTAACTTTAGCGGTATCGAAGTGGGACACATCCAGCGCCGTCAGCCCGCTACAGCCGTAAAACATCTCGTACATATGTGTAACGTTAGCGGTATCAAAATAGGCGTCCAGCGTTGTCAGTCTGCTACAATAGGAAAACATATGTTGCATATACGTAGCTTTGGAAGTATCCAGATTTCGGATATTGTCCACGCGTTCCAGATTTTCACATTTATTAAACCAGTACGCCGGAACTTTCGGAGTGATTTTGTCCGCAAAGTTCACAACACGTACAGATTTACGCTCACCAAACCAAGGCACATTACTTGATATAATACCGTCATAACAGGCATTCAAATTGACCGCATACGTATTTGTAACCGTCTTGCCGGGTTCGGGGGTGTTGCCGTTCTGGAAAACAAGCGTTCCGTCGTCGTACAGAATCGCGTATACGCCGTCAGCGGGCGCGGGGTCTCCGCCAGTTCCGCCGCCGCCGTTACCGCCGACAGTCACGGACACCGACAGTGATTTCCCAAGCACCGTGGCGGATAATGTGGCGCTACCCGCCGCAACGCCGACAAGTTCCTGTCCGTCCACCGTACACACCGACGCGTTGTCGCTCGTCCACGCGGGATTCACGTCGACCGCTGTCTGACGCCCCGACGGCCACGCCTCCGACAGTTCCACGGACGCACTCGCTACAGGAAGCGCGGCGCGTTGCCCCACTTGCATTGTCACGCTCTCCGGGGTGGCGGTCACGCTTCCCACGTTCGCCAGCCGCGCTGCGGAGACCGTTACACTGGTTGCGCGTTGCGTGTCCAGAGCTGTTGTTGCCGGGGCAAGGTCCTGTTCAAAGCCAAATTCCTGTACCCAGTAATGGGTTCCGTTCAGCGTAACGTGTCCGATTCCGACGGCGCTGTATTCCGGGTTCAGCATATTGCGGCGGTGTCCCTGCCCGGAGTATTTGTCGTTGTCCTCACGCCACTGCTTGAACGCGCCCTCCGCCGTAGAACTCCCTGCGGCGATGTTCTCTCCCCAGCTCTGTACGCTGGATAAGATATCGTAGCTTGTCGCGGTGAAACAGCTTGTGCCGTCCGGGCGGGTGTGGGAGAAACTTAACGCGACTTCGGCGGCGCGCTGCATGGCGATTTCTTCCAACGCGTAACTGTACGCCAGCGGCTCGCCCTTGGAAGTGACATACCCCGTGTTGGTTTCGTTCCAGTAAAAGGCCTCGTCGCCCGTGCGGAATGTGTTTATCATGTCCAGCATAGAGCGGGCGTCCGTCTGGCCAAATGTGGGCGTTACGATGATTTCGGTCTCTCCGCCGTCCGCCGCGAACGCCGGAAACAGCGGCGTCAGCGCCATGAACAGCGCCAAGAGCATAGCCGTTGCTTTTTGTTTCAGCTTCATTTGTCATGCCTCCTGTGTACAAGAACTGTTTGCGCAATGGGACAGAGGAAATGATATCCTCTGCCCCCATTGTACACTATTTTTCGCGTCTGTCAACCGTGCAGGACGCCGGCGCGGCAGAGTTCCACGAACTGTTTCGCCACGCGGGCGCTCCGGCCTCCGGCGCGGATTGCGAACGCCTCGGCGCGTACGGACAGTTCCGTTTCCGTCAGCGACACGCCGTAGCGCTCCGCCAGCTTCCGCACAATATACAGATAGCGTTCCCTGTCCGGACTGCCAAAAGTGACCGTCAGCCCGAACCGCGCCGAAAGGCTCATCAGCTCCTGACGCGTGTCAGAGGCGTGGATGTCGTCGCCCTCGCGGTCGGAAAAGGTCTCCTTGATAAGGTGCCGACGGTTGCTCGTCGCGTACACCGCCACGTTGTCGGCGCGTCCCCCGACACTGCCTTCCAGAATCGCTTTCAGCGCGGCAAAGTTGTCGTCGTTGACAGTAAAGCTCAGGTCGTCGATGAAAATTACGAACTTCAACGGGTTTTCGGAGAGCGTGTCCATAAGCGCGGGGAGTTCGTAGAGCTGATTCTTCTTGACCTCCACTAACCGCAGACCGCGCCCCGCGTACTCGTTGACAATCGCCTTGACCGTGCTGGATTTGCCCGTCCCGGCGTCGCCGTACAACAAAACATTGTTCGCGGGCTGTCCGTTCAACAGGGCTTCCGTGTTGCTGATAATCTGCTCGCGTTCGCGCTCGTATCCCGGCAACTCGCTCAATGTCTGCGGGTCGGGGTGCTTCACGGGCGACAGCACGCCCTCCGACACCGTGAACACCTTGTAGCGCGCGAACAGCCCATAGCCCACCGTGCCGACGTTGCGCATACGTTCGCGGTACGCGCCGGGGATGTCCACGGCGGACGTTAGCCAGCCCGTCATGAACACCGGAACGCCCGGCAAATCCTCCACTTTCAGCGCGGCCAGACGCTGTAAGAAATCGAGTTCCTTTTCCAGCGCCCCCAACAGCGCCGCGTTCAGGGGGGCGTGTCCGCATTTGCGGATACACACGTTTTCGCTCTCGGAAACCCGCCGGAACAGATACGCGCTCCAGTCGCCGCCGTCCTCGAAAATCCGCGCCTCAAACGCCGCCAAGTGCCTTAGAAACCGTTCCTGATGTCCCCTGACGCAATCGCCCAGCGCCTTTGACAGTTCCCGGATTGCGTCGTCCCGCAACAGGTCGCGGAATATCACCAGCGTGTCCAGACGGCGGCACAAGTCCAGCATTTGCGCCATTTCCGCCGCGTCGCCCACCGGACGCGGCAAGTTTTCAAGTGTACTGCCCATCAGTGCAGAACCGCGCCTTCGTCGGCGCTGGCCACCATGCGGGCGTAACGGCTCAGCCATCCGGTGGTAATCTTCGGCTCCGGCTGGACGTACGCCGCTTTCCGCGCCGCGAGTTCCGAATCCTCCACAAGAAGCGTTACAGACGCGTTCGGAATGTCAATGGCGATTTGGTCTCCCTCTTTCACAAGGCCAATGGTACCGCCCGACGCCGCCTCCGGGCTGACATGCCCGATAGACGCCCCGCGGCTCGCGCCCGAAAAGCGCCCGTCCGTGATAAGCGCTACCGTCTTGTCCAGCCCCATTCCGGCGAGTGCCGATGTGGGATTCAACATCTCCCGCATGCCGGGGCCTCCCTTGGGGCCTTCGTAACGAATCACAACCACGTCGCCGGGGACAATCTTCCCGGCGTAAATGGCGGCAATGGCGTCATCTTCGCTGTCGAACACCCGCGCCGGCCCCGTGTGGGACTGCATTTCCGGCGCTACCGCGCTGCGCTTCACGACACACCCGTTAGGCGCAAGATTGCCCCACAGAATCTGTAAGCCGCCCGTCTCGCTGTACGGCTCCTCAATAGGCCGGATTGCCTCGTGATTCCGGTTCACCGCGCCGCGAATGTTTTCGCCGACGGTCTTGCCCGTGACGGTCATGCAGTCAAGGTCAAGCAGGTTCTTCTTGGCAAGCTCCGACTGTACCGCCGGAATGCCGCCCGCGTTATACAAATCCGGCATGTGCGTCGCGCCCGCCGGGGCAAGGTGGCACAGATTCGGCGTACGCGCCGAAATCTCGTTGAACACTTTCAGGTCAAGGTCAACCCCGGCTTCGTGGGCGATTGCCAGCAGGTGCAAAACGGTATTCGTGGAACAGCCCAGCGCCATGTCACAAGTCAGCGCGTTGCGGATACTCCGCTCGTTGATGATGTCCCGCGCCGTGATGTTGCGGCGCACCATTTCCATAATCGCCGCGCCGGACAGGCGTCCCAGTTGCAGGCGGCGGCTGTACACGGCCGGAATCGTGCCGTTTCCCGGCAACGCGATTCCGATTGCTTCACACAGGCAGTTCATTGAGTTTGCCGTGTACATCCCGGAACAGCTTCCGCAACTCGGACAACAGTTTTGCGTACACTCTTCAAGTTTGGCATCGTCAATCATCCCGGCCTTGTACGCGCCGACGGCCTCGAACATCTTGGACAGGCTGACTTCCGCGCCGCCGTACGTCCCGGCCAGCATGGGTCCCCCACTGCACACAACCGCCGGGACATTCATCCGCACCGCCGCCATGACCATTCCCGGCACAATCTTGTCACAGTTGGGCAGTAATACCATGCCGTCGAACTGGTGCGCCATAAACATGGTCTCTACGCTGTCGCAAATCAATTCACGGCTCGCAAGGGAGTATTTCATGCCGATATGTCCCATTGCGATACCGTCGCAGACGCCGATTGCCGGAACCATGAACGGCGTACCGCCCGCCGCCTCGATACCCGCCTTGACGGCGTCCGTCAGCTTGTCAAGGTTCATGTGACCGGGTACAATGTCGCTGTGGGCGCTGACAACCGCGATTAACGGCTTTTCCAAATCTGATTGCGTGTAGCCCAGCGCATAGAACAGGCTACGGTTCGGAGCGCGTTCCGCGCCTTTTGTCACGTTGTCACTACGCATAAATATTCTCCTTTTCGTCCCTTATTTGTGAAAAGGGGCGGGACATAGCCCCGCCCCTTATCATAAATTGACCTTACTTTTTCAGCCAGCTCATCATAGAGCGGAGTTCCGCGCCGACCTTCTCGATAAGGTGTCCGGCGGCGAGACGGCGCTGTGCAAGGAACTTCACGCGGCGGCCGCCCTTCGGAGACATCTCCGTGAGGAACTCGGAAGCAAACGTGCCGTCCTGAATCTCGGAGAGAACCTTTTTCATCTCCTTGCGGGTCTCCTCGGTGATGAGACGCTTGCCCGTGCGGTAGTCGCCATACTCGGCCGTGTTGGAGATGGAGTAGCGCATTTTGGCAAGTCCGCCCTCGTTGATAAGGTCGATGATAAGTTTCATCTCGTGGCAGGTCTCGAAGTACGCCATTTCGGGCGCGTATCCGGCCTCGACGAGTGTCTCGAAACCGGCGGTAATGAGTTCGCAGACGCCGCCGCAGAGTACGGCCTGTTCGCCGAACAGGTCGGTTTCCGTCTCTTCCTTGAACGTGGTTTCAAGGATTCCGGCGCGCCCCGCGCCGATTCCGCAGGCGTAGGCAAGGGCGGTTTCCTTGGCCTTTCCGGTGTAGTCCTGCTCGACGCAAATCAGACTCGGCACGCCCTGTCCCTCGGTATAGGTACGGCGGACGATGTGGCCGGGACCCTTCGGGGCAATCATGATTACGTCAACATTCTTCGGCGGCTGGATGACCTTGAAGTGAATGTTGAAGCCGTGCGCGAAAGCAAGCGTCTTGCCCTCGGTCAGATAGGGTGCAATGCTCTTTTCGTAGATTTCGCCCTGCAACTCGTCGGGAGCCAACATCATGATAATGTCTCCGGCCTTGGCGGCGTCCTCAACGCTCATGACCTTGAAATTGGGGTGCGTCGCGGCGAAATCGGCGGCCTTCTGCGCGTGACCGGAACCGGGACGGAGGCCGACGACGACATTCACGCCGCTTTCGGCGAGGTTTTCGGAGTGCGCGTGACCCTGCGAGCCAAAGCCGATAATGGCCACGGTCTTGCCGTCCAGTACGCCCAGATTGCAGTCAGAATCGTAATACTTCTTGATTGCCATATTGTTAAGCTCCTTTTCGGATGGTGTGCGCCGTCTTGCGACGGCATAAAATCCCGTACTTTTATATAATACAGGAAATCCGCGTTGTCAAGCGTAAAATTCGCTAAAATTCCATGTTTTTTCCGCGCCGGACTTGTGACAAGCGGTTTCACCTGTCAAAAGTCGGGGGTATAGTCGGAGACGGCGGAGGCGGCGTCTTGGGTGTAGCCGTCCGTAATGCCGCAGTTCCGCATATACGCCACGGCGGCGCGGTACTCCGCGCCCGTGACGCGCCGCGCAAGTCTGCCAGTCGCGCCGGGTTGGGGCGTGTACTGACGCATAAGCGAAAAGAGTACGTCGCCCGGCCGGAACGTCCGCGACACCCAGTCAATGACGCGGCGTGTATTCTCCATTTCGCCGGGTAGTATCAGGTGCCGGATGAGTACCCCGGACAGCAGTTGCCCGTTTTCCATACGGTAGCGGCCTGTCTGGCGGAACATTTCCGGAATCGCCGCCGCCGCCCACCGGAAGTAGTCCGCCGCGCCGGAATAGGCTTGCGCGGGTTCCGGGAGCGCGTACTTCAAATCGGGCATGTAAATCTGTACCAGTCCGTCCAGCGTACGCAAAGTGTCGGGCTTCTCATAGCCGCCGCTGTTCCAGACAACGGGGACGGGGTATTGTTCGCCGCGCAGTGCCTCCCGGACGACATGCACAAAATGCGTGGGCGTCACGAGGTCGAGACAGGCCGCGCCGCGCCGTATCAGGTTACGGAACGTCTCCCGCAGTCCCGCGACATCGACCGTCTGACACCTTGCGGCGTCCGGACGCGAAATCACGCGGTTTTGACAGTAGTTACATTGCAGCGAACACCCCGCGAAAAAGACCGCGCCCGCGCCGTGTTCGCCCGTCAGACACGGTTCCTCCCAGCGGTGGAGCATGGACTTCGCCACGACCGCTGCGGACGGCATGCCGCAGACGCCGCCGCCGCTGTCCGGTGTGCGTACGGCGTGACAGTCACGCGGACACAAGTTGCAAATCATACGTCGTCCGCCTCCGAAATCCGCGCCGACGCCGCCTCGCGGAATCGCGCAAACGCGGACGGTACCGCGTATGTTCGCAAGGCGTCGGCGTCCGCCCATGTGAATTGTTGCGTGTCGCCGCCCGTCACGGACAGGACGTAGCCTGTCATATGCCACTCGATATGCGTGAAAATGTGCTTGGCGGAGAGTTTTTGATACCAGTCGACCGGGGACAGCCCCCACGACGAAAGCAGTTTTGTAACCTCCGCTTCCGACAGCGCGCCGTCGGCGTTCGGGAACTCCCAAAGCCCCGCCAGCAGTCCGCGTCCCGGACGCTTGCGCAGAGCAACGCAGTTTCCCCGGCACAGTACAAGCACGGTACGCGCCTCGGCACGGCGCGCTTTCTTCGCGGCGCGTACGGGTAACGCCTCGGCCGTGCCGCGCTCCCGCGCCAGACAGTGCGCCGACACCGGACAGCGTTCACATTTCGGCGGGGCGTTCGGTACGCACACCGTCGCGCCCAGTTCCATTAGCGCCTGATTGAAAATCCGGGCGTCGCCGGGCGATTCCGGGAAACGTTTCAAGACTTCGGCCTCAATCTCCCGGCGCACAGACGGGGAGAGTATGTCGCCGTGGTTGTCCGTCAGACGCGACATAACGCGCAGTACATTTCCGTCGACGGCGGGGGTACGCAGTCCGAACGCGGCGGAGGCAATCGCCCCGGCGGTGTACGCGCCGACTCCGGGCAGTGCGCGTAACTCGTCGTACGTTTCGGGGAAGCCGCCGCGGGCTTTGATTTCCCGCGCCGCCCGGTACAGATTCCGGGCGCGGCTGTAGTAGCCCAAGCCCTGCCAGAGTGATAACAACTGTTCTTCGGAAGCGTCCGCGAGTGCGTCCACGGTCGGGAACGCGTCCAGAAAGCGCGCATAATACCCGATAACGGCGGCCACACGGGTTTGTTGCAACATAATCTCCGACACCCAGACACAGTACGGGTCACGGGTACGCCGCCACGGCAAATCCCGTGCGTTGCGTCGGTACCAGTCCAGCAGAAGCGGCGTAAAGTCTGTATTGTTCATCGTCAGTTCCTCATGAAAAGCCGCCGTTCCGTGTCGAAACGGCGGCTTTCCGTTAGCCAAATAAAGATGTGCTAATGCCAAAGTAATCCGCGACCTGTTTAAATTCGCTCAGGGGAGCCAGCGTCTGCGCGTACTCCGCTATTTTCATCAGGCTTTCCAGAGAGGTAGCGTCGTATTTTTCCTTCAGTTGATTGATTTCCGATTGGTAATGGGACTTGAAGTAAGCCTCGTCGACCAGTTCGCCGTTGTTTCTGGCCTCGCTCATGGCCTTCCACGTCGGCATTAAGATATCCATATAGGCTTTTATCGTCTCGTTCTCGGGCGGGTTGGCCTCGTAGGCCTTGACCATTTTATCCACGGAGGCGAACACGGCCGCGGCGTTTTCGGGTTCGTTAGCGGGGGGGCCGGAGGGCGTGGGCGTTGTAGGCGTATCGGTAGTGCCGCCGCCGCTATTGGTACTGGTGCCGCCGCTGGAAGTGCTTGTACCGCCGGAACCGCCGCCGGAACTGCCTCCGCCGCCACTGGAACCGCCGCCGGAACTGCTTCCGCCACCGCCGGAACTGTCTCCGCCGCCACCGCCGGAACCGCCGCCGCTACCGCCGGAACTGCCGCCGCCGCCGGACTTCTTGTCACTATCTCCGGTATCGGTTTTCTTGCTGTCTCCGCTATCGGTTTTGTCACTGTCTCCGGTATCCGTCTTGCCACTGTCCCCGGTATCGGTACTGTCGCCACTGTCGCCCGTATCGGGTTCAGTCGCGGACAGTTTCCGCAAATCGGGCATTTGCTGTACCGCGATGGACAGCACTTTCACGACCGCCGCGCGGCTCGCCGACCCCGCCGGGTCAAAAATCGTCACGCCGTCCGTCTCCCGGCCGCTGATGATGTCCATATTCCGCATAATGGCGACGGCCTCTTTGGCGTAACTGGAAATGGCGGAATTGTCGGCAAACAGGATTTGTCCGGCGAAGGCCGACAAATCATAGCGCAGATAGTCCCGGAGATAGCGCACTAAAATAGCGCACATCTGTTGGCGGGACACATTTTCTCTGGGCGCGAACGTCTCCGGGTTCTTCCCGGTCACGATTCCATGTGCCACGCCCCAGCGAATTGCCGACTGGAATTCCGCGTTAATGTCGCCGATATCCGTAAAGGACGTGTCGCCGAGTGTCATGTCCGCCCCCGCAATGGTCGCGGACAGCCGATACAGCACGGTCACAAACGCGGCACGCGTCATAACACCAGTCGGGTTAAAGACCGTCTCCGTGACGCCGCGGACAAGATTATGTTCGTAGGCGTACAGCACATAGGGGAAACTCCAATGGTTGTTGGGGACATCCGTAAAGGGCAGGGTCATTCCGTCGTCCGTGACATCGGTTCCCCCGGCCTCGTCCTCTTTCGTGCCGGAAGAGACGGTATCTTCCTCCACGGGGGTTTCACCGTCGGCCGCCTTGTCGTCTTCGGACGTGCCGGAAGTTCCGCCTCCGGTCGCCGTGCCGCCGTCTCCGGTTGTCGCCGTATCGCCGTTGTCGCCCGTCGACGCCGTGCCGCCGCTGTCTCCGGTCGACGCCGTGTCGCCGTTGTCTCCGGTCGACGCCGTGCCGCCGCTGTCGCCCGTCGACGCCGTGTCGCCGCCGTCATTGGTTGTCGTGGTGTCCCCGGTTTCACCGGACAGCGTACTCATAACGTCCTCTTCCTCGCCTGTACCCTCGTCGGCACCGCCGGAAGCCGTGCCTTCCTCCATGTCCGTGTCGCCGAGAGCCGACGCCGCGTCAAGGGACGTGGACGCCGCCGCCCTCACCGGAACGCCCGTCAGCAGGCTGACAAGCAATGAAAACGTGACCAGCAGAGAGGCACATTTTCGTAACTGTTTCATACAACCTCCTGTAAATGGAGACCGCCGCCCCGTGCTGGGAGCGGCGGTCTCCCGCGCTTCACATGTCCGCGCTATGTGCGCGAACAGTTCGGATTTTCACTTACTTGAATTCCTGTTGAACCTTGAAGCCGACCGTCAGTTTGCTGCCACTTGCACCAGCGGCCTTGTTAAATGCGTCCACAAATCCGCTGACACCGGGGCGCTTGCTGGCGTCCATAGCAACTCTGAATTCCACAGAGGTGTAGCCGCTGTTCTCGAAGTCCGCCCAGAGCTTGCCCATGTTGTCGGAGGTCTCGGAGTTCATCAGGAACGCCGCGAGCAGGTTGGAAATTTCCTTCCGCTCCGCTTCCGTCCAGTCGGTGGTCTCCCGACCCCACTTGACGGCCTTGACATTGCCAATCTTGCCCTCAATGAGGGAGGCAATCACGCTTTGAGCGGTCTGCCCGTTCGTGTTCTTGGGATTCGTCCGGATATCCTCGGACATACCGTTCCGAACTGCGAGAATCAGGTCAGCCAGTTGTTCGTAAGGAACCATATCCGACTGATTCGTGTCTCTGAGAATCTTCTCAAAGTCATACGTCAGGACAAAGTTCTTGTCCGCGTCAATCTTGCCAACGACATACGATTTGTCGGATTCATTATTGGTCTTGAGGTACAGCAGGCGAGTCGTGGGATTGGTGTTGTCGAACACAACAAAGTCACGATAGATATTCAGAATCGCGGCCTTGGTTCCCTCACCGTCGCCGAGACTGCCAACCTTTTCGGTCAGCGTCACGGAGGGCGGCTGAATCATCTGGTCGACAACCCCGTCAAGGAGTTCCTTGCCCGTCTTGTCCTGAGCCAGAACCATGGTCATGTCAATGGGAAGTTTGCCGTCCTTCAGCATGGCCTTAAAGGTATCGTCCCACGCGGTGGAAACCTGCGCGTCCACATCCTTCATGAGCGGTTCGAGCGTATTCGTGAAGTTGTAGCCGCTGATTTCGCCACTGCTGACCAGTTTGGGCGTCGTGAGGAGGTTCGTGCTTCCCTGCGTGGCGTTGATGGCAACCATGACATTGAGCTGGTCAAGATAAGAGGTCATCGTCACGCTCGGGTCCAGCGTCGGCCATTTGCCACTGGTGCTGCTGACTGTGGCGGAAATGACGGCGCTGTAGTCGCTCGCGGATGTGGAAGCAGTTACCGTGACAGACGGCTCCAAATCGTTCTCGTAGCCGCTCTGGACGCGAATCGCTTTGAGGTACCTTTCGACAAAGCCTTCCATCTGCGTCTGCACGCTCTGTCCGGCAATGCCGAGTTCCGCCGCTTTGGCTTCGGAGATAACCGGCGTGGCCGTCACTGTAATGTCGTTTGCATTGAGAGCGGAAGCGCCGGGAATCATGCTGAGAATCTGGGTCTTAGCGTCTCCGGTGATAGTAATGGGTTGCGTCCTGTTCTGCTCGTCCTCCATGGCCTTTTTCATCGAGGCTTTGATTTCATCCACATTCAAGTCGGCCTTCTTAGCCTCGACAATGGACGGAACCATGGTGGTGATGTTGGGCTTAATCGCGTCCTGCAAGGTCTCTTGGAGAAGTTGAGCGCCCGTCCCGAAAGAGCCATTCTTCAACTTGGCGACACCATTCATCGTCAGGTAGTTCTTCACGAACATATTGAGGATAGTAGGCGCACCAAATTTGTTCTCAATTCCCGAAGTGGCTTCCATGAATTTGTCGCTCGTGCCGTCGTTCAGAGAGTAGAGAATCTGTTGCAGCGTGTTGTCCTTCGTGATTTTCTGGCTGTGCGTCTCCGCACTCTTACTCGCGCCGTAGGGAGCCTGTAAGAGGAAACTGTAGTCTTTGAACTCGCCGAACGCAACCACGGCTTTGATATCGTCCTGCTTCAACTGGAACGAGTAGCCAGCCGTAGCCATCACATCGCGCGTATAGGACGCAGTGGGCGTGACAGTGATAGACTTGACCTTGCCCGTATCGTCGGCTTTCGGGACAATCGTAATGACCGTATCCTCGTAGGCATGGAATTCAGTCTCGCCGCCGCTCTTAACGACTTTGTCTGTGTCTGTGGCTTTGTTCTTTTGCGCGTCTTTAAAGATTTCGCCGCTTTCGGACTTGACCGTTACCTCACCCGTGGTGCCAGTCTCCACTTTCACCGTGAACTTGTAGAGTTCGCGGGTCGTCTTGTGGATTTCCACCACGATGTCGGTCAGGGCGTTCTCGGTCAGGGGGATGTCTTGACCGTAGTCCATGTCCGTACCGTCGACGACGGGCTTTTCGGCGGTGAATCCAGTTGCGTCGTTACCCTTTTTGTAGGTGCCGTCGCTCTGCTTTGTGAAGCTGCTGTCCAGCGTAAGCCTCAGCGTCTTTTGGTCGGTGACAATCAGACCGCTGCTGTAGGTCTTGGGCGTGTTGTCCGCGTTGCCGCTGTAGGTCTGGGAACCGCCGTTAAATTCAGCCGTAACTTTCTCGTTGCCGATAATAGTCAGGTTGTAGCCGTAGGACAGCAACTTGTCAAACTTGACAGTTACCGTGTAAGTCTCGCCCGACTTGGCCGCGAAATATACGCCGGACAGCTCGCCGGACGTGTCGGCGTTGGCGGCGAACACTTTCGCGTCTCTCTCGGTGCCGTTGTAGCTGACTTTGCCTTCGTACTTGTAGCCCTTATCGGCGACCGGCATGCTCGTCAGGAACACGGGAAGCACATACTCCTCGGTACTCTTCGGAGAGCGGTTGGGATAGCGGCTGGTGTACTCGGACTTCGTCATCTTGACGGTAACTTCTTTCGCTTCGGTCAGCGTCTCGTTACCGGCCTTCAAGGCCACACTGCCCTTGCCCTCAATGACGAGTTTGACCTTGTACTCCAACTCGTCCGGCTGTTGCGCATTATCTTTCTTGGACAGGTTCATGGTAAGGGTCGTGGTGGTCTTGGCGTCCTTAAACTCGCTCCGCGTGATTTGGTACACTTGGAGCTTGTCAGTTGCGCTGAGCGGCTTGACAGTGACGCCAGTGTATTGCAACTGGGCGTCGTTGCCGAATTCGTAATCCGCCTGCGGGGAAACCGCAAGGAAGACCTCGCTTTCGGTGCCGTCGACGACTTTCTCAACCGTCACAGAGTTTCCGCTGTTGGAGGTAACTTCCGTCGTGGCAAGCTCGGCTTGGGTCTTGGCCAACTGGAAGTAGGCACCCGTGCCGCTGGCGCTGACAGTCCACGTCTTTTCGGTGGGCTGCGGGGTGGTTCCGGTGGTGAAGTAGCCTCTCACGGTCACAGAAGGAGCGCTGGCTTCCACGGTGCTACCGGAGGCCGTCACCTGAACATACGTTACGGTTACTTTGTCACTCGCGGCCTTCGCGCTGGTGCGGTACATGTCCAGTTTCGTGGCATTGCCAAGGGTTGTAGTCTGGGGGTCTGCCTCGACTTTGGAGTACGTGTAATTGGGATTCGGCACAAACACCGCGTAGACAGAAACGTCCGTACCTCTTTCGTTATTCCGGAAGAAGGTGCCGCTGGACTTCATCGCGTCCGCGGTGGTCGGAATGACATTGTTTGCTTCGGGTATTGTCTGCGTCAGATACACCTTACCGCCCGTGAAGGGAGCAAAGAAGGCGTTGACTTTCAAGTAGTAGCGGGTGGTGGACGAACCGCCTCCGCCTCCGCCTCCGCCTCCG
>JAFXQV010000003.1 GCA_017526785.1 Oscillibacter sp. | reverse complement strand
GCCTTGATTAAGACGGAAAGAAACTGTAGAGAATCGGCAAAATCACGCCGAAAATTGAACCCCGGAACAGGCTCTTATTCATGCCGTTTCCCCGTTTCCAGCCCTTTTCAGAAAATCCCTACAACAAAGTGATACCGACCTACGCGAATGATTTCTTGACACAAATCGTCGTCTGTGCTACACTGTGTCCACATTTGCGGAAAGGGGGTTGTCGCCCCTGTACTCAGGGGCGTGAGTTGAACGAAATATGGACGACGAAAAGAACCCGCGAGAATACGAAAAGGAATTTTTGGCCGACGCCGCGCGGCGCGCCCACGATGAAGAATTGGAAATGCTCGCCAATATCGCCATTATCCGCAGTACGATGATGGGCAAGCGCGACGACATCCGTACCGAGGAAAAAGGCAGTGGCGACGGCAAGTCCAGACAGCGCGAATTGGAACGCCGCCTCCAGTTCCGCATGAACATGAACCCAAAGCCCGACGGCGGCGAACAGGAATCGAAATCATGACCGGAGTTGTGGAAGCGTACAACAGCGACGGCGCGGGGATTGTGAAGCCGCCGGACGGCGCGGTAGTGTTTGTCCCCGGCGCGGTACGCGGGGAGACGGTCGAGTACCGCGTCACGCGGACGCGTTCCGGCGTCGCGGAGGCGGAACTGTGCCGCGTCCTGACGCCGTCGCCGTTCCGGCGTACGCCCGACTGTCCCTACTTCGGACACTGCGGCGGGTGTGACTTCCGCCACGTCGCCTATGAAGAAGAACTGTCCGCCAAGCGCCAGCGCGTGCAGGACGCCTTGACGCGTCTGGGCGGCGCGGAAATTGAGGTCGAACCCGTATTAGGCGCGGAACATCCGCGCCGATACCGGAACAAAAGCCAGTACCCGGTCAGCGCGGGCGGCGTGATTGGGTTCTACCGCGCGGGCAGTCATGAAGCGGTGGACGTGCGGGACTGCCTGTTACAGCCGTCCGCCGCGAACCGTACCGCCGACGCCGTGCGGGCGTGGATGTCGCGCTACCGTGTCCCCGGCTACGACGAACGCTCCGGGAAAGGTCTTGTCCGGCATGTCTACATCCGGGTGAACCGTCGCGGGGAGAGCCTGTGCTGTATCGTCGCCAACGGCAGGACGCTTCCCAAAGAGCCGGAACTTGCCGGAATCGTACTCGAACGGGTGCCGGAGACTGTCGGCGTCGTCCTCAACACGAACACCCGCCGGGGCAACGTCATTTTGGGAGAGCGTTACCGCGTCCTCTGGGGGCGCGACTTCCTCTGTGACACATTGCGCTTTCCCGCGCCGGACGGCACGCGGGAATTGTCCTTTAAACTGTCCCTGCCGTCTTTCTATCAGGTCAACCCCGAACAGGCCGAGAAATTGTACGCGCTCGCTGTCGAGAACGCGGCGCTGTCCGGTACGGAAACCGTGCTGGACTTGTACTGTGGAATCGGCACAATTACGCTTGGCATGGCCTTATCGGCGGGGCGCGTGCTGGGTGCCGAAATCGTGGCGCGCGCCGTCCGCGACGCCGCCGAAAACGCGTCCCGGAACCACATCACGAACGCGGAATTTGTCCGCGCCGACGCCGCCGAACTGGCACGGCGTGTCAGTGCCGACGGCCTGCGCCCGGACGTTGTGACGGTCGACCCGCCGCGAAAAGGCCTCACGCCCGACGGTATCGCGTCCATCGCGTCCATGAAGCCGTCAAGGGTCGTGTATGTGTCCTGTGACCCCGGCACGTTAGGCCGCGACGTGCGGCGCTTCGCCGACTACGGCTACCGTGTCCGCCGCGCCTCCGCCGTCGATATGTTCCCCGGCACAAGGCACGTCGAGACGGTTGTTCTCTTGTCCCAACAAAAGCCAGATGACAGAATAGTGGTCGACTTGGACCTTGACGAACTGGACGCTACCGCGTCCGAAAGTAAAGCCACCTACGCGGAAATCAAGGCGTATGTGTGGGAACATCACGCCTTGAAGGTGTCGAGCCTGTATATTTCGCAGGTGAAGCGGAAATGCGGTCTGGAAGTGGGGAAGAACTACAACGTGTCGAAATCGGAGAATCCGAAAGTCCCGCAGTGTCCGCCTGAAAAGGAACGCGCTATTATTGAAGCATTGCAACATTTCAAGATGATTTGAGCATTGAAAAGCCGCGCCGCGTGAATAATCGCGGAGCGGCTTTATCGCGTGTCACGTCATTAGGCGCAACAGTCCGTCAGTCTCTATGCGTGGAATTTTAGAGCAGATTTTTAAGCTCGATAGCATCCTTTTGTAGCGGTTTCAATTCAAGGGTAGTGCCTTCTTCCAAAATTGCATCCTCCAGTGTGTTTTGGAAGTTACGAAATGTATCCCGCCACTTATCCGGTGCCGCTGTATCCGCACGCAACGCGTTTACCAGCGTTTCGCCCAGGTGGAAAAGGGCGCGTCGTGTACCCATGGCTGCGCCCCTAAACGGTTCTAAATGCAATTCCAAGTCATTAGCTTTCATCAAGCGGAGGATGTCCCTTTCAAACGTCTCATAGAGTTTCTCCCATTGCGTATCAAATTGAGTCTGCGTCAAAGCGCTGGGAGCCCTGTAACCGTGTGCCGGGGAAGTCTGCGCCTCCGCCATAGCGAGAGACACATCATTCATATTTCCCAGAATTTTTCCTATGACCTCTGAATTAAAGGAATACTTCTGGTAGTACGCCAGCGGACCGAATTTCCGGAACGTCTCCCCGTTCACGCCAAAGAGAATGGGGGCAATATGCGGTCCCTGATTGCCTTTGAGGGTGGACAAGGTTGTCTGAGAGAGTACGCCCGCCTCATAAAGCAACCATGCGGGTTCGCTTTGTGGAACAAGGCATAACAGCCCATAATGGGCTTCTTGCAACATCCGTGTGAGTGTGGAAAACCAGAAATCACCCGCTGGAATTTCTTCTGAAAAGGTAACGTCGATTCGCGACCCAAAGAACTCTTGCAGAAACATCTTCATACGCTCTGCAATTTCCTTGCCCCCCGAACCGGACCAGCCTATAAAAACAGTCATTTTCCTTCCCGCCTTTCCCGTTCCGCTCAACACCCTGTTTGGGCATAACGACATAATCCGACGCCTTTCATTATAATGATTTCAAGCCGCACGTCAAGCACTTTTTTCGCATAAAATAAAACGGAAGGCGCTCCAAAAATTATGCTTGACATCTGTGCAGAAGTGTGCTACAATGTGTTCCAATATTTTTAAGTTTCCGGCAAGCGGAAGAGCGTGGAGGAAGGGAGGCTGTCAGCATGGGCAGGTCGTCTCTGAGTTTGAAATTCTATCTGAACTATTAGGGGTATTCTGCGCGTTTCCAAAGGAAACGCGCAGTTTTTTGTACGCCTTTTCACGGATTTGTCTGTCCTATGGAAACGGCGTCAGATACCTCGGATGGCTCGGGAACTTTCACGTTTCCGTCCTGCGTTCGGATAAAATTCGGAGGTGATGTTCGTTGTGATACGAATTATTAAAATATGGCTGTCACAGGTCAAGCAAGGCATGGAGGCTCTGGGAAACTGGCTGGACTGGCTGATATGCGGACGGGAAATCGAACTTTCCGGAAAATCCCACTACGGGAACTCCCCTTTTGTCCGCGAACTCTACCATAGCCTGTCTCCGGACGATGACGGGTATCTGGTTTACTATTTAAGAAATAATCTCCCGGTTCGGATTGATTTGTCGCGGAAAATTACGCCTATCAGACCTTTGGGCACTGACTGCACCTCGGAAAATGTCAGCCCGGATGACGAATACGTGAACCTTATCCGCGAAAAGGGTAGTGACAGCCGTTATCATTATTATCTGAAAAACGTCAGTTTCCCAACCGAAATCCTCGTCAACGGTGAATCACTCTCAAAACTCTCGCAAGGCGATTCCCCTCAGTCGCCTGGGCATGAACTCCATGTGGGCAACGTGATTACTTTTGCAAATCTCCAGCTTACGTTTTTACGCCGCCTATCCGCCTTGAGCGCAGATGTGAACTCTACGATGGAAACAAAACGGATGACTGCGGAACCCCAGCCTATTGGAGACTTGTCCATGAAAGTAGAGGGCGTTTGACATGAAAAGAAAGTCCCTCTTAGTCATTGGCGCGCTTCTCTGTCCCCTGTTGCTCATCGCTCTGATTTTGAGTGGAATCTTGGCTTGGGCTGATAACAATGGGGAAGCCCTCAAAACGATTGGCCTTGTCTTGGCTGTTTCGTCCTGCCTGATATTCGGCGTTTTCACGCCGCTATGGGTGCAATTCAAAAGCGACACGGAAACAGAAATACTCAGAGACTACGGCGAAGAGAGTTTCTTCTTTGTCCAGAGGGAACAGCAACGTAAGCGGATGGTCATTGTGCGGAATCTATGGAAAAAAATCCGGAAACCAAAGCTGAAAAATGAAAAAGGGGTTGATGCCTCTTATGAAACATCCCAGTGAACAAAACGCCATGGTTACGCCGTGGGGCAGGCAGTACGAATACGAACTCACGCTTCAAAACCTTAAGGATGCGGCGAAAGTCAACGGACGGTCGGAAACGGCGATTTCTTCTCAAATTGACCTGATTCGTGGCGTGATAGGGCGTGGGGAACACAGCGTCGTTTATGTCGGCGAGTTAAAGGGAAGCAAGCGGTTGGTTGCCGTCAAATACGACCATCGTGACTTTTCCGAGCATTACCACGATATTAGCTCAAAATTTGAAAACTTTAAGCGGGCGGACCATGACTACATTCCCAAGCCGATTGACTTTCTTCCTTATAAGGAAGAAACCTTTATCCTCATGGAATATACGCCCGGCGAGAGTCTTCAGCACAGGATTAACCATGTAGGCGTTACGCAGGGAGAGGCGTTAGACTGGACTTGTCAGATTCTGAAAGTGCTGGACTATCTCCATAAAGGAATCCAAATCCGCAAAGAAGGAGGGGAAGTTTCTAAAGAGGACGCCCCTGTCGAAAAAGTCATTCATATCATTCATGGCAACATCCGCACGGACAACATCCTGTTGACGCCTGTCCGGGAAAAGGACGGAACTATCAAGTCTGAAATCCGCTTGATTGACTTTCGCCTGACTGACACGAAAGCGAAAGACAGCAATCCCACCGGCTATGGAATGTTCAATAACGCGTGGATTGAGAAGGCCGATGGAACAACGCAGAGAGGCAGTCTGACGGAGCGAGAGTTTGAAGAAAAGGCGAGAGAGGATATTTACTACACCGGCGCGGTTCTGTTCCGTATGCTTACGGGCGTTTTCCCGACCAAAAAAATGAACGGAAGCAAGAAAGCGAAAATTCTTCGGGCGTATGGCGTTACGAAATCCGTAATTAAGATTCTTTGCAAGTCTTTAGACACCGACCGCCCGGAGAATCGCTATAAAAACGCCGAAGAAATGCTTTCTGCCATCCGTTCTCTGTCGGTAAACGATTCCCGCTGGAAGCGGATTGTATGGTCTGGCGTCGCGCTCTTTGCGGGGTGTTTGGCAATGTTCGTCTTGGGTGCTATTTCGCTGACGCTGGGCAATCGTTTTGTCAGCCGTACGTTGCATATGGAAACCTACGCTAAAAGAGCCATGGACGAACAAGAGAGCGCAAATTACACGCAGGCGCTTTCTTACGCGCTGGAAGCCGTCGAAAAGCGAAAATTTGACCCGGAGACTGCCCCGGAAGCACTGGACGCCTTGTCAAGCGTGTTGAGCGTGTACGACTTTCCCCCCGGCTATAAGCCCCTTCACTCCAGCGCAAACCTGAGAGGCGTACCCGTGCGGATGTTGCTATCCCCCGATGAGCGTTTTCTTGTCAGTCTGGTAAGAAACAAGTCCTCTGATGGATTTTTATTCCAGATATTCGATACGGAATCAGGAAAAGAACTGAATCTTTTCCCACTTAACGGAAATCTGACGGATTTTGTTATCCGAAACGACAATTTGTTGATTTACGCCGATGAAACCGGAGTCAAGGGATATTCCCTTTCCGACCAAGCGGCATGGACGCCAAAAGACGTTTCTGCTTTCGCGGCTGTACGCCTTACTCTGTCGCCTGATGGCCAAACGGTTGTGGCTTTGTCTCAGGACGAACGGGAAGCGTATACCTACTCCGTCTCAGGGAATGAGATGTCTTACGTTCTGCGGGAATCCCCCATTCCGGAGGAAACGCGCAACGCAATGGATCTACATCTTTTGGAACTTGACACGAGCGGAACGCGCTTGGCGGTGAGTTTTTCGGACGGCTCCATCCGGGTTTATCGTCTGGACAAGCCCAACGAATATGCGGTTTTACGGAAAAACTCTGCGTATAACCATTTTGAGGGCGGTTTTTATGACACGCCCGATGGCGCATCCTATTTCTTTTACGCTTCTTCGCAGATATTCTCTCCAGATTCTAAAGAGTTTGAGCAAACAAAATCCGAATGTCGCTTCTACAATGCGGTCAATCTGGATAACGCATTGGATAATACAGACGAGATTGTTGCCGATTATAATCTACAAATGCCGAGAGATGAAATCATGTGTGCCCTCGCTGATAAAAGCGGGATGTATTTTTCGGTGAAAGACGAAATTTATCATATCCTGCCGCAACGCGGTGAAAAAGGAACGTGGGGACCGTATTTGGAAACAAATGGAGACGTTTTGTTTTTCCGTCATGACAGCAAAAGCGAACGCCTGCTTGCCGTCACAGACAATCAGATTGTTGTGCTTTATGAGGAAAACGGAGAGGTTATCACCCGTTCCATCGAAACTGCTCTGATTGGCGGCGTTTCGTTCTATGACGCTTTCCTCTCAAAGAACTATCTGGCACTGGCTGGGCAAAACAAAATTTCCGTTCTGCGCTGGACAGATGACAGCGCGGCGCAATGCGCTACCTATCCCTCTGGTGACTTTCACACTGCCGCCCGCGTCCGTTTGGACGAAAACGGTGTCCCTGCTTCCGTTATGCTCTTTCATGAGAGCGGTTTTCGGATTTATCTTCTGGATGGCGAACTTGTTAAGGAAACGTCGTTCGATAACTGGGAACGCGTACTTTCCATTCAGTACGAGCGAACCCAAGACCGTTTTGACGTGGACCGCTTGAAGGTGACCTATGAGGACGAAACGCGGTACTATTCCGCGCAAGACGGGAGTTTAATAAGGGAGACTTTACCGTCAGCAGGAAGTAGTCAGAACGATGCGGCGATGTTCCAAACCGAAAACTTCCGGGTGGAGTATTCGCACGGTCAGAGTTCCAAAATTTACCACAAGAACAGGTTCATCAAAGAGCTTTCCGAACAACCGATTTACGTGTCCGAATACCAAGGGCAATTGCTCATATCTGTCTTGAACGCCAACGGAGAACGCCATAGCCTGTTGTTGGACAAACACGGAAAACGGCTTGCGGATTTCTCCGGCGACTGCGAAATCATACCGGACGGGACGCTGTTTGCTGATACCCAGCAGGGGTATATTCTGCGTGAACGCGTCCTCTCTCTGGATGAATTGCGTAGGAAAGCGCAAGACAGGAGGCGCGAAATAGGATGAAAAGACAACTACTGTGTCTTGGGATAGCACTCTATTTGTCATGGCATTGCGCCTTTATCTGTCAGGCTTTCACAGACTTTACAGATGTGCCAACTACCATGTATTGCTATACTCCAGTTAAGTGGGCTGTGGATGAAAGCATTACTAACGGGACTTCTGAAAACGAATTTTCTCCCGGGGCTACCTGCTCTAAGAAACAGGCTCTCACATTCCTGTGGCGCGCTTTTGTAAAGCGTTTGAACCCAGTACAGTACAGGAACGGCAACGACTTTCAGGAGGCGATTAACTGGGCAATAAGCGAAGGGCTGGAATCTGAGAATTTTGACCCATCTGCCCCTTGTACCCGCGAAAGATTCGTCACCTACCTTTATATTCTTGCTGACAGGCCTAATGTGGATATTAGCGATGTGGAAGAGACATTTGACGATGTGTTTCTTTCAAGTAAATTCGCCTCCGCAGTAGTTTGGGCGGCGGATAAGAACATCACAAAGGGAACAAATGGCTCTTTTAATCCTGATAGTGTCTGCACTCGCGGGAATATTATGACGTTCTTGCACAGATATGCGACCCAATGATACTAAATACGGCGGATACGTGAATATGGATGTATCCTCCGTCCCGCGCCCGTGGCGCGGGCGACACGCGGAGCGTGTCGCAAACCAGCGGCGGCGTGGATTCCGGGCGTAGGAATCCATGCCGCTGGAGGCGTTTTCGGGACTGTCCAACGTGGCGGACATTTTGTCCGTCACGTGACAGGAGCGGAAACGCCGGGGGATTCCAAAGGGGCGCTCCCCTTTGGCACACCACTTTGCCGCGCAAAGTGTAGTGTGTTATACCTTCTGTCCCGACTGGCGCGGGGAAGGGGACGCGGTATGCGTTGCGTTCCCTTCCATGCGACAGGAAAACGGGCGCGGATATGGGAGCGGAGGCGGACATATCCGCACCTGTTTTCGGGAAGGGACAGAAGGTATACACTCCCGTCCCCCGTCTCTCGTCCCGCCGTAGCGACAGTACCTATATTATAGGATGCTATCGCCGCTACCGGGCTAAGAAACGCGGAGACGCAAATCCAGGAGTTTCCGCAAAGCGTCAGGATTCCGAAACGTAACTGGAATCCGTAATAACAGAGGAGGGCAAAACGCCGTCCTCTGGGAATCAATGCGCATGGTTTATTCGCAACAAATCAGAACGGCACCGCGCCGTTCTGATTTTGAGCGGAGCGGAACCGCACGGCACCGTTCCGCCTTGTCGATTTAGGCGGCGTTCAAAATCAAGTACGCACCGTGCGTATATGATTTTCCGCGACGCGTTAGCGCTAATTTAGGCTTGTTTTACTGCCACTTTTCCGAGCGGAGGGCAAAACATCATAAATTGGCTATATTTAGAGGGTGTTTTAGTGTCACTTTTCTAAACGCATTAGCGCTAAAAATGCCTGATTTTGCTACCAAAAAAACCATCAGAGACAAACCGTGACGCTTACCCGTTCAGGGAGGCGTCGCTGTTGTTCTCCGGCAGACGCTCCGCGTCATTGCCTTCTTCTGCTGGTATCTGCGCGTCCGTCCCCAACGGCAGTGACGCAAAGAGCGACGCGACGCCTGTACGAAAAGATTCCAACGCCGCCGGGTCGATGTCCGTCCCCTCTACCGTATGCACAATCGCGTCCGCCATTTGTTCCGGCGTGGGAGGGGCGGCAAGAATATTGGCGTCCTGTCCCTTGGTGAGTTCCGCCGTCATCTTTTCCACCGCCGCTTTCGTCATGGCCTGCGATTCCCGCAATTTGTCGTTCATGTCCTTCTTGATGTCGTGCAGAACCGACATGAACATATCCCGCAGTTTTATCGCGTCCATCTCATACGGCGGCGTCTGCGCAAGTTCGATAGTCTGCGCGGCGTTGAGCGCACCTTTCCGTAATTCCGGCTCCTCACGCGCCGTCCCCCGGAGCATACCCGCCAGTGAAAGGTAAAGCTGATTCTGCGCCGCGAACGCGGCGGCGAAGTCGGCGTTGAAATACTGCTCAATCATGCGGGTCAGCCTTGCGAAACGCGGATTTTCCAGCAGAAGATTGACGATTTCCGTATTGACCCGGTGAGTATAGAGATTCCGCGCCGCCTGTACGGACAGACCCAAATCCCAAACGTCAAAATTAGTCTTGTCGGGTTCGTCCGTTTCGCACAGGATGAACTCGGCAGACACGTTGAACACCCGTGCCAGTTTCCTGACAGTCTCGTCATTGATTGTCCGCGTCACGCCGCTTTCAATCCGACTGATGGTAGCGGGGTCAACCCCAATTCGCGCCGCCAGTTCCTTGCGCGTCATGTGACGGGCTGTCCGCAAATCCCCTATGTCGCTGGTAAGTATGGCATAGTTCCTCCCTCCTTCCCTTGTTTCCCTATTTTAACACACATTTCACAAAATGGAAGTCTAATTTTATCGAATACATAGAAATTGACCAGTCTGGAAATTGCACTTTTGCAATTCTTCCAGACTGGTTTTGCATTTCCGCACAATACGAAGGCGGTCGTCCTTTTAGGTGTATAGTATCGGCAGACACGCGGGGAACGCGAAAGCGCGAACTGTACATACCGACTGAGGGACGACCTGCCGGGGAAGTGACGCCATGACCGTTAAGCGAGCGCACTAAGGCAAGCGCCTATCCCTCCATAGGGAAATACGTCAGGGAATGACACGCCGGGGAAGTGACGCCATGACCGAAAGCGAGCGCACCAAGACGAACGCCTGTCCCTGACATGGAAAGGAGGGTATTGTACCCAATTATGATGGAAGAAAATTCCTATGTCGGATACCCGGAAACGGAATCCGATACCGACGCCGCCGAATATCCCGCATGGTTCGACGGCAAGAAAATCAACGAAGTCCTGTTTTGCGCGGACTTCCTGCGGGAACATCCCATGGTCTGCGTCCATGACAGTATTTTCACCGCTGACGGCTGGGTCAGCGACGAAAGCCGCCTGAAAAGTCTGATTTATCAGGCAATCAGGCTCTATGTGACGGCGGGCGTGGCGAAAAAGGCCGCCAGTCTGCTGGAAGTCATGAAGATAGAGCGATGGTTCGCCGCTTTGCCCGTATATCAAGACCGGATACGCCTTGCCAACGGGACGCTGTTTCTGGATGGGACGTTCACGCCTGAAAGGGATGTCTGCCTGAACCGTCTGCCCGTGCGGTATGTCCCGGACGCGCCGACGCCGAAGCGGTGGCTGGAGTTTCTGGATGACCTGTTGGAGCCGGAGGACGTTCTGACCCTGCAAGAGTATATCGGCTATTGCCTGATACCGTCCACTAAGGGACAGAAAATGCTCATGCTGACAGGCAGAGGCGGCGAGGGGAAATCCCGGATAGGGCTTGTGATGCGTTCCCTGCTGGGCGACAGCATGAAAACCGGGAGCATTGCCAAAGTGGAGACGAACCCGTTCGCCCGCGCCGATTTGGAACACCAGTTACTCATGGTAGACGATGACATGAAGCTGGAAGCCCTGCCGCAAACAAACCATATCAAGGAGATTATCACCGCCGAGTGTCCGCTTGATTTGGAAAGGAAAGGGCGTCAGAGTTACCAAGGGCGGCTGTATGTGCGGTTTCTGGGATTTGGAAACGGGACGCTCCAATCCCTCTATGACCACAGTGTCGGATTCTTTCGCCGTCAGATTATTTTGACGGTCAAGGAACGGAAGCCGAACCGACAGGATGACCCGTTCATCGCGGAGAAGATGTGCGCCGAAACGGAAGGCATTCTGTTGTGGGCGTTGGAAGGCTTGCGGCGTCTGATAGCGAACAACTATCAGTTTACCCTCAGCCGGAAGGCGCGGGAGAACATGGAGGACGCCGTATCGGACGGGAACAACGCGGTAGAGTTCCTGAAATCGGAAGGTTATATCCGATTCCGTCCCGGTAGCGAAACCAGTTCCCGCAACCTGTACGCCGCGTATCGTCAGTGGTGTGAGGACAATGCCGCGACTTGTCTGCCGCCCAAGAATTTCTGTTCCTACCTGAAACAGAACGCCGCCGCCTATGGACTGGAATACACCAACAAAATCCGTATTGGTGGCGGGAAGTGCGCCAGAGGATTTACGGGGATTGAGATTCTCCAATCTCCCGCCCTCTGAAAAAACTGACGGGAAGTCGGAAAGACGCGTACCATGCGTACCAAGAGTACGGAAGTACGGATAGTACGCGTCCTCCGGGGTTCCCCGGAAAATTGAAAGGAGGATTCCCATGGAGAAAGCGCAGTACGCGATTTTGCGTTTTCAGAAGTACAAAGGGCCTGAAATCAGTCAGATTGAGGCTCATAACGAACGCACGAAAGGGAAGTACGCCAGCAACCCGGATGTGGACACGGTGCGTACACACCTGAATTTTCACCTGATACGTCCGAACGGCGCGTATCGGGACGTGTCCAACCTTCAAATCGCCAACGCCCACTGCCGTACCCGGAAAGACAGTGTGCGCGTGGTGGAAGCCCTCGTTACCGCCAGCCCGGAATTTTTCGAGGGCAAGAAGCCGCAGGAAGTCCGGGCGTTCTTTGAGGAGGCGTTGCGGTTCCTTGAAAAGTATCAGGCGAAGGACAGCATCATCTCCGCTGTAGTACACATGGACGAAAAGACGCCGCATATGCACCTGACGTTCGTGCCGCTGACGCCCGACAAGCGTCTGAGCGCAAAAGACATTCTGGGCGGCAAGAAGAAGCTGACGCAGTGGCAGGACAGATTCTGGAAACACATGGTCAACAAGTACCCGGATTTGGAGCGCGGAGAGAGCGCGAGTAAGACGGGACGCGACCACATCCCGCCGCGCATTTTCAAGGAGGCCGCCCACTTGAATCAGGAGTTCGACGCCATACGGAAAGTGGCGGCGCAAATCACGCCGTTCAACGTCAAGGCCAAGACCGCCGAACTGCTGAAACTGCTGGACGCGTTCGCGCCCAGATACGAAAGCTACCTGACGCAATGCAAAAAGTACGACGCCGCATTCCGGCAGTTGCGGACGGAGAACGCGAGACTGGCGAAAGAAGCCAAGGCGAATAAGAGCGAGAGTATGAAGCGGCGTTTGAAAATCTCCCGGCAGCTTGCCGACTACGAGAATTTGCGCCGGAATGTGGAGCGTTACGCGCCGGAACTGCTGGGCGGTCACGGAACGCGGGAAACGAAGGGGGTGAATCGATGACCGACGCCAATTTTGAAAGGTGCGCTGACTTCCTCGCCCGTATGATTGAAAAGTACGGCGGGGAGTTGGACCTTCCAAAATTAGAAGTCCAAACCAACGCGGGACACGACACGGCGAATATCCCACAGGAACGCGCTTCCTGAGCGTGTCGACCCCAAATTGGGGCTTGACCGCACGGCGGAGGCGTGGTACAATAAAGTTGGGACAGAAACAGAACTCAAAGTGCTTACATGAGGAGAAAACGATGAGGACACAGAAGTGCTATCTCTATACGAGGGTATCCACTTCCATGCAAGTGGACGGTTTCAGTCTTGACGCGCAGAGGGATAAACTGCGGAAGTACGCCGCATATCAGGATATGGCGATTGCCGGGGAATACTCCGACGAGGGAAAATCCGGCAAGAGCGTGGAGGGACGCCCGGAATTTCTGCGGATGTTGCGGGACATTGAGGACGAAAAAGACCGCGTTTCGTTCGTGCTGGTATTCAAATTGTCACGGTTCGGACGCAACGCGGCGGACGTTCTGACATCCTTGCAGAAAATGCAGGATTTCGGCGTCAACCTGATTTGCGTAGAGGACGGAATCGACAGTTCCAAAGACAGCGGAAAACTGATGATTTCCGTCCTCTCCGCCGTCGCGGAGATTGAGCGGGAAAATATTCTGGTACAGACTATGGAGAGCCGCAAACAGAAAGCCCGCGAGGGCAAATGGAACGGCGGCTTTGCTCCCTATGGCTACAAGCTCGTGGATGGTGAACTGTCCATAGCCGATGACGAGGCGGACGTGATACGCCTTATCTTTGACAAGTATATCCATACGACGCTGGGCGTCAATGGAATCGCGGCGTGGCTGAATCAGCAGGGGTATCAGAAGAAGAAGCGGCAGAATAACACGCTGGACGCGTTCGCGGCGTCATTCGTCAAGGGTGTGCTGGATAATCCGGTATATTGCGGCAAACTGGCCTATGGGCGGCGGAAGAACGAGAAAATACCCGGTACGCGGAACGGCTACCATATCATGAAACAGGATTCCTATATGTTGCATGACGGAATCCACGAGGCGATTGTATCGGAGGAAGTCTGGAATCTTGCGCAACAGAAGCGGAAAATCAACGGCTTCAAGCGGAAAAAGACGCACAGCCTTGACCATGAGCATTTGTTATCGGGCATTGTGCGCTGTCCGGTATGCGGGGCGGGGATGTACGGCAACGTGAACCGCAAGCGCAAAGCGGACGGGACGCATTATCGGGACTACTTCTATTACGCCTGTAAGCACAGGAAAACGGTGGACGGACACGTCTGCACGTACAAAAAACAGTGGGGCGAGGATAAGGTCAATGACGCCGTAGCGGAAGTAATACGGAAACTGGTACAGAATCCGAAGTTTGAGGCGGCGATACGCGCCAAAATCGACGCCCGGATTGACACGGGCGAACTCGAACAGGAAGCGGAAAACTATCGGAAGCAACTCCGGCAGGTCATCGGAGCGAAAAACAAGCTGTCCCAACAGATGGACAGCTTAGACATCGCCGACAGCCACTATGAGCGGAAATATCAGGATATGCAGGAGCGTCTTGACCGCTTCTATGACAGAATAGACGAAATGGAGCGGGCGATTGCCGAAACGGAAGCGCGGATACAAAATATCCGTCAGCAGAAAATTTCAGGCGACAACGTGTACCAGTATCTGCTATACTTTGACAGGCTGTATGAGAAATTCACGGACGCGGAGAAAAAGGAGTTTCTCGGCAGTTTCGTGGACAGGGTGGATATTTACGAGGACGAACGCCCTGACGGACGCTTTTTGAAGCGTATCCGGTTCAAATTCCCGGTGTTTTACGACGGCGACGAAGTCCGCGAATTGAGTTGGGATGATGAAACAACAGTCGAGACCGTTGTTCTTCTCTCCCAACAAAAGCCCGACGACAGATAGTGGTCGACTTGAACCTTGACGAACTGGACACGACCGCCGCTAATGAAAAGTTAGTCAGATATGTGAAACTTGCAACCCTTTAAGGCACTAAAACTGCGGCTGTATTTTGAGGGTTTAGGGGTGCCTCCCAAAGTGGCAAAAAATCCGCTTTTGTTAAGAGGAATTTCTGTATTTTTATTTTTCACTTGTTGAGAAACTGTCTTACATTGAAATCGCAAAAGGCGGCCAGCGCAGACTGTTTCCTCTTTACGCCAAAGCCGCTCCGGACTTTCTTCTGTTGATAGGTCGAAAGTTTTGGTTGAACTTTCCACACAAATGTGATAGAATGCGAAGCCTAAAATTGTTGTTTGTCGCCCCGCCTTTCGTTCTGATGAGGAGGCCGCCATGAGCGATTATCCCTATGTGCTTGCCAGTCTATTTGTACTGCTGATTTTCCCGCTTGGCTATCTGTCCATGCCGCGCCTGAAAAACAGGCAGAATCGAATTTTCGTACATCTGCTGATTTTTCAAATCCTGATTCCGCCGCTGGACTTCGCCGCCGGATGGGCGGAGGCCTACGCGGCGACATGGGCAACTCCGGCGCGTGCCGCCTACAGCGCCCTGACCTTGCTTGGTGCCTGCTGGTTCTTCCTGTTCACGATAGACATCCTCCGCCTGAAAATGGGGGGCGCGCTATGGCGGCGCTTCTCCATGGCGGCGCTGATTGTCTCCGAGGCCGTCACGCTCTGTGCCGCGGGCGTGGGGCGGGTGGAACTGCTGTCTCCCCTGCTCCGGCTGTTTGTCGCGTTCTATTCCGCCGTGTCCCTGTTTCTGATTTTCCGCTTCCGAGACCGGTTGAGCCGTTACGAGTGCGTCAGCGCGGCGGGCAGTCATATGCTGCTCTTGGCGGGAAATCTGGTACATATCTTCTTTCCGTCTCACCTGCTGGTCAGCACGGCGAACTTGATGGCGGTTATCAACTTCTTTCTGGCCTTTGAGAACCCCCACCTGTACATGTCCAATCGCGGGAACACGTTCAATGTGCGGGCGTTCCGGGAAGTCATGGAGGAACGGGTGCAGAAGCATTCCTACAGAATCTTGGCGTTCGCGCTCCGGGACTATATCGACATGCGCGGGATTTACGGCGGGGCGCAGATGGACAGCGGCGTTTCGATGATTGGCCAGTTTTTGGTGCGGACGTATCCGGAGTATCAGGTATTCTACCTCCGAAACGGGCGCTTTGTGATACTGGGGTCGGAGACAATGGACTGGAACCAGATGCAAAAGGAAATTTACGACCGCTTTCAGGCTCCTTGGATTGCCGCCGACGCCGAGTTGGATTTGGGCGTGCTGTTTATTCAGGTCGAACCCGCGACGGGTCTGGAGAGCGTTGACCACATTTTGAATTACATCCTGCTCGCCTTTGAGAACGCGGAGGAAACGCTGTCCCGTCCCGACGGGCTGATTGAGGCCGACAGTATCCGCAAAATTGACCGCCAAATCGAAATCAAGCGTTCTCTCGACCGCTGTCTGGAACGCAACGAGGTGGAAATTTTCCTGCAGCCCCTGATTGACAGCCGGAGGCGCGTACTTGCGGGGGCGGAGGTTCTCTGCCGTATCCGGGACGAAGCCGGGAAGTTGATTTCCCCCTCGGTATTCGTCCCGGTCGCGGAGCAGAACGGGTGTATTAATCTGATGGGCGAACAGGTGCTTGAAAAGGCCTGCCAGTTTGTCCGTGACCACAATCTGGACGAAATCGGCCTGTCTTGGCTCAACGTGAACCTGTCCCCCATTCAGTGCATGCGCAAGGACTTGAGCGAACGTTTCGCCACGATTCTGGAACAGTACGGCGTCTCGACGGAGGTCATACATCTGGAAATCACGGAGCAGTCCGTGATGGACATTTCCCGGCTCGAATACCAGATTCAGGTCTTGCGCGGAATCGGCTTTCGGTTCTCGCTGGACGACTACGGAAGCGGCTACTCGAACCTGTCGCGGGTGAAACAGTACCCCTTCGCCAATATCAAGCTCGACATGGGCATTGTCTGGGACTACATCCGGGACAAGGACGTGCTGTTACCGACTATCGTGCAGGCCTTCAAAGAGATGGGCTTCAGCGTCACGGCAGAGGGTATCGAAAACGCGGAAATGGCCGACGCCATGACGGCGCTTGGCTGTGACTTTTTGCAGGGCTACCACTTCTCGAAACCGTTGCCCGTTGAGGAGTTCGTGGCAAAGTATACCATGCTCCGGCAGTACACGTAAAAAGTCGACGCCCTCTCCCGTGACAGTCACGGGGGAGGGCGAAAGTCCGGGTTCGCGCGGCGGCAGAAAGTGACATGTTCCCCAATCCGGAACGGCGGCGGCGGTTGCTCTTGGCATGCGCCCGTATGAAGCGGACAGCGCGCGCAGAAGCGGCACCCCTTCGGCATTTGTCCCAGCGGCGGAACCATGCCCTCTATCGTGGACAGATACTCCACGTCCATGTCCAGTCGCGGGATGGAACCTATCAGGCGTTGCGTGTACGGGTGCAGGGGGTTCGTGAAAATCTCCTCGACCGTGCCGTACTCCACGACTTTCCCGGCGTACATGACCATAACTTTGTCGGCGTTCCCCGCCACAACGCCCATGTCATGCGTAATCAGCATGACGGACATGCCCATTTCGTCCCGGAGTGCGCGAATCAGGTCGAGTATCTGCGCCTGTATGGTCACGTCCAGAGACGACGTCGGCTCGTCGGCAATCAGCAGGGACGGGTTCGACAACAGGGACATGGCAATCATGACGCGCTGGCGCTGTCCGCCCGACAACTGGTGGGGGTACTCGCGCAGACGCGTTTCGGGCAGCGGGATTCCGACCTTGCGCAACATCTCGGCGGAGATTTCCCGCGCCTCTTTCGCGGTTACGTCCCGGTGGACGCGCAACGCCTCCCGCATTTGCGTTCCAATCCGGTAGACCGGGTTCAGCGACGACATGGGGTCCTGAAAAATCATGGAGATTTTCGCGCCCCGGACGGCGCGCATTTGCCGCGCCGTCTTTTTCGTCAAGTCCTCGCCCTCGAAGAGGATTTCCCCCCCGGCGATATAGCCCGTGTAGGGCGGAAGAAGCCCGATAACCGCCGAAGCGGTCAACGTCTTCCCGCAGCCGGATTCCCCGACAATGCCCAGCGTCTCGCCGCGTTTCAGGGAGAACGACACGCCGTCCACCGCCGTGACATCCTGACGGTTTCCCAGTTTCAGATTCACCGTCAGATTCCGGACTTCCAGAAGCGTTTCCGGCATTCCCGCCACCCCCTTACACGGTCATTTTCGGGTCAAGCGTGTCCCGCAGACCCTGCCCCACAAATTGGAACGCGACAACGGTCAGCACAATCAAAATCCCGCTCGGAGCCCATATCCATGGCATGCGCGTCAGCACGGACAAGTCCTGCGCAGCGAAGATAATCCCGCCCCAAGACGCCTGCGGCGGACGGATTCCCGCGCCTAAGAACGATAGCCCCGATTCCTGTAAAACCGCGTTCCCCGACAGGAACGACAGCGAAACAAATACCGGACTGAGCACCCCCGGCAGAATCTCGTGCGACAAAATCTCGAAGTCGTTCCGCCCGATACTCAGCGCGTTGTTTATGTACTCCTTTTCCCGGATAGACAGCACATTCGCGTAAACCAGCCTTGCGATGCTTGTCCAGCCCATGACCCCGATGACGCCAATCAGCGAACCCAGCGAGGGGCCGATGACCGAAACTAAAATCAGGGACAGCAAAATATCCGGAAACGACATGAACACGTCGGAGAGACGCATAACCACCATTTCGACGACGCCCCGGTAGTACCCGGCGGCCAGCCCCAGCGGCAGGCCAATCGAAACGCTGATGAGCGGAGCCGCCACGCCGACCAGCAAAGACACCCGTCCGCCGCAGAGCGTCCGCGCCAACAGGTCACGCGCCGCGCCGTCCGTACCCAGCAGGTGCGCCGCCGAGGGCGCGGCGTTGAAACCCGCCTGCACGTCCGACGATACCGGGTCCATGTGGAAAATCGCCGGGAGCAGGTACACCGCTAGCGCCTCCGCCACCAGAAAGCACAGACCTATCATCGCGCCTCTCGACTGCCGGAACTTGTTCCAGAATCCCCTATGATTCACGGCGGCCTCCTTTCTTAGCGGTATCTAACGCGGGGGTCAAGCAGTCCGTAGGCGAGGTCAAGCAGGATGTTCGCAACCAGCACAACGGACGCAATCACCAGCGTGACGCCCATAATGAGCGGCGTGTCCCGGTTCCGGATAGCGTCCAACATGAGGGAACCGATACCCGGCCAGCCGAAGATTTTTTCCACAATCGCGGCGGAACCGACGATTTCCGGAACTTGCACCATCATCTGTGTCAGAATGGGAGCCAGCGCCGTACGGAGACCGTGCTTGAAGATGACTTCCACTTCCGAAAGTCCCTTTGCCCGCGCGGTTTTCAAATAGTCCTCTTGGAAGACTTCCAGACACGCGCCGCGGGTCTGCTTAATCATGTACCCCATCGCCCCAAAGGTGATGATTGCCGAGGGCATAATCAAGTGGTGTATCAGGTCGAGCAGGGAAGCGTTTCCGGCGTTGTGCATGCCCATCGGGGGTGCCAGACGGAGCTTGAACGAGAAAACGTAGATACAGGCGATACAGGTAATGAAGCGCGGGGCGCTGAACCCCGCCAGCGCGAAAAAGGACGAGAGCCTGTCCCATACGGACCCGGGCTTGTAGGCCGCCATGACGCCGACGGGCAGTCCCAGCAGAAGCGTGAACAGGATAGCGGTACCCACCAGCAGGGCGGAGGAGCCGAAGCGTTGCGCGATAACCTCCCCCACCGGCACGCCGTAGCGGTAACTGGAGCCCAAATCCCCGCGCAGTACGTCGCGGAGCCAGTGGGCGTAGCGGAGCCAGACGGGCAAATCCAGCCCAAGCGCGCGGCGGGCGGCCTCGTACTCCGCCGCCGACATTTCCGAGCCGGAGCCGCCCATTACAGTCAGGGCGCTTCCCTGTATCAGCGAGAGTATCAGATAGATAATGGCGGTAACAAAGAACATCGTCAACAGCGCCGATAAAATCCGTTCGTACAGATAACGCGCCACGGGAACACCCCCTTTCCGCGCCACGCGGAACCAGAATCAGTTTACATACCACTCCCACACGTTGTCGTTGCACATCAGGGAGGCCGAGTTACGGATATTGGAAACCCTCTGCGATTCCACCCAGTATTCCCCGGCGAAGTAGAGCGGGATAAACCATGTCTGCTCCGCCAGATACTTTTGATACTCTTTCACGAGTGCGACTTTCTCCGCGTGGTCAACCGTGGTGCTGATACGGTCTACGTAGCTGTCACGCGTCTGGTCGGAGGAAAACGTGGCGTTGGTGTTGTTCGCGGGGAACTCCGTCTCGAACCACAGCGAGTACGCCGACGCGGAATGCCCGGAAATGCCTAAGTCATAAATGCCGCTGGACAGCCCGGAAAACATGGTAGCCACGTCCACAATGACCATTTCCACGTTGATTCCGGCCTCTTTCCATTGTTGCGTGAGGAGCGCGGCGATATTCTCCCGCTTGGCCGCGAAGGCAATGGTATACGGGCGGCCGTCGTAATTGGCCTCTTTCAGCAGGGCTTTGGCCTTTTCCACGTCGCGGGGGAACGCTAACGACGGGTCGTGATACTCCGTGTTGAGCATTTCGTAACTGTAGGCGGGCGTCCCGACGTTCTGCGCGGCGGCTCCCACAATGGCGTCCTTGTCAATGGCGTAATGCAAGGCCTGCCGGATTCGCGGGTCGGGGATTCCGTGGTCGTTAATCAGCACTTCCATAAAGAAGTTTTGCACTTCCGCGTTCCGCACCGTGATTCCGTGCGCCTCCGCTGTGGCCTTGTCCTCCGGGCCAATGCTCGAACCCAATTCAATCTGGTCGATTTCGCCGGACATCAGCACCGTGAAACGGCTTGCCGAGTCGAGGACGCGCAACACAAGTTTGTCCCAGTTGCCGCCCCTGAGCTGGTAATAGGGGTTCGGGGCAAGCACCATTTCCGAACCCGTCATTTGTGAGACGTACACGCATGGTCCGGAACCCACTGGTTTCCGCCAGAAGTCCGACTCCAGAATGTTCGCCGGGTCAAGGCCGCCTAACAGGTGTTCCGGGAGTACCAGAAACTTCCGGTTGTAGTGCAAGAGGAAATCTTCCGTGGCGGTCGGTTCTTTGAAGATGAGTTTCAGGGTATGGTCGTCCACGGCGACAGCGCCGAAGGCGTCCGCGTCCAGCAGAGCGCCGTCGTCGTTCGTCCCGGTGAGCGTGTGCGTGAAAACGCGGGTCGAGAACGCCGACGCCGGGTCAGCCAGCAACCGCGCCGTGAAAACCCAGTCATGGGCAGTCGCTTTCGTCCCGTCCGACCACGACGCGTCCGGGTTGAGATGGAAAATGGCCTCCGTGCCGTCGGCGGAACTCTCCCAAGTTTCGGCGGCGCGGGGCAGGATTTCCGCGCCCGCCATGTCCGTGAACACCAGTTTGTCAAAAATCTTGTCGTACAGCGCGTACTCGTACATGGTCGTGGACGTGGAATAGTAGGGGTTAAAGCTCCCCCACGCGGTGGTGTAGGCCATGTTGATGACTTTTTCAGCAGTGCCGCCCACTCCGCCGCAGGCCGTCAGAGACAGAAGCGTGAGCGCCGCCAGAATCAGCGCCGTGAATTTTCGGTGTAGCTTCATGAGACCTCCTTTACTTACAGTGCGGGGTAACGCGGACACGCGCTACTGTGTGTGTCGCCGTCGGCGCGCTTCAAGGGCGTCAAGAGGCGTCCGCCGCCCTTGGAACACCCCTCTGTGGCGTGCGGGCAACGCGTACGGAACGCGCAACCCGACGGTATATAGACCGCCCCGGCGGTATCGCCCCGGAGCATGACGCGTTTGCCCTGCTGGCGGATGTCCGGCACGGGGTTCGCCGAGAGCAAGGCCTTTGTGTAAGGGTGTACGGCGCGGTCGAAGATGTCCTGTTTCGTGCCTTCCTCCACAATGCGCCCCAAGTACATCACCGCCACGCGGTCGCAGAGGTAGCGGACGTTCCCGAAGTCGTGCGAGATAAACAGGTAGGATAGACCCTGCTCCCGTTGCAGACGCTTCATCAGGTTCAGTATCTGTCCCCGTACGGACACGTCCAACGCGCTGACCGGTTCATCACAGACGACTAAATCCGGCTTGGATATCATCGCCCGGGCAACCGCGATTCTCTGCCGCTGTCCGCCCGACATCTCGTGGGGGTACTTTTCCAAGAAAGACGTGTCCAGCCCGATGGAATCCAGCGCCTTATGTATTTTCACTGTCCGCTCGCGGGGTTCTCCGAGTTCCATGCTTTCCAGCGGAGCGGCAAGCAGTTCGCGCACGGTCTCGCGGGGGTTCAGGGACGCGTAGGGGTCCTGAAAAATCATCTGCACGCGGCGGCGCAGGGGACGCAGTTGTTTCGTGGAAAGGCGCGTCACGTCCGTGTCGCCGTAGACAATCTGTCCGTCCGTGACGGGGAGCAGGCGCATGATGATTTTTGCAAGCGTGCTTTTGCCGCAGCCGGATTCCCCGACCAAGCCGAGGGTCTCGCCCTTCCGGATTGTGAAAGACACGCCGTCCAGCGCTTTGAGTACCCGCTTTTCACGGTACAAGCCCCTGCCGCTGACCGTGATTGGGAAATACTTTTTCAGTCCGGACACAGTCAGCACAGTTTCCGCCATACGCGCTCCCCCCTTTCGGCGGGTATCTTATCATAAAATATTTCCGCTGACAATAGAGATTTTGTGAATTTTAGAAAGAAAACGCCCCGGCGGAAAGTCGGGGCGTCGTCCGTTATCGCACATCCGCCGCGCAATAACACGGCAAACAGTATCATTACGACAGCAGGCTCTCGAGCAGTTCAAGGATTACGCCCCCGGGGTTCCGCGGTACTCCGCCAGAAACAGCGGCGTCATCTGGTCTGTGTAGGCCACCAGCGAGTATTCCCCGCCCGACAGGCACCAGTCGTATAGCAGAGCCCTCTCCCACATGGCGTAAGCGCGGAGGATTTCCCCGGCGGTGCGGTCGCGGCGCAGTTCGCCGGACGCCAGCCCGTCGGCGATAATCCGCCGCAGGAGCTTGAAATAGAATCGGTTCCGGTCAAGTAGGCTCTTTTCCCCGCGCGCCAGAAGCTGTGTCGAGAGCAGACGCGCCACAAGGTCCATGGAAATCCCGCTGTCAATCATGGCGAACAGTTCGTGATTCAGATAAATCAGCTTTTCGACCGCGCCCAAGCCGGGGTTCATCACGCGCGTGAGTTCCTCGTATTTCTCATCGAACACGTAGGCCAATGTGCCGAGCAGGGCGTCCTTGCCGTCAAAGTAGTGGTAGAAGGAACCCTTTGAAGTGCCGGATTCAAAGACGATATCCTCGACGGTGGTTTCCTCGTAGCCCTGCTCATAGAACAGCTTCCACGCCGCCGAGATAATCCGCCCGCGCGTGTTGCGACTGTTTTTCCGCATGGTATCCCTCCCGCGAAAAAGGACTGCCCCGCCGGGACAGTCCTTTTCCATCTCCGCGCCCGTGTCCGGACGGCTTATTTCTTCATCAGGTCTTTTCCGGCGTTCCACGCCACGCCCGCCTTTTCCCCGGTGACGTAGTAGCCGTGGCGGAACTGGTCGAAAATCAGGGCTTGGAGCTTTTCGGGGTCGACTTTGCCCTTTTCGTCAAGCACGCTCTCCTCCGCGCCGACGTTGACGACTTTGCCGACGACCGCGTGCAGATGTTCCGTCTCCACGATTTCCGCCAGCTCGCACTCCATCACAAGCGGAAATTCTTCAATGACAGGCGCGTTGACGTACGCGCTTTTTACGGCGTGGAAGCCCGTCCGGGCGAACTTGTCCGGCATTTTGTTTCCGGTGGCGATTCCGAAGAAGTCGGCCTCCGCCATGTGGGCGCGGTCGGCAATGCTGACCGTGAAGGCGTTCGACTGCCGGATGTTCTTTGTAGTCTTGTGGTCCTCGTCGATGAACAGCGCGACTTTGTCCGTGTCACAAGTCATGCCCCACGCCGCATTCATGACGTTGACATTTCCGGCCTCGTCATAGGCGGCCACCATGAGTACCGGCATGGGGTAAACGGCAGGAATTACACCGAGGTTCTTTTTCATGGTTCTGTCTCCTTAGTTATAGATTCGCGTCCAGAACGGCGGTAAACGTGTCGGCGGGCATGACGCCGATTTTGCGGTCAAACTCCGCGCCGTTTTTCAGGAATACTACGGTCGGGATACTCATCACGCCGAAACGCTGTGCCAGTTCCGGCTCGTCGTCGACGTTGACTTTCCCGACGAGTACCTTTCCGTCATAGGTTTTCGCCAGACTTTCGATGACCGGGCTGAGCATTTTACAGGGGCCGCACCAGTCCGCCCAGAAATCGACCATCGCCAGCGGTGCCGCGTTCACGGCGCTGTCAAACGTCGCCTCTTGGAAATGCTGTAAAGACATATACACTACCTCTTTTCGATATTCATGATGATTTCCACCTCTCTGGATAGCATACCACATTTTTTCAGAATTACAAGAGGCAAATTCGCTTTTCCGCCCGCCCACGCCCGAAAATTATGTTGCAAACGGGCGGGGAGGCGTGGTATAATCTTTCGATGAAATGCTCAATCGGTCAATCTTTAAGGGGGGGACTGTTTTTGAATCAATCGGTTCAGGGAGGGGAATTTTTGCCCCGTCTGTGTGCGTTCATGCTGGACAGGCGGCGCGTCTGCGGCCTGATTGCCATTGCCCTTGCCGTGCTGTGCTGTATGTCCAGCGAACGGGCGGCGGTCAGTGAAAACCCGTACGCCGTTCTGCCGGAAAGCGCGGAGTCCCGGCGCGGACTGGCGGTCATGGAGGCGGAGTTCTCGAACCCCGCGACGGGTCGGATTTTAGTGGACAATATCGCCGCGCCGCAGGCGGCGGAACTCGCCGAACGCCTGTCGCTGGCGTCGGGCGTGCGGTCGGTCGACTTCGACGAACGTTCCGGCTACCAGACGGGACGGGCGCTCCTGACGGTGACGTTCCGGGATTCCGACACGCGGGAGGCCGTGTCGGAACTGCGATTTCTGCTGGAAGGCTACGACTTCTCCATAGTCAGCGATACGGGCGTCAGTATCCGGGGGGAGATATGGCTTGCCGTGGCGGCCGTCTGCGCTGCGGCGCTGGTGGGGCTGTCACTGCTGATGAAGTCCCCCGCCGTGACGGGGGGCAGCGTTGTGGCGCTGACGTTCGGGGCGGCGTTCCTGCTTAACAGCGGGACATGGTTTCTGTCCGGGGAAGTCTCGGCGGCGTCCTTGTACCTGTCGGGGCTGGTGCAGTTCGGGCTTTGCGTGGCCTGCGTGGTGCCGCTGTTCCGGCGCTGTATGGAAGCGCGTACCCGCATGAGTACGCGTGACGCGGTGCTGTCCGCGTGGAGGCGTACCGCCCCCGTGATATTCGGCGCATGCGCCGCGCTGGCGTGTACGTTCGCGGCTATGGGGCTGTTACATCTGCGTATCGGCGCAGACCCCGGCTTCGTGCTGGCCAAGGCCGTGGCGCTGACGCTCCTGACGCTCTGCGCGCTCACGCCGGGACTGTTGCTCGACCTGTGCGAACCGCTCGACCGTACCCCGGAGGCGGAGAAAGCCGGCTCCGGTCTGGCGGATTTCGCCGTGCAGACAAAAGTTTTAATGCCGCTGGCGTTCGTGGCAATTCTGATTTCGGCGAATGCCTGCGCGGGATACCTGCCGCGCGCCTACAGCGCGGAGGCGTTGCCGATTTGGTTTCCGTGGGGCAGCCAAAAGGCGGAAGCGGAAATCCGTACTCTGTTCGGGGAGGACAATACTTTGTCCGTCCTGATTCCGGCGGGGGATTTCAGCCGGGAGAGCGCGTTATTACAGGAACTGTCCGCGCTGGACGAGGTCAGAACGGCGCGGGGTCTGGCCAACATGGAGGCCATGAACGGCTACATGCTCGCCGAACGCCTCACGCCGCGCCAGTTCGCGGAACTGATGAATCTGGACATGGACGAGGCACGGCAACTGTATTCGGCCTACATCGAACAGGAGAACGTGTCCCGGCACCTCGCCGCCGGACTGGACAACGCCGCCATTCCGCTGGCGGAAATGCTGCCGTTCGCCTGTGACCGCGCCCGGGAGGGCTACGTTACGCTCGACTGGGGCGAGGGCAACCAACTCGAACTGCTCCGCAAGCGTACCGAGAGCGCCCGTCAGCAGATGGGCGGCACGGAATATCATCGGCTGATTCTGAACCTCTCCATTCCGAGGGGCGGCGCGAAAACCTACGCTTTCCTCTACACGCTCCGGAATATGACAGGCCGCTATTACCCGGAGGGCGCGCTGTTCGTCGGCGACGCCGTGCGGGATACCGATTTGTCCATAGCGTTCCAGCGTGACCGGGTTCTGTTCTTCGCGCTGACGCTCGCCGTCGCGCTCGTGGCACTGTTCGCGGTCACGGGTTCTCTGGGCGTGTCGGTGGTGTCGGCGCTGGTGGTGCAGGGCGGTATCTGGGCGACGTTCTCCCTGTTCCTGCTGGCGGGACAAGGCCTCTACTTCCTGTCCGATTTCGTACTCAACGCCGCGCAAATGGGACTGGGCATGCTGTCCGCCGCGCTCTTGGCGGGTACGTGGCTCGAACGCGGGAAAAGCGCCGATTCCCGTACGGCACTCGTGGCGGCGCTCCACGAAAACGCGTCCACGCTGACGCTCTGCGGTATCGTTATCGCGCTGGCGGCCGTCGCGGCGGGCGCGGCGTCCATGAACCGCGTGGCGGCCGCCATGTCGGCCTATATGGGCGCGGGCGTCCTGCTCAACCTGTGCCTGACGCTCTGGGTACTGCCGCAAATGTTACTGTTACTGCCGGAACCGCGCGGCAAGGCGTCACCGGACGATTCCGGCGGCGAAAACGGGGAAAAGGAGGCGTCCGGCGATGAAGAAAACTAAACTCCGTTCCGTGGCGGCGGCTCTGCTGTCGCTGGTACTGGCCTTCTGGACAATTTCGGACAGCCTGCCCCGCGCCTGCGCGCTGGAAACTGACCCCGAAACAGGCGCGTTCCTGATTTCCTCCCTCACAGACCTGCGGGAGTTCGCCCGCGCCTGTACCGTCGACACATGGTCTCAGGGGAAGCTCATCCGGCTGACCTGTGACTTGGACTTGACCGGGAAAAGTTTCCTGCCCATTCCGACATTCAGCGGGGAATTTTCCGGCGAGGGCTTCACGATTTCCGGCCTGAACCTCACGGCGACAGGCTCTAATATGGGCGTGTTCCGGTACGTGCGGGAGGGCGCGGTCATCCGCTCCCTGAACGTCTCCGGCACGGTTCACCCCGGCGGCGACGCCGAACAGGTCGGCGGAATCGTCGGCATTAACGCCGGAAGCGTACTGGACTGCGCCTTCACGGGCAGTGTCGTCGGGCGCTACAACGTCGGCGGCGTCGTCGGCGAGAACATGGAGACCGGGGAGGTCTCCGGGTGTACCGTCAATGGCACCGTGCAAGGCCGACGCCGTACGGGCGGAATCGTCGGGCGGAATCGCGGCCTGCTCCTCAAGTGCTGGAACGAGGCCGCCGTCAACACGTCCGCCGCCGGAGAATCCGTGCAAGTCTCGGAAGCCTTCTTCGACACGGGCGGAATCGCCGGAACGTCCACGGGCGTCCTGCAAAGCTGTACCAACGTCGGCACCGTCGGCGTACCGCATACGGGCTATAATACGGGCGGCATTGTCGGGCGGCAGTCGGGATATCTGGCGGCGGCGGAGAATCGCGGCGACGTGCGCGGCCGTAAGGACATCGGCGGCATCGCCGGACAGGCAGAACCCGATATCACGCTCTTGGCAGACCCCACCGTGCTTTCCGAACTCCGCAGCCAGCTAAACACGCTGTCGGAACTGATTGACGGCGCATTGACCGGGAACGAGGCCAACCGCGCCGGACTTGCCCGGCAGTTCCAGCAGCTCCAGCGCAACACCAACACGGCGCGGGATTTGTCACAGCGCCTTGTAGACCAGTCGTCGCGCAGCAGGGAAACGACCGTCACGAACATTCGCTCTATGGCGTCGTCGGTGGCGGGGGCGCTGGACAGGATTACCATGTCACTGACCACGTTTTCCGCCGCACCTACCCACGCCGTCACGGCGCAAGACCAGTTGAGCGCGTCCATCACCGCGTTGGAGAACACGCGCATTTTAGAGGAGGAAACCATTGACGCCCTGCGGAGTAACGCCGAAGCCCTCAACGGCGCGACGGGCGAAGTATTCGCGGCCTTTTCCAATCTGCAAATTGGCATGGAACAGCTCGAAAGCGCGGTCTTGGTGCAGGACACCACCGAACAGAAAAACGCCCTCTGGACGCTCTGTGACGCCGTGGGCGCGGTCGCCGAGGCCGAGACAACGCGCCGGAACGCGCTGGAAGATATCGGAAAGTCCCTGAATCGCGGCTTTCCGCTGAATACGAACGACGTACAGTCGGCGTTAGGCCGTGTAAACGCGTCGCTACGCGACCAAGTGTCGGCACTCCGCACAATAGGCGACAATATCCAGAATCTCGCGGAGAGTTCCTCGCTCGACTGGGACAAACTCGAACAGGGGTTACGGGGCTTGCGGCAACCGATAAATTCCCTGCTCAGCGCTATGCAGAAGATTTCCGGCGCGGCGTCGGATTTGGCGTCGGCGCTTCGGAATCTTGACGACCCGTCCGGGCAACTGCTCGCGCCCATGTCGCAAATGGCCGACGCCGCCGACACCCTCGCCGGAATCGGCGGGGACTTGGAATCCGGCTGTACGGAACTCTACCGTTCCGTGTCGGACTTGCAGGAGACGGGAGCCGTCAGCGTCACCGTGACCAGCAACACGGAGGAGTTGCGCAGTACCGGGAACTCCCTCTACAGCGCCTTGGGCACGCTGACCAACACCGCCGACGCGCTGACGGTAGCCGTCAACCGCATGGAAAACAGCGTTTCCGCGAATTTGCAGGGAATCAGCCAGCAGTTGAACGCCGTTTCGGAGGCCATGCTTCGGACGCTCGAAAACATCAACAACGGTTCCGTGGGCGCGGACACCATGGTGTCCGACGTGTCCGACCACGACGTGTCGGGGACGCGTCTGGGCAAAATCACCGAGAGCGTCAACATGGGCGCGTTGGAGGCCGACCGCAACGCGGGCGGAATCGCGGGCATGATTGGCATTGAGTACGACATCGACCCCGAGGACGATATCACGGGGCCGCAGACCTTCGGTAGCGTACTCGAAACAAGAGCCGTCGTCCAAGCGTGCCGGAATCAGGGAACGGTCACGACGCGCAAAGACTACGTCGGCGGTATCGCCGGGCGCATGAATCTGGGTACGCTGGTCGCCTGCGAGAACTACGGCACGGTCAAGAGTACGGCGGGCGGCTACGTCGGCGGACTGGCCGGGCGTTCCGGCGGAATTGTCCGGGAGAGCTGGAGCCGTTGCACGGTCTCCGGGGAACGCTTCGTCGGCGGAATCGCCGGGGAAGCCGACGTACTCCGCAACTGCCGCGCCATTCCGACGTTTACCACGGTCGCCGACGGCATGCAATCTATCGGCTCTATCGCCGGGAGCGCCGACACCGCCGACGGCAGAATACAGGGCAACCTCTTTCTTGACACTGGCCTTGGCGTCGGCGGAATCGACGGTATCAGCTACATCGGAATCGCGGAGCCGGCGTCGTGGGAGACGCTTCTTGTCGAGGGAGCGCCGCCGGAGGCCTTCACGGAATGCGCGGTTGTGTTCGTCATAGACGGCGTGGAGGTCGAGAAAATCCCCTTCCAGTACGAGGACGACTTGTCCGGAATCACGTTGCCCGAAATTCCCGAAAAGGGTGGCCTGCACGGCTACTGGCCTTCGTTCGACACGTCCGGGCGCTCTCCCGATATCACATTGGAGCCGATTTATGAGCCGTGGATTACCATGCTTTCCAGTGAGGAGAAGTCCGGCGAACAGCCGCTTGTGCTGGCGGAGGGCGCTTTCACCCGCGAGGCGGCTTTGAGCGTCGCGGAAAGCGACGTGGGCGCGCCCGTCGGCGCGGACGCCATGGTGATGGACATCCGGCTTGACGGAACCGACTTGACGGAAACCGACATTGTGCCAATTCGGCTCTTGAATCAGACCGGGACGCAGGCGACCGTGTGGAGATTCTATGACAGTCGCTGGCGTACCGTCAGTTCCGAGGCCAACGGACACTATCTGCTCGTCAACATGGAGGGCAACAGCGGGATTTACTGTGTCATTCCCGGCGGCGCGGGACAGGCGGCTATGATTCAGCACTTGATTCCGGTAGCGGCGGCCGTGTCGCTGGTTCTGATTGCGGGCGCGGTGATTCGTTCCCGCCGCTACAAGCGTAAACAGAAAAGCGAATAAGGCCGCGGACAGAGTTCCGACGCCCTCTCCCGTTGCGGGGGAGGGCGTCAATACGTACAACTTGCGAAAAATTGTGCTTGACAAGCGTTTTTTGGCGGCGTATAGTAACAGTGTATCGGAAAAAGCGCAATTTCATAGAATTGGGAGGTAGTATCTATGGCGTGTTTCCTTGTTCCGGCGGCGGAAGCGGTTGTCGTGAGTACGGCGGCGCGTGTCCTGAAGTCCCGCGAGGCGGCGGAGAAGTCTATGCCGCGTATGGAATCCCATGTGCCGCTGTCGCGTAAACTGGGCTGGCTGTCCAATCTGCTCTGGGGCGGCTCGGCGCTTCTGGCCTACGAACACCTCTGGCACGGCGAGATTGTGCCGTGGTTCCCGTTCCTGACGGCGGCCGAGAACCCCGCCGCGTTCGCGGAGATGTTGCACGAGATGTCCACAGTTGGCGTAACTATGGCGGCGGTCGTGACGGCGGTCTGGGCGGGGCTGACGGCGGTCGTACGTTCCATGGAACGGCGTACCCTATCGGGAAGCGAGGCCGCGAAATGACGCTCTTGGTGACGGTGTTCGCGGCCGCGTTCTTCACGGCGCAGTGGTACCGGAGCGCCCACAGAGCCGAACTGTGTTTAAGTGTGCCGTGCTGGCTGTACTGGGGCGCGTCGCTGATGTGGCTTGTCGACGCCGTGTACGAGTACGCCGAACGCGGGAGCGCGTACTTCACGCCCGAACCGCCGGACATGCTCAACGACTTATATCTGGGACTGTGCGCGGTGGCGCTCGGGCTGGTTATCTGGCTGTGCGTCCTGCTGGCGCGTGACCCGAAGGGCGTACTCCGTGAGTCGCTGTTCCATAGCCGCAAATCGTAACGTACACGCGGACAGGAATTTCCGGTTCCTGCCCGCGTTCATCATGGGAGGGATTTTATGGAGTTCAGACAGCGCCCCGCCGCGTTAGTGACGGGTTCTTCGCGCGGAATCGGACGCGCAATCGCGCTGCGTCTCGCGCTGGACGGCTGGCCGGTGTGCGTGAACTGGCACGAGCGCCGCGACGCCGGGGAAAGTCTGGTACGCGAAATCCGCGCGCGCGGCGGGGCGGCAATCGCCGTGGGCGCGGACGTGTCCGACATGGACGCCGTGTCGCACATGGTACACGAGGCCGAAAAACATCTGGGACCCGTGGAACTGCTCGTGAACAACGCCGGGGTGGCCGGGCAGTGTCTGTTTCAGGACATCACCGACGCGTTGTGGAACCGCTATTTCGCCGTGAATCTCGGCGGGGCGCGGAACTGTATCCGCGCCGTCCTGCCGCACATGTTGCACGAGAAGCGCGGCTGTATCCTTAATATATCCTCTATCTGGGGACTGCGCGGGGCAAGCTGTGAAAGCGCGTACGCCTGCACGAAGGCGGCCTTAATCGCGCTGACGCGTTCTCTGGCGTTAGAGTTGGCACCGTCGGGAATCCGCGTGAACTGTATCGCCCCCGGCGTGATTGACACGGACATGGTACAGGTTCTGGGCGCGGACACCCTGCGCGACCTCGCGCAACAGACGCCGTCAGGCCGACTGGGAACCCCGGAGGATATCGCGCAAGCGGCGGCGTTCCTCTGTTCGGAGGGCGCGTCGTTCGTCACGGGACAGGTTTTGTGCGCCGACGGCGGCTTTATTGTGTGATTATCGTTCGTATGATTAGGAGGTGAAGCGTGTGCGGGTACTGGTTGTGGAGGACGAGACGCGCCTTGCCGCGACGCTCAGGGACATGCTCGAGATGGACGGCTATACCGTGGACGTGCGCCACGACGGCGAAAGCGGGCTTGACGAGGCCTTGTCGGGGATTTACGATGTCTGCGTGCTGGACGTCATGCTACCGAAATTAGACGGCTTCGCCGTGTTACGGCGGCTCCGGGAGGCCGGAAGCGGGCTTCCCGTGCTGTTGCTGACGGCGCGCTCGGACGTGTCCGACCGCGTACAGGGTCTGGACAGCGGCGCGGACTACTACTTGACGAAACCTTTCGAGCCGAAAGAACTGCTGGCGTGTCTGCGCGCCCTGACGCGCCGCCAACCCGAATTGCGCGAAACGGGCGTGATGGAGTACGGAGACCTGAAACTCGAAAAGAACGGCTTCCTGTTGCACTGCGGAGAGCGGAACATCCGCCTGAGCAAGAAGGAATACGACCTGCTGGAATTGTTCATGCTGAACCGCGAAATGGTGCTGACAAAAGAAAATATCCTGCTGAAAATCTGGGGCTATGACAGCGGCGACGAAAACAGCGTGGAAGTTTATATTTCGTTCCTGCGCCGGAAACTGTCCCACTTGCATTCCGGCGTCCGTATCCGTACCATACGGATGGCGGGCTACTGTCTGGAAAAGGGGTAAGCCATGCTTCGGAAACTGCGTCTGAAATTTGTCGCGCTGTCGATGTCGCTGGTGACAGTGGTACTCGCTGTGGTGGTGTGCGCGGCGGTGGTGTCGGCGCGGGACAATCTGGAACGTATCAGCAAGGACGTACTGCGCCGCGTCATGCGGGAGGAGTTCGTGCCGAACTGGGACAAGCGCCCCGTGTCCCTGCCCTACTTCACGGTGAACGTCTTCAACGGCACGATTTACCCCACGGGCGGCACCTACGACGCGCTACAGGACGCGGAAGCGCTGACGGACATTGTGAGCGCCTGTCTGGAACAGTCCGGCAACGAGGGGCAACTGTCCGGCTACGGCCTGCGCTATCTCCGCAAAGACAACGGCTTCTATGTGCGTATCGCGTTCGTGGACATGTCCATGGAGGTGGAGACGCTCCGAAAACTCGTGCGGTCGCAATTTGCGATAGCCCTGCTGGCGCTGATACCGCTGCTGGGCGTGTCGGTGGCGCTGTCCCATTGGGCGGTGTCCCCGGTGGAGAAGGCGTGGAGACAGCAGCGGCAATTCCTGTCCGACGCCTCCCACGAGCTGAAAACGCCGCTGACGGTGATTCTGTCGAACGCGGAACTGCTGGACGCTTCCGAACTTCCGGAGCGTCCGCGGCGCTGGGCGGACAACATCCGCGCCGAGGCCGGACGTATGAAAACATTAGTCGAGGAAATGCTGACGTTGGCGCGCGCCGACAACGCCGCGCCGTCGGCGGCGTACGGGGAGGTATCGCTGTCGGATACGGCTTTAGACTGCGCGTTATCGTTTGAGCCTGTGGCGTTCGAGGCCGGAAAGCCACTGCGTTACGAAATTGCGCCGGATGTGACGGTCAGCGGCGACGCTGAAAAACTGCGCCGTCTGGTGTCGGTCTTTCTGGACAACGCCTTAAAGTACGGCGCGGACGGCGGCACGGTTTCCATGACGCTGGAGAAGTCCGAGCGGCAGGCGAAATTGACGGTCAGCAACCCCGGGGAACCGATTCCGCCGGAAACGCTCTCCCATCTCTTTGAGCGCTTCTATCGCGGCGACGCCTCGCGCGGGGAATCGTCGGGCTTCGGGCTGGGACTGAGTATCGCCGCCGCAATCGCGCGGGAACACAAGGGCGTCGTCCGCGCCGAGAGTGACGAACACGCCACCCGCTTTACGGCACTGCTCCCGCTGTCGCGCCCGAACGCGAAACGCGCCGCGCTTTCCGAACATCCAAAAGAAACGGGTATGTAGTCCGCCCCGCCGACGCGGAACGCAAAAAAGAACCGGGTACATGACCCGGTTTTTACGCGTATGTGTTAGGCGTTTTGCACGCTTGCGCAAGGCGCGCGCCCCGCCGTTTCCGGCCTTAACATTGCCTTATGATTCCGGTGAAATCCCCAACGGCGCGGACAGCGCACTCAACGCCGTCCGATAACGCAGTCCAAACGCGTCTGAAGGGGCTTTCACGGCGTCCGGGTTGGTTAGAGTTGCCTTATCGCTCGATACGGGTCGGCGTACGGCGTCTCCCATGGGCTTACAGTCGCCTTACGGCTGAACCGGAAACAGTATCACAGCGTGTTTCGGACGTTTTCTACAGCGGAAAATTTCGCGAATAAATCCGGCGAACCGTTCCGGTTCCTTAGCGGTACGGAACGTCAGTATTCGACTTTCCCGTCAGCGGTGCCGTTGATAACGTAGTAGGCGGCGCGCTCCTCGGGCTTGATATACAGCTTGAACTCGACGATTCTGGCGCGTTTCTTCTCCTTGCGGAAATTGGCGATGGCGGCGTCAATCAGGTCGCTAATGGCGGCTTCCGCCCCCTCGAACTGCACGTAAACTTCGGGTTTCATGCTCTCGGCCATAGCCTTGCGTTCGTCGCGTTTCAGCTTCGCGGCGGCCTTTTCTTCCTCGGTCATCTTGCGGCGGGGCTTGCGGGGCTTCTTGGCGGGGACAGCTTCCTGCACGACTTCCTGTCCTTCCATGATGTTGTTTTCGTCCATGAAAATACCCTCCTTGTAAACACAAAATTATCCGGTATCTGGTATGAGGGTATTATAATAGCTTATGAGGAAAAACGCAATAGGGAATTTGAAAATTTTTTCGTTTTTTTTCACTTTTCTTTCGATTTTTTCAGGCGGCTTTCATGTCCGAAAGCGCGGCGGGATTTCCGGAACTCTTTTACGCTTGCGAAAGCGGAACTTTGCGCCGGGAGAGCCTCTGCCACTGTCTTATGACAAGGTATTTTCAGGTGCCGGGGACGGTTGGCGGACGACGCGGCGGAAACGGCCTTGTGATAACCCGTCCGGCGGACAGTCGTAAGCAATCTGACAGAATATGACAGCGCGCCCGGATATGGATAAATCGTCGCGCGGATTCCTGAAAAATCCGGAGCATATTTAGTAAAGATATTTCAGCGCATAAATAGGCTACGGGAGACGCCCCGTGACGACAAAGCAGGCGTCCCGCCCCCGTTGAGACAGGACGCAACGACGTAGCGGGCTTACAACAGCATGGACAGCGCCTGACGCCTGTTGGAGATATCCACAGACGGGACGCCGGGCGCGTACTCGCCATCCAGCGACCACGGCAGGGCGTCCGACGTTTCCACATGAATCGACGCCGCGTGGCGGAATATCAGCCCCTTCCCGGCGTAGTCCTGATTCATGAACGATATCATGAAATCCTGCAAGTCGGCGGGGGTGCGCGGATTCGGAACTAACAGCAGTTCAAACAGCCCGTCGTCCAACGCGACCTGCTCCGGCGTGAGTTTGACAATGCCGCCTATGGACAGCGTATTGCATACCGCGCCGAACAGGTATTCTCCGTCCAAGGTCTCGCCGTCGGCGGTCAGCCGGATTGGGTACGGGCGGAGACTGTCCAAGTCCTTGACGCCCTCCAGCAGATACGCGAAATGCCCAAGGGCGTTCTTGACGTTCTGCGGGGCGGAGTACGAACTTCGCGTGAACGCCCCGAACGACGCCACGTATACGAAATAGCGGCGGTTCCACTGTCCGATGTCGAGACGGCGTCCGGCGCTCTGCGCGACGGTCATGGCGGCCTCGGCGGGGTCTTGCGACAGCCTCAGACTGGCCGCGAAATCGTTGGTACTCCCCTGCGGCAGATAGCCCAGCGGCGGCGGGGCGTCCAGCTTCATCAAGCCCGTGACGACTTCGTTTAATGTGCCGTCGCCGCCGACGGCCACCACGGCGTCGTAATGTCCGCCCTCGCGGCGGGCGCAGTCGCGGGCGTCGCCGGGGGCGACCGTGTTGTGAATCTTGACCAGATAGCCGTTGCCGGAGAATATCGCGGCGGCGTCGTAGAGCGGCCCGCGTGACTTGCTCTTCCCGGCGCGGGGGTTGACAATCATCAGCAGTTTCTTTTCCTGCGCGTCCATAAATCCTCTCTCCCTGTTCGCTTGGATTTTCCGCCCAGTATAGCACACGAAAAACAGGATTGCAATTGCATGGAAGAAAGTGTATAATTATCCCGCAGTGCCTCCGGGCGCATATCACGCGAAAGAGGGGATTCATTTTGCCGCAGAACAGTTCCAACAACACAGACCACGCCGCTTATATGAAAATCGCTGTCGCCGCCTTCGGGACAGTCGCCGCGATTCTGCTCTTTTTCGACACCTTCTTTGGCACGAAACAGCTCCCGCGTCTCTGGTCGCAGTTCTTTGACGCCTTCATGCCCATTATCTATGGCGCGTTCCTGTCGTATATGCTCGCGCCCGCGATTAACTTCTTTGAGGGCTGGCTGTTTTTCGACTCCCTCCGCAAAGCCCGCAAGGAGGGCAAACTGTCCTCTACAAGCGCCCGCGTGTGCAGTATCGTGATTATGTGGCTCATTCTGTCGATACTGGTCTATTTACTGCTGTCGGTGCTTCTGCCGGAACTCTACCGGAGCATTATCCAACTGGCGTCCAATCTGGAGACGTACTACCACACCATCAACGGCTGGATTCGTATGCTCTTCGAGCGCTTCCCGGAAACGGAAGTCTGGCTGAGTGACCGCATGGCCGATATCTACACGCAGATTGAAACCTATGTCACGGATATGCTCTCCCAGTTGCAAAGCCTCATGGCCGCCGCCGGACGCGGTATGATAAGCGTCATGACGTTTCTGAAAAATCTGTTAATCGGCGTTATCGTCTCTATCTACTTTTTGGGTACGAAAGAGCAGTGTGCCGCAAGCGCGCGGCGGATTCTCTACGGCCTGTTCTCGCGGAAGAATGTCCGCTGGATTCTCCGGGGGGCGCGGCGCGTAGATACTATTTTTGCCGGGTTCGTGCGCGGGAAACTGCTCGATTCCCTGATAATCGGCGTTCTGTGCTTCATCGGCTGTTCGCTCCTGAACTTCCCCTACACGCCGCTGATTTCCGTCTTTGTCGGCGTCACGAACATTATACCGTTCTTCGGCCCCTTCTTGGGCGCGATTCCGAGTGTGTTTCTGATTCTGCTGGTGTCGCCCATGCAGGCGTTGTATTTCACGGTCTTTGTGCTGGCGCTCCAACAGTTGGACGGCAACATCATCGGCCCCAAGATTTTAGGCGACCAGACGGGGCTTTCCAGTCTGTGGGTGATTATCGCCATTTTGGTGGGCGGCAGTTTCTTCGGGGTAGCGGGCATGTTTTTCGGCGTTCCGGTGTGCGCGTGCCTGCGCTACGCGGGGGATTTTCTGATACGCCAGCGCCTCGCCAAGCGCAACCTTCCCACGGATTTAATGACCTACGCGAAAGTCAACCGTGAACCGCGCCCCGTGAAGCCCTTCCACGACCTGAAACCCACACAGCCGCTTGTGGTGCGGATTGGCAAGGAGGAATTCCGTATCGGAAAGGAATGCAAAAAGGAACCCGAAAAGCCCAAGGAGGATTCCTGAATACAACTGTTCAAGGAGAACCGACTATGAAAAAGTACGCGCTGACGCTGTTTCTTTTCCTGTTCGCGCTATTCTCCCCGCACGCCGCCGCCACAGACACACAACCCGGCTTCTACGCGCTCCTCTACGCCGACAAGACGCTTGTCTTTCAGCGCGGCGACACCCCCGAATCCGGGCGACAACTCCGGGAAACGTACCCGGTATCGCTGGACGGCTACAACCGCGCCGACGCGGTGCCGTGGCGCGGCGTCAGTTCCTATGTGACCCGCGTCACGTTCGCCGACACCCTGCAACCAACGTCCGTCGCGTTCTGGTTCGACGGCTTCGACTATCTGCAAGCCGTTGACAACCTTGACCGCCTTGACACCTCCCGCGCCACGAGTGCGGCGGCGATGTTCCGTAACTGTAGCCGCCTCGCCGCGCTGGACGTGAGCGGCTTCGACACGTCCAATGTCACAGACATGAGCGCAATGTTTCAGGGCTGTTCCGACCTCTCGGTGCTGGACGTGAGCGGCTTCCACACCGCCAGCGTCACGAATATGTCGAATATGTTCAGCGGTTGCGCCGCGCTGACCGCGCTGGACGTGAGCCGCTTCGACACTGCCAACGTCACGAATATGTACGGGATGTTTTCCGATTTCGCCGCGCTGAAATCGCTGGATTTGCATGGCTTCGACACCGCAAATGTCACGAGTATGGGCTTCATGTTCAACCACAGCAAGGGACTTGAGGAACTGAATTTGAGCGGCTGGGATACGTCCAAGGTCACAGATATGGGCTGTATGTTTCAAAGTTGTTCCGGTCTGAAAAAACTGGATGTAGGCGGGTGGGACACGTCTAATGTAACCGATATGCGCTCGATGTTCAGTATGTGTTCCGGGCTGGAATCGCTGGACTTGCGTCACTTCGACACGTCCAGTGTCACCAAAATGAGTTTAATGTTTCAAGCTATGAGCCTGACGGAACTGGATTTGAGCAGTTTCAATACGTCTAATGTGACCACAACGGCGGGAATGTTTCACAACTGCGGAAAACTGAAAACCGTGGACGTACACAGTTTTGACATGTCCAATGTTGAGAACATGAGCGGGATGTTCGATTACTGCTACGCGCTGGAATCGCTGGACGTGAGCGGGTTTCGGACACCCAAAGCCACGAATATGGCGGGGATGTTTATGTATTGTAAAAGCCTGACGGAACTGGATGTGAGCGGCTTCGACACGTCCAACGTAACCAGTATGAAAGAAATGTTTCAGGGTTGTGAAAAACTGGTGACACTGGATGTCAGTGGCTTCGATACGTCCAAAGTCACTGACACAAACCGGATGTTTAACGAATGCAAAAGCCTGCAATCGCTGGATGTCAGCGGCTTCGACACGTCCAGTGTCGAAAACATGGAGTTTATGTTCGCCAACTGTACCGCGCTGGAAGCGCTGGACGTGAGCCACTTCAAAACTGAAAACACCACCAATCTGCAAGGACTGTTTCAGGCATGTATCGCGCTGAAAACGCTGGACGTAAGCGGCTTCAAAACGTCGAAAGTCACGAACATGAACAGAGTATTTTATGCCTGCCGGGCGCTGGAAGCGGTGGACGTGAGCGGCTTTGACACATTCCAAGTCACCAGCATGGAGCATATGTTCCGCGACTGCCCTGCTCTGAAAGCGCTGGACGTACACAACTTTGACACGTTCCGCGTTACCAATATGAATGCCATGTTTTACGGCTGTTCCGGGCTGACAACGCTGGATTTGAGCAAGTTTCAGACCTCCTCTGTCACGACCATGAAAGAACTGTTTAAGGATTGCGCCGCGCTGGTGGAACTCGATATTAGCGGCTTTGACACCTCCAAAGTCACGGACATGTCCTCCATGTTCGCCAATTGCCCCAAACTGGAAAAGATTTACGCTACCGGTCACTTCAAACTCATCTGGGGTCTTGTCTCCGACAATATGTTTTCGGGCTGTGCGGCGCTGACGGGCGGCGCGGGTACGCGTTACGACGCCAAGCACATGAACGCCGAATACGCCCGGCTTGACACGTCCTCCGCGCCGGGATATTTCAGCGAACCTCTGCCGCCCGTTTCTGTGCGGCTTTCCCGGAACGGGGATTCACTGGACGCGGGAACGTCCCTCACGCTGTCCGCCTTGCGCGACGGCGTGAACATCCGGACAGAGTTTGACGCCGGGGAAGCGTTCCCTGTCGGAATCTTCCTTGCTTTCTATGACGCACAAGGAAAAATGACAGCTTTACAAAGTTGGCAGTTGTCCGAAAACACCTCTTTCCAGACGGACAAGCTCTCGCGGGAATTGGGCATTGTGTCCGCGCAAATGGTACTCGTCGGGGAGAATTTCGCGCCGCTGGCCGCCTTGTCGGTTCTTTAAACGAGCCTTGTAATACAACAAAAAAGGAGAATGATTATGAGAGACCGTATCCATAAGCGTATTCACGCCCTGCTGATGTCGCTGGTACTGGTGGCGGTACCCGTACTGGTGGCGGAGAGCGAATCCGCCCCCCCGGAACCGACACCGGAACCCGTGGCGGAAGTCGTCGAAACCGTCAGCCCCTTCGAGGACGTGAAAGCGGACAGTCCCTTTCTGCCGGGGATTCTGTACGCCGTCGAGCAAAACATCACCAACGGCACAACCGCCAAGACCTTTACGCCGTACGCAATTTGCACGCACGCGCAGATTTTAACGTTTCTGTGGCGGGCGTCGGGCAGTCCGGCGTCGAATATTGACAACCCCTTCCCGGCGGATATCGAGACCAACGCCTACTATTACCCGGCGGCATTGTGGAGTTACGAAAAGGGCTTGATTGACGATACTTTCAACCCGTACGCGTACTGTACGCGTCTGCAGGCGGTCACGTATATGTGGAAGCTGTCGGGCGCTCCGGCGGCCTACGGGGACGGCTTCGCCTTTACGGACGTACCCGACGACCCCGACGCCCTGAACGCCGTTGCGTGGGCTATAGCGCATTCCGTGACCAACGGCACGACCGAGACCACGTTCTCCCCGTCGAAACGCTGTACCCGCGCCCAGATTGTGACGTTCATCTACAGAGGCCGCGACCTGCTCGGCAGTCAGGCGTAAGCGGCGCGAGATTCTATAAAAACGCCCTCCCGGAATTGGGAGGGCGTCGCTTATTGGTCGGTGAAGAACAGGATTTGGCGGTTTTCGCACATGGATTCCAGCACCCGCGCGGACGTTTCGCCGAACCCGCGCGGGATGTCCCACAGCAACAGCGGCGGGCGGGCGTCCCCGGAGAACGCGCGCTCGAAACAGGCCAGACACACGGCTAAACTCAATGGCGCGGCGCAGTCCGCGTAAGCCTTCCATTCGTCTTCCAGCGTCCCCGCGCAGAGTTCGGAAAGCACCTCGGCGCGGAAACGGTTTTCATCGGCGTGGCGGCGTCCGGTCAGCGCGTGGAACAGTTCCGTAACCCGCGACGCGAGTTCCGGCAGAGGGAAGCCCGATTCGGTTTCGGAAAGCGTGTCCAGCGACAGGCGGGCGCGTTTCCAGAGAGATTGAGAAAACGCTTCTTCCGCCTCGCGGCTTTTGTTGAGTTCCTCCCGGTCGCGGCGGATTTCCAGACGCAACGCCGAACGCTCCTCGCGAACCCCGTTCAAGGCCTGTATGAGCTGGTCACGTTCGGGGGGCGTCGCGGCCGGATGGCTGTCCGGCTGTTCCAGAATCGCGAACGCCGGAACCGACTTGCCTTCCAAGGCCTCCGCCTTGCGCACGACCGCCTCGGCAATCGACAGTTCCTTCCGCCGCCGGGCGCAGAGCCGTAACTGTTCGTCGGCTCCCTGCATGTCCGACACCTCCGGCGCGAAGCGGTGGATTTCCCGCAAAATGCCGCGTTCGTTGGTCGTGAGCGATTCCCGGAGGCTGTCTGCGGCGGCAATCTTGATATCCGCCGCCGCCCGCGCCTCCTCCATGACGCGGTAGAGTTCCGCGTAGCGCACCAAGTCCGATTCCCACTGATTCCGGCGTTTGGCGGCCTCGACGACCCAGCGCTCGTCCCACTTCCGCACAAGCCAGCCCGACAGAATGCCCAGCCCCACGTACAGAACCCACGCCAGCGGGTACCACGCCCCCGGACTGTGAAAGATAAACAAGGCTCCAATCGCAACCGTTACCCCAAAAGCAATCACAAGCCATTTGGGGATGACGGGACGGAACGGGAGTTTCAGGGGGCTTTGTTCGGCCTCTTCCGGGGTCATGCCCGCGAAGCGCGTGGCGTCCACGTCGGCCTTTGCGGCGGAGAGGACGCTTTCGGCGGCTTCCTGTTCGGCCTCGGCCTTGTCAAGCTGTTTCCCGGCCGTCATGATGTTGACAATCGCCCCGCGCAAATGGGAAATCTCGTCCATTTCCGGTATGTTGTCCTCGTCCAGCTTGTGCTTCATGGCGGCGTAGGCGGCGGTCAGCGTGTACAGGTCGGGGACGCCGTCCGGCGTGGGCGCGGCCTGTCCGCTTTCCGTGCCGCGCAAAGCGCGATTGAGCGTGGCCTCCCGGCGTTCAAGTTCCTCCATGCGGGCGTCGAAGCGGTTCAAGCGGCTTTCGATTTCCCGTACGGGTTCCGCCGTGACGGCCTCCGCATCCCACGCGACGCAAGCCAGATTTTCGTAGGTCTCGCGCCTGACGCCCGTCAGCGCTTCCCCGCGCTTGTCCGGCACGCCGTCGCCCGATATCCGGAACGCGTCGCCGTCTTTGGCAAGCGTCAGCGCGTGTCCCGATACCTCACACTCCATTTCGGCGCGTTCGGGGCTTTCGGCGTCCGCGCCGTACAGGAGCGTACATAAAGCCTCGTCCCAATCCGGCTGTTGTCCGTGGATAACGTTCAGCCCGTCGCGGAGTTCCAGCGCGCCGCCGGAACCGTCCGCCCAGTCGGCGGATATCCGATGAATGAACAAAGTAATTCCCCCTGTTTCCTGAAAATCTTCCTCTGTTGAGACTATGCGCGCGTCACCCGGAATAGCCCAGCGCGGAAAGCAACTCGTCCCCGTTGTCGCCGCGCCACGTTGCGTAAACCGGCTCGGCGGCGGCGCGGAACGCCTGAATCTGCGATTGTGTCAAGACCGTGACCTGTACGCCGGAGTTACGCAGTCTCGACAGAATTTCGGTATCCTGCGCACGGGACGCGGCGATTTCGGCGGCGCATGCCTCCCGCGCGGCGGCGGAGAAAATTTCCTTGTCCCCGTCGGACAGCCTCGCCCAGAGTTCCGCCGACACGCTCAGGCACAGCGGGTCATAGACGCAGTTCCAGACCGTCAAGTACCGCTGTACACGGTCGACTTGCGCGGCGCGTATCGCCTCTAACGTGTTCTGCTGTCCCAGAACGGCACCGTCCCGGAGTGCCGGGAACGTCTCGCCCCAGTCCATCCGTACAGGTTCCGCGCCGAAGCCCGTAAACAGTGCCGCCTCCGCCGCGCCGTCCCCGACACGGATTGTCAGCCAGCGGAAATCCGCCGGAGCCGCTATCGGGCGGCGGTCGTTCGTCACCTGATAGAAGCCGTTTTCGGCTAACGAGAGCGGTTCCAGACCCGTGGCGCGTATCAGATTCCGGACGGCCTCCCCGCCGCTTCCGTTGAAAAGTCGCCTGTCCACGTCCTGATAATCCGTGAACAGCCACGGCAGGGAGAGTACGGACAGGCGCGCCTCCAGTTCCCGCAAGTCCGACACCGCCCGGAGGTCGATATCCGCTTTCCCGTCCAAGAGGCGGTTTAGCGTGCGTATATGGTCTTCCTCGGACGCGGCGTAGGCGATATCCACGCGCCAGCGTCCGTCGGTATTGTCCCGCACCAATTGCGCGAAGGTGTCGGCGGCGGTATGCCAGACCGTACCCTCCGCCGCGCCGACGTTCATTTTCAGCGTCTGCGCTCCCAACTCTCCGCCGCACCCGGCCAGCAGTACGGCCGCCACGGCAAGCGGTACCATTATTTTCCACAACTTCACGGAAAAATCCCCCTGTGATGGTTCATGTTACGCTGTATTATACAGTTTCGCTTCCCGGAATGTCAATATGAATATGTTTCGCGTATTGCAATTCAAGGAAAATTGTGCTACTCTAACGGCAAGCATGACGCGTAAACCATGCGGAAAATTGTGGGGGTGTAGTCTGTGAAGAAAAAACAATGTTTTTCGGCGTTTCTTGCGTTTTTGTTCCTGTTGACACTGTTTCCGGCGCGGGTGTTCGCGGCGGACGCGGCAGAGGTTCCGGTCGCGCCCATTCGGCAGATTGCCAGCGGCGGTTCTCGCGGCGATAATGGCAACCTGTACAATCATCACGCGGTCATCGACGCTAATCATTGCCTTTGGACATGGGGAAGCAACAACTATGGTCAATTAGGCGACGGCACAACGACAGACCGCTCTTTTCCCGTAAAAATCATGGACAGTGTTTCCGGCGTCAGTTTGAGTGACTTTCAATCCGCCGCAATTTGTGCGGACGGTTCTCTTTGGATGTGGGGATGCAATGAATACGGTCAGTTGGGCGATGGCACGACTACAAATCGTTCCACGCCCGTGAAAATCATGGATGATGTTTCTGCCGTCAGTTTGGGCTATTATCATTCTGCCGCGTTACGCCCAGACGGTTCCCTCTGGACATGGGGACGTAATGACTATGGTCAACTGGGGGACGGCACGACTATAAACCAATCCACTCCCATAAAAACTATGGACAACGTTTTCAGTATCAGTTTAGGCAACTATCATTCCGCCGCGTTACGCCCGGACGGTTCCCTCTGGACATGGGGATACAATTACTACGGCGCACTGGGAAACGGCACGGAAACGCACAGTTCCACGCCTGTGAAAATTTTAGATGATGTTTCCAGCGTCAGTTTAGGCGGCACGTATTCCTCCGCAATCCGTACAGACGGCTCCCTTTGGGTATGGGGAAATAATGATTGTGGGCAATTAGGAGACGGCACGAAAACAGACCGCAAAACGCCCATAAAACTTTTGGATAACGTTTCCGGTTTTCACATAAGTGAGCGTATTTCAGCGGCATTCAAAACTGACGGCTCCATGTGGATGTGGGGAGGGAAATTTACTGGTTCCTACGTCTGCCTGAGTAATGTTCCGGTACAAATACCTGATAACATATCTGCCGTAAGTTCTGGCTATACAAGCGGCCTGTACCTTTTCCAAGATGGTTCTCTTTGGCAATATGATTTTGACGGAATCCCGCCTTCTAAATCAAAGATTGAAATTGTCCCCGCTCCCGCCGTGTATCTTGACAGGACAATTCTGGAACTTTTCATAGGCAACAGCGCGACACTCACAGCGACCATTTACCCCGAAAGTGACCGTGATTCCGCGCTTGTGTGGGCGTCGTCCAATCCGGACGTGGCGGCGGTCGATAACGGAACTGTCACGGCGAAAAGCGCCGGGGAGGCTGATATTACGGTCATGGCGTCGAAAACGGGCGCTACCGCCGTTTGTCATGTGACTGTCTCCGCCCCGCTGTCACTGGACAGGGACGCCCTGACGCTGCGTGTCGGGGAGACGTTCCAGCTTACGCCGTCTGTCCGGCGCGCCCCCGGTGAAGAAACGGACATTGCATGGTTTTCCAGCGCCCCCGGCGTGGCTGCCGTGTCCGAGGACGGCACGGTATCCGCTGTCGGCGGCGGTACGGCGACGGTCAGTGTCATTACGGTGGACGGCGAGTGTAAGGCGGACTGCGTGATTACCGTGCCGTACGAAGTCAGCGGCGTAAAGTTAGACCGTACATCGGCGGCAATGCGCCCCGGCGATTCCTTGACACTGACGGCAACGGTTATCCCGGCGGGTGCCGAGGAACGGAACGTACACTGGTTGTCGTCCGCGCCGGGCGTCGCCACAGTCTCGAACGGTCTGGTAAAGGCGTGGTCTGTGGGAAAGACTACGATTACCGTCGCCACGGCGTCCGGAGGCTTTACGGCTACCTGTGTTGTGTATGTCGGTGACAGCGTGTGGCCGTATTCGATTCCGGGCATTGCGGAACCGGATTTGGAAAGCGTAAGCGTGGAAGTCGCCAATTTCAGCGGCGAAGGGGCGTCATTGGTAGTCGGTGCCTATGACGAAAGCGGGAAAATGCTCCGCTGCGCGGTCGCGGACGCCTCCCGGATTGCGCCGGGAACCGCCGACACGCTCAAAGTCGCAATCGAAACGGACGCCGCCACAATCAAAGCGTTTCTTCTGGACAGTGACGGCCGCCTTGTCGCGCCAGACGCCGTAAGGCGGTTAAAGTGACCATTTTCTCGTCAGCGGTTCCGCGCCACTCTTCCCGGTAACGGGAACGGGTGGCGCGTCGCGCTTCCCGCAAAAATCGGAAAAAGGGGCTACACAAAATACAAAAAATATGCTATCATGGCAGGCATTACGGCAGAGAGGAGGCTTTCCACAATGACCAGACACCGCCTCACGGTGATACTGCTATTCATGATGTTATGCACGCTGACGGGCTGCGCCAGCGCGCCCAGTTTCACGCTCAACCCGCAGGAACTTTACGCGCTTCCGAAACTCCCCGCCAAGTATACCGAACTCAACGGACTTCTGACGGAAATTCTCAGCAGCGGCGCGGAGTACGCCGCGCCCACGTCCGGGACAAATATCCAGTCCGTACAGCTCATCGACCTGAACGGGGACGGCAGAGAGGAGGCCGTCGCGTTTTTCCGGAACCCCACCGACGAAAAGCCCCTGAAAATCTGTATTTTCAGCGCGGAGGGCGACAGCTACCGTCTCGCCACGCGTATTGAGGGTTCCGGCACCGCCATTTACAGTATCAACTATGTCGACATGAACAAGGACGGGCGAATGGAAATCGCCGTGGGCTGGAAAGCGGCGGCCGAACTCCAAGTGCTGGAAATCTACACCAGCGACGAAGAGGAGACACACCCGCTTGTCCGTACCGACTACGTCAAGTATCTGACATTCGACCTGAACGAGGACGAACAGCAGGAGTTAATCGTACTCCGCGCCGGGGAGAACGGCGACGGCGTCGCCGATTACTACAGTTGGCAGGACGACGATACCTTAATGACCCGTTCGTACATCCGCATTTCCTCCACCATGGCGGAACTCAGTCAGCAGGGGCGCGTCCGCTCCGGGACGCTCCGCAACGGCGAACCCGCGATTTTCGTCAGCGGCATTACAGACCAAGGCATGGCCGTCACGGATATTCTGACACTGCGCGGCGGCGAAATCTCCAATGTCGTCATTGACCAGACAACGGGCGTTTCGGCGGAAATCAGTCCGTTTTGCTCGCTCTACCCGTCCGACTTCAACAGCGACGGCATTACCGAGACCCCCCGCTCCATTCCGCTCCCGACGGGGCCTTCCGGCGAAACCGCCTACCGCCTCATTGACTGGCGGCAGTTCGACCGCTCCGGCGAATCCGTCTCCGTACTGTGTACGTACCACAACCTTGACGACGGCTGGTATCTGCGCGTGCCGTCGGCGTGGCTCGACCGCTTCTACGCCGTCCGCACAACGTCCCCCGGCGAGGCGTCCGTGACGTTCTGCCTGCGCGGCAGCGCACAACCGTTTCTGCGCGTCTCCGCGCTGACGGGTTCCGGGCGCGATATGCGCGCCGTACGCGGCAACCGCTTCATTATCGGACGCCGTACCGAGACCATCTACACCGCCGAAATCCCGGACAAAAGCGTCGGCGGGGATTTCAGTATCACAGAGGAAGAACTGCGTTCGGCGTTCAGTCTGATTATCCGCGAGGACTGGCTGACTTCCGACAACTGACACGAAAAGAGGGAGTATTTTATGAGAAAAGTTCTGGTATTGGAAGATGAATCCAGCATTCGGAGTTTCATTGTAATCAACCTCCGGCGCGCCGGGTACGATGTCATAGAGGCCGAGACCGGGGAAGACGCGCTCGAACGCCTCAAAGAACACCCCGACACCCGCGTGGCACTGCTTGACATTATGCTCCCCGGAATCGACGGCTTCGAGGTCTGCCGCCGTATCCGCGCCACCAACGCCCGCATTGGCATTATCATGCTCACGGCGCGCTCTCAGGAAATGGACAAAGTGACCGGACTTATGACCGGGGCGGACGACTATGTGACGAAGCCCTTTTCCCCCGCCGAACTGACGGCGCGTGTCGACGCGCTTTACCGCCGTTCGGGCGGGGAAGACCTCGCGCACTCCGGCGAAATCCGACAGCCGCCGTTCCTGATGAACACCCGGAACCGTACTCTGGAAAAGAACGGCGAACGAATCAAACTGACACAAGTCGAATATTCCATCATGCGCTTTTTCATGGAGAACCCCGGCAAGGCGCTTTCCCGGGAGGAAATCCTTGACCGCGTATGGGGGCAGGACTACTTCGGCGACCTGAAAATTGTGGATGTCAACATCCGGCGTCTCCGTCTCAAAATCGAGGACAACGTGCAGACGCCCAACTACATCACGACCGTTTGGGGATATGGTTACAAATGGGGATTCTGAATCATCTGAAGAACGGGGCGGAAAACCTGTCCATTCCGCACCTGACCGGACTCCGGCGGCGCTGGATTACCAACACCGTCGCGCCCGTGTGCGTCATTCTCATGACGACCGTGATACTGTTCGCCGCCGGGATTTCCAGCTACTACTTCGGCTCCATGCAAAAGGGACTGGAATCACGGGCGCAGGCTATCGCCAACTCCTTTAACGAATACTTCATGGGCAGCGGCTTCAACAGCTACTATCAGAAGGCGGTACAGTCTACGGAACGCTTCGAGGACAAAGACCGCGTGGAACTGCAATTTATCAACAGTCGCGGGCGTATCGTTGTCTCCACGTCCGGACTGACCGCCGGGACGACCCCCGGCACAGACGATATCAGCCGCGCACTCTCCGACAACCGTATGGTGGCCTTTCAGGGACACGACCCCGAAACCGGAGAAAATATTATGGCGGTTTCCCATCCGCTGGTGTATAATGGACGCGTGCAGGGCGTCATGCGCGTGGTAACGTCTCTGCGGCAGGTGGACAGACAGGTGGTCACGGCGGTGCTTCTGATTACGCTGATTGTGTCGGCGGGTATGGGAATCGTGCTGGCCACAAACCTTGTATTCATCAACAACGTTGTGGAACCCGTCGCGGAGGTCACGGGCGCGGCGAAACGTATCTCCGACGGCAGTTACGGCTACCGTATCGACAAGACCTACTCCGACGAGCTGGGCGAACTCGTGGAGAGTATCAACAACATGTCCCTGAAAATCGGGCAGAACGAGAAGATGAAAACAGAATTTATATCTTCCGTCTCCCACGAACTGCGAACGCCGCTGACCGCTATCAACGGCTGGGGCGAGACGATTTTAGAGGACCCCACAGGCGACCCCATGCAAATGCGGCGCGGGATACGCATTATCCTGAACGAGACAAAGCGGCTGTCGAACATGGTCGAGGAACTGCTTGAATTTTCCAAGATGGAGGACGGGCGTTTCACACTCCACATTGAGACCATGGACTTGCAAGCCGAACTGGAGGACGCGATTTTCACCTACCGGGAACTCTTCAAGCAGGAGGGAATCACGCTGGAATACGCCGTATCTGACGAGGAGGACGCGTTTCCGCCGATTTCCGGCGACCCCGAACGCCTGAAACAAGTATTTTGCAACGTACTCGACAACGGCGCAAAACACGGCGGCGCGGGAAAGCGTATCAGTGTTTCCCTGAACCGCGCCAACGGCTTTCAGACAATCCAAGTGCGGGACTACGGCCCCGGCATTCCGGAGGCCGAACTTCCGTTCATCAAGCAGAAATTCTACAAGGGTTCGTCGAAAGCGCGGGGAAGCGGTATCGGGCTTGCGGTGAGTGACGAGATAATCAAGCTCCACGGCGGCACGTTCACAATAGGCAACGCGCAGGGCGGCGGGGCGGTCGTGAGTATCAGTCTCCCGGAAAACGGGAAATAAGGAGGGACACACCATGAAAAAGCAGGTATTTGTCATGCTGGCGGCGCTGTTCGTCTTTGTGGCACTGTTCGCGCCGGACGTACACGCGGCGGATAACGTCTACGCGATTCTGTACGAGGACGGGACGCTCGTTTTCCAATACGGCGACGCGTTGGACGGGCGCGCCGTCAAAAAAACGTATCCGGTCGATTTGACAACTGCGAAAGTGCCGTGGTCTGATGAGCGTAAATCCATCCGCATTGTGAACTTCGTTGACAAAATCAGCCCAACCTCTACGGCAGACTGGTTTTATCGTTACTCAAATCTGGAACGCATAGATAACATCCAAAATTTGGATACTGCAAATGTCACGTCCATGTCATGGATGTTTTCTGGCTGTAGCGGGCTGACGGCGCTGGATGTGTCCAACTTCGATACCAAAAACGTCACGTCTATGACACAGATGTTTTGTAACTGTAGTGGGTTGACGGCGCTGGACGTGTCCCACTTCGATACCAAAAATGTCACGTCTATGGTCGCGATGTTTTGCGGCTGTAGCGAGCTAACGGCGCTGGATGTCTCTCACTTCGATACCGCCAACGTCAAAAATATGTCCCAGATGTTTCGCGGCTGTACTAAGCTGACAACGCTGGACTTGTCTAAGTTCGATACTAAAAACGTCATTTCTATGTTCGAGATGTTTGGGAACTGTAGTGAGCTGACGGCGCTGGACTTGTCTAAATTCGATACCGCCAACGTCAAGTCTATGTCCTCTATGTTTTCCGGCTCTTCTAAGTTGAAAACAATTTGCACCTCCGATAAATTTACAACGGCGTCCTTGACTTCCAGTTCCGACATGTTCAAAAATTGCACGTCCCTTGTCGGTGGCAACGGAACCAAATTTGATAAAAGTCACACCGATAAAGAATACGCCCGGATTGATATGGCGTCCGCGCCCGGTTACTTTACCGCCAAAGACGCCCCCGCGCCCGTGGCGTACGAGATAACCGCGCTCATACCGAACGCGGACACCAAAATCTTGACCGTTAAACTGACCAACCCCGCCGCCGCGACTGTGTTTGTGTCGTACTTCGACACAAAAGGGCAGTACCTAACCACCGACATGAAAGCAGTACCCGCCAACGCCGGAAGCGTGGAACTGAAGCTCTTGAACGTGAACCGCGCCCGCGTGAGTATGTTCGATGACCAGTACCGCCCCTTGTGCAGTCCGTACGTCTCTGTGCTGGGTGCGTAATCCCGCGTCCCCCTGTCCGCTCTCGTTGCAGGGTTTGCGACAGGGGGACACTATAAAACATCTGTTTGACTTTTGTGGCGGACGGTGGTATACTGTCCGAAGGAGGTTTGTTATGGACGAGAAACAGTCTTGCGCGTTCCGTACGAGTATCGGCGGACAGGCGCTGATTGAGGGAATCTTAATGCGCGGCCCCGAAAAACAGGCCATTGTCGTGCGCGACCAGAACGGGCAACTGGTCGAGAAGGTCGAGACGCTGAAACTTGTCAAAGACCGTTACCCGGTTCTGGGACTGCCGCTGATTCGCGGCACGGTCAATTTTCTGGCGGCCATGGTGCAGGGCGTACGCGCTCTGATGTACTCCGCCGAGTTCTACCCCGACGAGGACGACGCCGAGCCGTCCAAACTGGACAAGTGGCTGGAAGCGCACATTTCGAGTAAGAAGTTAGAGGAACTCGTGATTGTGTTCGCGGTGGTGCTGGGAATCGGAATGAGTTTGTTCCTGTTCCTCATGCTCCCGACGCTTCTTACAGGCGCGTTACTGCACTTCTTTCCGGGCTTCCCGCTCTGGGGGCGGAACGTGCTGGAAGGTCTGCTGAAAATCGCCATTTTCCTGTTGTACCTGATATTCTGCTCCCGTCAGAAGGACATTTACCGGGTGTTCCAGTACCACGGCGCGGAACACAAGACGATTTTCTGTTACGAGGCGGGGCTTCCGCTGACGGTGGAGAATGTGCGGGTACAGCCGCGTCATCACCCGCGTTGCGGGACAAGTTTCCTGTTCGTGGTGATTTTCGTTTCGATACTGGTTTCCGGGGTGGTGTTCGGAATCCGGCCTATGACAAATCCGTGGTTGCGGACGCTGGTACACCTGATTCTGTTGCCTTTGGTGGTGGGCATTACGTACGAGTTCAACCGCTGGGTGGGGCGGCACGTACAGGAAAGTCGCCTTGCACAGATTCTGACCGCGCCCGGCCTCTGGATGCAGAACTTTACCACCAACGAACCCGATGACAGTATGATAGAGTGCGCAATCCGTTCTTTGGAACTGGTCATACCCGACGAGAAAGGTAAAGACACATGGTGAAAGTATGGCGACGACTTACAGCGGTCTGTATCTGGAAACCCGCCGGGCGTTGAAGTCGGCCGGTTCGGTTGCCTCCGACCTGTCGGCGCGGGAACTGGTGTGCGCGGCGTCCGGCAAGACGAAAGAGGCGTTGTTCCGTGACGCTAACTTGTACGTGTCGGGGGAACTGGAAGCGCGTGTCCGGGAACTGGTGCGGCGTCACCTTGACGGCGAGCCGGTGGCGTACATCATCGGCGAGTGGGAGTTTTACGGGCTGACGCTTGCGGTGTCGCCAAGCGTGCTGATTCCGCGCCCCGACACGGAAACGCTTGTGGACAGAACCGTGGAGTATCTCCGAACGCAAGCGCCGTGCCGGGTGCTGGACTTGTGCGCGGGTTGTGGCTGTGTCGGACTGGCGGTGGCGTCGCAGGTGCCGGAAGCGAAGGTCGTGCTGGGCGATATCTCCGACGACGCCCTGAAACTGTGCAGCCGGAACATATGGAGCAATTCCTTTAGCGGGCGCGTGGTGCCTGTCCAGATGGACGCACTCCGGGAACCTGACCGGAGAATCGGCCTGTTCCAGTGCATTACGTGCAATCCGCCGTACATAGCCAGCGGGGACATCGCCGGATTAGATGTTTCTGTCCGCAACTATGAGCCGCGTTTAGCCCTTGACGGCGGCGCGGACGGCCTCGACTTCTACCGCGCAATCGCGGGGAAGTGGCGCGAAGCGCTCTACCCCGGCGGACGGATATTTTTTGAAGTGGGAATCAATCAAGCCGTTTCCGTGGGGCGGATTTTACGGGAAAACGGTTTCGGGGAAATCGAAAGCTGTGACGACAATCACGGTATCCGGCGCGTTGTCACGGCGGTTCGCTACCCGGACATCTGACTACAGGAGGAAAACCAAATGGCAAGAGAAAAGGCACCGATTCCGGTTCCGGCACCCGCCGCTGATAAGAAAAAGGCCTTGACAACGGCAATGTCACAAATTGAAAAGGCGTACGGGCGCGGCTCCATTATGCGTTTCGGAGACCGCCCCGTGCCGACGGTCGGCGTAATTCCGACGGGTTCGCTTGCGCTGGACGTGGCGCTTGGTATCGGCGGACTGCCCCGCGGACGCGTCGTAGAGATTTACGGCCCCGAATCGTCGGGTAAAACCACGCTGGCCTTGCACGTTGTGGCGGAGGCGCAGAAGCGCGGCGGGGAAGCGGCGTTTATCGACGCCGAACACGCGCTTGACCCCTATTACGCGCAGGCGCTGGGCGTCAAGATTGACGATTTGCTGATATCACAGCCCGATACTGGGGAACAGGCGTTAGAAATTACCGAGGCTTTAGTGCGTTCGGGCGCGGTGGACGTGGTGGTAGTCGATTCTGTGGCGGCGCTGGTGCCGCGCAGTGAGATTGAGGGCGAAATGGGCGACAGTTTTGTAGGTCTCCACGCCCGTCTGATGAGCCAGGCCTTGCGCAAGCTGACGGGCGCTATCGGCAAAACGGAAACCATCGTGATATTTATTAACCAGTTGCGGGAGAAAGTCGGCGTGATGTACGGCAACCCGGAAGTGACGACGGGCGGACGTGCCTTGAAGTTCTATTCGTCTGTCCGAATTGACGTGCGGCGTATCGAGACCATCAAGAACGGAACGGAGATGATAGGCAACCGGACACGCGCCAAGATTGTCAAGAACAAACTCGCGCCGCCGTTCCGGGAAGCCGAGTTTGATATCATCTACGGGCAGGGTATCGTACACGAGGGCGAACTGGTGGATTTGGCCGTGAAACTGGACTTAATGCAGAAGTCGGGCTCGTGGTTCTCCATGGGGGAACACCGCATTGGACAGGGACGCGACGCCGCCAAGCGCTATCTACAGGAAAATCCGGACATCGCCGCGAAGTTAGAGGACGATATCCGGCGGAATCTGGACAAACTCTCCCCGGCACCGGGCGGAGGGCGTCCGGCACCTGTCATGCCGCCCATGGCGGAAAACCGCATGCCGCCGCCCTTGCGGCCTATGGACATTTCCGCCGACGACTTCAACGATGAGGACTGATACTGTTTTGTTCTGTTTGCGAAAAATCCCTCCCCCGCTTTGCGGGAGAGGGTGACGTGGTTGACCGCCCAATGAGCCAAAAAAAATCTGTTCATTGACGGTGTTTCTTCATATCGGAAAGCTGTAACTTTGATATGTCCAGCAACCGCTCTACCCCGGCAAGGGTTTTCAGGGCTATATCTTCCGCCCCCTCCTCGTCTTGAAAGTCCAGCGCTTCTTTCAGGAGCTTTTCTAAAAATCCGCCATATACCAATTGAAAGCGCTCTTTCAAGACAGGTTCTGGAATACGCTCTTCTATCGTATGGCATTGATTGATAGTCAAAACCAGCGTTTCCAAATCTTCCCGCTCGAAAACGGTGAGCTGAAATCGTGTCACGGGGCTTTGCAATTCCGACGCGCCAATGTCTAACAGAAACGGTGCCACATTCTCCGCGCCAGCCGTCCGGGACAGTACGCCCGCCTCGTACATCATCCACGGCGCGGCGCGGTTTTCTCTGGTTACGCACAGAATTGCGAAATCCGCCTTTTCCAATGCTTCATCCAAGGCGGCACTCCAACGAACGCCTTTATTCATACTTGTGGAAAGGTAAATTTCCAAGCCGTTAAAAAGGAGCGGCAGACATCGTTGAAATGCTTTTGCCACAAGGTGGCTTCTTGTTCCCGACCAACTGAGAAATATATTCATCTGAATTACCCGCTTTCCTGAAAACGCTTACAGACTGTTTTTCTGACGCGGGTAGGAATCCATGGAAATCCCGGAGAGAATGGCGTCCAATTTGTTGTTGATGGTAGCGAGATTCCACTTCAAGTCTTCTGTACCCTGTTCGGGCTGTTCTTTCTGGGAATTGCGCACTTGCTCCACCATTTTCTCCACAGTGGGATACAGCTGGTCAAATTTTATGGCAAGCTCTTGATAAGAGAAAGCGTCTTGTCCGCAAAGGTCATTCAAAGTTAATGCCATTTGCCAGATATGGTCTTTTGTAAACAGAATCGGTTGAAAAAAACGTAGAGGGTCAGATAAGCGAGATAACGGCACATCGAACAAAAGAGGAATGATTGGTTTCTCTGCGCCACTGACTACCCCCGCTTCATAAAGAAGCCACGGCGAATGAATATTATCTTGTGTGAAACAGAAAATAGCGCAATCGCAAGCAAGCAAATTTTTGAAAAAAATGTGCTCCCATGCTGAACCTGTCGGAATATCTACAGTGTTAAACACTTCAATGTGGGGATTCATCAGCGGGAGCCATGACTTCAAGATAGAAGCGATTTCCTTGCTTGTTTCGCCAGACCAGCCAATGTAAACCTTCATAAGTTCCACCTCTACTTTCTATTTTATCATAAGACAGAACATATTGCAAGAGAAAATTTCATCTTGACAGGTACGTATTTTTTCCGTATCATGGAAACGGCAAAGGGGGAAACGCTGTGAGAATTGACCGTATCGAGCCATCCGCGCACAAGAAAGGACGGGTTCTGCTGTTTCTGGACGGCGGAATCTGCCTGAAAGTCACGGAACAGGAATTGGTAACATTTGGCCTCCGCGCCGGGGACGAACTCGACGCGGAGACGTTGCGCCGTCTACAGGACGCGGCGGGCGTGTCGAACGTCCGGGCGAAGGCCGTAGATATGATAGCGAAGCGTCCGCTGTCGCGGAAGGCGCTCATTCGGAAGCTGTCGGAGAAGGGCGCGTTGCCGGAGGAGGCCGAGAGCGCCGCCGACTGGCTGACGGAAATTGGAGCCTTGAACGATACGGAGTACGCCGCGACGCTGGCGCGGACGTACGCCGCGAAGGGGTACGGAGCCGCCCGGATTCGCTCGAAGCTGTACGAAAAGGGCGTCCCGAAAGAACTCTGGGACGCGGCTATGTCGGCTTTGCCGGACTGCGCCGCGCAAATTGACGCGTACCTGTCGCGGAAGCTGTCGGGCGCGCCGGACGCGGACACGAAACGGCGTTTCACGGCGTCGCTGTTGCGGCGGGGGTTCTCGTGGGACGATATCCGCGCCGCGTGGGAACGCGTCGGGGAAGATGTGGAGGAGTAATGCCATATAAAGTATCATTTATTTCTTTGGGCTGCGCGAAAAATCAAGTCAACTGTGAACAGATGATGGCGCTTGTCGCAAATGCCGGACATACGATACAGGTAGAGCCGGAAGGCGCGGACGTGGTGGTAGTGAACACTTGCGGCTTTCTGGCGTCGGCGTGCGAGGAGGCCATTGACAACGTGCTGGAAATGGCGGAGTTGAAGCGTGCCGGACTGCTGAAAAAGATTCTGGTCACGGGCTGTATGGCGCAACGCTACCAAGAGGAAATTTTGCGCGAACTGCCCGAAGTCGACGGCCTGTTAGGCACGGGAAGCTATGACCGTATCGCGGACGCGGTCGCGGAAGTCATGGCGAAGGGGAGCAAGCCCTGTTACATGGGCGATATCCACGCCGCGAACCAGAGCGGGGAGCGGATTCTGTCGACGCCGCCATGGTACGCGTGGCTACGCATTGCCGAAGGGTGCGACAACCGCTGTGCGTACTGCGTGATACCGTCGATTCGCGGGCGGTACAGGAGCCGTCCCATGCCGGAACTGCTGGACGAGGCGTCGGAACTCGCGGACGCCGGGGTACAGGAGTTAATCGTTATCGCGCAGGACATCACGCGCTATGGAATCGACCTGACGGGGCGGCGTCAGCTTGCGGAACTCTTGCGGGAGTTATGCAAACTTGACTTTCACTGGATACGCCTGCACTACCTCTACCCAAGCGACATCACGGACGAACTCATAGACGTTATCGCGGGGGAGCCGAAGATTTTACCCTATCTGGACATTCCCATACAGCACTGCAACGACGCTATTCTAAAGTCCATGCGCCGCCGCGACACGAAAGCCAGCTTGACGGCGGTACTCCGCAAACTGCGGGAGCGTATTCCGGGGCTTGTACTCCGTACGAGTATCATTACCGGACTGCCCGGGGAGGATGAAGCGGCTTTCGAGGAACTGTGCGGCTTTCTGCGGGAGCAGAGAATTGAACGCGCCGGAGTGTTTCCGTTTTCACCGGAGGATGGCACCCCGGCGGCGGAAATGCCGCACCCGGACGCGGAGGAGGCCAAGCGCCGCGCTGAACTCGCGGTGGACGTGCAATCGGACATTATCGACGCGTACAACGAATCGGTGTTAGGCAACACGCGGGAGGTACTCTGTGAGGGGTTCGACGGACAGGCACAGCGATTTTACGGGCGCAGTTACGCCGAGTCGCCGGACATTGACGGGCGAATCTGGTTCACGTCGGGGCGCGACATTCCGCCCGGAACCTTTGTGCGCGTCCGCCTTACGGACACGATGGACGGCGAACTCGTCGGAGAGGAAGAGGGGAACCTGTTATGAATCTGCCCAACAAACTGACATTGCTTCGGATACTGTTCATTCCGGTGTTCATGGTCATTCTGTACTGGGGCTTCCCGGGCGCAGAATACGCGGCGCTGTTCGTGTTTATCCTTGCCAGTCTGACAGACCTGTTAGACGGCAAAATAGCGCGGAAGTACAACCTTGTCACGGACTTTGGCAAATTCGCCGACCCGCTGGCGGACAAAATGCTTGTCACGGCGGCTCTGCTGTGGTTTGTCGAGTGCGGCAAAATGCCCGCGTGGGTGCCGTTAATCGTGATTTGCCGGGAGTTCGCGGTCAGCGGCCTGCGCATGGTCGCCGCCGAACAGGGACGCGTTATCGCAGCGGGCTGGTCGGGCAAGGTCAAGACCGCCGCGACCATGGTCTGTATCGTGCTGATGTTCCTGCCGATTCCGGCGCTTGTGAATACGCTTTGCGTGTGGGTCATCGCGCTGACAACGCTGTATTCGGGCGTGGAATACTTCATCAAAAACGCGGACGCGCTCTCGGACATGTGAACTTTCCCGGAAAATATGTTGACAACCGGGAATTTATCCCACATAATAGGCGGGGCGTACGCGCCGGAACCATGAACATATTTTCGGGAGGTTCAGTGCAGATGTCAAATTGTGCGATAGTGGGCATTAACTGGGGCGACGAGGGCAAGGGACGCATGGTCGACTTGCTTACAGAACAATTCGATGTGGTCGTCCGCTATCAGGGCGGCGGCAACGCCGGGCATACCGTTATCAACGAAAAGGGCAAATTCGCGCTTCACTTACTGCCGTCCGGTATTTTCCGGGAAGGCGTGGTAAACGTACTCGGCAACGGCGTCGCGCTGGACTGCGAAAGCCTCTGGAAGGAAATGGAGGATATCCGGGGGAAGGGCGTCCCCATCACGCCGGAAAATCTGAAAGTCAGCGAGCGGGCGTCACTGCTGTTACCGTGGCACCGGGAGTTAGACAGTCTGGAAGAAGCCCGCTTGGCCGATAAGAAATACGGTTCCACAAAGCAGGGAATCGCGCCGTTCTACTCGGACAAGTTCCAGAAAAAAACGGTCATGGCGGGGGAACTGCGCTACCCGGAGAAGTTCAAGGCACATCTGGCGGACATCTTGGAGTGGAAAAACTTGATTCTGCGCCGCGTCTACGGCGCGGAGGGCTACACAATGGAGCAGATGGAAGCGTGGGTTTCCGCGTGGGGCGAGAAACTCTGCCCGTACCTCTGCGACACCGGGAAGTTTTTCCGGGAGGCCGTGGCGCAGAATCGGCGGATTCTGTTTGAGGCGCAATTGGGTTCCCTGCGCGACCTCGATTACGGCATTTATCCCTATACGACATCTTCTAACCCTGTCGCGGCCTACGCCCCTGTCGGCGCGGGACTGCCGTCCATGAAAATTGACAAGGTCATCGGCGTTGTGAAAGCGTACTCGACCTGTGTGGGGGAGGGTCCCTTTACCTGCGAGTGGTTCGGGGAGGACGCCGAACGCCTCCGCAAAGAGGGCAACGAGTACGGCGCGAAAACGGGACGCCCGCGCCGCGTGGGGCCGATAGACCTTGTGGCGACGCGCTACGGAATACAGGTGCAGGGCGCGACGGCCATCGCGCTGACGAAACTGGACGTGTTAAGCTATCTGGAACGGATTCCGGTATGTACGCGCTATCGGCTGAACGGGGTCGAGACGGACGACTTTCCGTTTCCGGCGCTTCTGCCGGACGCCGAACCCGTGACGGAGTATTTGGACGGCTGGCACTGCGACATTTCCGGCGTTCGGAAATGGCAGGAGTTACCAAGCGCCGCCCGTGCGTACGTCGAATATCTGGAAGAGCGCCTCGAGTGTCCGATTCCGTATGTGTCGGTGGGGCCGGAGCGTGACGCCATCATCCTGCGCTGATACCAAAAGATTCCACAGTCCGGCGGCGGATTGTGGAATCTTTTTAGCAGACGCCTTATACATAATCGCAAGCCTTGATTTTTGCCGACTGACGCTATCCGGAACCCCGGCATTCCTCTTGCAAAGCGCGGGGAAACCCGTTATAATGTACGCGGAGGGGGCGGCGGCATGGACAAGACATCACTGTTAGACCGACTGCGCGTCGACGGCGACGAGCGTTTACTACTGTCGCGTGTGCTGGACAGGCAGCGGCAGGCGCGAAACCACGGCGCGCCGATATCCACGGACTTTCTCTCCCCGCGAGAGCAGGCTTTGACGCTGGAACTGCTCCGGCTGTCCGGCACCCCCGAAGATACGTACCTGTTCACGGGCGGCGTCGGGGACGCCGAACGCCGGGTGTTGTGCTTCCTGCCCGACTGGATGGAACGCGACGCGCTCCCGCCGGAACTGTTGCCCGTCCGGGCGTTGCGGGCGGCGTGGCGCGACGGCGAAACCCTGTCACACCGCGACATATTGGGCGGCCTGATGGGGCTGGGTATCGTCCGGGCGAAAACCGGGGATATTTACGTAGGCTCCAACAGCGCCGACGTGCTGGTACTCGACAGCGTGCGGGAGTTCCTGCTACAGAACTGGGACAGCGCCGGACGCGTCAGACTGCGCGTGTCGGAACTCGACCCGGACGCCGTGACAATCCCGCCGCGCCCGGTGCAGGAACTCCGCGACACCGTGTCGTCCGTCCGTCTGGACGCCGTCATCTCGGCGGGGTTCCGCATTCCGCGGGGCAAGGCCGCCGAACTCGTCAACGCCGGGCGCGTGCAGGTCAATTGGCTGGACTGCGCGAAACCTGACCGTATTCTGAAACCCGGCGATTGCGTGACGGCGCGGGGGTTCGGGCGCTTTATTCTGTCGCGTGTCGGCGAACCCACCCGGAAGGGACGCTTCCCGGTGTTCATCACGCGCTTTCTGTAATTTCGTGACGCGGAAAGGAGAAACATGGAACAGGCGAAAATCGACCGTATCAACGAACTGGCGCGCAAGGCGAAAGCGGGGGCGTTGTCCGACGCCGAACAGCGCGAACGCGCACAGCTTCGCCGGGAATATCTTGACGCCGTGCTGGGCAATCTCCAACAGCAGATTGACAACCTTGTGATTATCGACGAGGACGGCTCCCGGCATACATTCCAGAAAAGGGAGGACTGACGCATGGACTTTTTGAAGAATTTTGACGGGAAGAAAATCCCATGGTGGCTGATTGGCGTAGGGTTCCTGATTTCCGCGCCGCTGGCGCTGGTGTTACTTCTGGTGAAACTCTTTGCGGGCGGGGGACAGTCCACCGCCATGAATGAGCCATCTTTACAGCAGTATGCGCCTATGCAACTGCCCGTGGAGAAAGTCGACACCCGCATTAACAAGCCCAAATATGCCGACGCCATGCCCCATTCCAAAATCCCGCCCGCGCCGAAAAAGACGAAAACGGGCGGTATGAAAGTCCTCGGCGTGATACTGTTTTTAATCGGCTCGTTGTCCATTACCGGAGACCTCGCCGACATTATCACGTCACTGGCGTTCATGCTGGGCGGCGTCGCGCTGGGAGCCAACGCGTTTCTGACCGATAAGGAGCAGAAGCGTTTCGCGGCGTATCTGCCCATGATTGGTGCCCGGGAGGCCGTGGACGTGGAGGAACTCGCCCGTAAATCCGGCGTGGACGAAAAGAAAGTCCTGAAAGACCTGCAAAAAATGCTGGAACAGAACTACTTCGGCGGCGACGCCTATCTGAACCGCGAATTGGGCTATCTGTTCAAGAGCGCGGAGGCCGACCAGAAATGGAAGGATGAACACCCCGATTTCGAGGAGACGCCCCCCGAAACTTCCGAAGGCTACTCCGGAATTCTGCGCGATATCCGCCGCGCCAATGACCGTATCGCCGACCCGGTGCTGTCTGCGAAAATCGACCGTCTGGAAGATATCGTCGGACGCATTCTCCGCGCTATGGAGGATGACCCCGAAAAGGCCAAGCGCATGGACACCTTTATGACATACTATCTCCCCACAACGCAAAAACTGCTGGATTCCTACGCCCGTTTCGAGGCCGCGGGCGTCGAGGGCGACAATCTCCGCGAATCGAAACAGCGCATTTCCGCCACAATGGACATGATTTTGAAAGGCTTTTCCCACCAGTTGGACGAACTCTACAAAACGGACGCCATGGACATTAACAGCGATATCCGCGTCATGGAAACCATGCTCAAACGCGACGCCGGGTCTGTCAGTGATGATTTCGGTCTCGGCGGCTCCGCCGTCCAGAAAGCCCCGTGGGAGACAAAGTGACAGAAAGGATGAATTTCGTTGTTAGAATACGTCATGCCCATTTCCGTTTTCCGCTACTTCGAGGCGCTGTGCATGATTCCTCACGGCTCCCGCAATACAAAAACCATCAGCGACTTTTGCGCCGCGTTCGCGGAATCGTACCATCTTGAACACTGGCAGGACAGCGCCAATAATATTGTGATTGTCTCCCCGCCCTATCCCGGGTACGAGGACGCCGAAACGCTCATCCTGCAGGGACACTTGGACATGGTATGTGAGAAAGAGGCCAGTTCCCGTATCGACATGGAGCGCGACCCGCTGGAACTCCGCATGGACGGCGATTTCATCTCCGCGAACGGTACCACGCTCGGCGGCGATGACGGCATTGCCATTGCCATGATGCTGGCGATTCTACAGGAGACGAACATCCCCCACCCGCGCCTTGAATGCGTCATGACCGCTGACGAGGAAATCGGCATGCTCGGGGCGGCGGCGTTCGACGCCTCCCGCCTGCGCGGACGCCGTATGCTGAATCTGGATTCGGAAGTAGAGGGCGTGTTCACGGCGGGATGTGCGGGCGGCTGTACGGCGGTCTGCACGCTGACGCCGCGCTGGGAATCGGCGTCGGACGCCGGGGACGCGCTGCATATTTCCATACGCGGACTGACGGGCGGACACTCCGGCGTCGAAATCGGCAAGAACCGCGCCAACGCGAACATGTTGCTTGGACGCGTTCTCCGGGAGGCCTCCGCGAAAGCGGACATTCGCCTTGTGCGTGTCGGCGGCGGCATGAAAGATAACGCCATTCCGGTTTCCGCTGACGCCGAAATCGTCACGCAAGAACCGTTAGGCGTACGCCGCGCCATCGAACAGTACGCCGACACACTCCGGCGCGAGTTCCAAAGCACAGACCCCGGCTTGACCGTGGAAGTCGTGGATTCCGTCGCGGTCATGTGCATGGACGTCGACTCGACAAAGCGCGTCATTCACTTTCTGTCGTCCGCGCCGAACGGCGTACAGTCCATGAGCGCCGACCTGCCCGACCTCGTGCAAACGTCGCTGAATCTGGGCATTCTCTCCACGGAGCCGGAAGCCGTGACGGCCTCTTTCTGTGTGCGGAGCAGTGACCCCCGCGAGAAGTCCGCGCTTGTGGAACGTTTCCGCACTTTGACGGAATCCGGCGGCGGACGGCGCGGCAAAAAGTCCGCCCCCGCCGGAAAGTTACGCGTGACGGGCGATTATCCCGCGTGGACATATCAGCCCTACTCGCCCATCCGCCAACTGTGCGTGGAAGTGTTCCGCGACCTCTACCGCACAGAGCCGAAAGTAGAAGCCATTCACGCGGGGTTGGAGTGCGGCTACTTCGCCGACAAAATCCCCGGCCTCGACTGCGTGTCGTTCGGCCCCGACCTGCTCGACATCCACACCCCCCGCGAACGCATGCGGATTTCGTCCGTACAACGTGTGTGGCGGTACCTGCTGGAAGTCCTCAAACGCGCCAGATGATACGACGCTATGACTTCGCGCCGCTGGACGGTATCACGAAAGCCGTCTACCGCCGCGTGTGGCAACGGTTTTTCGGCGGCGCTGACCGTTGCTTTATTCCGTACTTCTCCCCCACAAAAGAACACCTCATTACCAAGCGCGAACGCGTGGAACTGTTGCCGGAAAACAATCCCGACGCGGTGCTTGTCCCGCAAGTCATGACGAACCGCGCCCCCGAACTGATTTGGGCGGCGGAGACTGCGCAAAGTTTCGGCTACCGGGAACTGAATCTAAACGCGGGTTGCCCGTCCGGCACAATTACCGCGAAAGGCAAGGGTGCCGGACTGTTGGCCAGTCCCGACACCCTCGACGCGCTTCTTGACGGTGCCTGCGGGAAACTCTGCCTGCCGCTGTCGGTCAAAGCCCGAATCGGGTTCGCGAACCCGGACGAGTTCCCGCGCCTGCTGGATATCTTCAACCGCTACCCGCTGGCCAGTCTGACACTCCATGTCCGCGTCCGGAAAGACAAGTACAGCGGCGCTTTGCACTATGACGCGTTCCGGTACGCGCTCCGGGAGAGCCGCAACCCCGTTTCGTATAACGGCGACTTGCGCACTGTCGGAGAGGTGTCCGCGTTCGCGGAACGCTTCCCCGACGCCGACGCCGTTATGATTGGGCGCGGCGCGGTTGCCGACCCGGCCTTGTTCCGCAAGCTCAGGGGCGGCGCGGCGGCGTCCCGTGACGAACTCCGCGACTTCACCGCCGCGCTGTTCGACGCCTACACAATATTCTACGGCGGCCAGACCGGACACGCCGCCCAGCGTATGCGCGAGGTCTGGTTTTACCTGATACACCTGTTCGACGACACGCGCCGTCTTAATAAGGCTATGCGCCGCTTCCGCACCGCCACCGAATACCGCGCCATTGCGGACGAAATTTTCCGGGAACTGCCGTTAAGAAGCGATTCCGCCGGGGATTTGATTTAGTCCGGGCGCTCGTACTTGTCGATTTCCACGTCATCGCAGTATTGGGCTTTGAGTTCCTGCAAGGTCGCGAAACTGTCCGTCCACGTATGCGCGGCCTGCGCCCCGCTGTCCGCCCAGCGTTCGACCAACAGCAGTTCGTCGGGGTTCGCGGCGGACAGATAGTAGTCGTAGGCCAGATTCCCGTTTTCGCCCTTGGACACCTCCTGAACGCCCGCTTTCGCGATTGCCTCCCGGAACGCCTCCCGCTGTCCGGGCTTACAGTGGTACGTCACCAGCCATGTCAGCATGTTGATTTCCTCCCGTGTTGAAATACTGTTCGGCGACCCGCCGCATGTCGTCCGGCAACGGCGCTGTGAGTTCCAAGCGTTCGTCCGTGACCGGGTGGCGCAAAGCCAGCTTGTACGAGTGCAGCGCCGGACGCGCAATCAGCGGCGTTTCGACGCCGTAGAGCCAGTCGCCCAGCAACGCGCAACCCATGTGCGCCATATGCACCCGTAATTGGTGTGTGCGCCCGGTTCCCGGACACAGACGCACCAGTGACAGATTCCCCGCGTCGCTCACGGTCAAGGTCTCGTACGCCGTGACGGCCTCCACGCCGTCGGGGCGCACCATGCGCGCCACTATCGAACGTTCGTCGCGCCCGATTGGGGAATTTATGACGCCGTTGGGCGGGTTCGGCCTCCCCGTACAGATTGCCCGGTATTCGCGCAGAAATGCGCGGCCGTGCAACATCCGCCGTAACCGGTCGTGAATGTACCCGCTTTTCGCAACCACCATAACGCCCGACGTTCCCCTGTCCAGACGGTTCACCGGGTGAAATACGAAATTCCCGCCGCGCTGGTACGCCAGCGCCCCGCCGACGTTCGGCGCGTCCGGGTCGAAGTTCGACGCGTGCGAGGTCATCCCGGCGGGCTTGTCGAGTATCAATAGATGTTCGTCCTCCCAGAGTATCGGCAGAGGCCAGTTCCCCGGAATCAAGGGCTTCTTGGGGGCTTTGTGGTCTCCGGTCTCGACTTGCAGGATGTCCCCGGCGCGGAGTACGCGTATCGTGAAGGCGCGCTCCCCGTTGACCATGATTCCGGTCTCGGCGCGGGTCAGACGCGACACCGCCCGCGCCGAAAAGTGCAGTCTGCCCCGCAGATACCGCCGCACCGTCAGCCCGTCCTCGTCCGGCGTGACGGTTCTTGTGATATGTTCCATGCCGCAACCGCCCCGCTTCACTGAAAGTCCGATTTTTTGAAAGTGTCACATTCCGCTGTTTTCACGAATCCTGTTTTTTCCGCGAGTTTCCGCGACGCGACATTATTCGCGCTACACGCCCAGACCGGGCGTTTGTGACGCTCCAAACAATACTGTATCATTTGTCCGGCCGCGACCGTTCCCAGTCCCAGATGGCGGTATTCTATTCTTGTTTCCACGCCTATGTCTATTTCGTCCGCGCTGACTGCGGCAGAAAACGTCCACGCCGCGACCGTGTTCCCGTCCGTGATACAGTATCCTTTGCCTCTGTCCAGAAACGAGGACGCGTCCGCCCATGAAAAGCGCGGCGTGACGGTGCCTTGTATTTTATCGAACAATTCCCGGCTGATTTCCTGTGTTTTGAGATGTGCGGACAGTCGGCCGCACGGTGGGGGAACATGGTTTGGATACACGAAGAAATACCGTTTTTCAGACACAAGGTTTTCTTTGTCCTCGAAGAAACGCGTTACTTTTGGGTTCGTTGCGAACAGAATAAAACGTCTTGCCGTCACGCTGTCGGGGCTTAGAAAGTTTTCATATACGCGGCGCAGAAAATCGTCGTCACACGCGCCGAACAGGAACGCGAAACCGCTGTGGTGCCAGAACAGCGCCGCCGTTTCCGTGGCGTAGATGTCCCCCGGTTGAATCCCTTGGGCGACGGACAGCGGGTAAACAGTTCCGCATGTCACCCTGTCAATACGGGGAAGCATATCCCCGTAACTTATTAGAGGCACTTTTTTCATGCAAACCGCTCCAATCTGCCCCTTACCCTCCCGGAGAGGGCAAGGGGCTTTGACATTTACTTATCGGCATTCAGTTCGCGGAGGGCATAGCGGAAGATGTCGCGCTGTGACGGGCCGTGGAAGATTTTGCAAAGCGAACTTGCGCGGGGTGTCGAGCCAGACGCGTTCGGCTTTCCGTCCGTGAAGGCAATGCCCTTGACCTGATTCCCGCGCACCGCCCGCACCAAGAAGCCCGTGTCGACAGGCCAGTTGGGGCGGCGCACAATGACGGGTCCCACGTCCTTATACTTCTGGTACATCCCCGCGACAGTCTCGCTCTTGTCGTAGTCGAAAGCGCGGGAGAGTTCGTCGAGACGGTAGTTTAGGAGGGGTTCGGCGTTCATGATTTTCTGCCGCAAGGCCTCGGCCTCGGTGATTTTTTCGTTCCAGAGGCCTGACAACTTGCGTACTTCCTCCTGAAACGAGTTCCACTCGGCGATTTTGGCCTGATAGGCGGCCTTCATGGCGTCGGCGTCGGCGATTTTCTGTTTGAGCGTCTTGGAAAGTTTCTTGACCTCCTCCCGCGCCTCGCGCAACAGACGCTGTTCCGTCTCGACTTCCTGCCGCGCCCGCTGGTAGAGTTCCTGAATTTCCGGCGCTTCCCGGTTGACGCGGTTCAACGCGCCCAGCAGTCCGGCGTAGGATTCGACAATTCTTTCATCTAATTTCGCCATATTCCGCGTTCTCCTTTCCACTGCGGACGGCCTCCAGCCATTGGAGGAGTTGGGCGCAACTGTGTTCCAACTGGTCGGACATCCGCTCCCGTACGACGCGCCGCGCTATGCGCTGTTCGGCGACCTTGGGGTAGGCGGCCTTGATGAGTTTCGACATGAAGCCGTCCTCGTAAGGGGTATCCGCGCCCAGCGTGTCCGGGGAAATCATATACTGTAAAAGTCGGTACGGTAAATTGTTCCGGTTCTTGACGCGTTCGGCGGTGCGCCGTACGGAGTCCCAGTCCCGCGTGAGCAGGTACCACTTGGCGGCCTCGAAAAATTCGCGCGGTTCGGCCTCGTACTCGGCGTGACGCGCAAGGCAGCGGTATTCGTCTTGTGGCGCGGCGTGGCCTTCGCGGTAGTAATCCAGCGCCTCGCGGTACAGTCCGGCGCGTTCGAGTTCGGCGGCCTTGGCCAGCCAGTCGCGGTCTTCACTGCCCAGACTTTTCAGCCGCGCCTCGGCCTGTTCGTAACTCACATCCGACAGTTCCAGCGCGTCCTCCAGTTGCGGCACGGTCTCGAAGTCCACAAATCCCAGATACTGCCGCGCCCGCGTCATGGCGACGTAAATCAAATTGAAATAGTACCGATTCCCGGTCGAGCGGTGTTTCCCCTCGGACAAGATACGCTCCAACGCTTCCCGGTTGCGGCTCATCATGTTGAGGCACAGCACAAAGTCGTATTCGACGCCCTTGATTTCCGCCGCCGTGAAGACGTAGCGGTGCTTGGCCTTGACCTGCGTCAGCAGGGTTTCGACGCGCTGTTTCTCCTGTTCGTCGGGCGTCAAAATTACCGCGTCGGGGTACTTGGCCATATCGGCCAGAAGCGCCGGGAGTGTCTCGCTGTCGTAACGGAGACGGTACACCAGTCCGCCGCCGGGGTTGATGGACGTTTCGGGCTGTTCGACGCCGCTGTCACGCCACCCGGTGCAGTCGCGGCGAAGCCCCGAAATGATGTTGACTTTGTCCAAAATGCACTGGCGGCAACGGTAATTTGTCGTCAGTAGCTGTCTTTGCAGGGCGGATTCCCCGTAGTAGAGTTTCCCCATGTGTCCGGGGCTGAACACGGTTGGGTGAATCGTCTGGTGTTCGTCCCCGGTGAACAGCAACAGGCGGCCGTTCCGGCTGAGGCGGTGTATCAGGAAGATTTGCATTTCGGTGTAGTCCTGCACCTCGTCGACGACGACTAACTCAAAGGCCGGGAGTGTGTCCCAGTCGCGTTCGAGCAGGGTACGCGCCAAGTCGTTTTCGTCGAACAGGTGATGACTGCGCAAGTAGTTCTCGTACTCCTCGGCGAGCGCGTAAATGAACTCCCGGTGGCGCGATTCCAGCGCGGTGTCCTCCTCCTTGAGTTTCAGGTACTCGTCGCGCGGCAGAAGCGGCGGCACATCCTGAAAGCGGCTGTAATACTGTAGCACGCGCTCTAACGCGGCCTCGTCCTGTTGCGACAGGCCGCCGTCGGACTGCTTCCGGTTGCGGCGTCCGCCCGCCGATAACGCCCGTTCCCGTTCGGCGCGGCGTCGCGCCTCGTCCAAGTCAATGCGCGTCAGCGCCACGCTCTTTGAGAGCGTGAACTTACGGCTCAGCGCGCCGTTTTCGGCGCAACGCCGGAGATAGCCGTCACGGAAAAGGCGGTCGAGACGCGGGAACTGTTCCTGCGACAGCGGGGCGTTCCGGTTCCAGTCGACGCCCATGTAGCCCTTGATGACGCCGCGCACCTCGCGCCACACCGACATGGGAAGCGGGGTGTCCGGCTTCCGAGAGCGCCAGCACGACGAAAACTCCAGAAACTTCAGAAAGCCCTTGGCGCGGACAAAGTTTTCTTCGTTCCAGCCCAATTTCTCCATGCAGTAGTCATTGATATTGAGAAATTCCACGCGCTTTCCGGGGACGCCCCCGCGGTCACGGCACAGCTCGTCATAAATGCCCTTGGAGTAGTGCAGGAGTTCGTTGGACTGCGTCAGGTACACCGCCGGACTGACCGGCAAATCATTCAGGACATGCACCGCGACCAGCGTCTTTCCGCTTCCGGCACTCCCTAACAGCAACATGGGGCTTTTGCGCGTCTGGAACGCGTCGATACAGGCCATCTGGCGCGACGAAAGGTGTACTTCGCGGGTGTTTTCCTGAATCAGTTCTTCATCGGAACGGAGATAGAGCTTGGAATAGTCCTCCCAAATCATCCGCAGAACGTCGCCCGCGTCGGTCAGATTCACGTCGTCGCTCTCGGACGGAGCCACGCCCGGCACGTCCGGGCGCTGTAAGACGCCCAAATCATAGAACATCTGCACGACATCCTGTAGCGGTACGCAGTCCTGTTCCGTCACGCCGCCCTCGAAACTGTACTTTTCCTGATTGTCGTGGGGCTGCCATTCCAGCAGGACAAAGGCGTCGGCGCGCTTCCAGCCGATATCCTCCGCCCACGCGCACAGAAGACGGTTTCCGGCGGAGATTTTGAGCTTGCCCACGTCGTCGCCGTGGAACTTGCGCCAGTCCACGCCCTTGCGGCCGAGGTAGTCCGAAAACGCGGCGGCATTGGGCAGGCTGTCCATCTCCTGAAAGCGTTTCAGCAGACCCCGGAGTACGTCGTCGGGGATTTTCCGGTCTTGGAGTTGCCGGAGAAATTTTCTGTGCATGAAAACATCGACTCGCATCTCATCACCAGATTTCTAAACAAAATTCTTGCGGACGTTGCCATATTCTGTATTATCGTTTCATTTTACCATAGTTGCGCCATGATAGCAAGAACAAGGCAAAAAAAATTCGACCTGTGCGCTTGACGCGCTTTTCCGCGCCACCCTCCCGCGAAGCCCTATGACAAAGAAGGCTTTAAAACTTTCAAGCGCACAGCTCGCTTTTTGATTCACAAGAACTTTTCACTGTCCAGATTTTAACGCCCTCTGATTTTTTCCAGAACCGCCGCTATGTCTCCGTCGATACAAATGGAGCGGGAGGCGATTTCTTCCGGCGCGGCCGCCTCGCCGAGATTCACGCAGGCATAAACGGCGCTCTTGTTTTGCGCCGTCATGCTCCAGAAAGGAAACTTGATAATTCCCGGCGTATTGCCGCCGACGCCAAGTTCCCAGTACAGAACCCGTCCGGCCTTATGACGGTCGAGAAACTCCGCGTACCGCTCATAAGCCGCCCGCCAGCCCGCGTCTTCTACGAAACTGTCATCTGTCCGCAAGTTCGGAATCATGGGTTGTCCGTCGTCGGGGCAGACTGGAAGCAGTTCCGTTGGGACTTCCATTTTCGGCGTTACGCCTTCCGGTGGAAGCAGTTCCCCGCCCGTACCGATGGAAAACCCTTGTGCCAGAACCATAGCGCGGATTATCGTTTCGTTATCGTAAGTTTTCTGTACTTTGGGCGTCGCGCTCTGCAACAGCCCATAATCCCCCTGCGTATAGAAAAGGCGCGTCTTGTCAAACCCCGCTTTTTGAAAGCAGTGGTCAACATTGGTCGTCAGTACAAAGTAATCCTTTTCCCGCACCAGAGACAGCAGCGTTTCATAGACGGGCTTTGGGGGATTCATGTAGCGGTTGATGTAAATAGAGCGGCTCCACCAAGCCCAGTATTCCTCCGGCGACGGAAAGGGGTAAAATCCGCCAGAATACATATCGGGAATGCGGTATTTTTCAATGAAGTCAAAGAAATACCGCCGGAAGCGTTCCCCGGAATAAGTAAACCCCGCCGACGTCGAAAGTCCGGCTCCCGCCCCGATTACCACGGCGCGGCAGTCTGACAACGCCTGTTTCAGACGTGCGGCTTTCTTTTCATTGCGTGAATTTTCCAATCCAAACATACGCTGTCCCCCGGTTTGTTATAGAAGTTTCTCATAGATTGCCCTGTCCCGGTCGCCGAACACATTGAAAATGACCCGCTCCGGCTTCCCCGCGTACGCGTTCATCCAGTCCGTGACAGTCCCCACGGCGATTTCGGCGGCTCGTTCCGGCGGGAAGCGGAACACTCCGGTAGAGATACAGCAGAACGCAACGGTCAGCAGTCCGTTCTCAGCGCAAATGTCCAGCGTGTTGCGGTAGCAGGACGCCAAATCCCGCTCGTTCTCTGCGGTCAAATTTCCCTGTACGATGGGGCCGACAATATGGACGACCTTTTTCGCGGGGAGATTGAAGGCGTCCGTCAGCATAGGAACGGCGGTAGGCTGTTCGTAGTCCCGCCCGTACCGCTTGCGCAGAATGTTCATTTGTCTTGCGCACTCGTTGCGAAGCTGGACGCCCGCGAATGTGTGAATACAGTTGTCAATGCAGTTGTGCATGGGGACAAAACAGCCCAGCATTTGGGAGTTTGCCGCGTTCACAATGGCGTCAACCGCCAGCCGGGTAATGTCTCCCTGCCACAGGGAAAGGCGCGGATTCCTCGCGGCGGGAATCATGTCCGGCGTGACGACGCCTTTTTCCTCCGCCCGTTCCTGCAAATACGCGTCCTGCTCCGCCAGCGTTTCCGCGTCCATGTCTCCCGGCATTCGGACATTCATCAGGGAACGCAAAGCGCGGCGTTTTTCCTCCGCGCCGTTTCCTGTCCGCAGATTCCGGTATTCGCCGGAATCCTCTTTGAAGCGTTTTATCAAGTAATCCAGCCTCTGTTCCTGCGTCATGCCGATTCCCTCCCTGTCGCTTGACAAACAACGTATGTCGATTATACTATATGTACGCAAAAAATCAAGTTTTTACTTGGTCAATTTTACGCCGACAGAGTAAAATTCCCGATAAGATTCGGATTTTCCGAAGCTCATCAGGAATCATGAATTTACGTGTTTCCGCGTTCCAGTGCCAACAAACGGGCTTTGATATCCAGTCCGGCGGCGTAACCGGTCAGCGTTCCGCGTCTGCCGATAACCCGGTGACAGGGGACTATCAGCGAAACGGGGTTGTGTCCGACCGCGCCCCCGACAGCCCTCGGGGAACTTCCGAGCCGCCGCGCAAGGTCTGCGTAGGCGACGGTATGCCCATAGGGGATTTCGAGCAGGGCATTCCAGACCGCCACGCGGAACGGCGTACCGCGCAGGGCAAGCGGGGGCGTGAAGTCCGGCGCGGTACCGCAGAAATAGGCGTCCAGCCAGCGCGCCGACTGCGCGAATACGGGAAGCTCCGCCTCCTCCCACGGTTCGGAAGAGGCTTCCATGAAGTGGCGCTGTCCATCGAAGTACAGCCCCGTCAGGGCGTGGCCGTCGGAGCAGAGCGTCAGCGCCCCAAGCGGGGACGCGTAACGAAAAACGTACGCGCTCATTTCCGGCGCCCCATCACGCGGGGAAGCGTACGCAACAGCAACAGGCCGAGGACGTAACAGGCCAGCAGTTCGCCGAATCCGACCGTAAAGCCGTTGAACAGCCACGCCCGGAGGAAGTTTTCGCCGTCCCGCGCGGCGAACCACGCGATTTCCGCGCCGATAATGACGGCGTTGCACACCACGGGCGGCATGGGGGCTAACAGCGGGTTTTTGAGGCCGGATGTCCAGAGGGCGGCCAACAGTGTGGCGGACGTGCCAATCACGCAGTCGAGCAGGAACGGGGAGAACAGATTCGCGATGAAACAGCCGACCGTCAGTCCGAAAACGGCTTCCGGAAACAGGAACGGCAAAACCGTCATGGCCTCCGCGACGCGGAACTGAATCCCGCCGTATTGCGGAACAGGCACAAAAACAGTCAGCACGGCGTAGAGCGCGGCGATAAGTCCGGCCTTGGCAATCTGGCGCGTGGACACCGCCGTGAAACGGCGCTGGTTGGGGGTGAACATGGGTTCGGGGTTGTGCATGGAAAAAGTTCCTCCTGATTGATTTTCCGGCGCGGAAATCCCGCGTCCGTGGTAGCCGGGACAATGCCGGGAACTGCGCGGCGGCGCGATTCAGGGAAGCCGCGCTAATTTTTTCAGAAACTCCACGCCAAGCGGCAAAATGTACTCATCGTCGAAGTCGAAGTTGGAAGCGTGCAATTCGGGGGTGTCGCCGATTCCGAGAAAGAAGAACACGCCCGGCAAATGGCGCTGATAGAATGAAAAATCTTCCGCCGCCAGTGACGGCTTGTCCAGCGGTTTTGGGGCGTCCTCGCCGAGACCCGCGCAGACTTCCTCGTACAGCGCCTCGTGGTTCCAGACGGCCGGGTAGCCGCTCCCGAAACGCGTTGCCACATGACAGCCCGTTTCGCGCTCGATTGCCGCGCCGATGACGCCCAAGCCGTCGCGGCAGGCCTCGAAAGTCGCGTCCCGGTACGTCCGCAGACTGCCCTCCAGCGTGGTTTCCCCGCTGACAGCGTTCCGCACGGTGCCCGACCACATCTTCCCGAAGCGCAGTACGCACGGCGGCGGCACTTCCTCCGCCAGCTTGTACGCGCGGGTCAGGTACTCGACGCCCGCAAGCATGGCGTCGCGCCCCTGTTCGGCGCGTGACAGGTGCGCGCTCTTGCCATTGACGTATACCGTCACCTCGTTGGAGCGCGCCATCATCGGCCCCGGACGCGCGAACACTTCCCCCTTTGGCAGTCCCGGCCAGAGGTGCAGGCCGAAAATACGCTTCACGTTCTTCTCTTCCAGAATGCCGGAATCACAGATACGTCCCGCGCCTCCGGTCGTCTCCTCCGACGGCTGGAACACCGCAAGCACGTTCCGGGGCATTCCCTCCGGCTTCGCCGAGAGCCATTGGCAGAGCGACAGCAACATAGCCGTGTGGCCGTCGTGTCCGCAGGCGTGCATATTGCCGGGGTGGCGCGACGAGTACGGCAGTCCGGTCGCCTCCGCAATGGGCAGGGCGTCCATGTCGGCGCGGAACGCGACGGTCTCTTTTTGCCCGAAGTCGAACCACGCGCACACACTCCCCTGAATCGGTGAGACATATTCACAACGGTGTCCGCGCAAGACACCCGTCACAAGGGTCAACGTCTGGGAGAGCTGGTCGTCCAGCTCCGGAATCTGGTGCAGGTAGCGGCGATGTGCCGCGACAGGTGACAGCATGGGGCTTCCCTCCTATACCAAGCATGAAATGACTTGCCTATCGTATCACAGTTTCCCGAGTTTGGAAAGCGCTTTTTGACGGGAACGCGGATTTTTTTAAGGCCGGTCGGGGAATTTTGCGCAAAGCGCCGTCAACTCGTCCAAAAGCGTCCGCATTTGCGCCTTGTCCATGAAGCAGGTCAGTTCCGCCGTGTCCTCGCCGGACATAATATTTGGCAGGTAGAACGCGACCGATACCGCGAAGCCGTCGCCGTCCGCCCGCGCCGACAGCGAAAAATAGGGTTCCGTAAACTCGCTCTCGTAGGCGTCCCGGATACCCGCGTTCAGGACTTTTAACCCGGCCGTCAGTTCCTGTAACTCGTACGTCAACAGGCAGGCGTTGGAGTCCTTGACGATTTCGCCGTCATCGTTCCAAGTGGCGCGTAATGTCAGCCAGTTGCGGTCGTCGCTCTCCGGGTCGCCGACGCCCTCCGGCAGTTCGTAGCTCACAACGTCTAATTTTAGGCTCGAAGCCTCGTTTTGAAAAAACATAGCGGTTCCTTTCCGTGGGACATAGTTTTTGACGCCCCCACGGCGCTATATTGTAGCACGTTTTTCCCGTTTTGCAAGACTTTTGGACAATCGACAGCTTGACAAATCAATATTTTATGCTATAATTTTAATCGTTACGTTACAGTAAAGGGTGCAACGTTATGATAATATATATCAAACAACTGTTTGAGAATGCGTCATTGGGCGATTGCTGGGGAATCTTTAGCGCCGTTTTCTCTGTCGTGGTTGTGGCGTGGAGATTTTGGATTCGCTATAAAAACAGGCACACGAAAAACAGGCAGAATTACCTGACCGAAATCAACAATGTCTATCATTTGTTTCAGCACGGCAAAGACAGCAAAATCGCTTATGATGTCAATCGTCAGGCTGATGCTGTGCGGCTGATTCAAAACCTCCAAGATAGCATTTTCAAAATGAACGGTTGCTACCTTGATTGCCCGGAAGAAGCGGTGTATGATTTTTTCAACGCACATCAGGCCTTCATAAATGACTGGTACAAGGCATTGCGACCGCCTGAATGGGAACAGTGGTGCGACCGTACGAAAAGCCCCCTGTGTCCGGACAGAACTTTGAATTGGGACGCTTTTGACCCTTCCAAATTCTCCGGGAAATATGATTCCCTGAGTGGCAAACTCAAGAACCTTAGAAGTCAGGTACGTAACAGTATTCCCAGCAAGGAACTAATGGAGTGAGGTTTTATGGAGAATCAAAATCAAGATGTAACCACCACGCAGGCGGATGTAACCCCGGTGCCGCCAGACGAAACTCCGGCGATAACGCCGACAGAGGCAACCCCGACGCAAAAAAAGGCGTCGTCTTCCAGACATGACGCGCTTGCCCCACTGGTCGAGGAAATCCAAGACCCCCGTACCAAAGACTACGTAAAGAATCGTCTACTGGAGCAAATGAAATGGTACAGCAAGAAAAGCGGAGAGTGCAAGAAGCAGTATCATCGCCTGATGTCCGCTTCCATTGTATTTGGCGCTTTGATTCCGGTGACCTCTCTGTTTCTGGGGGAACCGTCGGTGGCGCAGGTTCTGATTGCCGTATTTGGCGTTGCCGTGACTGCTCTGAACGCGTATATATCCCTGAACAACTCCAAGGACTTATGGGTGACTTATCGCAATACGCGGGAAATTCTGCTCAGAACGCTGTATTTCTATTTCAACAACGCCGAAAAGTTCTCAAAAGGGACGGAAGCGGAAAAGGACGCGCTCCTTATTGAGGTCTGTGAGGCGGAAATGGCGCGTGAGAACGGCACATGGCGCTCCATGATGGAAAAGTAATCAAAAACGGCTCTTAATGGGCTATGCGAACGCGGAAACGGACAGTCACGCGGACTGCCCGTTTCCGTTCTTATGCGATATTGCCGCTTATTCGGTTGTTACGCCTTGCACTCGCCAGCGCCGAGCGGGTTGCCCTCGTTGAAGTTGCGGGCGTTTTCGAGCGTCGTTCCGGCGATAGCCTGCAACGCCTCCCGCGTGAAGAATGCCTGATGAGACGTTACCACCACGTTCGGGAACATCAGCAGACGCGCCAGATTTTCATTCCGGATGAAGTCGTCGGAGTGGTCGGTGTACACGTACGCGTCCTCGTCCTCGTACACGTCCAGCGCCACGGCGTGGAACTTCCCGGCCTTCAGCGCCGCGATTAACGCCTCCGTGTCGATTAACGCGCCGCGCCCGGCGTTGACAAGCATGGCGTCGTCCTTCATATGGGAAATGGCCTCGGCGTCCAGAATGTGGAACGTGCCGCCCTCGCCCATGAACAGGGGAACGTGCAGGGACACCAAGTCGGCCTTTTCCAGCACGGTGTTCTTGTCGGCGTAGGTCAGCAGACCCTCGTCGACCAGTTTCTGATTCGGGTACGCGTCCCACGCGATGACCGTCATGCCGAAGCCCTTACAGATACGGGCGAAGCACTGCCCAATCTGCCCCGTGCCGATGATACCCGCGACTTTGTTGTGGAGGTCGACGCCCATCAGGCCGTTCAGGGAGAAATTGTTGTCCTTGACCCTGTAAATGGCCTTGTGGAGGCGGCGGTTGGCCGCCATGATAATTGCCATGGCGTGTTCCGCGACGGCGTAGGGGGAGTAGGCCGGGACGCGGACAACCGTCAAGCCGCGGCGCGCCGCCGCTTCCAAGTCAACGTTGTTGAAGCCCATGCAGCGGAGCAGAATCAGCTTGACACCCGCGTCGGCGAGCGTGTCGACGACCTGCGCGGGGCATTCGTCGTTGACGAAAATGCACACCGCGTCATAGCCTTTGGCAAGGTAGGCCGTTTCGGGGGTCAGGCGGGTACTGAAAAAGTTAATGTCGCAGTTGAAAGTCCCCTCTCCCTTGTCCTTGACCAGTTCGCTGAAAAAGAGCTGGTCATAGTCCTTGGTGCCGAAAAAGGCGATTTTCAGGACATCGACCTTTTTCTTTTCGGCAAAGGTGTCATTCAGGATTTGTTCAATCTGCGCGAGCGTGGCGGCCTCGTCGCCGCCCTCGGCGCTGATTTCCAGAACGGAACCCTGCACCGCGTGGAGGCTCAGAAGCTGAATGACATTGTTGCCGTTGGCGGTCTTACCGTTGCACTTCACGGTAATCTGTGAGGGCATTTTGACGCAAGCCTGTGCCAAAATCGCCGCCGGGCGGGCATGAATGCCAAAGGGGTTAGTTACTTCAAACTGAATTGTCTGCATAGCGGTTCCTCCTTGTGTCCCGGGCGCTTGGCGGGCGCAATACCGGGCTTCATCATGCGCTGAAACTGCCGATTCCATAGTACCACATTCCCCGAAAGAATGCCAGTCTTTTTTTCATAAATTTTCCTGAATTTTTTCGCCTGCGCTCTTGTCGCCCCCTTATGCGGCAGAGGGGGAACGCCGCTGACGCGCCACCCTCCCTCAGAGGGGGAGGGCGGGGGAACTTTTCCGCGCCGACACTACGCCCGCGCCAGTCGCTGATACAGTTTCATCAGTTCGGCGACGCACTGGCTTTCGTTGTTCCACGCGGGGTGGTCTTTGTCGAAGCCGTACGCCCACATCACCGCCCTGTCATTGTTCTGGTGCGCTTTCCGCAGTTCGGCGGGCATAACCGTCTCGTCGTACAAGTCCGCGAGACTGGCGTCCGGGTACAGGGCGCGGGCGTCGAGTATCGCCTGCGCCGTCTGTTCGATGGTCGCCCGTTGCGCGCCCGTGGGGTTAGGCCACGGGAAGTTGTTGTAAACAATATCCTTGGAATAGCGGTAATCGCTTTTCAAGCGTCCACAGACTACCCGCATCCACCCCATATGCACATTGGAAGTCAAGATACCAAAATGGTAAAGCGTTGCATTGGGAATAATTATCACCGCATTTGTTGCAATCGTATCCCCGTTTAGAAACCCTATGGGAACATATCTGCGCCGTTGAGATGAAGTAGCCGGAATAACAATAAAAGTATCAGGGTTTTTTGTTTCCCGGAACAGCGTCGGAGTATCGGCAAGTTTTCTTCTACCTTCATCAGGCGCGTGTAACCTGTCTTGCCTGCACAGTTCCACGCGCTCCATAATTTTCGGCATTTTTCGCAGTTCAGCGGGATTTGCACCGACAAGCCATAAGCACCAGCGTTGTTTATTATTGATAAACTCTGCCGCACCAATCAGCTTTTTGATATAGGGAATCGCTTTAGGTTCCTGTGCTATGAAATCGTCGTATTCATCCGCTTCTATAATCAGGTGTCCTCCGTCGGCGGGACGGTTTCCCGTTGTCATGACGGGGACACCACAAAGAGGCTTGTTTCTGCTTTCAATGAAAATGTCGGGAGCGTCCAACAGATAACCGTTGATATTTTGCGCGGTTTCCGGGCGACCGGACGCGTAAATGACTTTGGGCTTGTCATTCGGATAAATGCTAAACCCGACAATCACACAATGGACATGCGCTTTCAGACTGGCTTCGCTGTCCCAGCGGAATGTCCGGTGGGCAAAGTCAATGTGAATCCCGAAACGCTCATAAAGCGGCTTCCATACGCTGGCGACCTGTTCGCCTTGCGTAATGGAGTTAGTGGACACAAAAGCGGCGCGAATCGCCGTACCTTGTACATATTGCGCAGCCTTGAAGTACCAGCCGGACACATAATCAATTTTCCCCGCCGCTTTGTAAGGCTTTCCCGTTTCGTCCGTGTAAATGGAAAGGATATCCGCCTTTTGTTCCTTGTTTTGCAAGGAGTATCCCACAAAGGGCGGGTTGCCCATGATGTAGTTTAACTCGTATTTCGGGACAACGCTTTCCCAGTCCATGCGGAGCGCGTTCCCCTCCACGATGTTCGCGGCGGTTTTCAGCGGCAGAAAATGCAAGTCCCTGTGTACAATGCCTATCGTCTCGTTCATCATCTGGCTTTCGGCAATCCAAAGCGCCGTCCGCGCCACCGCTACGGCGAAATCGTTGATTTCAATGCCGTAAAACTGGCCTATGGAAATCTGTATCGGGTTTCCCTCCTTGCCCAAGTCCATCACAATCTGGTCATCGTTCAAAATGGCGATAATCTCATTTTCCATACGGCGCAAGGACAAATAGGTTTCGGTGAGGAAATTGCCCGAACCGCAGGCGGGGTCAAGAAATTTGAGGGAAGCGAGCTTTTTCTGAAAGTTCTGCAAGCTCTTTCTCCGCGCCCCGCCGGCGGTCGGACGGCTCTTGCATTGTTCCAGTTCCGCTTTGAGTTCGTCAAGGAAAAGCGGGTCAATGACTTTGTGGATATTTTCGATAGAGGTATAGTGCATGCCGCCGGAGCGGCGCGTTTCGGGGTTCAGGGTCGATTCAAAGACCGCGCCGAAAATCGGCGGACTGATTCTTGACCAGTTGAAATGTTCGCTGGCACGTTTCAGGATAATGTCTATGACTTCATCGCCCAGACGCGGAATTTCTATGGCTTCGTCGGCGAACAGTCCGCCGTTGACATACGGGAACGCTAACAAATCGTCGGACAAATACGGGTCGCGTTCCTCCGGCTTCCGGTCGAGGACGCGGAACAGATTGATAAGGGCGTCCCGGTCTTCCGCTTGGTGGGCTTGCAGGTAGTCGTGAAACATCCGCTTTCTGTCGAAAATCCCGGCGTCCTCCGCGTACAGGCAGAATACCAGCCGGACGCACAGCGCGTTCAGGCTTTTGAGCGTCTCGGGGCTTTCCGGGTTCCTGTACTGTTTCAGGAGCGCGTCGCGCAGTGCCTCGACAATCTTCCCGGCCTGTTTGGAAAGTTCCTCTTCCTGTTGGATGTTCTCGGCTTTGGTATTGGTCAGGAAGTTCAGGCACCAATACTCCGTTTCCAAATCGGCAAGTTTGAGGACTTCCGGCGGTTCGTTGGGGCGTTCCATGTCGTGGATGTGGAAAGTCCGGAAGTTGCATACCACAATCCAGCGCGGGTATTGACTGTGGGGCAGGTGTCCGGCGTAACGCCGCGCCTGCTGGAACGGCGTCAGCATAACGCCGTCCGACTGCTTCTGCCCCTTGCGGAGGTCGATGTCCGCGCCCTTCTGCTCGATAAGCACGCGGGTTTCCTCGATGTAGGCGTCAATGAAACTGGTGTGGCTTAACTTGACGGGGACTTCAAAAGCGATATACCGCGCCGGATTCTCCACGCCGTACACCGTTTGAAGCAGTTCCATCCAAAATGTCTGTGTCTCCTGTTTTTCGTCGCCGCGCCCCGTCCAGTTCGCGACAAACTCCCGGGCGGCGGCGCGTTGTTCCATATCGTTCATGGCATTGTCTCCTGTTCCGTGGGGTGTCGGTCAGTATAGCACATCCGGCGGCGGATTTCCAGCGCTAAAACGCGGAAACGGTTGTCAAGTCCCCGAAAGCGTGGTAACATAGCGTCCGAACAACACGGAAGGAGAATCCGCATGGAATCGAAAATTTTGTTTCTGGACTTGGACGGCACACTCTTAAACGACCGCAAGGAGCTGACGGACGGCAACCGGCAGGCCATTTCGGACGCAATCGGGCGCGGACACCGGGTCGTTATCGCGTCCGGCCGCCCGCTCAAAAGCGTACGGGCGCAGGCGGCGCGGTTCGGGCTGGACGCCCCCGGATGTTACGCCATTGCCTACAACGGCGCTGTGGTGTACGACTTCACGCAACAGCGGCAGATTTTCCGCCGGAGCATGGAGCCGGACGACCTCTATACCGTGTTCGACGAGGCCAGACGGCGCGGTATCTACATCCAGACCTATGACCGCGAGGACGTGGTTATAGAGCCGGGCAGCAGCACGGAGTACGCCGAACGCTACTGCGCCCGGATTCAGTTGGAGTACCGGGTCATTGCGGACGTGCGGAAAGACCTGTCGGAAATGCCCGTCAAGGCGCTGTCGATTGACTTCGACGGGCAGGAAAAAACGGACGCTTTCCGGCGCTGGATACTCTCGGAGATGCCGGGGCGTCTGGACAGCTACTTCTCGGACAAGCACTTTCTGGAGATTGTCCCGGCGGGCGTCAACAAGGGGCAGGGCATTCTCAAACTCTGCGAACTGCTCGGCGTTCCCCCGGAGCGTTCCGTGGCCGCCGGAGACGAGGCCAACGACATGGACATGATACGGACGGCGGGTGTCGGCGCGGCGATGTCCAACGCAATCCCGGAACTCAAGGCCGCCGCCGATTACGTCACCCGGCGCGACAACAATCACGACGGCGTCGCCGAAATTATTGCGCGCTTCCTGCCTTGATACGTCAAAACGGCGTACCGGAACAAAATCCGGCACGCCGTCTTCTTATTGTTCGGGCGGAACAAATTCCAGCAGTTCCCCGACTTCACACCCCAGCACCGTACACAATCGGGCTAATACGTCAATGTCCAGCCGCGTAATGGTGTTGTTGCAATAGTGGTTGAGTTGCGTCCGCTGCATTTCCGCCCGCTGACTGAGTTTGTTTTTGCTGATTCCGCTTTCCTCAATGAGCCGCGCCAGATTGATTCTGATTGTGCCGTACTTCTCCATAAATTCTACCATCCCGTTTAAAAGTCTTGACAAGGACAGTGTAACTTTGTTAAACTGTGTCCGTAAGATGTAGAATGTCTTGTGTAAGAAGTTACATGTACCAGAATCAAAAAACGCCCCGGCTTTCCGCCAAGGCGTTACATATCAGGTGGCGCGTTTGGGGTTGTTCGTCTGCATGAGAATGTAGTCAACGCTTACCCCGTAATAATTGGCAAGTTTCACGAGAATTTCATCCGTTAAAGGCTGTACTCCGGTTTCCAGATAGCTGTACTTTCGTTGTGTAATGGAAATCGCGTCGGCGAGTTTCTGCTGGGTCAAGTCGTGGTCTTCACGCAAATCTTTGATTCTGTTTCGCATGAAATCACCTCTGCCCATCTGTTTTTCATACGATACATCATCTGGCGGAATCATCTTTATTTTTAGATAAAATTTATCTAAAATATTTTCGTTTCTGGAAGGGAGAGAAATCCCGTGGAAAGCAAATCGTGTTTCTTCATTGGACACCGCGACGCGCCGGAATCTTTGAGCAAAAAATTAGATGACGCCATAGAAGAGCATATTGTCCATTTCGGAGTTAATTCGTTTGCAGTCGGTAACTATGGGAGATTTGACTGGATGAGCCAAAAAGCGCTCTCACGCGCAAAAAAACGCCACCCGGACATTCTCATCCGCGTGGCGATTCCCTATCATCCGGCGCTTGTCCGTTTGGAACTGCCGGAAGGCTTTGACAGCTTCTATTTCCCGGAAGGACAGGAAAATGTTCCGCGCCGTGCCGCGATTCCACGTCTCAATCGGACGTTGATAAACGAATCCGCGTTTCTGATTGCTTAGAGCCTGTTTAGTATCCCCGCCGCGCATGGTCTGAACGCCATATTCCCCGCCATATCACGTTGTTCTGCCTTATAAGACATTCAATATTTCCACAGCAAAACGACCTTATGCGGCGAAAATCCGCCGAACAGCCGCGCATTTCGAGATACTAAACAGGCTCTTATGTGCGTTTTATTTCCGGCGGCTCTTACAGTGTGATGGAATACGCCGGAAAGCGTGAAAAGCGTGGCTTGATTCAGATTACGCGATTGTGGGAGTAACACGGCAAAGTATATAAATTGTTCACAAAATCCGCCTTGACGCGCGGCCGAAAACCCGCTATGATAGGGCTTGGAATGTGGGACAAACCATGTCCCGTCGCGGGCGTACGGAAAGGAGCCGTCATATGGAAAAAAACTATCAGGACAGCCAGCCGCGCACACAGGGCGGAGGCGGTTCCGCGTTTATTACGTTTCTACTCGTTTTAATTATCCTGCTGTTGTCGGGGCTTCTGGTATATCTGCGCTACGGGGACTTGATTATGAACCGCCTGTATCAGTTCACGGACGGGAAAATCGGCGCGGAAACCGGGGTAACGTCCCTCCCCGGACGTGACACCAAGCCGCCCGTCGAGGATACGGACGGCGGCGCGTCAGACGAACCCCCGGGCGATGTGCCGTCCGACGCAATGCCGGACGGAGGCACGTCTGACGAAACCCCGGACGACGCCGCGCCCCCGGAACCCGAACCGGAGCCGGAGCCGACACCCGCCGTCATGGACTATGCCGCCGCGAAAGCCCTGCCCGACGGTATCGCATTAAGTACGCATGACTTCACACTTCGGACGCTCGGCGAAAGCGCGACAATTCGCGTCAAGGGCGGCAGTGAGGGGCCGTTTACGTGGGTGAGCCAAAACCCGTCGGTGGCGTCCGTGGACGAAAACGGCAAAGTCACGGCCGTGTCACACGGTACGGTCAATATCATCGTGACGGACGGCGTGAAAAAGGGTCTCTGCGTGGCGCGTATGATTACCGGTGCCGCGTCGACCGCAGCCAAACTCAACACGACGGACTTTACCCGTACCGTCGACGAAGGCGAGTACCACTTGAAGGTCTCCGGCGTCGAGGCGGATATCCGGTGGACAAGCGACAATCCGTCCGTGGCGACGGTCGACGCCGACGGCTTTGTGACGCCCGTTGGCAAAGGACAAGCCCGGATTCGGGCGTCTTGGGACGGCGGTTATCTCATTTGCGTGGTGCGCGTCCCCGGATAATGTGGCCTGATATACGTTGTGCGATACGGACAAGCCTCCCCCGCGTCGCGGGAGAGGCTGTTTCTATACGTTGGACAAATACGCCGCCCGTTCCTAACGGCGCTACGCGTTGGGATATTTCCGTTTTTTTACGGATTGACGAAGCGTTTCCACATCGGCCGGGAAATGCAGGATGTGCATTTTACGGTGACAGTTTGGACAGAGTGCCACAACATTTTCTATCACGTCCTCCCCTCCCATAGAGAGCCACTCAATATGATGAGATTCCAAATAAGGGACGCCATCTTTCTGGAAAGGTGCTTCTTCCCCGCAAAGTTCACACTTCCCGCAGGCAAGCTGCTTTGCATACTCGGAAATTCGTTTGTCTCTGTTTCTCCGAATAACTGTCACCCTTTCAGGCGGAGCCGTTTTTTCGGGTGGTTTCCGGGTTATGCTTTTTACGTCCGCGGGATTGCTGATTTCACTGTCATGGTTTGACATTGCGGAAGTATTCGCGTAAGGTCGGTCAGCTTTTGTAAGGTAGTCCAGCAAATCAGGGGGTATCTCCTTCTGCTTCCTTACAATGCCAAAAAAGCCGCCCTTTCTCCCGTGGGCGACAAGGTATTTGTGAATGTCGCTGTACGCAAAGGCGGGGTCGTTGTCGGGATAGTGATAAAGTGGCTTCACTCCAATTATACAGTCTGGACAATTAGATTTGCGTACGTACACAATTTCACACTTCCAAGAAATTCTTTTTATCGGTTCGCAATTGTACACAAACGCAACGTCACCCTTTTGAATATCGGCGTTGAAAACAGTTTCCGGGAGTCCCTCCCATGTTTCCACGTCTCCCCGACGAAGTACCTCATTTACTGATATTTGCTGATGGTCATTGTTATTGATTTCCAAAAGCCATGTTTTCATAGCGCCCACCTTTGCTTTGTCCGTTCATCTGGATACCGAACCGACGATTTTTCCAAAAAAGCACTTGACAAATATGTTTTAGCGTGGTAGAATAAATTACTTCTGAGCTGTGGAATTGTCTAACAACCCACTTTAATTTTGCTTAGCATAGCACATTTTTCGGGAAAATGCAAGAGGATTGCAACATTTTTTCAACAACGTTCCCTTGTGTGTCACGTACCCGGCGCATGGAATTCACGCTGCCCTCCCTCCGGCGCATAGCCGGACAGGCGGCTTTTTTCCATGGGCGGACACGCCGAGCGAAGGAGCGCGACGCGTGGACGGTTTCCCAAATCAGCAGGCGTTCAGTCAGGAAAGGTGGATGGGCAGATGGCAAAAATCAAGCACTACGGAAACACACCCCGTATGAATTTCGCCCGGTATGAGGAAGTGGTTCCTATGCCGAACCTTCTGGAGATTCAGAAGAAATCCTATCGGGAATTTCTGGAAACGGGTCTCCGGGAAGTGTTCGCCGACGTGGGTGCCATTACTGACTATCAGGGCAACTTGGAACTCACGTTCATTGACTACAAAATGGACGAGGAGCCGCGTTACGATGTGGAGGAGTGCAAAGCCCGCGACGCCACGTACGCCGCGCCATTGAAAGTCAAGGCGCGTCTGCGCAACAAGGAAACCGATGTCATGAAGGAACAGGAACTCTTTATGGGGGACTTCCCGCTCATGACGCATTCGGGGACGTTCGTTATCAACGGCGCGGAGCGCGTGGTCGTGTCGCAGATTGTGCGGTCTCCGGGCGTGTACTACGGCCGGGAGGTCGACATCAAGACGGACTTGCCGATACTGACATGCCAGATTATCCCGTATCGCGGCGCGTGGCTGGAGTACGAGACCGACACCAACGAAGTCTTCTGGGTACGCATTGACAAGAACCGCAAGATTCCCATTACGTGCCTGATTCGCGCATTAGGCCTGAAAACGGACGCGGAAATCTTGGAGCGCTTCAGCGACGACCCGCGCATTACCGCGACACTGGAAAAAGACCCCTGCAAGACGTACGAGGACGCCATGCTGGAAATCTACCGGAAACTGCGTCCCGGCGAGCCGCCGACGGTCGAGGCCGCCGAAACGTTGATGAATAACCTGTTCTTCGACCCCCGGCGTTACGACTTGTCGGTAGTCGGGCGGTACAAGTTCAACCGGAAGCTGTCGCTCTGGCAGAGAATCACGGGACACGCGTTAGCGGAGCCGGCCGTCGACCCGTCCACGGGGGAAGTCCTCTTCGACGCCGGACACGTCATGACGAAAGAGGAAGCGCAGAAGCTGGACGCGCTGGGCGTGTTTGAGGTCGTCATCGACGTGGAGGGTACGACAATCCGGGTGCAGTCCAACCGGATGTGCGACATGAGCCGCTTCGTGGACTTCGACCCGTTGCAGGCTTGCAACCTTAAAGAACGTGTACGCTATGACGTGTTGCAGGAACTCTTGGAGAAGTACAGCGGGGAGGACTTGCAAGACCAAATCCTGTTGCAGAAAGACCGCCTTGTGCCGAAACACATTATGATAGACGACATACTGGCCTCTATCAACTATATGAACGGCCTTGCGCGGGGCATTTCGATTAAAGACGACATCGACCACTTAGGCAACCGCCGCCTCCGTTGCGTGGGCGAGCTGTTGCAAAATCAATTCCGCATCGGCTTTTCCCGCATGGAGCGCGTGATTCGTGAACGCATGACCACGCAGGACTTGGAGAGCGTCACGCCGCAGAGTTTGATTAACATCCGCCCGGTCACGGCCGCGATTAAGGAATTTTTCGGTTCCAGCCCGCTGAGCCAGTTTATGGACCAGACGAACCCGCTTGCGGAACTGACGCACAAGCGGCGCCTGTCGGCGTTAGGCCCCGGCGGCCTGTCCCGCGAACGCGCCAACATGGAAGTCCGCGACGTACACTACAGCCACTACGGGCGCATGTGTCCGATAGAGACGCCGGAAGGCCCCAACATCGGCCTTATCTCGTATCTGGCGACCTACGCCCGCGTGAACGAGTACGGGTTTATTGAGACCCCCTACCGCGCCGTCAGCAAGGAGACCGGGCGCGTGTCCGAGGCCATCACGTATATGACCGCCGACGAGGAGGACAATTATATTGTGGGGCCGGCGGCGGAACCGCTGGACGAGTTCGGACGCCTGAAAAATCCGCGTATCACGGCGCGCCACCGGGATGAAATCGTGGTCGTTGACCGGGAACGCGTGGACTATATCGACGTGTCCCCGCGCATGATGGTTTCTATCGCCACGGCCATGATACCGTTTCTGCCCAACGACGACGCCAACCGGGCGCTCATGGGCGCGAACATGCAGAGACAAGCCGTGCCGTTGCTCCGCCCCCACGCGCCGATTGTCGGAACGGGCATGGAACATAAAATTTGTATCGACTCGGAAATTGTGGTACTCGCGGAGGGCGACGGCGTCGTGACGGACGTGGACGCCTGCCACGTCGGCATTGACTACGACAACGGCACACACAAGTCCTACAAGCTGATTAAATTCCTGCGTTCCAACCACACGACATGTATCAACCAGCGTCCGATTGTGAACGTGGGCGACCGCGTGCACGGGAAGAAGTTCACGCCCGACGGGCGGGAACTCTCCGCCACGATTCTGGCCGACGGCCCCTCTACCGAAAACGGGGAAATCGCGCTTGGCCAGAATATCCTTGTGGGCTTCATGACGTGGGAGGGCTACAACTACGAGGACGCCGTGCTTCTGAACGAGCGCCTTGTGCGGGAGGATTTGTACACTTCCATTCATATTGAGGAATTCGAGATTGATTCCCGCGACACGAAACTTGGCCCCGAAGAAATCACACGCGACATCCCGAATGTCGGCGACGACGCGCTGAAAGACTTGGACGCTAACGGCGTAATCCGAATCGGCGCGGAGGTCAAGTCCGGGGACATCCTTGTGGGCAAGGTGACGCCGAAGGGCGAAACCGATTTGACGGCGGAGGAACGTCTGTTACGGGCGATTTTCGGCGAAAAGGCGCGGGAAGTCCGCGACACGTCGCTGAAAGTCCCGCACGGCGAAAGCGGCATTGTGCTTGACACCAAAGTGTTCACGCGTGAGGGCGGCGACGACCTCGGCCCCGGCGTAAACATGGTCGTCCGGGTCTATATCGCACAGCGCCGGAAAATTCAGGTCGGCGACAAAATGGCCGGACGCCACGGCAACAAGGGCGTGGTGTCGCGTGTCCTTCCAGAGGAGGATATGCCTTTCCTGCCCGACGGAACCCCGCTCGACATCGTGCTGAACCCGCTGGGCGTGCCGTCGCGCATGAACATTGGACAGGTGCTGGAAGTCCACCTCGGCTACGCCGCGCAGAGGCTGGGCTTGAAACTGAAAGCCGGGCTTCCCGTCAACATGGATTCCCCGATTTTCGACGGCGTGACGCAGGCCGACCTTGACGAAATCCGGAATCTCAAATCCGACACGCCCCTGAAAGTGGCGACGCCGATTTTTGACGGCGCGCGGGAACAGGACATTTCCGCCATGCTGGCGGAGGCGGGGCTTGACCCGGAGGGGAAGTCCGTCCTCTACGACGGGCGCACCGGGGAGCCGTTCGACAACAAAGTGACCGTCGGCTATGTCTACTTCCTGAAACTCCATCACTTGGTGGATGACAAGATTCACGCCCGTTCGACCGGCCCCTACTCGCTGGTCACGCAGCAGCCCTTGGGAGGCAAGGCGCAGTTCGGCGGACAGCGTTTCGGCGAAATGGAGGTCTGGGCGCTGGAGGCCTACGGCGCGGCCTACACCCTGCAGGAAATCTTGACCGTAAAATCCGACGACGTGACCGGGCGCGTCAAAACCTACGAATCCATCGTGAAAGGCCACAATGTCCCACAGCCGGGCGTCCCGGAATCGTTCAAGGTGCTTGTCAAGGAACTGCAGTCGCTCTGCCTCGACATTGAGGTACTCGACGCCGACTGCAACCCGATTGAGCTGAAAGACGACGAAGACGCTATGGACACGTTCAACCTCGCGCGCATGGACGCCGACACCGAACGCCAGAACCGCCACTATGACGCGGCGGAGTTCCAGAACGCGGGCTTTGACGTGCAGGACGCCCCGCCCGACGCCGGAGCCGACATCGGCCTTGACGACGATTACACGGACGACGGCGACGGCGACGAAGAATCGGCCGATTTCCCGGAGGATATGCGGCCGGACGCGGACGCCTACGACTTTTCCGACGCGTTCGAGGACGGGGCGGAACCCTTCTGAGGAGGAGAGAGCATGGACAATACCAAGGGAAACAATATTGTTTTTGACGCCATTAAAATCGGCATGGCCTCTCCCGAACAGATTCGCGCATGGTCCCACGGGGAGGTCAAGAAGCCGGAGACCATTAACTACCGCACCCTGAAGCCGGAGCGGGACGGCCTGTTTTGTGAACGCATTTTCGGCCCCACCCGCGACTGGGAGTGCCACTGCGGCAAGTACAAGAAAATCCGCTACAAGGGCAAAATCTGTGACCGTTGCGGCGTGGAGGTGACGCGCGCCAAGGTTCGCCGCGAGCGCATGGGACACATTGAGCTTGCCACGCCCGTTTCCCATATCTGGTACTTCAAGGGCATTCCGTCCCGTATGGGGCTGTTACTCGAAATCAGCCCGCGCATTCTGGAAAAAGTCCTGTACTTCGCGGACTATATCGTGACCGACCCCGGCGAGACCCCGCTGAGCCGGAATCAGATTTTGTCCGAGAAGGAGTACAGGGACTACCGCGAGAAGTACGAGGACGACTTCAAGGCGGGCATGGGCGCGGAAGCCGTGCAAAAACTGCTGGCCGTCGTGGGATTAAGCCCCGAGGACAGTTCCCGGAAAATCGAACTCATGGAAACCTGCTCCCGTCTGCGCGACAGGCTCCGCAATGACCCGGACGGCCTCTCGGAGGAGGAACAGCAGGAGTTAGACGCCGCCGCAGAGGAGTTGGAGACTTTCCACGGCCTCGACAACCTCTCCGCACAGCTCCACGCCGAACTGAAAAGCGCCACCGGACAGAAAAAGGCGCGTATCGTCAAGCGTCTGGAAGTCGTGGACGCGTTCCGGCTGTCGGGCAACAAGCCGGAATGGATGGTGCTGGAAGCCTTGCCCGTGATTCCGCCGGAACTCCGGCCAATGGTACAGTTGGACGGCGGACGCTTCGCGACCTCCGACCTGAACGACCTGTACCGCCGCGTCATCAACCGGAACAACCGCCTGCACCGCCTGATTCAGTTGAACGCCCCGGACATCATCATCCGCAACGAGAAGCGCATGCTACAGGAAGCGGTTGACGCCCTCATCGACAACGGACGCCGCGGGCGCGCCGTGACGGGTGCCAACAACCGCGCCCTGAAATCGCTAAGCGACCTCTTAAAGGGCAAGCAGGGGCGTTTCCGTCAAAACCTGCTGGGCAAACGCGTCGACTACTCCGGGCGCAGTGTCATTGTCGTGGGACCCGAGCTGAAAATCTACCAGTGCGGCGTCCCCAAGGAAATGGCCGTCGAACTGTTCCGGCCGTTCATCATGAAGAAGCTGGTCGAGGACGGCACCGCGAATAACATCAAGTCCGCCAAGAAAATGGTCGACAAGGGCGTGACGGAAGTATGGGACGCGCTGGACGTGATTATCAAAGACCATCCGGTTATGCTCAACCGCGCCCCGACACTGCACCGTCTGGGCATTCAGGCCTTTGAACCCGTGCTTGTGGACGGACGCGCCTTGAAGCTCCATCCCCTGAACTGCACCGCGTTCAACGCCGACTTCGACGGCGACCAAATGGCGATTCACGTACCGCTTTCGGCGGAGGCGCAGGCCGAGGCGCGAATCCTGATGTTGTCGGCAAATAACCTGTTGCGCCCGCAGGACGGCGGCCCCGTCACCGTGCCTACGCAGGACATGGTCTTAGGCTCCTACTATCTGACAATGGACCGCATGGGCAAGGCCGAGAAAGGCGCGGAAAACATCTTCTGTTCCGACCCCGGAGACACGGAACTTCCCGCAGAAACCGTCGTCGACGCCGACGACTTTGTAGCCGCCAACGGGCGCATTGCCGCGATGAATGACGCGCTGTCCCACGCGGAACGCTTGGAGGCGCTCAACGATGACGAACGCGAGCGCGTCGCGAAAAAATTAGACGAGGCCAAAGCGGCCGGAACTCCGGCGGAGAAGTTCCGCAAGGCGTCTTACCGCCCCGTTCGGATGTACCGCAGTGAGGAAGAGGCGCTCATGGCCTACAATGAGGGCGTCATCGGCCCCCACTGCCCGATTCTGGTACGCCGCTCGTTTAACATCGCCGGGACACAGCATACGGGCATTGTCGAAATCACGCCGGGACGCATTCTGTTTAACCAGAACATTCCGCAGGATTTGGGCTTTGTCGACCGCGACGACCCCGCGCATGTGTGCGACTACGAGATTACGGAGACTTGCGGCAAAAAGGAACTCGGCAAAATCGTCGACCGCACCATTAACAAGCACGGCTTCACAATGGCGGCCGAAGTCCTCGACGCCATGAAGGCCACCGGGTACCGCTACTCCACGAAAGCCGCTATCACGGTTTCCATCTGGGATATGTCGATTCCGGAGAGCAAGTACAAAATGGTACAGGAGACGGAACAGCAGGTCGTCAATATCGAGAATCAGTACCGCATGGGCTTCATGACCGACCACGAGCGTTACAAGCAGGTCGTGGACGTGTGGGAAAAGACCACCGACCAAGTCTCCACGGCCTTGCAGGACAACTTGGACCGCTACAACCCCATTTTCATGATGGCCGACTCGGGGGCGCGCGGCTCCATGAAGCAAATCCGGCAGTTGGCCGGCATGCGCGGCCTGATTGCCAATACCGCCGGGCGCACTATCGAAATTCCAATCAAGGCCAACTACCGCGAAGGCCTCACGGCGCTGGAATACTTCATTTCCAGCCGCGGCGCACGGAAAGGCCTCGCCGACACCGCGCTCCGCACCGCCGACTCCGGCTACCTGACCCGCCGCATGGTCGACGTGTCGCAGGAAGTGATTATCCGGGAGGAGGACTGCGGCGTAACCCACGGCATTAAAGTCAGCGAAATCAGCGAAAACGGGCAGGTTATCGAGCGTTTCGCCGACCGTCTGCGCGGACGCTTCCTCGTGGGCGATATCGTGGACAACGACACCGGGGAAATTCTGCTCTCCAAAGACAAAATGCTCATGGAGACCGACGCCAAAATTTTGGAGACGCACCGCTGGACACAAGCTAACCCGCGTCCGGGCGACGTTTGCAAGTTCGACCCCGCCGACAAGGACGCGCGCCCAACGGTCATGATACGCACAGTGCTGACGTGTCGGGCGAAAAGCGGCGTATGTTCCTGCTGTTACGGCATGAACCTCGCCACGCAGGAACCTGTCGGCTCCGGGGAGGCCGTCGGCATTATCGCGGCGCAGTCCATCGGCGAACCCGGGACACAGCTGACAATGCGCACCTTCCACACAGGCGGCCTCGCGGGCGGCGACATCACGCAGGGTCTCCCGCGCGTCGAAGAACTCTTTGAGGCGCGGAAACCTAAGCGCATGGCGACACTCGCCGAAATCGGCGGCACCGTACACTTTGAGGAAGCGCAAAAGGGCAGTCTCTTAAATCTCATCATCACGAACGAGCAGGACGGCGAAACCCGTTCCTACGCCGTACCCCACACCGGATTGCTGGTCAAAGAGGGCGACAAGGTCGAAAAGGGCGCGCAGTTGACCTACGGCGCGCTGAACCCCCATGACGTATTGCGCATTCGCGGCGCGGACGCCGTTTACAACTATCTGATTCAGGAAGTGTTGCGCGTCTACCGCCAGCAGGGCGTCGACATCAACGACAAGCACATTGAAGTCATTGTGCGGCAGATGATGCGGAAAGTGCGTCTGGAGGACGCCGGGGACACCGCTTTGTTGGACGGCTCCATGGTCGACGTGCTGGAACTCGAAAACGCCAACGCGGAGATTGACCGCCGCAACGAAGCCGGAGAGCGTCGGGAGGACGGCGAACCGCTCCAAAAGGCCACGGGGACACAGTTGCTCATGGGCATTACCAAGGCCTCACTGGCTACGGACTCCTTCCTGTCGGCGGCGTCGTTCCAAGAGACGACCAAAGTCCTGACGGAGGCGGCTATCAAGGGCAAGTCCGACCACCTCATGGGACTGAAAGAGAATGTCATCATCGGCAAACTGATTCCGGCCGGAACCGGATTGCAGAAATATCAAGACCTCGTGGAGACGATGGAAACTCCGCCCGTAGAGGTGGAAATCAACCCCGACACGGCAGATATGGCGCTCTAACAACAGGGGACCCCGTACGGGGTCCCTATTTTAGAAAGGACGTGCTTTTATGAAACTCGGCGTGACTGGTACGGGCATGATTGCAAAAGAGGCGCTTCCGGTTCTGCGGAATCTGGGCTTGGACATCGGCGCACTGTGCGGGACGCCGCGCTCCGCCGACACCGTGCGCGAACTCCGCGCGGAATACGGCATTCCGAAAGGCACCACCGATTTCGCGGAACTGCTCTCGTACACCGACCTTGACACGGTTTACTTGGCGGTTCCGAACTCCCAACACTACGCAATGGCAAAACAGGCATTAGAGGCCGGGAAGCATGTCATTTTAGAGAAGCCCATGACCGACAACGCCCGTACGGCGCGGGAACTGGCGGAACTGTCGCGGAAGCGGAACCGCCTTTTGTTCGAGGCCGTCACAACGCGCCTGAACCCGAATTATGAGGCCGTGCGGGACTTTCTGCCGGAAATCGGCGCGTTAAAACTCGTACAGTGCAATTACAGCCAGTATTCAAGCCGCTATGACGCGTTCCGGCGCGGGGAAACCCCGGTTTCGTTCGACCCGGCGAAGTCCGGCGGGGCGCTGATGGACTTGAATTTATATAACTTTCACTACATCGTCGGCCTGTTCGGGAAACCGCGTTGTATCACGTATCTGGCGAACATCGAGCGCGGCATAGACACCAGCGGCGTCGCGACACTCGACTATGGCGCGTTCAAGGCGGTCAGCGTCGCCGCGAAGGATTCCGCGTCGCCGTGCCACTGCGTGATACAGGGGACAGAGGGTTATATCGTGCAGGACACCCCCGCGAATGTCTGCGGGAGTGTCACACTGCGCCTGAACGGCGGCGCGGAGAAGTTCCGGGATGACTTCCACGGCCACCGCATGGAGCCGGAATTTATACGCTTTGCCCGCGCAATCGACGGCAACGACCGCGCTTTCTGTGACGCCTTACTCGAACAGAGCGTGACCGTCGCGGAACTGCTGACCGAAGCGCGGAAACAGGCGGGGATTCGGTTCCCGTCGGATGAGGCGTGACAGGGGAAAGAATTGACGCTTTACAGGCCGCCCGGAATGCCGTATAATGGAGAAATCTTGAAAGGGGGAATCGGTGTGCGGACATTGCTTTTCGCGGCGAGGCTGACACGGGAACTGGCCGATTCCGAACAAAAGATACTGTTTTCCTGTCTGCCGCCCGAACGCTGGGCGCGGTTTCTGAACGGGAAAGCCCATGCCGGACGGGACGAAATTTTGTGCGCCTACGGCTTACTGTGCGCGGCGCTCCGGCGCGAACTGGACTGGCGGACGCTTCCGGCGGTGGCGCTGTCCGACGCCGGAAAGCCGTTTTTCCCGGACTTCCCGGACGTGCATTTCAGCCTGAGCCACGCCGACGGCGCGGTACTGGTCGGACTGTCCCCCGCGCCGATTGGCGTGGACATTGAAAAGGCACACCCCGTCCGCGCCCGTCTCATGCGGCGCGTCGCGGACACCGACAGCCCGGAGCAGTTCTTCCGGCACTGGGTGGCGCTGGAAGCCGTCGGCAAGCGTGACGGCGGCGGGGTGCCGTCGGTGCTGAAAAGCGGCGCGTCGCCGCTGTCCGACGCCGGGTGTCACCTGCTGTACACATGGCCGGGGTACTTTGCCGCCGCCGCGTACTCGCCGGGGCATACGTCGGCGGAGACGCGCCTGTACATCGTGTGATAAAAAGTCCCTTTTACTTTAACGGGTGCTGGTAAGTGACTTCGGTGTTTTGTCACAAATCATGGGCGGTGAGTATTGACACCTTTATAGTCCGTTGATTCAGCCGCCAGCGGGTAATATCGCCCGTTTTGGATACAAATAAAAAGAAAGTGGTGATGATTGTGAGCCGCTCCTATAAGCATACGCCTCGTTGTGGGGATAGAAAAGGCAAATACTCTAAGCGTTATGCCAACCGAAAAGTCCGGCGCGTCAGGATTGAAGATTCTTTTCCCCAATATGGGGGCTACAAAAAGATGTTTGAAAGCTGGAATATCTGTGACTATGAGATAAAGGCAAAGACATTTGAACGCTACTATGCAGATTTATTAAAATGGAGTATTCGGGATGGGACGCCGTTTCCGAATTGGACGCACTCCAGAAATCAATATGAAAAATTGTTTTTACGGAAATAACCGCCGCTTGCGCTGATGGATTTTTGCCCTCTCTACTAACCTGACCCATTCCGGCAATAGAGTTGCCTCATGGATTGGGCAGCCTTTGTGCAATCCTATAAAAATATGTGCCTATCGGGTTCCGCAAAGGTAAAAGGGATGATAAAAAACGGAACCGCGACGGGTGCCGCAGTTCCGTGACAGCCGATATTACTTCTTCTTGCCCTGATTGGCGACGGCCTTCATCTTGGCGGCAATGGCCTCTTGGTCGCCGAGATAGTAGCGCTTGACAAACTTGAAATCGTCGTCGAACTCGTAGACCAGCGGCACGGCGGTCGGGATGTTGAACTCGAGAATCTGTTCCTTGGTCATGTTCTCGAAGTACATCGACAGGGCGCGGAGAGAGTTCCCGTGCGCGGCGATAAGGACGCGCTTCCCGGCCTGCATGTCCGGCTTAATAACGCTCTCGAAGTACGGAATCACGCGGGCAATGGTGGTCTCGAGGCTCTCGTTGAGGGGGAGTTCCTTGGGGTCGACGCCGCGGTACATGGGGTCTTTGGCGGGGTTGCGGTCGTCGCTCTCCTCCAGCGCGGGGGGCTTGATGTCGAAGGAACGGCGCCAGATTTTCACTTGGTCCTCGCCGTACTTCTCGGCGGTCTCGGACTTGTTCATGCCCTGCAACGCGCCGTAGTGGCGTTCGTTGAGTTTCCACGACTTCACGACGGGCAGCCAGTTTCTGTCCATGGCGTCCAGAACGTGGTTCAGGGTGTGAACGGCGCGCTTCAGGTAGGACGTGTAGCAGATATCGAAGTCATAGCCCTCTTTCTTGAGAACCTCGCCGCCCTCGATGGCCTCCTGATGACCCTTTTCGCTCAGGTCAACGTCGTACCAGCCGGTGAACAGGTTGAGCTTGTTCCACTCGCTCTCGCCGTGGCGAACCAATACCAGTTTCATCATGTGACATTAGCCCCTTTCGGATGTGATATGGGTGCCGGGTTGCTGTCCCTATCATATGCGATATGGCATGATTTGTCAAGCGCGGAATCGTCGAATGTGGACAGGCGGGAGCGGCATACAGTGTCGGGGGGGGGTGTGTGGGATGTGGAAGACGTTTCGGAAGCTGACCCTGATAAAATGTGTGCTGTGCGTATGTCTGGCGGCGGGGCTGACGCTCTACTGTTGGCTTTCGGGTGGACGGAGATTCCCGGCGTTTTCGGCGTCGGGGATTTCGGAGCCCGTGACAGTCGTTCTCGACCCCGGACACGGCGGAGAGGACGGCGGCGCGGTGTCTCCGGTGGGCATTGAGGAGAGCGGCATTAATCTTTCGATAGCGTTCCGCGTGCAAGACCTGTTACGCCTGACGGGTTATCGTACCGTGATGACGCGTACGGAGGATGTGTCGATAGGCGACAAGAGCCTTGGGAGCGTCCGGGCGCGGAAGTCGTCGGACTTGCGGAAGCGCGTGGAGATTGTCAACGCCACGGAGAACGCGGTGCTGTTGAGCATTCACCAGAACAGTTTGCCGTCGTCGCCCGTGACGCACGGGGCGCAGGTGTTTTGGAACCGTCGCCCGGGCGGGGAGGCGCTGGCGAAACTGATTCAGGCGTCCTTGAACACGCAGATTAACGCCGGGAACGAAAAGCGGGCGTATCCAATCAACGACGGGGTATACTTAATGAAGCACGCCGACGCGGCGGGGGCGCTGGTGGAATGCGGCTTTCTGTCGAACGCGTGGGAGACGGTGCGGCTGACGGAGACGCCGTACCAAAAGGAACTGGCGGCGGCGATTACGGCGGGCTATCTGCGTTACGTATCCGGGGAGGAGGTCACATGAAAGCGAAAAAAGTCTTTTACTGTACGGAGTGCGGCAATGAGACGGTACGCTGGGCGGGACAGTGTCCGGCCTGCGGGGCGTGGAATACGATTGTGGAACAGCCGGACAAACCGAAAGCGGCGTCACGGCGTACCGACGAACGTTCCACGGGAATCCGTACCCGCCGGGCAAGGCCGATATCCGAACTGTCGGAAGATGAAGAAGTCCGTTTCCCCACGGGCATGGGCGAACTTGACAGGGTATTAGGCGGCGGCGCGGTCAAGGGGGCGTTGGTGCTGATTGGCGGCGCGCCGGGTATCGGAAAGTCCACGCTGATGTTGCAGATTTGCGGGAAGCTGTGCCAGTTCTCGAAAGTGCTGTACGTGTCGGGGGAGGAATCCGAGCGGCAAATCAAGCTACGCGCCAAGCGCCTGAACGTGGTTCACGAAAATCTGTACGTCGTCTCCGAGACGGCCTTGGGCGACATTCTGGAGTGTGTCGACGAGGAAAAGCCGGATGTCTTAATAGTGGATTCCATCCAGACCATGTACAAGGAAACGCTCGATTCCACGGCGGGGAGCGTCAGTCAGGTGCGGGAATGCGCGTTATCGCTCATGCGCGTGGCGAAAGAACAGGGCGTGACGGTCTTTGTCATAGGCCATGTGAACAAAGAGGGCGGGCTTGCGGGGCCGCGCGTGCTGGAACACATGGTGGACTGTGTGCTGTACTTCGAGGGCGACAAACACACCTCCTACCGAATTTTACGGGCGGCAAAAAACCGCTTCGGGGCAACCAATGAAATCGGCGTCTTTGAAATGCGGGACGCGGGGCTGTCGGAAATCCGCGACCCGTCGGAAATTCTGCTGACGGGGCGTCCGCTGGACGTGCCGGGAACGTGCGTAACGTGTATCATGGAGGGGGCGCGGCCTGTACTCGCCGAGATACAGGCGTTAGTGTCGAACTGCCCGGGCGGCAGTCCGCGCCGGACAAGCAACGGTTTCGACTACAATCGCGCTTCCATGCTTCTGGCGGTACTCGAAAAGCGCGGCGGACTGCGCGTGTCGGCCTTTGACGCGTATCTGAACATCGTGGGCGGCCTCTGGGTGGAGGAACCCGCGGCGGATTTGGCGGCGGTGCTGGCGCTGGCGTCAAGCTATCTGGACAGAGCCGCGCCCGGAGACTTGGCCGCCGTCGGGGAAGTGGGGCTGACGGGCGAACTGCGTTCGGTCGACCGTCTGGAACAGCGGGTGGCGGAGATTCACCGCTTGGGGTTCAGACAATGCGTGATTCCGTCGCGCCGCGCCGAACGCCTGAGAGACTTTCCCGGACTGCGTTTGCTCCCGGCGAAAAATATCGGTGAGGCGATTCGAGCCGCGCTTGGCCAGCGGGAATGAAGTGTATGCAGGCACCGTCGGACGGCATGCCCACGCCCGACGCGCTGTCGAGTGTACAAACGCCGTCCGACTGGTACACGCAGGAACTCACACAGGGTATCCAATTCATGATACGACCACCCGTTTCCGATAGATTTGGAAACAGTATGCCCGTGGCGACAATTTTTATGTACAGAACGCGTCACGGGTTGAAAATTTTGCTTGCAATGTCCCACGCATTCTGTTAAAATAGGGGTATGAGCGTTACCGAGAAAGCGGGGTTGACTTCCATGACGGTATTTATTGGCTGGTCTGGCGAAACAAGCCTGAAAATCGCATCTATTTTGGAGAACTGGCTTATGGGAATATTCAATAACCATATCAGTATCAGCTTTGTTAATTCAGGTGATATTGCTTTGGGAAATAATTGGACCAAAGTTTTGGAAGAGGCGGTTAAAACCGACGACTGTGGTTTGCTCTGCGTCACGCCGGATAACGTTAATTCGGAATGGCTTGTTTTTGAAGCGGGCATTTTAAGCTCGAATGTCAAATTACTGATTCCTCTTCTGTTTGGGGTGAGTGCTTTGCAATTAGGCACACCTTTGCATATGTTTCAGTCCGTCCCGTTCGGCGTTGATGGCATGCGGGAATTAGTATGTCAACTTAATAACTTGTGCGGATATAATGGAGTATCTGCGTATGTACTGGAAGACAGATTTAAGGCTCTCTATCCCACATTGGAAATGCTGGTGAAAGAAAAGCTCTCGGAACACGGGACGCAGACGCCTGACAACTGGAAACGCGCAATTTCCACGGTGGACAGCAAATTAGACGCGATTTTGTCCCAATTGTCGGAACTGAAACAAAAAAGTGTCCCCTCCAATCCGCCGCGCCTGAATCGGGAAGCCGGCCTGTAAGCGTGTTTGGAGAGGCGGAATATCACATATGAATGTGTTCATTAGTTGGTCTGGCACCAGAAGTCGGCTTGCGGCGGAAGCGTTTCACCGCATTTTGCCCATGATTCTCACGACACCGAACGAGAAATTCTATCTTTCCACGGGCATTTACAAAGGCGCAAACTGGAACGCAAATCTGAATAAAGGCTTGCAAATCGCCGATTTTGGCATTTTGTGCGTGACGCGGGACAATTACGCCGCGCCGTGGATGATATACGAGGCGGGCTTTCTGGCGCATAAGGCGGGCGCGGATAAAGTCGCGCCGTTTCTGCTGGACATTAGCCCATCGGAATTACGGGGACCCGTGACACAGTTTCAGTCCACGGTCTTTGAAAAAGAGGACTTGCGGAAACTGGTTTTTGCCATCAATCGCTTGCAGGAAGCGCCTGTCAGGGAAAGTTACTTGTCCAGTAATTTTGATATGGCGTATGACACGTTAGCGGAACATCTGCGCAAGGCGTCAGATTTCCAAGACGAGGAGGGCATAGAGGATATGGCGCGGAAAACGCTTGCGGGCGTCGAAAAACTGCTGAATCTGTCCACGGAGAATCAATCTTTGTTGCGGGAAATCATGTCCGGTTTGAAATGAGAAGCCTTTTCCGGCGAAGAGAAGGCTTCTCTCTTTTTATGAAAACCGCCCCCACCCGGACGCGCCGGGCGAGGGTTTACCGATTTCACGCGCCCGCGAAGCGGAACACAATCCCGACCGCGGCGGCAAAAGCGATAAAGACAATGGGGTGTAGGTCGCGCACTTTCGGGACGGCGTTTGTGAGCGCGAGCAGAACCGCCGCCAACAGGAGTTGCGGCCACAAAAGCAGGTGTTCCCCGCTGACGGAGACGCCGTTGACAAAGCCGCTTCCGGCGATACGGATACCCGTCAGGACTTCCAGAAACACGCTGACGCAGGCCGCGCCAATCAGCCCCGTGGAGGCCGGGCGGAGGCCGTAAAAAACGCGTTCAACCCACGGATTCGCGCGGAAACTCCGCAGGAACGCCGCCACGATGAGTATCACGGCGATACAGGGCGTGATTTCGCCGACTGTGGCGACAACCGCGCCGGGGACGCCCGCGACCGTGAAGCCGACATAAGTTGCCATATTGATACCAATGGGGCCGGGGGTGGACTCCGAGACCGCAAGCATATTCATGAGGTCGCCGTAGGTATACCAGCCCGTAGTCTCGCCGATGTTTTTGAGAAAGGGCAGGGTGGCCATACCGCCGCCGACGGCGAAAAGGCCGGTCTTGAAGAACTCCCAGTAGAGTTTCAGCAGAATCAATCCGTAACTCATTTTCTCTCACTCCGTTTTTGGCACCGGACTTCCAGCGCTTTGAGCGCCGCGCCCGCGCAGGCCGAACTCAGCACAAACCACACCGGGGACAGATTCACAACCACGCTTCCGGCTAAGACCAGCGCGAAAATAACGGCTGTCCGGCGGTCGATGACCGACTTTTTCAGCAGTTTCAGCGTGGCGTTGAAAATCAGGACGCACACACAGACCTGAATGCCCGCGAAGGCGTTGCGGACGGCGGCAATGTCCGAGAAATTGGAAATCAGCCCGGCGATAACCGAGATGAACACCAGCGACGGAAACACCATGCCCAGAGAGGCCACAATGCCGCCGACAACGCCGCCCCGTTTCTGCCCGATAAAGGTGGACGTGTTCACGGCGATAATGCCCGGCGTACACTGCCCAATGGCGTAATAGTCAATGAGTTCCTCTTCGGTCGCCCAGTGGCGCAGATAGACGACCTCCCGCTGCAAAATCGGCAACATCGCCATGCCGCCTCCAAACGTAATCGCGCCCATTTTCGCGAATGTCACGAACAAGTCCCACCAGATGTGTAAACGTTCCTTCGTCATGCAAAGTTTCCTCTTTTCTCATTCTACATAGCCGTACAGGCCGCGCACGGAGACTTCCCCCGCGCGAATCACGCGCTCCGCCCCGGACGCGTCCCGGACTATCAGCCCGAAACGGTCGTCAAGCCCCACGGCGTCGGCTTCTTCGCGCTGTCCGCCGGGGGAGATGAGCTGTACGCGCTTTCCGACGTTCACGCAGTCGCGGCGGCAGGCGTCCAGATACGGCGACAGTTCCCCGCGACACAGGGCGTCATAGGCGCGGTCGAGTTCCTCAATGAGCGCGGCGGCCAGTCGCGGGCGGGAGATATCGCGCTTCAATTCCCATGAAAGGGACGTTGCCATTTCGGCAACCTCCGGGGAGAAGTCGCCGGGCGTCTGGGCGACGTTGATACCGATGCCCGTTACGACATACGCCACGCGTCCGCTCTCGCCCTCCATGGAAACTTCGGTCAGAATGCCGCAGAGCTTTTTCCCGTTGAGTACGGGGTCATTCGGCCATTTCAGGCCGGGGCGCGCGCCGCAGACCCGTTCCACGGCGGAGCAGACGCAGACGCCCACCAGTGCCGTCAGCGGCAACAGGTTCGCCGGGGGCAAGTCCGGGTACAGCAGGACACTCATATAGATTCCCTTGTCTTTCGGGGACTGAAAATTTCGGTTCATGCGTCCGCGTCCGGCCGTCTGGCTGTTGGCGATGACAACGGTGCCATTGGCTCCGCCCCGCGCGGCGAGACGCTTGCAGTCGCTGTTGGTGGACGCGGTCTCGTCCACGCAGACAATGGCGCTTCCGATGAGCCGGACGGGGGCGAGTACGCGCCGCACTTCGGATTCTGTCAGCACGTCCGGCGCGGCGCGCAGACAGTACCCGCGACCGGGCGCGGCCTCGATGTCGTATCCGTCGCGCCGCAGTCCGGAGACCACTTTCCAGATTGCCGAGCGGCTCAGGCCTAAACGGCGGCTCAATTCCCCGCCGGAGACGGTATGCCCGTCCCGTAACAGTTGCAGAATGGTTTCCCGGCTGTTCATAGTCCACCTACCTTGTCACGCGCGTATTATCAACCAATTTTAGTTTACCATGTTTTTCCTATCTTGTAAACTGTCCATACGCACAGCTTTTTCAGGATTTAGGCGGGGTTTCTGTCTGTTTTTTCGGTTTCCGCCGCACGGACATTCGGCATACTCCGACGGGATATCCCAATATTTGCCACATTTTACGGCGGAATTTTCGGAAATTATGTAATTTTCCTGTTGGCAAACGGCGTGAAATGTGGTATAAAGAGAGCGGAGAAGAAAACGCGTGACAGGCCGTCATAGGGAAAGGCCGATTCCTTGCCCCGTGACCCGCGCAAGCTCGAAGGAGGCTTCCTATGGACTGGTTTCCCCTGTTCAACTCGTTACGTATCGCGCTGTTATCGACGTTGATTGTCTTTTTCGCGGGGCTGTTCGCGGCGAACCGGGTCACGCGGCTGTCGCCGTCGCCGCTCCGGGGGGCGCTGGACGCGGTTTTGACGCTTGCGCTGATTCTGCCGCCGCCCGTGATTGGCTGGCTTGTCCTGCGCTGGTTCGCCCCCGCGTGGAATCTGTTCCACGTCCGGCTTGTCATGCACTGGCTTTCGGCGGTACTGGTGTCGGCGCTGGTGTCGTTCCCGCTGATGTACCGGGTGGCGCGGATTGCCTTTGAGCGCCTCGACCCCGGCCTGACGGATATCGCCCGGACGCTGGGGCGCTCGGAGGCGTGGATTTTCTGGAATGTACAGGTTCCGGTATGCCGACACGGCGTGGCGGCCGGAACGGCGCTGGCGTTCGGGCGGGCGTTCGGGGAGTACGCGGCCACGTCGATGGTCGCGGGCTACATCCCCGCGCGTACCGCTACCGTGTCGACGGCGCTTTACCAGTCTTGGAGCGGCGGCGACGACGGACAGGCCGCGTTATGGGCGGCGGTCAGCGTTTTGTTGTCGGGGCTTTGCCTGCTGGCGGTCGGCGTGGTGGAAAACAGACAGGGGGGGGACGGGACGCTGTGAAACTCCGTGTGGACATCATGAAAGCAATCGGGGACTTCCGCTTGGACGTGCAGTTGGAGGCGGGGGAGGGCGCGCTTGCGTTACTGGGGGCGTCGGGCAGCGGACAAAGTACGGTACTCCGCTGTATCGCCGGACTGACGAAGCCCGACGAGGGGCGCATTTTGCTGGATGGGGAACCGTTGTTTGACAGCTTCCGCCATGTCAACGTCCCCCCGCAACACAGGAGAATCGGGCTGTTAGTCCGGGGCTACGCGCTCTTTCCGCACATGACCGTCCGGCGGAACGTCGCCGCCGCCTTGGAACCCGGCGCGGAGATGGAACGCGTCACAGAAGACGCACTCCGGCGCTTCCGCCTCAGTGAAGTCGCCGACAAGAAGCCGCGCCACATTTCCGAACTCGAACGCCAGCGCACCGCGTTGGCGCGTTTATGGGCGTCCCGCCCGTCGGTTGTACTCTTGGACAGGCCATTGACCGGGAAAGACAGCTTCCTGAAATTCAGCATGGAGCAGGAACTGTCCGACTTTGTGCGCGGCTTCGACGGCCCCGTGGTGTGGGCGTCCCACGACTGCGGGGAGGTCTACCGTAACTGCCCTTCGGTGTGCGTGCTGGAGGACGGCGCGTCGCAGGAAATCATTTCGGCCGAACGCCTGTTGAACCATCCCGGCACGGAGTGCGCGGCGCGTCTGTCGGGCTGTAAGAACATTGTCAGCGCAATTCCGCGCCACAACGCCATTTTCATCCCGGAATGGGGCGTGACGCTCCGCTCGGCTTACCCGATTCCGCCCTTTCTGACGCGTGTCGGAATCCGCGCCCATCAGGTGCGGATTGCGGAACCCTCCCTTGTCAACACGTTCGAGGCCACGGTGGAACGCGTGATAGAGGACGTATCGTCCACGATTGTGCTGCTGCGTCCAAGCGGCGCTTCGGACGAGGCTCCGCTTTTAAGAATGGAGATTGACCGCAACATATGGCGTACCACGCCCGACCAGCGCCATTTAACGGTCTCCATCGGCACCCAAGATATCCTGCTTTTGCGGTAAGGTTTCCGGAGCAGAAAAGAACTCCCGATTTCCCCGGAAAAAGTTGCTGATTTTTTTATTTTATTCTGAAATCTCCAAAAAATAGAATCAGAAAGTAATATTTTGCATTTTGCCCTCCCTTTTTGATAAGGGGGGCAAAATTTTTGTGATTTCTCTTGCCTATTGAAAATATTTGTATTATAATGGCGCTACTCTTTTCAAGAGTTTAACCATCTTGTGGCCGTTCCGTAACGTTCACAAAAAGGAATGACGGATGAGGGTTTTATTATGAAAATAACAGGGCATACCAGAGAACGAAAACCGTCCGGGGAACAGGACGAACCCTTTCTCCCGGAACGCGAACTCATCGCATGGGCGGACTGCCTCGGCAAATCGTCTTCCGAACCTGTCCGCTTTCCCTTCCCCACGCGGGGAGACCTGATTCCCCGATGGCAGAGGGACGACTTCTTCCGTAAAAAGCGGAATATCGCCGTTGCCGCCGCCATTCTGCTGATGATTGGCCTGACGTTTCCCGCCATGGTCTACCTGCTTGTTTCGGACGCGTTCACCGCCCCGCCAAAACTGGAAATCAAGCCAAATAATTGTTACAACCATACCATTCAGGTGGCGGCGGATGTCGATTACGAGCCGTTTTCCTATCTGGACGCCACCGGGCAGCCGGCAGGACTGGACGTGGAACTCATTTATGAGGTCTGCAATCGGCTTCATGTCAACGTTGAATTGCAACTGAAGGACTGGGGCAGGGCGCGGACGGAACTGGTCAACCGGGAAGTCGACCTCGTCCTGAACATGGAAGCGCAGAACCTTGAGGGCGATACCAATGTAATCGCCACGATTCCCACGGCGGAAAAACAGTACGTTGTCTACGGAAAAGAGCCCGTGTTCCAGTTGGGCGACCTCTACGGCAAGAAAATCGCCTCCATGCAGTTGTTCCCGTCGCTGGGGCTGAACAAGGAAATTCATTATGTCTCGAACTACCGGGAAATGTTCCGGCTTGTGGAATCGGAGGATTACGATTTCCTCGTTTGCCCGATTCAGGTTGGGAACGTGTTTCTGAGCAAACTCCACATGCGTGACCTCGAATCCAGTTACGCCGTCTCGTATATGTATAGCTGCATGGCGCTTACCCCCGAATACGGCTGGCTCCGCGACGGTATCAACGGCGTGCTGAAAGACCTCCAGCAAGAGGGTTTCATTGAGGAACTCGACCAGAAATGGGTTAGTCACCGCTATGAACCCGTGACGTTAAGCGGCATTGCCGAAAACTACCCCGGCATTCTGGCGCTTGTGACGATAAACTTCACGCTCTTCGTGATACTCTTCGCCTATATGCTCATCCAGCGCCGACGCATTCTGGAAAAGGACGCCTACACCCGAGAACTGCAAAAAAGTTACGCCATGATTGACCGTCAGAACGCCCGCCTGCAGGAACAGCAGGTGGAATTGACGGAATCGAAGCTGAGAGCCGAGGCCGCCAACGAGGCAAAATCCCGCTTCCTGTCGAACATGTCCCACGACATCCGCACGCCCATGAACGCCATAATCGGCTTTACGGGGCTTGCGCTGGAAAATCTGGAGTATCGCGGCGTGGTGCGGGAGTACCTGAACAAAATCATGACTTCCAGCAAAAGCCTGCTGGGCATGCTGAACGACATTCTGGAAATGTCGCGTCTGGACAGCGGGCGACTGCAACTCGACCCCGCCCCGGGTAACCTTAACCGCATTCTCCGCGACGCCTACACCATGACGCAGGGGCAGGCCGCCGAAAAGAGAATCCGCTATTCCGTGTCGGCGGGAATCCGGCAGGAAAAAGTCGTCTGTGACAGCCTCCGCCTGAACCAGATTCTGATAAATCTGCTCTCGAACGCAATCAAGTTCACGCCGCCGCAGGGGTCTGTCACGCTGTCGCTCTCACAGAAGCCGTCCGCGAGCCGCGACGGCTTCGGAGCCTATATCATCAGCGTGAAGGACACCGGAATCGGCATGAGCGAGGAGTTCAAAAAACGGATTTTCATACCGTTCGAGCGTCAGCGCAACACCACGCAGAGCGGCATTCCCGGCGCGGGTCTGGGGCTGGCTATCACGAAAAAGTTAGTGGAAATGATGGGCGGGACTATCCGCGTGGAGACCGAGGAGAACAAAGGCGCGGAATTTATCGTCGAACTCGAATTCCCCTTACAGGCTGACCAGCACATGGAAGTCACGGAAGGTCAGCAGATATTGGAGCAAAATGTCCTGAAACTGCGGCAGGAACGCGCCAGAGGCGGCGAAAGCCTCTCCGGGCTTCACATTCTGTTGGCGGAGGACAACGCGGTGAACCGCGAAATCGCCGTAACGCTCTTGCAGATGTGCGACGCGAAAGTGGGCATTGCCGAAGACGGGGACATCGCCGTGGAAAAGGTCACGTCCTCGCCCGCCGGAACATACGACCTGATTCTGATGGACTTGCAAATGCCGCGCATGGGCGGGCTGGAAGCGGCGCGGGAAATCCGCGCCCTGCCGGATAAAGCCAAGGCCAATATTCCGATTGTCGCCATGAGCGCCAACGCCTTTGAGGAAGATAAACAGGAGGCCTTCAAGGCCGGCATAAACGACCATCTTGCAAAGCCCATTGACCTTGAAAAACTCGTGGAAGTCCTGCGGCGCTTCTACCATGAGCAGTCAAGCCAGCCGGAAGCGGAAGAGGAACCCGCCCCTGTGTGATAAAAAGGCGCGTCCACGTACGGACGCGCCCTTTTATGACCACTCGCGGAGTTGCGCCCGTACGCGTTCGGCCTCCGCCGACAAGTCCGGGTACTTCTGGTACAGCATCCAAGCCGACCGCAAAAGCGCCCTCCCCGCCTCCGGGGCGCGCGCGAACTCAAACGCCGCCAGATTCTCGTACAGAAAGCCTAATGTCGGTTCCCATTTCGCGGGGTTGTCCCGTACGAGCTTCGTGTAGGTGTTGAGCGCGACACGGTACAGCCCGGCGGCCTCTGCGGCGCGTCCCGACGACTTCAGCGCCGCCGCCAGATTCCCGCATGCCGCCGCCACGCGGGGCGCGTACGCCGCCGCGTCGCGTTCGGCGAGTTTCCGGTAGATGTCCAGCGCGTTCCGCTGGAACCATTCCGCCGCCTCGGGGCGTCCGCGCTCCTCCAGACACAACGCCAGATTCTGACACGTACGCGCCAACGGCACCTGATAGTCACTGTTCCGCTTCGACAGTTCCCTGTAAATGTCCAGCGCCTCACAGTACAGCGTTTCGGCCTCCTGTGTGCCGCTTCTGCCGTACAATATCCGCGCCAGATGATAACACGCGCCCGCCACGGCGTCGGCCGTCCCGGCACGCTTTTGTAACAGTCTCCGGTAGCCGTCCAAGGCCTCCCGGCAGAGGCTCTCCGCCTCCGTGGCGCGCCGGGTGTCGAACAGTAACAGCGACAAATGTTCGCACGCCGCCGACATCTGCGCAAGCGCCGCGTCCTCCCCGCGACAGGTTTCGACCGCCTCCCGGTATATTGCTTCGGCGTCCGCCAGTGTCAGCGGCGCGAACGACATGGAGAAAGCGCTGTCCGTCCGGGCGGCAAATTCCCGCAACAGTTCCGGAGTGATTTCCGTGGACAGCAGGACGCCGAAAAATGGGCTTTCCAGTGGCGCGAGACTTTCCGTCGGCGCGGAATTTTCCACAACGGCGGGCGATATTTCCGCGTTTTCCACGTTCACGGCTTCGACATTCTCCACAAGTTGGGGCGTCCGTTCCGTTTTTTCCAGAGACGCGGCGCTGTTCTGCCCGGTATTTTCCGCAAGCGCGGACATTTCCATATCGTCCGCCGCAGCTTCGGGAAGCCCCGTCTCCTCTATGAACGCGAAAAAGTCCAGATAGAGCGTCGGCCAAAGCCCCGCGCGATTGACGCTCCGAAGCGCTTTTTCCAGTGCGGAACGCGCCGCGAACGGTTCCGCCCCCGGCGCGAAATATATCTTGACACACTCCATTGTATGATACCTCTGTGTGTTTTTTTGTAGTATGACAATTTATGTCCGGTTTGTCAAGCGTTTTCACAAAAAGAGCGCTCTCCTTGAAAGGCAAAAAAAATATTGACAGCGGCGGTAGAGCATGGTAAACTGAATTGCTTTTATTGGTATCTATCCGACACGGAAAGGGATGTGCTTATGAAATTTACAGGCCTAACGCCGGAAGAAGTCGAGGAAAGCCGACAGCAGTACGGGGCGAACGTGTTGACGCAAATCCCCCCCGACCCGCTCTGGAAAAAAATCATGGAGGGTTTCAAAGACCCCATGATTATGATTCTGTTGGTGGCAATGGCGGTGCAACTGATACTGTTTTTCCTGAAACAGGCGGAGTGGTTCGAGCCTGTCGGGATTCTGATTGCCATCATGATTGCAAACGGGGTTTCGTCGGTGAGCGAAAGCCGTCAGGAGGGCAAGGCGTCGGCGCTGAAAGCCGAGGAGGAAGCCCGCGAGACTGCCAAAGTCGTACGCGGCGGGAAACTGCTGGAAATCCCGGTCGGGGAGGTCGTCACGGGCGATATCGTCTATTTGCAGGCCGGGGACAAAATCGCCGCTGACGGCGAAATCGTGGGCGGCGCGGTCATGGTCGACCAAGCCGCGCTGAACGGCGAAACCGAAGAGGCCGAGAAAACCGAACTCCCCGACGGGGAATCCTACAACGTCAAAGACCTGCTGAACCGCTATTACGCCTATCGCGGTACGGTCGTCTGCGGCGGCGAGGCCTATATGAAAGTCAAGGTCGTCGGAGACCGTACCCTGTTCGGGGAACTGGCGTTGGAGGTGCAGGAGAACACCCGGGAGACGCCGTTACAGGTCAAATTGCACGACCTCGCCAACAAAATTTCAATGTTCGGCTATATCGGGGCTTCGGCAATTGTCGTCGGCATTCTGGCCAAGAGCCTTTTGGGCGGGAACGTGCCGGATAATTTCTATGGCTGGGTGCGGCTGATTCTCGACGCCGTGACCGTTGCCGTGACTATCATTGTCTGCGCGGTGCCGGAAGGCCTGCCCATGCTGACATCCATTCTGCTGTCGTTCCAGAGTCTGCGCATGGCCAAGGATAACGTGCTTGTCCGCAAAATCAACGGTCTGGAGACCGCCGGAAGTCTGAGCCTGCTTTACTCCGACAAGACCGGAACCATCACGGAGGGGCGTCTTTCGGTAACGGAACTCGCAACCGGGGACGGCAAGACGTTCGCCGCGATTGCGGACACGTCCGCCGCGTTCGCGGAGGAACTGACCATTGGATTGGGCGTCAACAACAGCGCCGCCGTCAGTGACGGAAACATCATCGGCGGCAACAGTACCGACCGCGCCGTGATGTCCTACCTGTTCAAGGCCGGGCTGACAGACCGGGTACCCGAACTCAAAAACGGCGTCAAGGCGTTCCGGGCGTTCGATTCCAACAAGAAGTCGTCGAGCGTGACCGTGGCGCGTGAAAACGGAACCTTTACCTATGTCAAGGGCGCGCCGGAACGCCTGTTAGTCCGTTGCGGACACTATCTCAGCGCCGACGACACAGTACAGCCCATGCCCGACCAGAAGATTATGCAGGACTATTTGGACGCGCAGTCCGCCCGCTCCATGCGTCTGTTGGCCGTGGCGCGTACGGAGGGCGAGAGCGACGAGGGCGAGTTGACGCTTGTGTGCCTGTTGAGTATCCGCGACAACGTGCGCAAGGAGGCCGTCAGCGCCATTCAGGAAGTGCGGAACGCGGGCATTCAGGTCGTGATGATTACCGGAGACCGCAAGGAAACCGCCGTGGCAATCGCCAAGGAATCGGGGCTTGTGTCGTCGCCGGACGACGTGGCGCTGACCTCCGCGGAAGTCGGCGCGAAAACCGACGACGAACTCAAGGAAGTGTTGCCGCGCTTGCGCGTAGTGTCCCGCGCCCTGCCCGCCGACAAGAGCCGTCTCGTACGCGTGGCGCAGGAACTCAACCGCGTTGTGGGCATGACCGGAGACGGCGTCAACGACTCCCCCGCGCTCAAAAAGGCCGATGTCGGCTTTGCCATGGGCAGCGGCACGGAAGTCGCCAAAGAGGCCGGGGATATCACGATTTTAGACGATAATTTCTCGTCCATTGAAAAGGCGATTCTGTACGGCAGAACCATGTTCAAGAGCATCCGCAAGTTCCTGATTTTCCAATTGACGGTCAACGTCGCGGCGGTGCTGACGTGCTTCATCGGCCCCCTGCTGGGCGAAAACGTCGTCATGACGGTTATCCAGTTGCTCCTCATCAATCTGGCAATGGACACGCTCGCGGCAATCGCCTTCGGAAGCGAACCCGCCCGCCCCGAATATATGCGGGAACCGCCTGTTCCGCGCTCGGCCAGTATCGTCAGTAAGGACATGCTGATTCAGATTGTAATCTCCGCGCTGTATATTACCTGTCTCTGCCTGTCAATTCTGTTCTTCCCGCCGCTCCGGGCGCTCTTCGGCGACGTGGACACCACCTATCTGAAATCCGCGCTGTTCGCCACGTTCATGATGTCCATTACCTTTAACGGCTTCAACGCCCGTACGGAACACCTGAACCCGTTCCACGAGATAGGGCGGAACCGGAATTTCCTGCTGGTCATGGGTTCCATTTTCGCGTTGCAGTTCGTGTTTGTGACGTTCGGCGGGGCGGCGTTGAGCGTGGAACCGTTAAGCGCGGCTTCTTGGCTTCTGTGCGCGTTCCTCTCGTTCCTCGTGATTCCGATTGACGTGGTGCGGAAACTCGTCACCGGGAAACACGCCTGAAAGATAAGTAAGGGGGTTATTGCAATGGCTGTGAATTTGTCCAAGGGACAGAAAGTGGAGTTGACAAAGAATAATCCCGGACTGAGTAAAATTCTGGTCGGTCTGGGCTGGGACATCAACAGATATGACGGCGGCTACGATTTCGACCTTGACGCCGCCGCGTTCCTGCTGGGCGCGAACGGCAAAGTAACCTCGGACGCCGATTTCGTATTCTACAACAACCTGAAGCACCCGTCCGGGAGCGTCGAACACATGGGCGACAACCGTACCGGAGCCGGAGAGGGCGACGATGAGCAGATTCTGATTGACCTGAACGCCGTCCCCGCCAATATCCAGAAAATTGATTTCACCGTCACGATTTACGAGGCCGACGAGCGCCAGCAGAATTTCGGGCAGGTCAGCAACGCCTATATTCGCGTACTCGACGAGACCAACAGCCGGGAACTCATCCGCTACGACTTGGGCGAGGACTTTTCCATCGAAACGGCAATGGTCGTCGGGGAGATTTACCGCCATCAGGGAGAGTGGAAGTTTAACGCAATCGGAAGCGGCTTCAAGGGCGGACTGCGCGCGCTGGGTCTGAACTACGGCGTAAACGTCTAAACTGTTCGGGGAAATTCCCGCGAGTTCTTCGCGGGAACATTCCCGTATCTGATATTATGGAGGGCTTATCATGGCTGTGAATTTGTCCAAGGGGCAGAAAGTCGATTTGACGAAAACCAATCCGGGACTGAGCAAGCTGCTTGTCGGTCTGGGCTGGGACGTGAACAAGTACGACGGCGGCTTTGACTTCGACTTGGACGTGTCCGTGTTCCTGCTGGACGCGAACGGCAAAGTAACCTCTGACGCCGATTTCGTCTTTTATGGCAACCTGAAACACGCGTCGGGGAGCGTCGAACACAGGGGCGATAACCGTACCGGAGCCGGAGAGGGCGACGACGAACAGATTTTTGTCGATTTGAGCAAGGTTCCCGCCGCTATCGACAAAATTGACTTCACGGTCACGATTTACGAGGCCGACGCGCGCAAGCAGAACTTTGGACAGGTCAGTAACGCCTATATCCGCGTCATGGACGAGACCAACCACAAAGAACTGATTCGCTACGACCTCGGGGAGGACTACTCCATCGAGACGGCGCTTGTCGTCGGCGAACTCTACCGCAACCGCGGAGAGTGGAAGTTTAACGCAATCGGCAACGGCTTTCAGGGCGGCTTGCGCGCGCTGGGCTTGAATTACGGAGTGAACGTGTAATGCAATACGAAATCCTCTACGGCAACGCTTTCTCCGCCCTTGAGTGCGAACTGGAGCGCGGCGAGTCCGTCAAGGCCGAATCCGACGCCATGGTTAGCATGTCCGGGACACTTGACATTGAAGGCTCTATGGACGGCAATGTATTAGGTGGACTGGCGCGGAAGTTCCTTGCCGGGGAAAAGTTCTTCTTCCAGACCATCCGCGCCAGTCGCGGCGCGGGAAAGGTTCTGCTCGCCCCGTCCTCTCTGGGCGGTATCATCGACGTTGCCCTTGACGGAAGCTATCATTTGCGCGTGCAGAAGAACGGCTTTCTGGCGGCCACGTCGGGCATTGCGGTCAATACCACCATGCAGAATCTTATGCAGGGCTTTTTTTCGCGGGAAGGCTTCTTCGTGCTGGACGTATCCGGGCGCGGGACGGTGTTCCTAAGCAGTTTCGGCGCGATTCACGCCATCAACCTGTCCGCCGGGGAGCAGGTCGTGGTCGACAACGGACACCTTGTCGCGTGGCCTGACTATATGGACTACAAAATCGAAAAGGCGTCGGGCGGCTGGGTGTCCAGCCTGATTTCCGGGGAAGCGCTGGTATGCCGCTTCACGGGGCCGGGCGTGGTTCTCATCCAGACCCGGAAGCCGGAAGCGTTCACGCAGTGGATTCAGAGCTTGTTGCCCGTCAGCAATAACCGCAATTGACGTTAGCGGGCGGGGAATCTCTCCGCCCCTTTTCGTAAGGGGGCATTTATGAACATTCAAAGGGGAATGCGCGGCAAACTCGACCAGTACGTGAACGTCGGCCGGGAAATCGCGGTTGCCATGTCCGTGACGGGCGGGGACGTGTACGACTACTGCTGCTTCGGCGTCGACGCCGACGGGAAACTGTCCGATGACCGCTACATGGTGTTCTACAACCAGATACAGTCCCCGGGCGGCGAAATCCGCTATGAGCCGAGCGTACAGGGCGCGGTGTTCACGCTGTCGCTGGGCAGTCTCCCCGCGACTATCGACAAACTGGTGTTCACGGCCTCCATCGACGGTCACAAGGGCGTCATGGGCAACATCACCGCCCACACGCTGGATATCTGGCAGGACGGCCGCGCCGCCCTGCAAATGCGTCTGACGGGTGCCGACTTTATGAACGAACGCGCCATTATTTCCGTGGAACTCTACCGCCGGGACGGCTGGCGCTTCTCGGCCGTGGCGCGCGGGTTCAACGGCGGACTGGGCGACTTACTGCGGTCGTACGGCGGCGAAGAAGCCGCGCCGCAACCCGTGCCGCCCACGCCGCAACCGAAACCCGTACCCCCACCGCAACCTGTGCCAACGCCGAAAGCAAAAAAAGCGTCTCCGCCGACGCCTGAACCTGTTCCGGTAACCCCGAAAAAGGTCGAACTCCGCAAGGGGCAGAAGGTCAGCTTGGAGAAGCGCGGCAAAAATTTAGGCGAAGTCGTCATCAATCTGAACTGGAATCAGCCCGTCGGACGCGTCGGACTGTTCGGAACGCGCCCCGCCGCCGTCGACTTGGACTTGGGGTGCCTGTACGAACTCAAAGACGGTACGAAAGGCTGTGTGCAGGCGCTGGGCAAGGCGTTCGGGAGCTATAACAAAGTCCCGTATGTCGTGCTGGACGGCGACGACCGCACGGGCGCGACCGTCGGCGGCGAAAACCTCCGCGTCAACGGCAACAAAATTTCCCTGATACGCCGGATACTGGTCTACACGTTCATCTACGACGGCGCGGCGAACTGGCGCGAGGCCAGCGGCGTGGTGACGGTGCGCTGTGCCGACGGACAGGAAATCATTGTCCGCATGGACGAATACGGCTCTAATCTGGGCATGTGCGCCATTGCGCTGCTCGAAAACGACCGCGACGAGACATTAAGCGTCGAAAAAGTGGTGCGCTTCTTCAAGGGACACAGCCAGATGGACGAGGCTTTCCATTGGGGCTTGCGCTGGATTCGCGGCAAAAAAGACTGAAAATCCACACGTCCGGGACGTTCCCCGGACGTGTTTTTTCGTCCTGTTCGGTTCGCCGCAAGGCCACAGAGGGGGACGAAAACGCCCTCCGGCCTTGACACGCTACCCGCCCCCACAAAGGAACTTCATCCGCACAGTTAGAATTTTTTCCTGCCGCCGGAAGTCTCTTTCAGCCAGTTCAGGACGGCTTTCCGGATTTGCGCGTCTCCGCGATACTTTATATACGCCTGCGCGTAGTCTCTCACGGCCGGACTGTACATCATGGAACTGTCCCGGACGGCCTCGGACGCCTCCACGCGCAACACCGCCGCGTCGGGCTTCTTCTCGAAGATTGCGAAGCAGTTGTAGACCTCGCAGAAGCTCAGCGCCTCCATGCCCAGCGTAATCCACAAGTCCAGCGGAACCGGCTTCTGTGCGTCGCGCGAAAAACAGGCGTCGCGCACAAGCGGATACGCCGCGATTCGCGCCTTGCGGTCGCCGCCGTCCTTGCACTTCCACGTAAAACGCGGGTAACATTCCGCCAGCTTCCATTGGTCAAAGGGGTGTATGGCCTCGTAAAGCTCCCGAATGGCCGGAAGCGTGCCTTTCTCCTCGGAGAGCGTCGCCAGATTCATCCAGCCCCGGTAATCGTCGGGAAGCGTCCCGGCGTGGCGGCGGTCGAGTTCCTCGTAGAGCTGTCCCGTGATACGCAGTTTGTTTTCACTGGTATAATACCCGGGCGTGTCCAACATCTGAAAGAATCCGCTGACCTGCTTCAGAAAAGCCGCCTCCCGGCCGGGGCGGAAACTGTCCGCCATGCGAATAAGCGTCGGGAACATGTGGCGCTGTCCGTCCTCGAAAGCCTCGTACTCCGGGAGGGCGCGGAACGAAAAGTATTTCCAATTGCCGTCAACGATGTCCCAGTAATGTTTGCGGGCGTGGCTCTTGTGGGCGTCGAACTCTCGCGGGTTCAGGCGCGACATAAGTTCATCGTACATGCGCAGAGCCGTGACGGCGCGTCCGTCCTGTCCGCCGGGGACGGCCTCGCGGCGGTAGAGTTCCCGTACCTCCTCGGCGATTCGCTCCGACAAGTCCGCCGCGTCCATGCGCTGGCATATCGAACACAAGTCCGCGAATGTCCGCCAGCGTACGGCGTCGGACTTGGTTTTCGTCCGCGCCAACTCCTCGTGGCAGTACGCCCGTATAATCGCCTGCGGGTTCAGTTTCCCGGACACTTTCCGGTCTATCATCAGCAGAAAATAGATATCCTTATTTGGCCGCGACTGCCGTTCCATGTGCTTTCGGAAAATGCCCTCGGCTATCGGGACGTTCTGCGCCTTCTCCAACAACTGCCCCAGCCACTCTATGACCGCCTCCCGGCGTTCCCCGGACATGTTCCGCCAGTCACGCTCCACGGCGTCCCAGTCCGTGAACGGTAACAGCGTCCCGGACACTTGCGGCGGTTCCGCCTCCGGGTCAGTCCAGACCGGCAACGGGTCGGACAGTTCAACCTCCCTCTGTCGACTAAAGGCGATATCTCCGTCTATAGAGGGGGGACTGTCCCTCCTCTCCCCCGGTACGGGAGAGGGCGGCGCGTCAGCGCCGGAAAGAGGAAATTCGGCATTGTCCCGCGCCTCCGCTTCTTCGTGAAGCGGCTCCGGCTCCAATTCCGGGAGACCCTGACGGCGGCGGTACTCGCTCTCCCAGCGCGACAAATTTTCGCGCAGAGATTCCGTCAGCGTGTCGGACGGTATCCGCTTCCGCGCGGCGGTCAGAACTTCCTTTAGTCCCATGCTGTACAGGCCGCTCCCGGCCGCGTCGCTCAACAGCGAAACCAGCTCTTTCCGCTCCAAATGCCCCACGTCCGGACGCTCCGTAAACCGGAACGTCTCCGGGTTCCAGTAGCATTGCCAGACAAGTTTCCGTATGGCCTCGCTGGCGGCTTCCGTGTCGCCCAAGGCTTTCGCGTAGCGGTCAAGCCCCGCGAAAAAGTCCGGGAATCGCTCCGGGTCAAGTTTCAGGGCTGCGTAGGGCAGATAGCCGCAACGTTCCAGACGCGCCATTCGGCGGCGTTCGACGTTCCGCGCTCCCGTGTCCAGAACCAGATACGCGCCGTCGCCCGCCAACCGCGTGACATCCTCCGTCGTGAAAATAAAATCTTTCGGCGTGTTGTCAATGTCCGACCAGTTCGACGCCCGCAATGTCCGCCGCATCCAGTGCGGCAGACCGTACATAATACAGCACAACAGTTTCCGGAGTAACGCGTCTTTGGCGTCGGCGTCCATGTCCGGCGTGCCGTACTGAATGTAGAGCGGCGGCGGCTGACGCCCGCTTTCGCGCTTGGCGTCCATGTGCGCGTAGACGCACTGCAAGAGCGTCTTGTAGAGTTCGCGCCGCGCCGACAGCCCGATAGAGTCCAGCGCCCGCGCGAAGTCGAACGCCTCCCCGCGCGGCGGCTCCGGAAGCCGCCCGTCTTTCAGGCGCGAGAGCGCCTCCCGCGCCAGTTCCGCCGACTCCGCCTCCGGGTCGACAACCGTTCCCGCCTCCTGCGTGAAGGCGGACTTGTCCAGCCGAAACAGCATTTCCGGGTGTTCGAGACAGCCGCCGTCCGCCGGGAAAATGTAGGCGTGGGAAAAGAGATTGTTTCCGCGCCCCATGTGGTCGCGCATGCCGTAGCGCGTACGGATGACGTAGGCATAGTTCCCCTGACAGATAACCTCGTACAGGCGCAATGTCTTTCCGAACTCGTCGGTAGCGCGGTCGGACGTGTCGGCGCGCTGGAAGTGTTCGCAGTCGCGTAGCGCCTCCGGCGGGATGTCGCGCGAAAACGCCGTGGCCGTCCAGCCGCCGACTTTGTAGGGTCCGTCATATCGAAGTAAGTTTGTGTAACAGCACTGGTATACTTGCATAACAACGCCCTCCGGTATGCCGTCACAGCGGACGGTTCGCCCGCTCCGCTTCCAGCCGGAAGCGCTCCTCGTCGAGTTCGGCGCGTTCCTCGTCTTCCGTCCACGTATCCGCCCAGCGGTTCCCGCACTGGTTGCAAGCCCGGTTGACATAGGTTCGCGTCAGCCGCAGAAACCCCGAACGTATTTCGCGTTCTTCCAGCGGTAAAATATAGTTGTCCGTACTGCCGCACTCCGGACAGTTCACCCGTTTGTAGGGGTAGTCAATCTTTTCGTTGGCGTCGATGTAGCCGAAGCAGTGGAACAGCCACAGAAGCGGCTCCTCGACGCGGCGCGTGGTGAAGTGGTCGCCCTCGTGCAGGGGAAGCCCCGTGTCCTTGTCCACGTCACAGCCCAGCGCCGTGAACGCGAAGCAGGCGTAATTCTTGAAATTGCCGTCCATGAGTAACGACAAGGATTCGTCGTGGGTCTGGAAAAACGTGTAGAGGCCGTCCAAAATCGGGTTGTAGGCTTTCGCGTTGAACATCGCCTCGTAGTATCCGCGATTGTCGCGGATACCCTCGACCTCCTCGCTCAGCCGCCGCCGCAAGTCCTCCGGGAACAGGCTCATTAATTCGTCCATCTTGGACACGCACACCGCCACGGGCTTGCGGCACTTGCGGCGGGTGTCGCCGTCCGTGACAATGTTGTGAATGTTGCGTAGCGCCTGCGTGGGCTTGTAGCGAAGTTCCCGCCCGGCTTTCGCCCCGACGTAAGAGGGGAACTGCGCCGGGTCAATCAAGAGCATGATTCCGTCGGCGTGCCGGATGAACGGCGCGAACTGTAACGCGTCTCTTGCGCGGCGCGGGTCCTCGAACACCTCCCCGGTCACGTCGTAGATAACCAGCGTCTCCACGCGCTTTTCGTTGCCGCCCACAGAGCGCGACAAATCGAAAAAGAGCGGCTGATGCAGGTAGACCGTCGTCGAACCCGGCAGGGGCTTTCCGTACGCTACCTCATTGTCGTACAGAAACTGTGTGACGCTCGGGGAGTCAAACGCGTTCAGGTGTACTTTCGCCATGTATCTGTCCATGCCCTCGAACAGCTTGCAGAGGTAGACCGTCTTACCGGAACCCGTGATTCCAATCACGGCCAGACGCCGTACGGGGTTCTTTCCGTAGTTCGGCGGCAGGGGGTTGTGACAGTGCGGACACACCCGGCGGTCACACTCCAACGCGTCCTCCTTCAACTGGATTTTCGACACCATCCCGTCCACGTCCCGGATGAGATAGCCGCCGTCGGGCTGTTGTTGCAGGTAACTTTGATGAACCTTATTATTCGGGTCGAGTACGCGCCGCCGCCACGGCTCGCGGTCATGTTCGGTATCGGTCTCCGTGGTGCGGCCGCCCGCGAACTTCTCCCAGAAGCGCTGATAAACCGGGTCGTCCGACAGCTCAAAGAACGTGTCCGCCGCCGGGGTGGACTTCCGCGCCGCCTCCTGTACGTTCCGGATGTCCCCGAGACGCTCCGACAGTTTCGTGATACGCGTCTTTAGCGCGCAGTCCGGGAAACGGTTCTCGAAGTCGCGCCAGTTGTCGTACTCCTCCACCGGGTAGAGGTCGTCGCGGGTGATGTCCGCGCCGCGTTCCAGCAGGCCGCACAGCGTCCCCCGCACATACGATAGCAACTCCCGCTCGTCGTCGGAATCGGCGGGGGTGTCGGGCGGTAACAGCGTGTCGACAATCGTCTGAACCCCGCTGACCGACGGGGACGCCGGACGCGCCGACGTGACTTTCTCCGAACGGAACAGCACCTCGTCGTCCCGCATGGTTCGGAAACAGTAGGGACAGGTAAACTCGTAAGCCATACGGAAACTCCTTTCGACGCGTCAGCAAAGCCGGACACCCGCGTTACGCGGAATCAGTACGGGCTTTCTGTCCGTGCGTACGTAAAATTCCCCGCGCTCCATCATTTGTCTTGTGACGGGTATCCGCCAGCGGTTGCCCACGCTGTACTCCAAATCGCCGTCGCGGTAGTTCTCCGGGCAGGCGTCGGGGAAGCGTACCCTGAAAAATTCCGTGGGCGCTTCCCGGCGAAAGAACCAGTACGCCCCGCGAGAGCGCCACGGCGTGACCTCGGCGCGAATGTTCATCGGCACATCACAGCGCGGCGACGACATGGAATCGCGTCCGCCCGCGACGTACACCCTGCAAACCTCGTCCGCCGTCGCGCATGGGAACACGGTATAGGTACACGCCTCGCCGTTGGCGCGGCAGCCCTGATTCCGGGCTTTTTCCTCCGCGCCGACGTAGCGGACGGAAATTGTACTGTTCAGCGTGTGGAAGCGGCCTTCCGGGAGACGCGCCCCGCAGACGCGTTCCAGCAGTTCGCGCAAGGCCTCGGCGTTCCGCGCCGGGTCGACGCCGTACGGCGTCTGTACAAGCAAGCTGTCCTGACCGGGAAGCGCCGTCCACGCGAGCCGGTTCGACTGCGCGTCCAGCGTCAGCGACGCCGCGTAATGTTCCCGGTCGGCGTCGTAGCATTCATAGGTCATGGTTCCGCCCTTTCCGAAGCGTCGTAGCATTCATTCATGTGTCCGCCCCTTCCCCGCTCCAGAGGTGGAAGCGTTGCAGGCGAAAGATGTTCAGGGATTCCGCCGCGCTCCCGCGCCCCGTCTGATAGAAACGCGTCTTTTCCGTGTCGGGCAGGCTGTCCCGCAACGTCTGATAGAGCGTGTCGGGGGCGTGTTCGTCGATGTTCAGCAGGACAAACGAAAGAAACGGCGTGTCAAGGGAGAAGCCTGTAGAGAAGTACACGGGCGCGCCAGTCAATGTGTCGCGGGTCTGCTCAATCTGAATCGCGCCGACATCCTCGAACGTCGCCGCGAAGGCTCCGCGAAGCGTGCGATTCTCGAAAATGCTGTCCATGACGCCCCGGAAAAAGTCGGTCAAGCCCTCCACGTCCGGAATTGTCTGGAACTTCTCGCGCAATTCGGCCTGACGGCTGTCGAAGAACGCCCGCAGATTCCGGGCGTAATACTGAATGAACGCCTCACTGTCGCCATGCGCCACCGGAATCCGGGAACGCGTCCTCATGAGTTCGTCCCAAGCGCGTAGGAACGCGACGGCGCGTGTCCCGGCGTCGCGGACTTCCTCGAAAAGTTGCGTCCTGATTTCGGCGTCCGACGACAACAGATACTTCAGGCGCTGTCCGGCCGTCTCCCTCACGGAGGTGTCCGCCGACATGTGGCTGACGGGTTCGGCGAGTTCGCGGACGCGCTCCGGGTGGTCGGCGAGTTCCACTAACTCTTTCGCGTGGAAGTTGCGCCGGAGTTCGTCGGCGTACGCCCGACGCCAGTTCCGAATGTCGCTGACGCGGTCGCGCATGCCGTCGCGGGCGTCGTCGACGGCCTTTTCCAGATAGCAGTTCCACGCCCCGAACGTCAAGGCGTCAATCCGCGCCGACGATGTCTCGGCACACAGCGCCTCACTTTCGGCGGTGTCCGGCACCGCCAGCGGGAACGCCCGCAACAGTTCGCGGAGTTCGTCGCCCTCCGGCACGAAGCGCGGCAAGTTCCGCTCTATTTCGTCGTCCAGCACAACGAAAGTCCCGTCCGGCGAAAGCCCAAGGCGTTCCCGGGTGCGCTCCCGGTCGCGCCCGAACATGTCCCCGACGCCGGACGGCGCGAAGCCGTTCAGTTCGTCGAGTAAGTGGTCAACGCAAATCCGGCTGATGTCGTCTACGGGCTTTTCGGCGCGGGCGTAACCCGCCGTCATGACCGCGCCCGGGCGGAAAAGTTCCTGCACCACCTGCGCGTCCCGGTTGTTCGAGACCGCAATCAACGCCGTGACCAGTCGCCGACACAAAGTCCCGTCACGGTCTATCAAAGAATCGCTCCGGCGGTTGCTGACCAGCATCAGCGACGGCATACCGGGGCGGGCGTCGAGGCACTCCCCAAGCCGGACGCGGATTTGTTCGGCCTGTTCGCGGGCGGCTCTGCCGTCCTCCCGGAACAGTACCGAAAGCATAGTCAGGACGGGCGTCACGTTGTCGATGGAAGCCCGGAACGTGTCGAGGGCGTCCAGCCAGAACGACAGCTCGTCGGGGCTTTGAAATCCGGCCGTGTCCAGAAGCGCGTACAACAGAACCCGGTTGGCGCGTTCAAAGTGCGTGCCGACGCGGAACAGTTCCGCGGTCATGTCGCCGAGTTCGGCGGCCGTCAGCGGTACCGACTTCCCGGCGTCGGGGAGTGTCGGCGGAAGGTCGCTTGTATGGCGTCCGGGGTTCGCGAAGCGTACGCCGTCGGGAGTGCGTTCCGCGTCTACAAAGGCGATGTCGTCGCAGTACGGCGGCCACAACTGCCGCAAACCGTACTGGATGACATGATTTAACAGCCGCGTTTGTCCGCCTAACGTCAGAATCATCATGGGGTAACAGGGTGCCGTGTGCGCGCCGTTCACCGCCGACTGGCTGTCGGCGCGGCGGAGGCGCTCCGAAAATTGTCTGGTCAGTTCCTGTACGGTCATAGTATCCCCCCGGACATGGTTAAAGTTCGTTGTCGAGGCAGAACATCCGGAAACGCTGGAAGAAGTCCCTTAAAAACGCCTGAATTTCCGCGCAGTTCTCCCAGTTTTCGGCCAGCTCCATGAGAATCGACTGCCGATTTTGCGGCAAGGCCTCTTTCAAGGCCGTTCCGGCGGCGCGGAGTTCGGGCGCGTTCTCGCGGTAACGCCTCTGGTACTCGCGCCGGATACGCGCTTGTGCCTCCGCGCTGAGTGCGCGGTAATTCAAGAACGCCTGATAGGGCGGAATCCTCGCGTACGGGTACTCCCCGCTGAAGTCGCACAGCGTCAGCGGCATTCCGTCATTGTCGTACGTGACGGAACGCCCGCGCATTTCGAGAACGCCCGTAAACAGCGCCTCGCAATAGTCATTCATAATCCGCTTGTGCGCCTCTGCCTCCTGCGCCTGACGCTCGTTCAGACGCTTCATTTCGGCGTCCTTGGCGTCGGCGGCGACAAGCACGGCTTCGGCCTGTTCGAGTGCGTCCAGCGTCGCGGCGATTGGCGCGTGATACGCCGGGGACGACACAAAGTGGTCTTCCTGCACGCGTAAAATGATTTCCTCCTCGCCGCGGTCGCCGTCCTGCGGGAGACCGTCGCCAGTCAGACGCAACGGACGCCGCAAATATTCCCGGACACTCTCCGCCGCCGCGTGCAACGTCGGCATGGCGTCGGGCGTACGCGTCTGGTCAATCAGCGTCTGACAGGCGTTGGACGCCGTCCGCAAGCCGTCCACGTCCGGCACGGCGTAGAAGTTGCTGTCGTTGTCCAACAACTTCCGCTCCCGGGTACGCTTCCAGAGGGCGCGGGCGGACAGAATCGGCTTTTGCAAGTCGGGCGGCAAGTCCGAACAGGTCTCGGTCAGCACGCTTTGGGGCATAATCGACGGCAAACGCCGCCAGTCGTCGAAGCGCATGCCCGGCACGGGCTTTCCCTCGTAGATGTGCCGCCCCACCGAACGCGACGAGTAGAACATCTGTTCATAGTCCTGACAGTTGTTGTACGCGCTCAACGGAAGTCCGCACGCGCTCGACATTACGAAAATGCGGTCTGTCAGTGCGCTTGTTTTCAGCCCCCACAGCGAATCCTCCGCGTTACGCCTCCGCGCCGCCGCCGCAATCGGGGCGGATTCCGCCGGATACGACAAGAACGCAAGTTTGGAAGTCCCGCTTTCCTGCCAGATGGAATTATTGAAGTAAAACAGCGGCCGCGCCTTTTCCGTCAAGGGGCGAATCCAGTCGTTGTAAATACAGTGCGACAGCGCGTCGTCGTCGAGCCGGGAACCCTCCCGCGCCTCGTACTTGTCGCGTAGAAAGTTCGTAATGGTGCGGTTGGCGAAGTCCTGAAAGGCCGTGTTGAGAAAGAAGTCCGTGACAAGTCGCGTAATGCGTCCCTCGTCCTCCTGCAGCCACTCCTCCCCGCGCTGTAACATCAGCGTCATAAGCGCGTTGAACATGTTCGCGGCGTCGAGACGCCCGATTTCGGCGTCCAGCGCCGGACGGAGTTCCGCGACGCTCATCATGGGCGTGGCGAAGCCCTCCAAGTTCTGGTGTGCCGCGTGGGACGCTAACGCCTGCCGATTGTCCTCGAAAGTGTCCGTCAGATTCTGCGTGACCCGGCTCAGGCGGATATAATAATTACTCGACGCGTCCATGACCTGCTCCCGGAAGTCGTGCAGAATCCGTTTCATGTGCTGGCACGTCACAAGCTCTAACTCGTGCTGTTCGTGGGCGCTTAGATAGTATTCGTAGGCCTCGAACCGCGCCCGATTGCCCAGCAAGCCCCGCGAACGGCTCTCGAAGTTCAGGCGCGCGTTGTCGTAGTCCTGCTGACAGCCCGGCGTCCGCTGTGACGCCGCCTCGAAGTGTTCGTCATTCCGGCGAATCCAGTCGTCAATCAGCGTGATGAGGTTGTGCTTCTCCGCCGTCGACACAACGCCGTAGGCGTACACGGGTCCCCGCTTCACGTCCCTTATGACGGGTTCCAGCGCGTTCCGGACGCGCTGTATCAGGGAATCGGGGCTTGCCTCGTCGGCCATGCGTTTCGCGTTGGCAAGCAGACGCGCCTTTTTCGCGGCGGTCTGTCTCGCGTAGTGGTCTAACAAGTCGCGGTTGCCGTAGTCGCGGACAAACTTCCAGTCGTCGGCGTACGGCAAATACTCCTCCGGGGCGGCGTCCTTCTGGACTTCCCGGAAAAGCGCGCTGTAGACTTCCTCGGCGGTCTCCGCGCCCGGTGCCAGCGCGTGGAACGACAGCGCCTCCACCTCGGACTGTTCCGGCCTGTTCTTCCGGACGCCCGCGAACTTGTGGAACAGTTCCGAAGCAAGGTACGTGTTAATCTCGCGCAACGGCACACTCGCGCAAGCCGCGCCAATAATACAGTAGTCCATGCAGGCGCCCGTCAGCTTCTTTTGGTTGGCCTCGCCAATCATCGACTGAAAGTTTGACAGGTGCTGTTGCAGGTCAAACGCGGCGTTGGAATCCGTCAGAAAGTCCATGAGATATTCCGCCGTCACGTTCATGGCGTAGTCGTAGGCTTGGGCGATGGAGTTATTGTCTTGGTCTGTGGCGCAGATTAGGTGGCACATGTCCACAGGCGCGGCGTTCCACGGCACCGGGGGGCGGTTCGCCTGATACATCTGGGAGAAGCCGCCGCCGTTGAATTGCAGATTCATGCAGTAGTCTAACTCCTGCATGGACGCGTAGCCGTTTTTACAGATGTAGTCGCGGACGCTGGAATTCGCGCGGGGGACAGGCCACAAGTTGACATCCGGCAAGAAGAAGTAGCCAAATATCGTGACCGCCCCCAAGCGGTCGGCGATAGACCGTATGAGATAGCAAACGTCCAGAAAGCACCCGGAACCCGTGCCGCCGCTCAATCCCGAAAATATATGGATGTTCACGCGCGGGTTGCTCAGGCCGATTTTGGCCTTTTCAATTTCCTGCTCCAGTTTGCCGATGAAGTTTCCGGCTCTGTCCATGAACATGAAGCGCCCCACCTGCCGGATACCGCCCGCGCCCGCGTCGGTCAAGTCCGGGAGCCGGATGGTCTCGTATTCGAGCCACGACAACTCTTTCCGGTGGCGCAGTGCCTGCTTATTCTGAAAGGCGCGTTGCAGTTGGTTGTTGGCAATCGAGAAAAATTCGCTGTCGGACAAGGGCATAATCTGGTCTGCGGAGGCGCTGTTGTCGGGGCGCTTGTTCGGGTTCTGCCGCAACGCGCCGCGTCGGCTGGCCTCGGCGCTGTCGACGCCCAGAAAGCGGATATGGGAGTAAGTCGGAACCGCCGCGCCCGGAATATCCGGCTTCAGGCGGTCGTAGACCTGCGTTTTGATGGTGCGGATACAGTGGACGCCGGTACCGCCCAAGCCGATAAGAATGCTGGCGGTATTGCGCGCTTGGTCTGCCTGCTGTCCGGCGGAGATGATGCCGCCGCCTGTACTCAACAGCAGTCTGGCATAGCTTGACATGGGTTCCTCCTGAACGGTTCAAACGGAAACCCGTCCGGCGCGGTTTGAGGCTCGGACGGGCGAAGTAACATTTACGGCCTCGGGGGTTTGGGCGGTTTGGGCGGACGGGGCGGTTTCGGCGGACGCGCCGCCCGAACCGGCGTCTTACTCGTGAACTGTATCACGAGACGGTTTCCGGGGTGGTCGGGTGCCAGAACGCTGACTTTCTGCCCACTCCGGATTGTGACTTTGCGCGTACCGCCAGCGGGAACGCCCGGTATCGACGCCCGGACGGGCTTGTGAAGCCGTAAAACGACGGACGCCTTCCCGCCCGGATGAAAGACGCACCTGCCGGGAATCAGCCCGAAAGCGCTTTCCAGATTTTCGACGCCGAAGCGCGAGAGCGGGTACAGCCCCTTTCGCGGAGACTGCGCGAATGTCCGGGGGGACACCGCGCCGCCGATTTCGGTACTGATTTCGATGGTGCCGTGATAGGGCGCGTTGAGAAACGCGAATGTAGCCGCGAAAAACAACGCGGCGATGAAAAACAAGACAATCAAAATGGGAATCAGCGGGCTTGGGCGCTCCACGGCGGAGACTTCCAGATACATTTCCGCGCCCTGCCCGGCGTCGTCGGTCACGGAGACGATGAAGCCCGCCGACGGAAGCGCGTACTGCTCGGCGGAAAGAACCCCGTCCGACAGCGTGACGCCCGCGCCGTCCGGGGAACGCAGTAACGCATAGGACAGCGTTTCCGGGTGTTCGTCGTCGACGTACTCCCGCAGGTTCACCGACAGCGCCTCCCCGCGATACACTTTCACGGTCACGGGGTCTTTCAGGATTTGCGGGGGATTGTCTGCGGGCGTCGACGCCGAAAACGTACGTGTCGCCCAGTCCGACACAAACTGGCACGGCTCCACCGGGAACGACCGCACGTTTTGGGCGTCCTCGGCGACGGTCAGCTCTCCCGGCGCGGACACCCGCACCGCGAAACGGTACGCCCCCATTTCGGACGGCGCGAACTCCGTGGTAAAGGCGTCGCCGTCCGGGGAAAGTGTCATGGTTTCCCGGTAGGGTTCGGTCGTCGCGGCGTTCTCCGGCACGACCAGCAATTCCGCCGAAAATCCCTGATACTGCCCGGGGGCGTCGGCGGTCACGCCGCCCGCCGCCAGCGTGGCGCGGACTTCGCACGGGTTCCCGTCCGACAGCGCCATGTTCACCTGCAAGTCGGCGTTATAGAGTAAGCGTAAGCGTACTGTGTCGCCCTGCCGCCCCTCTAAGTGCAGTGTCCAGTTTCCGGGGCGGTTTACAGGGACGTTTAACAGCGCGTCCCCGCCGCTTAACAGTTCGTCACGGGTCAGCGTCTCGCCGTCGGGGGCGTTCAGGCGTACGTCGTCCAGTTCGGCGAACGTCCGCCCCACTAACATGATTTGCACGGAATCCAGCCCGAAACCCGGCACCACAAAAGGAATTTCCAGCACGCTGTCGCGGAATGTCAGCGGCGCGTCGCCGGGTTCCGGGACGTATACCGTATCCGTGCCGACGGATTCCGTCAGCAGTGCGAAAAGCTCCTCTGACAAATACCGGTTCGAGTTCAATTCCCGGAAAAGGAACTCGTCGGACGCTATCTGGCGCATTTCCGACACGTCCGCCGCGCCGTTCATGTTCAGGCAGAGTGTGAGAATCGGAATGTTCCCTTCTCGGGCGGCGCGGATTGCGTCGGCTTCCAGCGTCTTGGAACGCGCAAGCGCGGCGGCGTCGGAGCCTAAGTCCGTCAGACCGTCACTGACTAACAGTATCGCCGTCCGGGCGTCGGGGTTGCCCTTCCCGGCCAGCCGGATGGCCTCCCAGAGTGCCGCGCCCGTGTTCGTGTACTGTCCCTTGGCCTTCGCCGACGCCGCCTCCAGCGCCGCCCGGCTTAAGTCTGACGTTTCCAGCGGTTCGGGGTCGCGGGAAGCGTCGATATCGTTCGAGAAAATCACGCACCCCACCTCGTAGCGCTCATGGCTGCCCGTGGCGGTGTCGCGGCGGAGATAGTCCAAAAACTCCTCGATGGCGTCGAAGCGCAGGCCGTCGGGGTCAGTCCCCGGCACGGACTGCCCGGTGGCGCGGTCGGTGTAGCCCGGCAAAGAGCGGCTCGCGTCCAGCACGAGTATCAATTTCCGTCCGGCGCGGGAACCCTCCGCCGCCCCCGCGCGCGTACCCAGTATCCACAGCAGGACACAGAACAAAATGACAATTCGCTTGCGCGTCCGCATGTTCACTCCCCCCGTCGTCAGGCGTGAAGCCGCAGACGTAGCAGTTTCGCGCCCTCGTCGTAATTGTAAAGCTCCTCTACATCGTACCCCTCTTCCCGAAATTCATTCAGCATTGTGTTCAAATCGGGGTTGTTGTGGTCGGAGACGATATAGAGCGTGTCCGGCCAGTACAGGCCGTAGAGGCTGTCGAAATAGGCGCGGTACACGTCGCCGCTCTTGCCCTCGACCCAGTCCATGTACGTGACGCGCTTTTCGGTGTCGGCGGTGTAGCCGGGCGTCATGCGGACGTAGTAGGCGAAGCCGCCGTTTGCGGCGTAGTAGACAAGTGTCGTCTCGTCGGGGCCTCCGGCGTCGTACCAGCGGTAGACCGCCTCCCGGATGTCGTCTTTAATCCAGTTTTTCGACAGGCGCGTGTCCCACGATATCACGCACGAACACGCCGCGAAGCACACCGCCGCGCCCAGCACAAGCGCCGGGACGCCGCGCTTTTCCAGAAACGTTTCCTCTCCGAGTACCCGCACGCACTCCCAGAGCAGTACGACCGCGTACGGAATCCACAGCGGCAGGAAGAACAGGTTATAGCGGTTGCCGAAGCCGCCGTAGGACATATCGGCGTAGACGCCGACTTTGACCGCGAAGTAGTAGAAAATCCACGTCAGCGCGTTGGCGACGACGAACGCCCGCGCCGTACGCCGCCCCCAAATCAGCACCGCCAGCGACAGCAACAGCGCCAGTCCCAGCAGAAGCCGCGCCGACATGCCGGAGTAGTCCGGGGCGATGTTCCAGCGGAACACTTTTAACAGGCTTTCGCAGGTGTCACGCAAAAACCCGCCGTCGAAGGAAATCGCGGCTCCGGCGAAACTCCCGCCGCGCTGCATGGGCAACTGTTTTTTGAGGAACAGGAACCACAGGGGCGCTCCGGCGCAAATCAGCGCGACAGCGTACCCCGCGCACAGTTCCAGCGTACGCCGCACGCTCCGCATGTGGAACAGCGCCACGAGCGCCAGCGCCGCCACCGGGAAAGCCGCCCCGTACTGGCTGTACACGGGTACGACCGCCGACAGGATGAACAACACGATGTGTTTCCGGGACGGCTCTTCCAGCAGAAGGAACCACGCGTAGACCGTCCAGAACAGGCTTGCAAGCAGCAGGCAGTATTCGGCGGCCTCCTGCCAGTAGAACGACATCCGGTAGACGAACGCCGCGCCACAGACCGTCACCGACGCAAGCCAAGATTTCCCGGTATAGCGCCGGACGGTCTTGTGAAGCGCGACCATGCCGACAAGCCCAGCGCACACGCCGAAAAATCGAAACCACCATTCCGTGTCGCTGACACGCAACCAGAACCACAGCAAGACGTTGTACAGCGGCGGTTGCAAAGTCGTGATAATCCGCTCGTACATGTTCGCGGTCTGCGAGAAGGGAAGCGGCCCCGTTAAGACTTTGGAATACCAATATTCTATGGCCTCGTCGAACCAGAGCGCCGACATGGTCAGCCTGTGGCACGAGACAAGGAAAAACAGCGCGAACGCCGCGCCCGTCAGAGGAATTTCCCATTGTTTTGACTGTTTCATGTGTGATAATGTCTCCGTTTTCAAGTTTCAGGGCGTTTCCGGAAAATCAGAAGCCTGCTAAAAACATAGTTCAGCACGACCACAAGCACGTTGTCGAGTGCCTTTATCAAAATATCGTTCCAGCCCAGAACGTCCACGAACAGGAACATACAGCCCACGTCCAGCAGACCCGTGGCCAGCCGGCACGAGAAGAACGACGCCATTTCCCGCGTGATTTCGGCCGCCGTACGCGCCGAGCTGTGGAACACCCAGCGCCGATTCGTGACGTACGCGAACAGCACCGCCAGCACCCACGCAATGACGGTTGACGCCGTGACGCCCAGCCCCAGCGGGTGCGCCGATACCCAGTACGCCACGATATTGACCAGCGTCGTGCAGACGCCGAAAAACAGGTACGGTATCACGTCCCGGAAAGGGGCGTAATAGATTTTGATTTTCTCCCAGTTCACGCGTTGTCACCCTTTCCGTCGGCTATCATCTCCTTGCGGAACGCGCGGAAATCGCCCAGCGCCTTCCAGCCGATTCCGATAATCTTTCGGACGTTCACGGAGTTGACGCCCGCCTGACGCGGCCGGAACGTGATTTTCCGGAACCGTATCCGCTCCCCGTAGTAGGCGAAAAACGTCGTCATCATGATATTGGGCAGGTTGTAGTCGGGAGCCATGCGGGGCAGGTATTTCGCCACGGTCTCGGCGCGCATGAGGCGGAAGGGCGCGTTAGCGTCGGGAACCGTCACGCGGAAATACAGTCCTAACAGCAGGCATACGACGCGTTCCACGAACGCCCGGATTTTCCCGTCCCCGCGCTCCTTGCGGAACCCGAAGATTCCGGCGTAGCGCTCCCGCAGATTCCAGAACGCCTCAAACTCGGCGGGGTCGGTCTGCCCGTCGGAATCCGTCTGGAAAATGTACGTGGCTCCGTGCTGAATGGCGTAATCGTACAGGGCGATAACCTTGGGGCCATGCTGTTTGTCCGTGTCGGAGAGAATTTCGAGTTTCGGGAACTCCGTCCGCAGTTCCTCCAAAATGCTGTGGGTGCCGTCGGTGCTTCCGCTGTCGGCGACGACCATGCGCGACGCCTCGTCCTTGCCGTCCAGCACCGGATACCATGCCCGCACGACCTCCGCGATGTTCTCCTCTTCATTATAGGCGGGCATGACGAGATATAAACTGTCCATGCGTTTTTGTTCCTGCCTTTCTTCGTCCCTTAGGGTGGAAAATATTATATACGCTGTCAGAGTGTTTTGCAAGCGTCAATTTGCCGGGCTTGAAAAGCCGGACAATTTTGTGGTATTTTATGCACGGACACCGGGAACGACAAAAAAGGAGGCGCAAGTATGGCATACCGGGAAAGTTACACGGGGAGAATCAACCGGAAAATGGCGCGGAAACAGCATGTCGTGGAAGTGGCCGCCGGACGGAAAAAGGCCGATTTGGTCTTGAAAAACGCCGATTATGTCAACGTGTTCTGCAACGAGTTGAGCCACGGGGACATTGCGATAGCGGGCGGTCTCATCGCGGGCATGGGACAATACGAGGGGGAAACCGAAGTCGACGTTTCCGGGAAACTGGTGCTTCCGGGCTTTGTCGACGCCCATATTCATCTGGAAAGTTCGCTGGTACTGCCCGCCGAGTTCGCCCGGGCGGTTCTGCCCCACGGAACCACGACCGTAGTCACAGACCCTCACGAAATCGCCAACGTGATGGGCGCGGCGGGCATTGAGTACATGTTACAGGCCACGGAGGGACTGCCCGTGGATGTGCGGGTCATGCTCCCGAGCTGTGTACCCGCCGCGCCGCTGGACGAGTCGGGCGCGGTTCTGGACTTCCGCGCCATTGATTCCTTTTACGCCCACAACCGCGTGGAGGGTCTCGCGGAGATGATGAACTTCCCCGGCGTCGTCGGCGCGGACACAGAGGTACTCGAAAAGATTGTGGCCGCCCAGAGCCACCACAAGAAGATTGACGGCCACGCCCCGGAACTGTCCGGCAACGCGCTGAACGCCTACATTGCCGCCGGGGTCTACTCCGACCACGAATGCTTCCGGCTGGAGGACGCCATAGCGAAGCTGAGCCGCGGACAGTACATCATGATTCGGGAGGGAACCGCCGCCCGGAATCTGGACGCGCTTCTGCCGCTCCTCACCCCGAAATATTACACCTACTGCATGTTCTGCACCGACGACAAGCACCCCAATGACCTGCTGGAAAGGGGACACATAGATTATATTGTCCGCCGCGCCATTCGCGCGGGGGTAGACCCCATCATCGCCGTGAAATGCGCGTCCCACCACGCGGCGCGGTATTTCCTGCTGAACAATCGCGGGGCGGTCGCGCCGGGATTTCTGGCGGATTTCGTGGTCATTGACAACTTTCGGGACTTCAACATTTTGGAAGTCTACAAAAAGGGCGTCTGCATGTTCGACGGACAGCGCGTGGCGGACTTCCCGGCTCCCGAAGTCGACCCCAAACTGGAACAGCGGGCGCGGGACACCTTCCGGGTTCGGCACCTGACGGCGGCGGACTTCCGGGAATCGCGTCCCCGGGGCGTGCTGGGACTGGTTCCCGGCGAGATTGTCACCCGTGACGACGGCTACGCCTCCGCCGTCGACACCGCCTCGGACACACTCAAAATCGCGGTCGTCGAGCGCCACAAGAACACGGGACATATCGGCGTGGGCTACCTGCGCGGATACGGGCTGAAATCCGGCGCGGTCGCCACGTCCATTTCCCATGACAGCCACAATATTATTGTGGTCGGCACCAACGACGCGGATATGGCCGACGCCGCGAACCGGGTCGCAGAAATGGGCGGCGGAATCGTGGTGTTGTCCGGCGGCGAAACCCGGGCTTATGTCCGGCTGGAAATCGCGGGGCTTATGAGCGGCGGCGTTTTGTCGGACGTGAACCGGGCGTTGGAGGAGGCCAAGGCGCAGGCCTTCCGGCTGGGCGTACACCGGGGCATAGACCCCTTTATGACGCTCTCCTTTATGGCTCTTCCGGTTCTCCCGGCTCTGCGGCTGACGACCCGGGGCGTCTTTGACGTGACCAATCAGAAATACGTGTAACAAAAACGCGTCACCCTCGCACGGGTGGCGCGTCGTTTTCACAGGTTGATTTCCACGGCGTCGGCGTTCGCGCCGCTCAGAAGCGGCTCAATTTGCGACAGGAACGCGTCGACCTGTTCGGGACAGCGCCCGATATAGCGTGACGGTTCCAGAAGCGTTTCCATCTCCTCTCGGGTCATGGAAAACGCGGGTTCCCGCGCTAAACGGTCGAGTAAGTCGCACGGCTCGCCGTCGCGCATTTTGAGCGTCGCCGCCATGGAACATGCCCGGATAATCTCGTGCAGTTCCTGACGGTTCCCGCCGCGCTTGACCGCCTCCATCATCAGATTTTCCGTGGCGATGAACGGCAGGTACTCCCGGCAGGTCTTGTCGACGATTTTTTCATTGACGCGCAGTCCGTCCGTGACGTTGCGGCAAAGCCGTAGCACGGCGTCGGCGCACAGAAAGCCCTCCGGCAGTGAAATTCGGCGGTTCGCGGAATCGTCCAGCGTACGCTCCAGCCACTGTACAGAGGCCGTCATAGGCGCGTTGGCGGCGTCGGCCATCAGGTAGCGCGAAAGCGAACAGATTCGCTCGCAACGCATGGGATTTCGTTTGTAGGCCATTGCCGACGACCCGATTTGATGTTTCTCGAAGGGTTCTTCTAACTGCCTGTCGTGCTGTAACAGCCGGATATCGTTTGCCATACGGTAGGCGCTCTGGGCGATTGCGCTCAGCGCGTTCAAGATTGCGCTGTCCGTCTTGCGGGGGTAGGTCTGCCCCGACACCGGGTAACAGCTATCGAACCCGAACGCGGCGGAAATCTGACGGTTCATTTCGTCGATTTTCGCGCCGTCGCCCTCGAACAAGTCCATAAAGCTGGCTTCCGTTCCGGTCGTCCCGCGGCACCCTAAGAATTTCATGCGCGACACCGTGAAATCGAGTTCGTCCAAGTCCGACAAAAAGTCCTGTATCCAGAGTGCGGCGCGCTTCCCGACGGTCACAAGCTGCGCGGGCTGATAGTGCGTGTAGCCGAGTGTCGGCGTGGCGCGGTACTCCCGGGCGAACGCGGACAGGTTTTTCAGTACCGCCAGCAGTTCGCCCCGGAGATAACGCAATCCCTCCCGGTACAAAATCAGGTCGGCGTTGTCCGTGACATAGCAACTCGTCGCGCCTAAGTGCAGAATCCCAGCGGCCGACGGCGCGGCCTTGCCATAGGCGTAAATATGCGCCATGACATCGTGTCGGACTTCGGCCTCCCGCTTCGCGGCGAGGTCAAAGTCAATGTCGTGAAGGTGTTCTTCGAGTTCGGCGACCTGCTCCGGTGTGACGGGCAGCCCTAAACGCGATTCGGCGCGGGCTAACTCCACCCATAAGCGCCGCCACGTCTCAATGCGCCTCCTGTGCGAAAAGAGTTCCAGCATGAACGCCGAGGCGTAGCGCGACGACAACGGCGACTCGTAACGGTCAAGCGACATCATGCACCTGCTTTCTAATAATAAACTGTACGGAAACCGTCTCCGGCGTTCCGCACAGTTCCCGAAATGGTCAGTCAAATTCCTGCGAGTTGGCGCGGTGGGCGGCTTTCAGGCGGTTCATCGCCCGCGAAAGGCTTGCCTGCGTCTGTAGGTACTCCTGCCAGCTCTTGCTCTGCAACATGATTTCTTTCGCGTGTTCGGCGGCGCGTCTGGCGCGTACCATGTCGATTTCCTCCGGATGTTCCGCGCTGTCGACTAAAATCAGCACGTCGTTGTCCTCCATGCGGAGCAGGCCGTGACTGACTGCCGCCGTGCTTTCGGTGCCGTCCGGGAGACGGTACCACATTTCGCCGGGTACCAGCGCCGTTACAATGTCGATGTGGCGCGCCATAAGGCCTAACGCGCCGTCGACGGTCGGAACCCGGATGGACGTGCAAGCGCCGTCAAAAAAGTCCCGGTCGGACGCGACAATGTGCACCCGAAATTCGTCAGCCATGATTACTGCGCCTCCAGCGTTTTCGCCTTGGCGAGTGCGTCCTCAATCGTGCCGACGTTGTAGAAAGCCGCCTCCGGATACTTGTCCATGTCGCCGTTGATAATCGCCGCGAAGCCCTCGAGTGTGTCGGCGAGCTTGACGTAGCGCCCGGGAACGCCCGTGAACTTTTCGCCGACGTGGAACGGCTGTGACAGGAAACGTTTCAGCTTCCGGGCGCGGTAGACCACTTCCTTGTCCTCGTCGCTGAGTTCGTCCATGCCCAGAATGGCGATAATGTCCTGAAGTTCGCGGTACTTCTGTAGCATTTCCTGCACGCGGCGGGCGGTGGTGTAGTGCTTCTCGCCGACGGTGTCCGCCTGCAAAATGCGCGACGTGGACGCCAGCGGGTCGACGGCCGGGTAAATGCCCTCCTCGACGATTTTCCGGCTCAAAACCGTGGTCGCGTCAAGGTGCGTGAACGTCGCGGCGGTGGCGGGGTCGGTCAAGTCGTCGGCGGGGACGTAGACCGCCTGCACGGACGTAATCGAACCCTCCCGCGTGGACGTGATGCGCTCTTGCAACTCGCCCATTTCGGTGGCCAGCGTCGGCTGGTAGCCCACGGCGGACGGCATGCGCCCCAAGAGCGTGGAGACCTCGCTGCCGGCCTGCACGAAACGGAAAATGTTGTCGATGAACAGCAACACGTCGCGGTGTTCCTTGTCGCGGAAATACTCGGCCATGGTCAGCCCGGTCAGCGGCACGCGCATTCTGACGCCGGGGGATTCGTTCATCTGGCCGAACACAAGCGCGGTACGGTCGATAACGCCGCTCTCGCCCATTTCGCGCCAGAGGTCGTTTCCCTCGCGGCTCCGCTCGCCGACGCCCGTAAAGATGGAGTAGCCGTCGTGTTCCATGGCGACGTTGTGAATGAGTTCCTGAATCAGCACCGTTTTTCCGACGCCCGCGCCGCCGAACAGGCCGACTTTGCCGCCGCGCGCGTACGGTGCCAACAGGTCAATGACCTTGATACCCGTTTCCAGAATCTCCACGGACGGGCTTTGCTGGTCGAATCCGGGCGGCCGACGGTAAATGCTCCAGCGTTCGGCGTCCTCCGGCACGGCCTCGCCGCCGTCAATCGGGGTTCCCAGCACGTTGAACATGCGCCCAAGGACGGCCTTACCGACGGGGACAACGATTGTGCGCCCGGGGGCGGTGGCGGTCATGCCGCGCCGCAGTCCCTCGCTTCCGCTGAACAGCACGCAACGGACGCACTCCCGGCCGATATGCTGGCTGACTTCCATGACCCGCTCTTTATTATCGACCTCCACGGTCAGCACTTCCCGGATACCGGGTAACTTTCCGGGTTCAAAACGCACGTCCACGACAGGCCCGGAAACCTGCACTATAATTCCCGTGTTCAATCGGACGCCTCCCTTCTACTGTTGTTCCGCCTCTGCGCCATAGCTCCGGCGGAAATCTCTGTAATTTCCTGTGTAATGGCGCTCTGACGCTCCCTGTTGAGCTGTAGGGACAGTTCCGACAACAGCTCTTCGGCGTTGCGTCCGGCGGCGTCCATGGCCGTGACACGGGAATTTTGCTCACTGCAAAAGCTGTCCACGAGCGCGCTGTAAATAAATCCGCTGATATAGCTCCGCATGACCGCCGCCAGCACGGCGTCGAAAGACGGCAGAAACTCAAACTTGCCTTCGTCGGGGTTGTTCTCGTTCTCGAACTTCTCCCTTTGCATGGGGAGGAGGCGCTGTAACAGGGTCTCCGTACTCAGCGAACTTTTCATTTCCGTGTAGACCACGACCAGTTCATTGAGTTCTTTCTTGTCGTAGAGGTCTAAAAGCTCGGTGCAAATCTGACGGGCGCGGTTGAATGTGGGGTCTTGCGCCGTGTAGCGAAAATCGGTCTCGAAAGGCTGGTGCCTCATACGGAAGTGACGCCGCCCGTACTCCCCGACGACAAACAAACGCGCGTCGGGCTTCTCTTTCAGGAGTTCTTCGACTTTGCGAATGGCGTTCAGGTTGTACGCGCCCGCAAGGCCTTTGTCGGCGGTGATGACCAGAATGCCGCACACGCCGTGCTTGTGCAGTCCGCTCTCGGGCAGGTAGAAGTAACGGCTCTTGACGCTCTGCCCGGTGCGGAACACGCGCAAAACCTCCTGCCGCATGGCGTCGAAATAAGGGCGGGTTTTGTCGAGTTCCTCGCGCGCGTGGCGCAGTTTCGTGGACGCCACTAAATACATGGCGTTGGTGATTTTCCTTGTTTCCTTCACGCCCTCGATACGGGCTTTCAGTTCCTTGACATTGGCCATTACGCGCCACCGCCCTGTTTCGCGGCCGGCTCCTCGTCTTTGCGGCGCAGACGGCGCAAGTAGTCCTCGGCGAACTTCTTCGCCGTATTCAGAATGCGGTCGCGGTCTTCGTCGTCTAATTTGCCGTTGCGGTCAATGCGCTGGCACTCGTTGCGGTTGGTGCGCTCGACGGTCGCCAGCAGTTCCTCCCGGTACTCGTTGAGGTGGTTCTGCGGGATGTCGACCATGGTATGATTCAGCGCCGCGACGAGTAAGGCTACTTGACGGTGCCGAACCATGGGCGAATACTGCTTTTGCCGCAACAGGAGCATGAGGCCGCTGCCGTAAATCAACTGACGCTTGGTCGTGTCGTCGAGGTCGCTGGAGAACTGGGTAAAGACCTCCATTTCGCGATACTGCGCGAGGTCGAGGCGCAACGCGCCGGAAGCGCGCTTCATTGCCTTTGTCTGGGCGGCACCGCCGACACGCGACACAGACAGGCCGACGTTCACCGCCGGGCGCTGTCCGGAGAAGAAGAGGTTGCTTTCCAGATAGATTTGCCCGTCCGTAATCGAGATGACGTTGGTCGGGATATAAGCTGACACGTCCCCGGCCTGCGTTTCGATAATCGGCAAGGCCGTCAGACTGCCGCCGCCGAGTTCGTCGCACAAATGCGCGGAGCGCTCCAACAGACGGGAATGCAGGTAGAACACGTCGCCGGGGTACGCTTCACGCCCGGGGGAACGTTCCAGCAGAAGACTTAGCGCGCGATACGCGATGGCGTGCTTGCTGAGGTCGTCGTAGATAATCAGCACGTCACGCCCCATATACATGAAGTGTTCGCCCATAGCACACCCGGCGTAGGGCGCTATATACTGTTCGGCGGCGGGGGCGCTGGCGGGGGCGTTGATGATAATCGTATAATCCAACGCGCCCTGCTTTTCGAGGCTGGCGGCCAGTTGCGCCACGGCGCTGGACTTCTGCCCGATTGCCACGTAAATGCAGATGACCTTCTCGTGCTTCTGGTTGAGAATAGTGTCAACGGCGATAGCGGTCTTTCCGGTCTGGCGGTCGCCGATGATTAGCTCACGCTGTCCGCGCCCGATAGGAAACATGGAGTCAATGCACAAGATACCGGTTTCCAGCGGCTTGTCCACGGGCTGGCGTTCGAGGATACCCGGCGCGGGAATCTCAATGGGGCGGTAGCCGTCGAATTTGATTGGCCCCTTGCCGTCGATGGGGGTGCCGAGCGCGTCGACGACGCGTCCCAAGAACTGAATGCCCACGGGCATTCCGGCCGTATTTCCGGTACAACGCGCCGTGCTTCCCTCGCGGACGCTCCCATCATCGTGGAACAGGACACAGCCTATGGAATCCTCTTTCAAGTCCTGCACCATGCCCCGGACGCCGTTGGAGAATTCCAGCACCTCGCCGTAGGCGGCGTTCGGCAGACCCTTAATACGGGCGATACCGTCGCCCACAGACGCCACCTCGCCGCGCTCCTCGCGGAGAATGTCCGGCGAAAACTGCTCCATGGTGTTCCGCAGAAGCGGCATAATGTTTTTCGGCCCCGTGGGGAGTTTGGCCATACGCTCCCGGAACTGCCGCAAACGTCCCTCAAGGCTCCAGTCGTACAAGTCCCGGTCGACGTGCAGGCGGAAGCCGCCCGACAGTTCCGGCGTCTCCTCCCACTCAATGGGGACATCGAAATCGTACGTCCTGTGGACGAACGCGGCCAGACGCCGTTTTTGTTCCTCTGTGGGGGGCGTGTCGCTCTGGAGGACTACCCGGTGTTTCGTCTCAGCCATTGTCCGCCTGCTTTCTTTCCGCCGCGTTCAGGAACGCGTCCAAGGCATCGCCGCCCGATTCCATGACCAGCTTTTCGACCATTTCGACCGCCATCGACCGGATTTCCTCGTGTGCGTCCTGCAAGACCTTCTGACTGCGTATTTCCGCCGTCTTGCTGGCCGTGCTGATGATTTTCCGCGCCTCGGCGCGGGCTTGGTCGAGTTGCAGACGTTTTTCCGCTTCCAGTTCCTCACTCGCTTCTGCTTTCTGGCGCTGTATTTCCTCGTCTGCGTCCAAAATCATCTGCTCGTACTTCTGACGGAGTTTTTCGGCTTCGGTCTCGTTCTTCGACGCGGCGGCCTCCCGCTCCCCGTAAACGTTCATGCGCTTTATCATGAACTGCTTCACGGGCTTGTAGAGCAGGAAGTACAGCCCCGCCGCGAGAATGGCGAAGTTCAACAGATGTAGCAAAATCTGCTGAAAGTCAATATTCAGTGGCATTCTCTTTGCACCCGCCTTTACAGGACAAAGATAATGAGAATGACGACCAGCAACGCGTAAATGATAGCCGTCTCAATGAACACGAGACCCAGCATCAGCGTAGACCTGATTTCCCCGGCGGATTCCGGCTGACGGGCGATGCTTCCGCCTGCCTTGGCGACCGCGATACCCATGGCAATGGCTCCCCCGGCGGCGGCCAGACCGATTGCGATTCCGCTGGCAAACGCCTTGCCGGAGACGACCTGTCCCTCACTGGACGCGGCGGCGGCCATATCGGGCGGAGGGGCGTCCAGCGGCGCGGCGAGCGCCGGAACCGCGAACAGTGCCGCCAGCAGGAATGTCAACAGGAGCAACGCGCATACTTTTCTGTGTTTCATTTTTCTTTCCCCCATGAATGGTATTTATTGTTCAACTGTTTTCGACTTGCGGCGGAAACAGAGGCTTTCAGGCTGAAAAATCCGCAGGTTCTTTCTTGGGTTCCTCTTCCTCTGTCACTTCCCGGTAGTACATGCCCACAAGCATGGTCAGAACGTACGTCTGGACGACCGCGTGCAACAGCGTGAAGATGACGCCCACAATGACCGGAATGCCGTAACTCAAAGAGGCGTAGTGATAGACAAGGTCCGTGACTAACAGTCCGCTCAACAGCGCGCCGAACAGACGGAAACTCATGGAGATTGGCAGGGAGAACTCTTTCAGGGCGGCGATAACGCCCTTGCGGCCTCTTTTCACCGCGCCGCCGCACAAAATCACGAGGTAGCTCAGGCACCCCATACAGATTGCGGCGTTTACGTCGCTTAACGGCGCGGGGAGCGTGACGGAGGTGCCACGCGTAGTGACGGCCTGCAGCCCGAAGAGCTCAAAGAGCGTCCCCGTGAAGATGTAGACGCCCGCCGCGAACACGTACGCGCCGATAAAGGGAATTTTCATACTTTTGTTGTCCGCGACCCCGGCGAGGCCGTCCAACAGGTTGATGATGGTCTCCAACACGAGTTGGAGGCGTCCCGGCACAAGGGACAGTCTCGGCACCAGAAACAACCGAATCAGCAGTGCCGCCGCCAGCAGAATTCCACTCACGGTCATGGCGGCTATCAGGGCGGGGTTGACGTTCCGCCAGCCAAAGAGGCTGATTTGGTTCTCCTCGTGAAGCACCGCGTCCCGCATGGCAACATTGATTTCCTCATGTTCGGCGGGGGCGGGTATCATCAGGCACAGCACCAGCAGAACGCCGATGACAACGCCCCACGCTATCAGCTCGCGCACATGGCGCGTACAGAACCCGCCGATGGCGCGTCCGGCGCGTACCAGTCCGCGCACAAAGCCCACGGCCGCCCGTTTCAGGGCATGTCCGGCTTTCACGAGAAACGCGGCGACGGTATCGCATATCCGGACGCCCTGCTCTAAGAAGAACTGTAAGCGTCCCGGCATGAGCGTGAACTTCGGAATGACGAAAAGCCGGACAGCCGCCGCCACAAGCAGTATAATGACCGTCGCGCCCACGTTATTCAAGGCGACACCCCCTCGGAACGCCCCGCGCGGGGGCGGCAACAGGCACACGGCGAAACAAAGCCGTGTACGGCGTTCGACGCCGACGGATGTGTCGGCGTCTCTGTTCAGGTCTCATAAGCGTTCCACCTCGTCCCGTCGCGGAAACTTCCGCGCCGCTGATTGCCGTAATCGGCGCGAACCCGATTATAGCACCCCCTCCCGCGTTTTGCAAGCCATATCCGGGAAAATGTGCGGCCTTTTTCCATGTCCGCAACTTCTCACTTTGTGGTGGGCAATCACAGACTGCATTACAGAGAGTTCCACGATGTGCTGTCGTTAGTCGGCATAACTTTTTTGTAGGGGAATTTTCCAAAATATGGAAGCCTTGATTAAGACGGAAAGAAACTGTAGAGAATCGGCAAAATCACGCCGAAAATTGAACCCCGGAACAGGCTCTTATTCATGCCGTTTCCCCGT